>JAHBXB010000002.1:0-600000 GCA_019636655.1 Phycisphaeraceae bacterium | reverse complement strand
GCGCGATGGGTACGAGGATTGGGACCTGTGGCTGCGGTTTGCGTCCCGCGGCTGGCGCGGGGTCCGCGTGCGCGAGCCGCTGTTCGTGTGGCGCCGGCACAGCCCGGTGACGATGATCGTCGAGTCCGGCAAGAAGCACGGGGCCCTGTTCGCACGGCTGGTGGCGAACCACCGGGAGTTCTACCTGCGGCATGCCGACGAGGTGATGGTGCAGTCCAACGTGCTGCTGCGTCGGTCGGAGGCGAACTGGCTGGACGAGAGCCTCGAGGCGATTCCCATCCGCGACCTGCGGGCCTGGAAGGACGACCTGATCCGCGAGCGCAACCAGGCGTGGAACGATGTGGCCCGGCTTACGGGTGAGGTGCAGGCGGCGGCGGCGCAGGTCGAGGCGCTGCGGGTTCATTACGAGGCCAAGCCGGCGGTGCGGTTCTCGCGGTCGGTGTACGGGGTGATGGATCGCCTGCCGCGGGTGGTGTCGGCGCCGTTCCGCGCGCTGCTGCACGCGGCGAAGCGGCTGGTGCCGTGATCACGCCGGGGCGACGAGGTCGGAGACGTTCTCGGCCTGCCAGACGCCGCCGATCTGCCAGAAGTAGCGGATGATCTCGCCGGTTTCGCCTGCGCCTAGCAGGTTGATCGTGGCGTTGTAGCTCACGCCGATGAGGCGGCTGGTGGGGAGGTCGGTGCCGGCGGGGACGGTGTCGGAGAGGACGTCGACGCGCCAGTAGTCGCTGCCGAAGAGTTCCTTCATGCCCGGGGCCCACCAGTAGACGACGACGCGGCCGTCGTTGTCGATGCCGGCGATGTTCAGGCCGCCCCAGGGCGTGACGTATGAGGCGGCGGAGGTCGCTTTCAGAACGGGGCCGCCGACGTCGTCGGTGAGGTTGTTGGTCCGCCAGGCTCCGAGGAACTCGGGGAGCCACCAGGTGATGCTGAGTTTGCCTTGGGCATCCGCGCCGGCGAGGTTGATGCCGCCCCAGGGGGTGAGGAACGAGGTGAGGCTGCCGGTGAGCGCCGGGGCGCCGGTGATCTGGCTGAGGTTGTCGACGGCCCACTGTGTCATGTCGCCCGCGATCCAGACGACCTGGATGTCGCCGTTGGAGTCGAGGCCGGCGATGTTCATGCCGTTCCACGAGGTGACGTAGGAGATCAGGTCGCCGGCGAAGGCGGGGGTGGTGAAGCCCTGGGGATTCAGGTCGCGGGTGGTGAGATCGACGTAGCGCCACGACCACTTACCAGCGATACCGGCGCCGGCGATCTGCTCGTACATAACGAGATGGCCGGAGGCGTTGAGGCCGGCGATGTGGACGGTGCCGACGGTCTCGATGAAGACGGTGGGCTGAGAGACGATGGCGGTGGAGCCGGCGATCTCGGCGGTGAGGTTGCGGACATCCCACGAGCCGTTGGCGTGGTTGATGAAGAGCAAGAGGCCCTGGGAGGAGCGGGCCGCGGCGTAGGTGAGGCCGTCCTTGGGATCGGTCCAGGTCTGCGGGGCGCTGGCGCTGGTGGGGCCGCCGGAGAGTTGGAGCAGGTCGTCGGCGACCCAGACGCCGCCCTCGGCGCGCTGGAGGACGACGGGCCGCCCGGCGTTGTTGGTGGTGAGGACGGTGAGGCGTCCGGAGGCGGTGGCGGAGCCGTAGATGTTCTGGCCGGTGCCGGCCATGTAGGGGTTGGGGAGGCCGGGGACGGTGCCGCCGCCGCCGCCGGAGGGGGGAAGCGCGGGGCCGTCGATGGAGAGGGTGAAGCCGCCGGTGCTCGCCGCGTCGCCGGATTCGACCTGCACGTAGTAGGTCTGGCCCGTGACAACGGAGATGGAGAGGACCGAGTCGCCGCCGTCGCCGCTGGGGATGCCCGAGCCGAGGGGGTTGAAGCTCTCGCCGAAGAGGCGGACGGCCCCGACCAGCGAACTGCCGGGGGTGAGGACGCGGATGGTCATCGTGCCGGTGGCGGAGACGGTGAAGCGGAAGAGATCGGTGTCGGTGGCGGGGTCGATGATGCCGCCGGCGGCGCCGTCGCCGGTGGCGGGCTGGAGGAAGACGGGCGTGGCGCCGGACCAGTCGCCGGCGTTGGCGTGGTCGTCGATGGGCGCGGGGTTTCCGCCGGGGGAGGTGATGATCTGGGTGGTCAGGGCATCGAGCTTGACGTTGACGTCGGAGACGGCGGTCTGGCGGGTGAGCGTCTTGCCGGTGGAGAGGTTGGTGAAGACGACGCTGTAGGTGCCCGAGGGGACGGCGATCTGGTAGTTGCCGGCGTAGTCGGTGGTGTAGGAGCCGACGAGGGACTGGTTGGCGGCGCTGAAGACATCGATGCGGATGTCGTTGGCGCCCTCGCCGACGCCGTAGAAGCCGTTGGAGTCGGCGTCGGTGAAGACCACGCCGAGGATGTAGCGGTCCGGGGCGCCGGACTGGACACCGAACTCCTGGGAGTAGTAGTCGTAGAACGGCGAGATCTCGGTGAAGGCGAAGCCGGGGCCGAACTCGTCGTAGTGGAAGGTGGAGGAGAAGTTGGAGTGGAGGCTGAGGACGTTCTTGCGGTGGCCGATGGAGACGAGCCAGGCCTTGTGGACCTCGTCGATGGTGTCGTAGCCGGCGGCGATGTTCTCGCCGGCGGTGCCGGCGTAGCCCTGGTCCTGGGCGCGCTGCGTGGGGCTGAGGCCGTCGGGGTTGACGTGGTCGAAGAAGTCGCGCTCGGCCATGTCGAGTGAGTGGAGGCGCGCGGCGATGGTGAGGGAGGGCTCGAGCGCGAGGGGCTCGCTGGGGACGAGACGCGCGAGTTCCGCGGCGGTGAGGCCGTCGGTGAGGTCGATGCCGAGGCGCGCGGCCTCGGCCATGGGGTTGGCGCGGGCGCGGTTGACCAGTTCGGTGAGGTAGACCTCCTCGGCGGTCCATGTGAACGCGGCGAGCAGGACGCGCGGCTCGAGGGACTCGAGCCGACCGATGGAATCCACGCCGCCGAGACCCGTAGCCCTGCTGGTCGCGTTCATCAAAGACACTCCGTGATGCCGGCCCACGACAGGGAGTTGAATCGACCGGATCGGGGGAGACGTTGAATCAAGGCAAGGTGTGCGGCGTGTTCGGGATGGTCGGGTGGGAGGGGTGTGGTCTGCGGGGGTTTTCGGACGTTGCGGTTATGGGGTTTGTACCACCGGCGGGGCGTGGGGTCGCCCATCGCGCTGATTTGGCGGCGATCTTCGGTCAATGCGCGGGTCGGCGGGCGTGCGATTGGGGGCCGAGATGGCGGCGACGCTACTGCGCTGGCCGTGTGGTTTCGCCCGGCTGGGCTCCGGACCGGGAGCGGAGTTGCATCCGGAGGAGGGCGGCGAGGCCGCGACCGTTGTCGGCGATCTCGGCGGGGCGCGGCGGCGTGGCCAGCCCGTGGATCAAACCCTTCAGGGTGGCCCAGTGGCGCGACGGGCTCAGGCCGGCCAGGGCGTGGGCCCAGAGCCAGCCGAGGGTGATCGCGGCGAGGCGGGGACCGCCGCGGGCGTGCCGGCGAGCGACCCAGATCCAGTTCCGGGTGGCGAGTTGGTGCCAGCGGGGGCTCTTGCGGCGGGTGGCCTGGCTGTCGTGCCAGACGACCCACTGGGGGTTGAAGTGGACGAGGAGGCCGGCGCCGAGGAGTTTGAGGGCGAGATCGGTGTCGTTGCGGTAGAGGAAAAGGGATGGCTCGTAGCCGCCGACGCGCTGCCAGGCGGCGGAGCGGACGAGGTTGCCGCAGCCCATGACGGGCCAGCGGTCCTGCGGCTGGGCGTTGACGCCGAAGCGCCACTCGCTCTGGCCGGTCTTGGGGTGCTTGGGGTGAAGGGCGACGGCGGCGACATCGGGGCGGGCGGCCATGAGGTCGAGCGCCGCGGCGAGGGCGGCGGGATCGGGCGCGGCGTCGTCGTCGAGGACCAGGATCGCCGCGGGGGCCTTCTCCCGGGCGAGGAGCGCGGCGGCGCCGGTGTTGAAGGCCTCGACGCCGGTGTTGTGGGCGAGTTCGATGATCTCGACGCCGGGGTGACCGGCGCGGACGGCGTCGGCGGTGCCGTCGGCGGAGGCGTTGTCGACGACGATAAGGCAGGCGGGATCGAGGCCGCACGGGCCGGTGAGGGTCTCGAGGGTGCGCACGACCGCGGCGGCCCGCTTGTAGGAGACGACGACGACGCCGAGCGAGGGGCGCGGGAGGCCGGTGAGCGGGGGGATGGGGGCGGCGACGGGGTCGGGCTCGCGCCGGGTGAGGCGAGTGGTGTGGGCCAGGCCGCGGAGGACGACGCGCGCGGCGGCGAGAGAGGTTCGAACCGGCGGGACTCGGACGGCGACGAAGCCCTGGGGGGTGACGGCGATGACGCCGCGGCCGGTGAGCCAGGAGCGTGGCCGGCCGCGGGCCGGGGTGATGGCGACGTGGGCGCCGGGGCCGATGAGCAGGCGGAGCCAGAGCGGTCGGGCGCGGACGGGGGAAACCGTTCGGCCGTCGCGGGCGAGGAGGGCGACCTGGGCGAGGATTTCGTCACGGACCGCGGAGGGAACGCCGAGGTGGGGCTCCACGGCGACGCGGACCTGGGCGCGGCGGGGGATTCGGAGGCTCTCGGCGTGGGCGGCGAGGAGGCGGAAGGGGTGGAAGGCCTCGAACTCGAGCGGTTCGCGGGCCGGGCCGGTGAGGCCGGCATCGGCGAGGCCGCGGAGGTGCAGTTCGGCGAGGTCGCTCCGGCCCATGAGGCGCTGGCCGGCGCTGCGGGCGACTTCGCGCAGGGCGCGGCGGGCGCGGGCGAGGGGGCCGAGGCGGAGAGACTGGATCGGGCCGAAGGCGTTGCGGGCGATGTAGTAGCGGGCCCAGGTGGGGAAGCGGTCGAAGGTGGGATGGGCGGCGAGGGCGTCGCGGACGGCGACGATTCGTCCGCCTGTGGCGCGGGCGAGGCGGATGAACCATTCGACGTCGTCGGCGTTGAGGAAGACGTCGGGCATGAGGCCGGCCTGGAGGACGGCGCTGGTGCGGACCAGGGCGCAGCAGGCGGCGACGTAGTCGCACTCGACAAGGGCCGGTGCGCCGGCGCGGCCGCGGCAGACGGGCTCGAACTTGCCGTTGCGGCGGTTGACGCGGCCGCCGAGTTCGAAGACCTCGCCGGTGCGCGGGTCGGCGATGGCGGCGCCGGCGGCGGCGATGGCGGGGTCGGCGAGCATGGGGGTCGCAAGGTGACGGAGGGTGTCGGGCTGGACCCGGGCGTCGCTGTCGACGAGCCAGAGGAAGTCGGGGAGTGAGTTGGAGGCGGCGCCATCGGCGAGGGCGCGGGCGATGCCGGCGTTGAAGCCGCCGCTGCCGCCGGTGTTGGAGTCAAGCCGGAGGGTCCGGACGGCGAGGGAGGGGGGGGTGGGTGTGTCGGCCAGGGCGCGGTCGGAGGCGTTGTCGACGACGAGGACGGAGAGGTCGATCCCGGTGTGGCGGGAGGCCGCGAGGTCGCGCAGGAGCAGGGCGAGGTCGTCCGGGCGGTTGTAGCAGGGGACGACGGCAACGATCCGGGTGGCGGCGGGGCCGGGGCGGGTGGTGTCGGGAGCCGGCCGCGGGGCGACGAGAGCGTGGGGTGGGACGTGGACCTCGACCGCCCCACGCGTGAGTTGTCGTGTCGCGGGAGTCACGTGACCGATCGTAGCGGGCGCGGAGGCTCCGAGGCGGCTTGGGGTCACCGGCGGGGCGGGCGTGCAGCGGGCTGGATTGTGGGATAAACTACAAGCCGCTGGGGGCGGTCAATACATAACACACTGGTACCTCGGGAGATCCATCTGATGAAGCGCCGCCACCAAGCGACCTCGGTCCGTCCTGCCGGTGAAGCCGTGATGCTGGAGCACCTGGAATCCCGGGCGCTGTTCTCGGGGGCGCCGTTCCCCACGCCGGCGGAGCTGGTGAGCATCAACAACACGGTGGTGCTGTTCGACACGAACTACGGGGATGTGTACATCGAGCTGTACGACTCGGTGGCGCCGAACGGGGCCCCGCTGCCGACGCTGACGGTGCAGAACTTCCTGGGGTATGTGCAGCGCGGCGACTACGGTGACGCGATGTTCCACCGGCTGGCGTTCATCGAGGACGACCGGAACCGGCCGTTCGTGCTGCAGGGCGGCGGGTTCCGCTACGAGAACCAGACGCAGGGCGTGCGGACGATCCCGACGCAGACGGCGGTGGTGAACGAGTTCAGCCCGCTGCGGCCGAATGTCGAGCGGACGATCGCGATGGCGAAGACGAGCGATCCGAACTCGGCGACGGATCAGTTCTACTTCAACCTGGACGACAACGCGGCGCTGGACAACCCGAACAACTCGGGCGGGTTTACGGTGTTCGGGCGGGTGGCGAACGACGCGTCGTGGAACGTGATCTTCTCGATCGTGGGGCTGCAGACGGAGAACCTGTCGGCGCTGCCGGGGTTCACGGGCCCGCAATCGGGGAACTTCTCGACGACGCCGGTCGGCCCCGGCTTCAACCCGGCGGACGGCGTGTCGCGCGAGGAGCTGGTGTACGTCGAGGCGGCGCAGGTGGTGAAGGGCAAGAACATCCAGTCGTACTACTCGCAGACGTCGTACTACCCGGAGGGCTTCGCCGGGAGCACGATCAACGAGTTCCTGCCGATCGGCAACCTGAACTCGACGCAGACGGACTACCAGGTGATCGTCCGGTCGGAGGTGGCGAACAACTCGCAGTTCCTGAACCTGGGCGGCGGGACGGGGCAGTTCCGGCTGGTGTACTTCAACCCGACGGCGTCGGCGCAGACGGCGCTGCTGAGCGTGAACACGACGCCGGCGGAGCTGCAGACGGCGCTGGGCGCGCTGAGCGGGGTCGGCCCGGCGAACGTGCAGGTGACGGGGCAGGCGGGGAACTACGTGATCACGCTGGTGGGAACGCTGGCGAACGCGGACGCGTTCTTCGTCCTTGACTCCTCCGGGCTGACGCCGGGGAACATCGGCGTCAACCCGTCGCTGACCAAGTGGTTCCGCGACAAGGTGATCTACACGGGCTCGATCGCGCCCAACTCCCGCGGCGGGATCACGATCTCGCACTTTGGCACCAACGGGGCGCCGTCGCTGGACGACCTGGTGCCGCAGGGGATCCCGTACTCGATCGAGATCAACGGGACCAACCCGCTGGTGGGGACGATCTCGCACTACGACTTCGGCACGGCGACGGGCGAGTCGTTCTCCCGCGTGTCGTCGACGACGTGGGGCTTCGCGGATGCGCTCAAGGTCATCGGCAACGCGGGCGTGAACTCATTCCTGGTGTGGCAGAACCCGACGGACAAGACCGCCTCGATCCAGGTGAGCTTCTATTTCCAGAACCTCTCGTCGTTCACGCTGAACGTGGACACGGACCACTTCCGGCGCGGCGGGCTGTCGCTGACGGAGATCGCGCAGATCGCGAACAACACGCCGTTCGCGATCCAGGTCGTCTCCAACCAGCCGCTGGTCGCGGCGCTGACGCAGTTTGATTCCCGCTCGCCGGTGGACCCGCAGGGGTTCACGCAGATCGGGCTCGACGGCGCGGGGTCGAGTTTCGGGATCATCCCCTACGGCAACGTGGGGACGAGCACGACAGACATCGTGTCGTTCTTCAACCCCGGGACCACCTCCGCGGTGATCAACCTGAACCTGACGTTCAGCGAGGCGGGGCAGGCCGATCTGCAGATCCCCGCGGCGGTGATCGTGCAGCCGCAGAGCCGCGGGTCGTACAACTTCGGCGTGCAGTCGCCGATCCTGGCCAACCGCGGCGCGTACACGGTGCGGTACAGTGCCGGGTCGGCGAAGGTCTACGGCGGCTGGGTGCACACGCAGTTCTTCCCGACGGTTCCGACGAACGTGGACGCGGCGTCCAACCCGATCTCGCCGATCGCGGCGACGTCGTGGGCCTTCGGCGAGGGGTTCATGGACGGCACGGGGACTGACCCCCGCGCCGGGCGAGACCTGTTCGAGACGATCTCGGTGTACAACCCCAACAGCGTGTTCTTCACGGGCGCCAATACGCCCGTCACCGTCAACCTGGCCCTGCGGTACAGCGACGGCTTCGTGCTCAACCTGGACCCGGTGGTCGTGAACGGCGGCCGGCGGTACGACTACGTGATGAACTCGATCCAGGCCGTGCTGGACCAGGGGATCAACAACGGCCGGTTCTACTACAGCATCGAGGTGACCGCGAACCTGCCGGTGGTCGTGCAGATGCGGCACTTCGACCTGACCCTGGGCGGCCTGCAGCCCAGCGGCGGCTTCGCGACGATGGGCGTTCCGGGCGGCACGATCGTGCGGCTGGAGCAGCTCGGGGATGCTGTGGCCTAGGTCCGGCCTCGATTCGCCGAACACCCTCAACGCCCGCGCCGGATCGGTGCGGGCGTTTTTCTGCACGGACGCACGGAGCCCGCGGCTTGCCCGGGCGGACGCGATCGGGGAGACTGCGGGCATGATGACCACCGCACGAACCGGACGCGTGATGATGTTGTTGGGCCTGCTGCTGGGCGCGCTGGCGCTCGGGGCGTGCTCGTCGAACAACGCGGCGCGCTCGGGGCCGGGGCTGGAGGCCCTCGCCACATGGATGACCGGCGGGTTCTCCAACGCCAGGCAGGCCCAGGAGGACCCGGCGAACTACAAGCCGGTGGTGCTGCACATCGTTCCGATCTGGGGAGACAACCCGCAGGCAAGCGGCAGCGGCGGGGTCTGGCTGTACGTCGAGCAGTCGATGGCCGACATGCAGCAGCAGCCCTACCGCCAGCGCGTGCACCACCTGACGGCGCTGCGATCGGGCGAGATCCGATGCGACGTCTACACGCTCCCCGAGCCGGCGTTCGCCTTTGCGGGCGCGTGGGATGAGCCGACTCCGCTCGATGCGCTGGCGCCGACGGACCTCACGCTGAGCCCGGGGTGCTCGGTCGTCCTGAGCCGCGCGGGGGACGGGGCGTTCGAGGGGGGGACGACTGGGACCGGGTGCGCGAGTTCGATCGGCGGTTCGGCGTACGCCACGACGCAGATCCGGGTCACGCCGGGCGAGATCGTCTCGTGGGACCGCGGGTTTGACGCCTCGGGCCGGCAGGTGTGGGGCGCGACCGCGGGGGCGTACGTCTTCACGCGGGTGTCGCCGCGGTGATCGATGATCAGGCGAAGGCCTCGAGCATCTCGCGCCACTCGCCGTAGCGGTACTCGATGCCGAAGCGGTCGTGGAGGGCGCGGAGCGACGTCATCTGGTGTTCGTACAGGTCCTGCTGCCACTCCTGGGCCGTGGGGTCGCAGAAGTAGACGCGGCAGCCCAGGGGGCGGATCTGGTGGACGCCGCAGAGCGTGCCGGTCTGGAACGGGCAGCCGCCCGCTACGCGCGCCGCGCCCACCTGCTCCAGCGTGATGACCCGTCCGGAGGAGGGGGAAGAACCGCAGGGAGCGCGTCCCCAATCGGTGCGGTCCACGCGCGAGAGGGTGTACGCCGTCTCGAGCCCGGTGGCGTAGAGGCGGTGGCCGAAGCGCTCGAAGTTGCAGCACCGGCCCGAGACGCGGCAGACAGGCTCGCGCTCGCTAATCGCCGCGGCGACATCGGCGTAGATGCCCAGCAGCCCCTCGCAGACCTCGGCGCGGGCCGCGGCGTGGCGCCACGCGGCGACGAGGTCGCTCTTGTTGTGGGCGTCGCTGGTGGTCATGGGCGGTCTAGATCTCGAAGGCGTCGCGCTGGATGCGCACCTGCTGGACGGGCACGAGCCGGCCCGAGTCGATGCCCGGGCAGGTGCGCTTCGCGCGTTCCCAGGTCTGGCGCGTCTTGACCACGCTGGGCCAGAAGGGCCACGTGCGGCACTGGGTGGGGCGGTCTTCGTAGACGCCGCAGACCGCCTTGCCGGGGAACTTCGCGCGGTCGAGGAAGATGCAGTCGAGACCCTTGGCGGGCGCCGGGGCGGGCACTTCCTTGAGCGAGGGGCCCTCGGAGGTGGTTTGCATGTAGGCGCGGCGGAACTCGGTCTCGGAGATCTTGAGGCGGCCGGCGAGGGCGGTGATCTCGGCGGGGCTGAGCAGCACGTACCCCTCGGGGCCGGAGCAGCAGTTGCCGCACATGGTGCAGCCGAAGCGGAGGCCCTTGCCCTGCTCGGGGCCATCGGGCTGGGCGAACCACTCGGTCGGGCGGGCTGGTGGTGTCGGGTCGCGCGGGCTCATCTGGAGGAAGGGTAGGTTCGTGCCGTTGCGGCGCGTCAGCCGCGTGCCGGGGCGCTGACCTGCAATGCCACGAGCGTCTGGTCGTCGGCCCGCGTTCGCACGCCGGTGAACTTGTACAGGGCCGAGTGGATGGAGTCCACGATGCAGTCCGGATCGCCGGAGCAGTGGAGCATGGCGTCGATCATTCCGGCGGTGCCGAACATCGACTTGGTCCCCGGCGCGAAGGCCTCGGTGATGCCGTCGGTGTACATGACCACGGTGTCCCCCGGGCGGAGGGTGACGGAGGCTTCAGCGACGTCGTAGTCGTCGGTGATGCCCATGGGCAGCGTCGCGGCCCCTTCCAGCGGGTAGACGGCGCCCGAGCGGCCGTCCTTGACCAGCGGCGCCGGGTGGCCGGCGCGGGCGTACGACAGCCGGTGGGTGGCGGGGTCGTAGGTGGCGAAGACGCCGGTGACGAACGCGCCGTCCATGCGGGCGGCGGTGAGCCGCTTGTTGGCGTACTGCATGACCGCGGCGGGCCCGTGCGCGAGTCCGTCGTAGGCGTGGAGGATGGCGTGGAGCATGGCCATCACGGTGGCGGCGCCGACGCCGTGCCCGGAGGCATCGGCGATGAGGATCCCCCAGCGGCCGCCGGGGAGTTCGAAGAAGTCGTAGTAGTCGCCGCCGGCCACATCGGAGGGGAGGTAGCTGGTGGCGAGCTTCAGGCCGGGGATCTCCGGGTGGGCGGCCGGCAGGAGGGACTGCTGCACGCGCGCGACCTCGTCGAACTGGGCCCGCAGGGTCGCGTTCAGGCGGCGCACCTCGTTCGCGGCGACGAGGTTGCGGGTGGAGGTGCCGACGAGGTTGCCGACCATGAGCGATTCCTCGAGGTCCTCCTCGTCCAGGCCGTCGGGCTCGCGCCGGAAGGTGAGCGCCCAGTTGAGGGGCTCGCCGGAGTCGTAGAGCGGGACGGCGATGCACGATCCCATCTCGGCGAGCAGGTCGCCGACGACCGGGTCGTTGGTGAGCCGGAGGTTGCGGAACAACTGCGGCTCGGCCTTGGCGATGATCTCGCCGAGGAAGCCGCCGGTGAGCACGGGGTTGCTCGACCACTCGGCCCAGGGGTTCTGGGCGGGGCCGCCGCGATCGATGTCGGCGAGGATCTGCTGGACCGAGCGGCGGCGCGTGATCTTGTATTGGCCTTTGTCGAGGCCGCGGGTTGAAAGGGAGAGGAAGAAATCAAAGTGCCTGAGGCGCCAGTAGCGGGAGGAGAACTCGAACGAGGCGAGGTTGGGATCGGTCTGACGGCTGACGGCGCGGAGCATCTCGAGGATGATCGTGAGCCGGTCGGTCCGGGAAAGGGCGGGGTTCACGGGCGAGTGTAGGGACGGCATGCCGGGTGGAATGTGGCCGCACGCACCTGCGGGAAACCGTCCAGGGTCCGACCGGCGCATGAAAAAGGGGCGATCCGCGGAGGTAGAGCGGATCGCCCCAGGATGGCGTCGGACATGCCCCCAAAGGCAGGCCGACTCCGATCAGTTGAATCAGTTGCAGCCGAGGTTGCCCGGCGTGGTGCCGCCCACCCAGCGCTGGATGAACACGGCGATGTCCGAGGGCTCGACCACCTGGTTGCAGTCGACATCGGCGTAGAGACTGACGCCGGGCGTGCCGGGGTTGGCCACGGCGTAGGACCAGGCCTGGATGAACTGCGCGATGTCGGACGGCTCGACGACGCCGTTGCGGTCCCAGTCGCCGACGCACTGCGTCTCATCGGCGATACCGTCGCTGCCGCCGGCGATGTTCACGCCGTTCTGCGGAGCGGCGACCTTCCTGAAGCAGTCCGCGGGAACCGGGAAGCAGACGGCGGACTCGCAGGTGGAGTTGTCGCCCATGTACGTGCCGCCGTACTCGGTCACGCACTTGAAGCTGTAGTCGATGAAGCACCCCCCGCTGAGGCAGCAGGCGCCGGTGACGAAGGTGACGGTGGCCGGGGCGCTCGCGACGCTGCCGCAGGAGTTGGAGACGACCACGCGGTAGTTGCCGGCGCGGTTGCCTCCGAAGTTGCCGGGGCCGATGCGGAGCTGGTTCTTGTACACGCCCTCGTATTCCCACTCGACGAACTCGTTGAAGTTCAGGCAGGACTCGTCGAGGTCGTTCCAGGTGCCGGGGTTCTGGGGGTCTTCACGCTGCCAGCGGTACTCGAGGGGCCAGGAGCCGGAGGCGACCACGTTGAGGGAGACGCCGTAGCGGAGACCGGAGGTGTCCGCCCAGCTCTCGGGGCCCATCCCGATGCGCGGCGGGTCGCAGGCGATGCCGCTGCCGTCGAGATAGATGATGCCCGCGTTGCCGGTCTGGTGGCTGCGCACCGGCGGGGCGCAGGTGCTGCGGCCGTCGAAGAGCGTGACGAGCACGGCGTTGCCGTCGGCGCTGAGCGACGAGGCGTAGGTGGGGCTCAGGCCGGGGACGAAGATGGGCGACGCCTGGTTGTCGATCGAGGCGATGTAGGCCTGCAGGTCCATCGGGACGCCGCCGTTGATCGACGGACGCCAGATGAAGGGCCGGCGGAGGCCGGTGGTCGCGGGTGGCGGGTCGCCGTACTGGGCTGACCCGATGATGGTGTTGCCGTCGTCGCTGACGCCGGTGACCCACAGGTCGCTGAAGGGGATCTGGGTCCCGATGTTGGGGTCCACATAGTCCGCGGGGCGGCCGAGGTTCTCGGGGATGTAGGCGCTGCCGTTCCAGGTCCAGCGGACGAGCTTGACGCCGGATTGCCCGGGGAAGTGCTGGCGGACGTAGAGCGAGGTCGCGCCGGAGGCGAGGATCGTCCCGGGCCCGTTGATTGCCGCGTTGTCCTTGGCGCCGAAGGTCGTGTCGAGCAGGGTCTGCACGCCGTTGCGCCAGACGCAGAGGCGGCGGCCGATCTCGATCGAGTCGGGGATGCCGTCGTCGTTGGCGTCGTAGTCGGTCTGGCCGAGGTCGTAGCCGGTCATAACACTGCCGTCGAAGTTGATGTAATCGGCGCGCGAGGTCTTCGTCCCCGGCTGCACCGGGAGCTGCTCGACGGCGCCCGTCACCGAGTCGTAGCGGAAGGGGAAGAAGTTGCCGCAGAGTCCGGTCGCGACGCCGCCGGAGCTGTTGGTCGCCACGGCGGACCACGCGTTGGCCAGCACGTACCGGCCGTTGCCGGAGATGTCCTTGGGAAGGTTGATGTCCCCGTCGCAGCGGGTGCCGCCGATCATGCGGCCCGTCACCGGGTCCGGGAAGCGGGGGAGCGAGCCGGTGCTGACCCATCCGCCAGCCTGCGTCCAGCGGTGGCTGATCGCGGGGATGTAGCACGGCTGGGTTTGCGGGAGAAGGTTGCCGCTCGAGTCGTAGCCCTTGAAGCAGTTCAGCGAACCCCAGTTGGCGGTGTTGGGCGAGCCCATGGCCAGGGCGCCCATGTCCGCGGAGCACGAGACGGTCGTGCCGCCCGGGTGCGCCGTGCCGGGGATCATCGTGTACCCCGAGCCGCGCGACCAGATGATCGGGACGGTCGAGTAGTTGGAGTTGGCGCCGGTGAGTCCGACGTTGACCAGGCCCGAAACGCCGTTGCCCGTCGCCGCCATGTCGTTGTTGATGCCGGTGATGATCATCTTCGGCTGCTGCGCAGCCGCAAGAGAAGCGATGCCCGCGCACACCATGGGCGTTACGAAGCGCAACACGCGTTGATTCGCCATCTAGAAGCCTCCGTGAGATCGGTGTCTGAGGATGTTGACCTGGGGAAGCGAGGGCCCCGCGCTTCCGCGGAGCCCCCGGAGGTACGTCGTGAGAACTCAGTTGGTGCGGCGGCGACGCGTCGCGACCAGCCCGCCCAGACCCAGGAGCGCCACGGCGCCCGGGGCCGGGACGACGCCGGTCACGGTGATCGCGGCGTCAACGCCGGGGTTGTCGTTCGTCCACGGGCTCGCGCCGAACTGGCTGTCGTAGTACCGGCTCGCCGAGGCGGCGCCGATCGTGGGCTCGGTCGGCCAGTGGCCGTCGACCCCGAAGAACCCGCCCGTGAGCGTGGGGGTCAGGCCGATCCAGTACTCGCCGGCGGCGAGGTTGATGTTCAGGCCCGAGGCCGTCAGGATCATGACCGGCTGCACCGTGGCGCCCCCGGTTGTCCGCACATCACCCACCGGGACGGAGATGCCGCCGCCCAGGGGCGACAGGCGGGGGTCGTTGCCCGCGACCGGCAGGGCGCCGGACTTGGGGAAGATGTTCAGGACGGCGGTGCTGATCGTGCCCTGGAACGAGAGGTCGCTGAAGTAGGTGGACACGCTCTGCACCGTCCAGCCGCCCGCCGGGACCGTGACGTCGCTCACCACGAAGTTGGCGTACGAGCCGCCGAACTGGCTCGCGGTGCCCGCGGTATCGATAAAGCCGGGCAGGTTGAAGTTGTCGTAAGCCGGCTGCTGGTCCCAGAGGACGTCGGCGTTCGCCACGCTCGCCAACCCCACCGCCGCGACCATCATCAGTGCTGCAGTCTTCGTCATCGTCTCTCTCCTGAGTACGCGGCTGTTCCGCAATCCGCTCCGGTCAAACTCTCGAGAACGCCTCGAAGTCATGCCGAGCTCCTTCCGCTCCCGCGGTCACACGGACACCGCAACGGGGCAACTGTACCTTCGCAAAGGATCCTCGCAAGGTTTCTTTCCAGTTTTCTCAGGAGAATTTTCTTTTGACATTGGGCGGCGGCTCGTCTTGGCGTACACTCCCGGTGTTCCGTTGCTGAAACCCCTGTACGGTGACGCCAAGCACCATGACGCGCCGATTACTCCCCCCAAGTATCCAGTGACAACCCTTGAACCCAAACCGATACTGAACGACGGCAAGCTGGCGGTCCACCGTCTGCGCCGGGCACTGGTTGAGCTTCTGACCTCGGTCGGAGCAAACCCTGATGAGCCGCAGGACGTCTCGCGACGCTTTGGCCTGGACAAGACGCTGACGTGGCGGATTGCACGGGCTGTGCGTGAGGAAGATCCGTGGGAGTCGCTGCAGCACCTTCCCAGCCGCGCGGGTCTGCGGATTTTCGCTTCGGCGATGGCCAAGCACGGCGCCACGGCGGAGCGGGTCGAATCGCTCTGGCGGGCGCAGGAAGAGTTCGAGCGGTTCATCGAGACCCACACCCGGGACCGCGAGACGCTGGAGATGATGGTCAGCGTGGGGGCGCGGAAATCGGCGCACAAGAGGCTGGAGACCTTCCGCCGCAACGGGTTCCAGGCCAATAGTGCCTTGCTTGGCGTGCGTGCGGCATCGCAGATCGGGCTGAGTTTCATGGCGCCGAGCAAAGAGGCGGGCAAACTCGATCTCGCCGTGTGCGTCGGGCTCATCGATTTCTGCCGGCTGCGGCCCGATGTTCCGTGGGCGATCGCGTCGCGCAAGGACTGGGGGGGGGAGATCGGCACGCAGAACGGGCACGCCAGCCACGAGGAGCCGATCGACCCGCGGGTCACGGGCTTCGAGGCGCCGCTCCTGCACGACTACTGCACCGCGCCGCTTCCGGAACTCCGCGTGGTCGAGTATCCACCGGGTGTGATGCGGTACATGCTCTCGGAAGGGCCCGTCGGGTATACCGCGGCGGCGACGGTCTTCAGCGGGTGGATCGACCGCGGCTCGGTTTCCATGTACGAGGCCTCCCCTGGCGAACCCGGCGATCACGGTACGAACCTGTGCACCCCGGTCGAATCGCTCTCGCTGGATCTGTTCGTGCACCGCGATCTGGGGTTTGCGCTTAATCCGAGCGTGCATGTCTACAGCCAGTTCCCGGGCGGTCCGCAGTACCCGGATCCGGGCTCGGAGGCCGCGATCCTGCCGGTGCCGACCGACATCGTCGACCTGGGCCTGATGCAGCCGGAGACACCCTCGCCAGACGTGCCGAGGTACCACGAACTGGCCGCGAATGTCGCGTCGCGGCTGGGGCACAACCTTGGCGACTTCCATCTGTTTCGCTACCGCCTGCGTTACCCGCCGATCCCCGCGATGGCGGTTCTCCGCCACCCGCTGCTGCCGGCGAAGAAGTAGGCCTTAGCCGCCGCAGGCTCGCTCGATCTTCGCCAGGCGCTCCCGCGCCGAGGCGAGCATCTCCAGCATCCCGGACCGGAGCCGCCCGCGCTCTGCTTCATCCGCGAGCAGCGGGAGGTTGACCGCCACGTTCCACCACGCCGAGCGTGCCGCCGCCTCGGCGAGCACCGCCGCGATCGCGAGGTCGGACCGCAGCTGCGGGTTGGTGATCGGCGCGAGGTGCTCGAAGAGCCGCAGCAGATCGCAGCACGCCCCGGCGACGCTCCGGGGCACCTCCACGGCAAGCGAGGCCGCGCTCGCCCACTCCCTCGCGCGGCGCTCATCGGTCTCGGGGAGCCGCATCAGCGTGTTGACGGCTTCGTACGCCGCCGCGTCCTCGCGGGCCAGTTCCGCCAGCACGGCGCGTGCCCGTGTGAGAGCCAGCACAGCCTTTTCCAGCTCGCTGCGTCCGGCTTCGAGTGATTTCTTGCCTACCGAATACGCGACCACCATCCCCGCGAGCGACGCCCCGAGGGCGCCCACGGCCGAGGCGACGGCACCGCCGCCGGGTGTCGGGGTCCTGGCCGACACGGCATCGAGGAACTCCTGGATCGTGTAGGACTCGAGGGCCTTCATGGAGCGAGTATAAGTGCTCAGTGACTCGATGCGGACCCGCGGGGCGCTCCCGAACGCGTTCTGGGGGTGCGGGAGCGCCCGATGGCGCGGCTTCTTTGGATTAGTTCCCGGCCTGACGCATGCCCACCGCGACGATGGTCACATCGTCGGCCGTCTGATCGATGACGACCGCGCCCTCGGCGATGATGACGCCGCTCGCATCAAACCTGGCGCCATACAGACCCGCGAGTGCGGCGCCGCATTCGCTCGCGTCGAGGAACACGGCATAGAAGCCCGATCCGGGCGCCCTGCCGCGCGGGTTGTCCTTGCCGTTCACGCCGATCAGGAGCGAGGCCATCGCCATGCCGCCTTGGGCGCAGGGGACGTCGGTGCTGGCATAGGCGAAAAGGATCTTGTTCTCGTCGTCCCAGAGGAGCGACGTTTCCTCGACGACTCCGTCCCCGTCGATGTCGATCTCGGCGACCCATGAGGTGTCTGTGTCGGTCGGCGAATCCGCGGTCCACATCGTGGTCGCGCCCTCGCCGATCGAGGTCGTCTGCGTGGCGTTGGCGGGCGGCGTCGGCGACATCGCGATCGCCTGCACGTTTGCAGGGTTCACTTTGACACCGGGCAGCGTGGCGCCGCTCGCTCCCTTGTCGGGGCTCTTGCACCCGGGCATCGCGGCGGATACCACTGCCATCGCACCAACGATCGTGATCATCCCGAATCGGCTGGACATGGGCGTGTGCTCCTCGAAGCGTCCGGCGAGCCCGGCGCCGGCTCCGCCACGGAGTGTCGCGGGAGCACGGGGTCGGTACGGCCGGAGCGAGTGCGGATCCTACCACCAACGGGCCCGCGTGCGGCGCCCACCGACTACGATGGCTCATGGCCCTCGTCCCCGCGCCATCAGCGCTGCTGTTCGACGGGCAGTGCCGCTTCTGCGTCGCCAGCACGCGTCGGCTGCTGCGCCTCGCTCGACCGGGCTCGGTCGTGGCCCTCGATTCCAACGACCCGAAGGTGATGGCCCGGTTCCCGCAGGTCTCGTTCGATGAGGCCAGCCGCGCAATCCGATTGGTGCGGCCAGATGGTCGGGTCTTCGCCGGGTTTGAGGCGGTGTCGCGGATGCTGGCGACCCGCCCGCTGCTGCGGCCCATTGCCATGGCGTACTACATCCCCGGCCTGCGGCAGGTCGCGGACGCCTCCTACCGCGTAATCGCGGCGAACCGGCACCGGCTTGGCGGTCGCGTCACCGGCGGAGCGTCCTGCGATACCGGGGCGTGTCGCACGAGGTAGCGGCTACTCCTGGCGAGGCCCTCGCGGCCGGACGTCGACCACTTTCGCCCCCAGCAGTTCCACCGCCTTCTTGACGAGCGGATTCGTCATCGGGTCTGACGGCGGCCGCGCAGCGGTGGTTGGCTCCCTGTCGTCATCGCCGGCCGGGGCCGCCTCGGCTGATGCGGAATGGAAGTGGGGGGGGGCGGGGGCCGCGGGCGGTGCAGATGCCGGGGGCGGTGGTGAGGTGGGCGCGGCCGCGGCGGGGGAGCCGGTGATGCCGCCAACGCGCACGGTCGCAAGTCTCCACGGCGGGACAATCCCGGACGGACCCGGTGCCGGCGGAGCGGCGCGTGGCGGATCGGACGATGCGGGCGGGTTGGGCCCGGGGAGCGGTGCGGCCTCCGCCGCGGGTGCGGGCGGGGGCGCCTCGTCCGCTCCCCTCAGCGTTTTTTTGGCCCGGCGCTCCCGTTGCCCGCGGGGGCACTTATCCCGGCGGCGCCGCCGCGCCCCGAGACGAGGCTCGTGACGTCCGCCAGCTTCTCCGTCATCGCCAGCCGCACCATGAGCGCATCGAGCACCGCGCGGGGCGCCGCCGTGTTCTTCACGGCGCGGGCGACCGAGTCGCACAGCGCGATCATGTGCACCAGCCCCGCGGGGTCGAACCGGGCGGCCTGGGCCGCGGTCTCCGCGCGGGCCTCGGGGGAGATCTCCACAAGGTCGGTCTTGGCGCCGCAGGCGGCCATGACCATGAGATCGCGGAGCCGGTCGGCGAGCGTAGAGAGAAACTGATCGATCGGCGTGCCGCGCTTGAGCAGTTCGTCGGACCTGGTCAGCGCCGCCGCGGCGTCGCCGTCGGCAAGCGCGTCGATCAGGCCCGTGACGAGGACCCGGTCGGGCATCCCCAGCAGGCTCTCCAGGAGCGCCACGGAGAGCGCCCCGCTCGTGTCCGCATCGTGCGCGGCGAGCAGCCGGTCCAGCAGCGACAGGGCGTCGCGCATCGAGCCGTTCCCCAGCCGCGCCACCATGTGCACCAGCTCGGGCTCGGCCTTGATCTTCTCGTCCGCCAGCACGCGCCGCAGGTGCTCGGCGATCTTGGCCGTGGGGATCGGCCGGAAGTCGAACCGCTGGCAGCGGGACTGGATCGTCGCGGGAACCTTGTGCGACTCGGTGGTGCAGAGGATGAAGACGACGTGCTCCGGCGGCTCCTCCATGGTCTTGAGCAGGGCCTGGAACGCCTGGGTCGAGATCGCGTGGACCTCGTCGATGATGTAGATCTTCTTACGGCCGCGGAGCGGGCGGTAGACGCAGTTGGCGATCAGTTCGCGGACGTCGTCCACCTTGTTGGTGCTCGCCCCGTCGATCTCGATCACGTCGACATCGCGCCCCTGCATGATCGCCTCGGCAACGTCCGCGGGCTCGTCGCCGGGAGCGTTGAGGGCCTTGGCGAAGAGGCGGGCGGTGGAGGTCTTCCCGACGCCGCGCGTCCCGCAGAAGAGGTAGGCGTGGCCGACGCGGTTCTGTTCGATCGCGTTGCGCAGCGTCCGCGTGATCGGATCCTGGGCGACCAGTTCGTCGAACGACTGCGACCGGTACCGGCGTGCGAGAACGGCGTAGCTCATTGGCTTCCAGATCCCCGGGCAGGTGATGGGCGGGTGGATGACGGACGGGCACAACAGCACGGCGTGGCCCGTTGTCGTGCCCAGGAGCCGCGCCTGTCCGCATGGTATCACCGCCCGGGCCGTTCCCCGCCGCCTGAGGCGGGGGAACGTTGACCGGGGGGCTGGCCGGGCCAAACGGCGCCCGGGCCTCGGTTCTGAAGCCGGCGCCCGCGACGACGCCGCTCTGAGTTAGGGGATCACCGCGTTGGGAATCTTGAGCGGCGAGTTGGCCGGCCCGAGGTTCATCCACCACGTCTGGAACGGCGACACCAGCCTGGAGCGGGACGGGGCGTACAGCGCCGGGTTCGCGCTCTTGACATTGTCCAGCGCCTCGACGTGGCCGTCGAACATCCCGGCGTTCATCTTCTCGGAGTGCCTCAGCGAGATCTGCTTGCACACCTCGCTGGGCTTGTACCCGCGCCACGACTCCCGGATGTAGTTCTCCCCGGAGCCCATGAACGCGTTGCCGCGGGAGAGGAAGTTGCCCTGCGGGGTTCCGACCAGCCCGGTGCCGTTCGTGCTCGTCGTGTAGTCGAAGCCGTTGTACGCCGGGTCGAAGTACCTCGCCCCCTCGAAGGCCATGATCTTTCTCGACGGGCTGTCGCCGATCAGGTCGATCCGCGGCGAGTACCCGCGGTCCAGGGCGATCGGCTCGTTTGACGGCACAGACTCCACGGACCGTCCGTTCACGGTGCTAACACCGGTCGGGTACAACTGGAAGTACGCGGGCGTGAGGTAGCTCAGCGTGAAGGGCTGCTCGCCGCGGGCCTCCATCGGCAGGGGTGATCCGGCGAACCGCCGGAGGTACCTCGTTCTGTTTGACGGGCACCGCAGCTTGGTCATGCAGATCTCCTGGAACTTCAGGAGCTGCTCACGCGGCAGGTTGAGGCTGTCGCCCAGCAGCGGCGACACGAAGTCCCAGTCCTGGGTCGGCGAGTCCGATCCCTCGACATACGGACGATTCTGCTGCAGATCCGATCCCGAGGTGTTCGGTCCGACCAGGAAGCCCTTGTTGTCGGTCTCGTAGCCCGCCATGGCGAGCACGACGCCGCGCTGGTGCGCCTGGCACACCACCGCGCGCCCGGCCTCGCGGGCGCCCGCGAGCGCCGGCAGCAGCAGGCCGACGAGCAACGCGATGATCGCGATGACGACCAGCAGTTCGATCAGCGTAAATCCTCGTTGTCTCATGCGTCCTCCACACGGCCGCCCAAATCACGCAGCCTCGTTCGAGTCTAGGGACGCAGGCGGAACTCTCGCAGGTCTGGATCGCGTCGATCCGGTTAAGAAATGCACACGATCACAGCAGTGATCTTTGCAATCTTTGCACTCTTAGCGCACGCACGCGCACCGGAGCGAGAGAGATCACTCCTCTGTCGGCGCACCATGTTGCCGGTTCGTGCCCACGGAAACCCCTGTATTCCTGCGTGACGCCGCCCGAGACCGCTCTGTGTAGCGGCTCGTTCACGGAACGTTGATCCAAGCTTGTCATCCGGAGAGTTGTGATTGCACCGCGTGCAGTCTAATTTCATCACGTCACTTGTTATGTGGTCGGCGGCGTGTGCCATACACCACGATGACATGATCTTTATATTCTGGAGGAAACCCCATGCAGCGTTCCCTGACCGCGTTCCTGCTCGCCTGTTCGAGTGCTGTCGGTATCGCGCAAGCCGGCGAGATCATCGGCGGCTACAGCTTCGACAACGCCACGGTGCTGGCCAGCGGCCCCCGCGCCGGCGCCAACGGCAAGTCCTACTTCAACATCGAGGGCCCCGGCCAGGGGCAGTTCCGCTCCTTCGGTGTGCTGGACTACCGCAACAACGGCTACGCCGACTCGTTTGCCCGCTCGTTCTCGGGCAACGTCGGCGACATCACCGCCATGAGCATCGACCTCACCGAGGGGTACCCACCGTCCAGCTGGTACACCACGGGCACGCTGATGTTCTACGTCGTGACCGACACCACCACCAGCATCCAGCCCGGCAGCCCGATCGTGTGCCAGCTCGACGCCGACCAGTGCGGCACGCAGCTGGGCACCAAGTACCTGCTCGGGTCCGGGCTCTATGACGTCAACTGGGGCAACGGCGCCGAGCGTCACACGCTGGACCTCACCACGATCGATCCGACCGGCAAGCAGATCATCATCTCCGCCCTCAACTCCGGCGCCACGTTCCGCATCGTCGTCGAGGGCGTCGCCAACGTCGGCGCCGGGCTCGAAGGCCAGTTCACCTTCAACGGCGTCTACCTCGCCCCCTACCTCCGCATGGAGGTGACCGAGGAGTCCGTGGTGATCGGACCCGACTGCTTCACCAAGAGCGCTCCCGCCCAGAACGGCTTCCCCGTGGCGGGCGGCGCGAACGGCGTCTCGGACAGCAGCGAGTGCGTCGGCGACTGGGATCGCAACGGGACGGTCGAGCCCGCCGACATCGCGCAGTACATCCAGTCGTGGTCGTACGCGATCGCGAACCCCGGCCCGAGCATCGCGCTCCAGGCCGACGTCGACTGCAACGGCCTCATCGAGCCGTCCGACATCGCCGTGTTTATTCAGAACTGGGTCGGCGGCACCACCCCAGGCGGCCTTGGCTGTCCGTAAGAGGCCCGCGCCTGTTTGTTTCTGCCCCGGGGGCTCTCCGCTTCGCGCGGAGAGCCCCTTTTCCGCTTGCCCCCCTCCCCCCCGCCCCGGGAAGCGCCGATGCCGAACCCACGACATGAACTCCCCGCCGCCCGACGCACCGCGGCCTGCGCCGCCGCCATGGTCCTCGCCTCGACCGCCTGCGCACAGCTCCGCATCGTGTCGTACAACACCGGCGGCGCCAACCGCGCCGGGATGCAGGACGTCCTGACCGCGATCGGAACCGAGACCCGCTCGGGAATCGCCCGGCCGATCGATGTCCTCTCCCTCCAGGAGCAGGACGCCGCGCTCGCCGTAACGCAATCGATCCTCGCGACCCTGGACGCGGCCTACGGAACGGGCATCTACGCCCGCTCCACACTGGCCGGCGCCGGCGACACCACGCAGGCGATCATCTTCAACACGCAGACGGTCCAGTTGATCGGCCAGAATCGCATCGGCACGACCAGCGGCTCCGGCGCCCCACGCCAGCCCATGCGCTTCCGGCTCCGCCCGGTTGGCTACACCTCCGCGGCGGACTTCTACCTCTACTCAAACCATTACAAGGCCGGCGACTCGGACGCGATCCGCCGCAACGTCGAGGCGCAGATGGTCCGGGCTGATGCGGCCGCGCTCGGCCCCAATGCCCGGATCATCTATTCGGGTGACTTCAACATCTACGGCAGCAACGAGACCATGTGGTCCACGCTGACCGCTCCCGGCGACGGCCAGGCGTTCGATCCCCTGAATCGCGTCGGCCTCTGGGGCAGCAACCCCGCTTTCGCTGACGTCCACACCCAGTCGCCCGTTGTCTCCATGAACCAGAACTACCCGGGCCAGACCGGCGGCGGCCTTGACGATCGGTTCGATTGGCAGATGACGACCGCTCCGGTCCTCTCCGGGCGCGGCTTTGCCTACATCCCCGGCACGTACCACGCCCTTGGCAACTCCGGGCACAGCTACAACGCCAACCTCTCCGTCGCCGCCCCATCATGGCTGCAACCGTACTTCCCCGGTGTCACCCCGGCGGACATCACCGGTCTCCTCCAGACCCTGGAACGCGTGTCCGACCATCTCCCCGTCGTCGCCGACTACCAGCTTCCCGCACGGATGAACGTGGTGGTGACCACGCCCGCGCCGAGGGTCATCAGGGGAACTCCTCTCTCGCTCGATGTGTCCATCACCAACTCGGCGCTCGTGAGCATCCCGATCGGCGCGGATCTGCTCTCATTCACGGTCCAGGCCGCTGGGGGTCTCGCGGCGCCCCCGATCAGCGGCGTCGCCGCGGCGGCCTCCGCGCCGGTCCGGGTCCAGAGCCCCATCGACACTCAGGCCTCCGGTCCACGAAGCGGCAGCGTCACGGTGACGACCGACAGCCCGGGCGCCCCCGTGACGCAGGTGGTCTCGTCTGAGATTCATGTCGAAGTCGCCGAACACGCCCGTGCCTCATTCTCCGCCGAGGCGGCGACGACCAGTCTCGAAGTCGACTTCGGCGCCGTCACCCTGGGCTCCGCTGCTCCTGAAGCCCCGGTGTCGATCTTCAACGTGGCGTCGCCCGGGTTGCTCACGGCGGCGCTCGACCTGGACGAGGTTCTCACCGCGCCCGACACACCGGCGATCACCGCCACCCTGACGCCGTTCCAGGCTCTCGAGCCCGGCGGCCAACATGTCTTCCTTGTGTCGATCAGCACGGCCGTGCCGGGCGAGTTCACCGAGGTGCTCTCCCTCCGGTTCAGTGATGAGGACATCCCCGGCGCCTCGGACAATCCAGCGCCGCTGCTGCTCACCATCAGGGGCCGGATACAGACGGCCTGCGCCAGCGACTGGAACCTCGATGGAACCGTCACGCCGACCGACGTCGCGGCGTTCATCAACGACTGGTTGGCAAGCCTGCAGCAGGGCACGACCGCAGGCGACTTCGACGGCAACAGCGCGATCGAGCCGGCCGACGTTGCGACGTTCGTGAGCACCTGGCTTAGCGAACTGGCCGGGAGCTGCTAGGTTCCCCACCCCCAGTTCCGGCAGGAAGAATGCAGTTGGAGGCCGCGGGAGGCCGGGGTATGCTGGGCCGAGTCTCGCTCGATACGGCACCCCCACGGGGATCGGCCCATGGCGCAGCAGATACACGACGAGTTGCCACGGTGCGGCCTGCGCTGTCTGCTCATCGGCCTCGCGGCCGCCGGTGTGGTGGGCATGTCGTCCGGCGCAGGACTCCCGAACGACCCACCTGCGAGCGCGGCTGAGCGAGCCGAGCCCGTGTCGAGGCCGGTTGCGGTCTCCTGGGTCACCGACACGTCCGTATTCCCCGAGTCCTGGCGGGCTCCGCGCTGGGGACTAACGGTCGTGCCGCCACGAGAGGACGACAAGGCGTACCTCGAAGCGACCATCGCACAGGCCGTGTCCAAGTACCCGCCGGGGTTCTTCGAAACGTACATGGATTCGGCCTGTTTCGCCGGCGTGATCCGCGCAGAGGGCCGGTACTGCCGGTCGCTCCGGGACGAGCGGACGATCTACCTGTCGTCGCTCTCGCGATCCGG
The DNA here is from genome assembly GCA_019636655.1 of Phycisphaeraceae bacterium. Classification (NCBI taxonomy): domain Bacteria; kingdom Pseudomonadati; phylum Planctomycetota; class Phycisphaerae; order Phycisphaerales; family Phycisphaeraceae; species Phycisphaeraceae bacterium. The sequence continues at coordinate 575,171 of JAHBXB010000002.1, read as the reverse complement.
AGCGCCATTCCATTCGGCCGTGATCGAGCGAGAGGTTCACTTCGCCCTGTGCCGAGCCGTCCTCATCGCCAGGCTCGACATGATGGACCTTGGCGCCTGGGGGCTGCTGCTCCCGGACGGTTTTGACTACCGGTCCACCAGCAGTGACAGGGCCCTCGCCGGCCTGAGCACCAGCGAACTGCAGGCGAAGGGGTTCCTGTGCCCCCACGCGACGGCGAGCCTCGCCGGCGACTTCTCCTGCATCACCAGCGCGATGATGGACAACGAGCCGGCGTTCTGGGACGCCTACCGGAAGAACCCGGTTCTCCGCGCCAAGGTCCGGCTCGTCCTCGAGTTCTTCCACCGGGTCGACGAGCGGCTCACGCTCCAGCACTTCCGGGATCTCCCCCGCGTGGGACGAAGCGTCAGGATCAAGCTCCGGTTCGATGGCACGTTCTTGAACGTGGGTCGTCCGACGCCGGCACAATCCCGGGCATGGCAGTCCGCGATCTCGGGGCTGAAGTCGGTGATGGGCTGCACCGCAAAGCCACCCCCGGGCCCGCCCGCCGCGACGCAGCAGTGAGCGAGGACGATCCATCGGCTACTTTGCCAGACGCCGCCGGCAACGCATGCTCCACAGGCGGATTTCCCGCGTGGAGCGGCTGTGCGAGATCGCGTCGATGCTCCTGCTGCTCGGTGCGTCCCTCTTGGCCAAGGCGATCGCCACCCTGCCAGGCTGGCCGCCGTATGGAATCACATTCCTGGTCGCCTTCGCGGTGATGATCATCCCGGTCATCGAACTCAACGCATGGGCGACCCGCCGCCACGTCCAGCACCTGCGGGCCCACCGCGGCCACGTCTGCGTCGTCTGCCACTACGTGCTCGACGGGCTCGCCCCCGCCGGCCGCTGCCCCGAGTGCGGAACGCCGTACTCCCTGGACGACACGGCCCGCGAGTGGGGCGAGCTGTACGAGACGACGTTCACCTAGCGCCTAGTGCCTCAGCCCCGGCACGAAACTGATCACGATCTCCAGCGCGATCAGCACGATGATGATCCACTCGAGGATCTCCATCCGCCGGTTCGTCTGCCGGTCCGAGACCTTCTGGTAGATGCTCTCGAGCGTCTGGATCTTCCGCATGATGCTCGCGTCCCAGTCCGGCAGGTGCATGCGCTGCGCCGCCAGGCGGTACACCCGGGCGAGGTAGTGATCGCCGATGAGCTTGAGCGAGTTGTTCACCGCCTCGTACAGCACCGCCCCGTCCACCTGCATCCGCGCCAGCCTCGCCAGCCGCCCCGCCTCCGTCGCGCCCAGCCTCTCCGCCGCCGACTCCGCCACTCCAACGCCCGGGCCCGACCGGTCGCGAGACATCAACCGGTACGCGCTCTCCATCGCCGCGTCGAGCTGGTCGTCGAGGTACCGCATCTCCAGCAGCTCGACGTTCGCGAACTCCAGCACGTCCCGAACCTCGTCCTCCGCCGCGGACGCCGCGTCCGGCGAGACCAGGATCGCCGCGCTGAAGTCGATCACCGCCTCGTCCTCCTCGCCGTAGGCGATCCGCGCGCTCAGCGCATCGGCGATCTCCCGCTCCGACAGCCGCTCCCGCTCGCCGCGGAGGATCTGCGCCACCGCCCGCCGGTTCTGCTCGATGAACTCTGCCGGCGCCGTCCGCCCGCCGCCGCCCTCAACGAGCGACAGCCGGTGCACCACGTAGTCCTCCACCGTGTCCACCAGCATCGGGCTGCTGATCGCCCCCGACAGCAGCCCCATCAGCCGCGTGACGCGCTCGCGCGAGTCGGTCAGCAGCAGCCTGCAGTCGTACAGCGCCTCGCCCAGCCCCTGCAGCGCCCCCAGCTCCCGTTCGCCCTCGATCGGGATCCGGTACGTGACCGACACCGCCCCGAAGTCGTAGACGACATACTCGATCCCCGCCGTGCTCCACCCGGGCATGATCTCCATCGGCCTCGCCTCGCGCGTCACCACCAGCGGCGCGGGCCTGAACTGGAACGACTTGGGCGCCCGCCGATGGTGCCGCAACTCGCCGCGCTGCACCGCCGCACCCCGCTCCCCGTCACCGGCCGGCGCCGACGCCTCCGCTTCCGCCGCGGCGGCGATCAGCCCCTGCGCCCTCTCCAAGTCCACGGCGAACCCCACGTCGTACGCGAAACTCGCGTAGCACGCCCCCGACACCCGCGGCCCATGCTGTCCCGTTTCGCTGCCCACGCCACGAGCCTACCCGAACCCCACGCGACACACCCGGCGCACACGACGACCGCTTTGGTTTTCGAGGCCGATCCGGGTCAATCACAGCCGGGCGATTCGCCGCGGAGCCATCAGCCCCCATCACCCTCGCCCTTCTTCTCTTCCCCCTCCGCCGGCGCCCCCGCCCTCCACGGCGCCGGGCTCTTCAGGTCCGGCATCCGCAGCGCCATCACCGCCATCGACGTCCCGAAGTTCGCCGTCCGCGGGAACACCCGGTCGTTCCACGACCCGTCCTCCAGCTGCACCGAGAAGAGCAGGTCGTTCACCCGCCGCCGGTACTCCGCCCGCTCCGCGCTCGGCAGCATCTCGATCGCCTGCGCCGCGTAGTAGTGCGCGTAGTAAAAGTAATACGGCGCGATCATGTACGGCGGCACGTGCGTCCCCTGCTGCGCCCGCCGCTTGTTCAGCCACTCCCAGTGCACGATGAATGCGTCCACCGCCCCGCGGATGTTCGACACGCTCCCGCGCCCTGCCAGCGCCAGCGTTGTCTCCGTCGCCAGCATTCGCCCCACCGCACCGGGCACCGGGTCCCGCGCCTGCTTCCCCTCGGGCGGCGTCGTGTACGAGATCGCCCCCGCCGGCCCGCGCGCCCGCTCCAGCGAATCCAGCCCCCGGTTCACCACCCCCTCGTCCACCGCGTACCCCAGCCGCTTCGCCTCGAACAGCGCCTGCAGCGTCGGCGCGGTCATGAACGGCGAGGGCGGCGCCACCTTGTCCCGCCCCGCCGGCCTCGCGTAGTTCCACCCGCCCGCCTGCGGGATCTCCGTCGCCGGGATCGCCGCGAGGTCAAACGCAATGATCTTCTCCACCGCCTCCTCCAGCCCCGCCGGAACCTGCCCCATCTCCTTGAGCCTCAGGCACAGCAGCAGCGAATACGTATACCCCCAGCCGCGGACGTCGTACCCCGCGTCGTAGTCCTCGTACGACATCAGCGGGTGCTCCAGCCCCTTCGAGATGAACTCGACTCCGCGCCGCACCGCCGCGTGCCTCGGCCCGTCCGCTCCCTCCACCGCATACCCCGGCGACTGCACCACCGCCAGCGCCGCGATCCCCGTTCCCCCTACGCGGTAGCCGACCGGGATCTTCCCGCCCACGCGGTACACCCCCTCGTACGGCCACTCGCCGTTCCCATCTCCCTCCTGCATCCCCACGATCAGGTCAACGCCCTTGCTCACCGCCGCGTCAAGCCGCGCCTTCTCCGCGGCCTTCGCCTCGGCCGCCTTCGCCCGCTCCTCCGCGGCGGCATTGCCCCGGCGCGTTGTCTGCGCCTCCGCTTCGCGCATCGGCAAACCGGCTCCCGCCAACACGAGCACCCACGCGCCCGCCGCCATCAACACCGCCGTTCTCGATGTCGTCATGAGCAATCACCTCGATCAGTCGCCCGCACAATTCCGGAGACGCGGGGAGTGTGTGGGGGAGGGGGGAGGGGGGCTGCCCATGCTACCAGACCCCGCGTGGATCCCAAGCCCGCACCCGCGCGGTCCAATACGATCCCCGGGGTGGCCGTAGCGCCGCCCAGCCGCGGAGCGCCCCATGCCCGCCCGTCCACGCATCGTCATCGCCGGAGGCGGGTTCGCCGGCGCCTACTGCGCCCAGGCCCTGGAGCGCCGCCTGCGCTCCGATGAGGCCGACATCGTCCTCCTCGACCGCCACAACTACCTCATGTTCTTCCCCCTCCTCATCGAGGCCGGCACCGGCAGCCTCGAGCCCCGCCACGCGGTCGTCCCCATCCGCTCCTTCATCCGCCGCGTCGATTTCATCATGTCGGAGGTCGTGGCCATCGACGCTCCCGCCCGGCGCGTCGACTACACCCTCCCCGGCGAGCCCGGCGTCCGCTCCCTCGCCGCCGATCACCTCGTCGTCTCCCTCGGCAGCGTCACCCGCCAGCCGGATCCCCCCGTTCCCGGCCTCCGCGAGCACGCCTTCGAGATCAAGAGCATCTTCGACGGCATCGCCCTCCGCGACCGCGCCATCTCCCTCCTCGAACTCGCCAACGCCGTCGACGACCCCGCCCTCCGCCGCGAGATTCTGCACTGGGTCGTCGTCGGCGGCAACTTCACCGGCGTCGAGGCCGCGGGCGAGTACTTCGCCTTCATGCAGCGCGCCGCCCACCACTATCCCAACCTCACCCCCGACGACGTCCGCGTCACCCTCGTCGAACGCTCCGACCGCATCCTCGGCCCCCTCGGCCCCGAACTCTCCGACTACGCCCTGCGCCACCTCTCCCGCCGCGGCATGGATGTCCGCTTCAACACCACCGTCTCCGGCGTCACCCCCAACACCGTCACGCTCGAGTCCGGCGACACCCTCCGCGCCCGCACCGTCCTCTGGTGCGCCGGCATCGCCCCCAGCCCGCTCCTCAATGGCTCCGGCCTTCCGCTCGACGCCAAGGGCTACATCCGCTGCCGGCGCGACCTCACCGTCGACGGCCTCCCCGGCGTCTGGGGCATCGGCGATTCCGCGGCGATCCCCGCCCCCGACGGCAAGCCCTACCCCGCCCTCGCCCAACTCGCGATCCAGCAGGGCCGCCACGCCGCGAGCAATATCGCCCGCGCCGTCCGCTCTCAGACGCCCGTCCCCTGCGACCTCGCCGACCAGGGCAACCTCGCCGCCCTCGGCTGCCGCGTCGGCGTCGCCAGCATCTTCGGCTTCAAGATCTCCGGCTTCCTCGCGTGGTTCCTCTGGCGAACCGTCTACCTCATGAAGATGCCCGGCTGGTCCCGTCGCATCCGCATGGCCGCCGATTGGACCCTCGACCTGCTCTTCCCCCGCCAGGACGTCGCCCTCTCCATCCACCGCGCCCGGCACACTCAGGGCGCATCGCTCTGAACCACCCGCGCGCATCGCTTCACTCCGCCCATCTCTGGTACCCTGCCGAAAAGCCTCTCCCGGAGTACGGACGACTCAGGCCGGATGCCCCGCATCCACCAAGGAGCCTCCCCATGACGACCATCACCCGCCTCACCACGTCCCTCCTGCTTGCCTCTGTGCTCCTCATCGTGGTCGCCTGCGAGTCCAAGGTCTCCATCGACAACTACCAGCAGATCACCAAGGGCATGACCATCGCCCAGGTTGAGGGCATCCTCGGCTCCGGCACCGAGGACACCTCCTCCGGCGGCACCTCCATCTCCGGAGGCGGCCTCATGAGCGGCTCCGATGCCGCCAAGGAGCGGGTCTTCGTCTGGAAGGACAAGGGCAAGCAGATCACCGTCATCTTCGCCGCCGGCAAGGTCGTCGAGACCCGCCAGACCGGCCTGCAATAAGGAATCTCGCGCGCAGGAGCGCACCTGTGCGCTGAATCGCGCTACTGCGCCGGTTCCCTCTTGCATCCCCTCCGCCACGCTGTACTGTCCCCCCATCGCGGCCAGAACGCCGCGCCAAAGGGGGACCCATGCACGCTCAACAGTCGCCGCCCGCTTCCGCCGCCGAGTATTGCCACCGCGTCCGGCTCTTCGCCCTCGAGATCCTCGCCCGCATCGCGGCCAACCTCGCCGACCCGCGCCAGGCCCGCCTCGCCGCCGACTCCATCCTCAAGATCCGCCCCGACGCCTTCGCCGACTTCCCCAACCCCACCCCTGCCCCCACGCCTGCCCCCGCCGCTACCGCACCAGCCGGTACTCCTTCGGCACCCGCGGCACCAGCAGCACGACCGCCCTCACCGTCCGATCCACGCCCGAGTCCGGGATCTTCACCACCGACATCAGCATCGCCTGCCCCAGCGTCGGCAACTGCGCCGATGGCGGCCCCGGCGGACCGGTCCGGCCCCGGTCGCCCGTCGCCTGCTCCCGTCCCGGCTTCGGCCCCGTCTCCGACTCCCGCACCACCTGCCCGATCGGCGGCGCTGACCCCGACCCACCGCCAGCCCCCGCCGGCCGGCTCGCCGTCCCTTCAGCAGTCGCCTCCCCCTCCGTCCTCGCCTCCCACATCGTGTCCGGCAACTCCGGCACGAGCAGGTACGCGTCTCCTTCCGCCACCTCCATCGTGACGTGCAGCCGCGAGAACAGCAGGCCCTGATCCTCCACCGCCGCCGGCGTCGGGTTCAGCCTCAGCCGCCCGGCGCTGTCGCTCAGTTCATCCCGCTTCGGCTCCTCGTGCTGAGGGATCAGCTCGATGTGCAGAGCCGCTTCGCTCCCGCCCGCGCTCCCCGCTCGCGGCGCCACCGGAATCGTCCAGCACCGGGCCAGCAGCCTCAGCCGCCCCGGCCCCAGCCGCAGCGGCCCATCGTGCATCGCGATCGTCTGCCCACCCGGCCGCGACGGCCCCGGCACCGCCTCGATCCACGCCGGCGCCTGCCCAAGCCACTGCCGCTGCATCGCCCCGATCACGCTGAGCCGCGACTGCACCTCCGGCAACTGCTCCAGCGGCACCGCCACGCACCGCAGACCATTGGCCTCCAGCATCCGCTTCTGCCCCGGGTCCAGCGGCACCGGCCTCGCGGCGTACTCCGCCAGCACCGCCCCAAACTCCGCCGGGCTCGCCGACGACACCCACCACCTCAGTTCCAGCCCGTTGTCCCCCCCGACCACCACCGGGCTCGCCGCGGCCATCGCCCCCGTCCCGTCGCTGGGGCGAACAGCCACCGGCTCACCCCCGCACGATGCCAGCAGCCCCGCCGCGGTCATGCACGCGGCAGTCCAGGCAATCTGGGAGGGTTTTTGACGCATGGCCATGGCCCGGATGATACGAGCCGGGCGCTCACCCCGGATCCCTCCCTCAAACTCCGGATTTCACCTTGTTTCAGCACCCATCCCGCACCACACTCGTACTGACTGGTACACAGCGAAAGAGCCGCCCATGCGTTTCACCACGCTCATCACAGCAGCCTCGGCCCTGGCGTCCTCCGCCGCCCTCGCCCAGTCGGACGCCCCCAGGGCCATCCCGGTTCCCAGCGACGCCCTCACCTTCCACCAGTCCCCGCCCGTCGTCGCGCAGCGCACCCCCTCGGGCGCCATCGTGGTTCCCTCGAACGCCACCGGAGGCCGCCCCGATCCGGCGCCGCAAGTGGACACCCCCGCCGACGAGGCCCCGCAGGACTTCCCGCCGACCACCGTCCAGTACGACGCCGTGATGTTCGCCGACGACCCCGGCTACTCCATCTCCACCCTCGGACTCCCCTACCTCCCGGGCCGAACCTACTGCCCGCCCCTGGCCGTCTGCCTCCCCGGCAACTTCGCGGCGCCCGTGGCCGGCCCCGCCGTGCCGCGATCGGATCATCTCCCACGAATCGGCGAGCCCGGCTACGACCCCTTCACCACCGGCTTCCAGCAGGCGATGCTCAAGGTCGATCAGTCACTGCGCATGCCCATCGCCCCCTTCGAGCGAGGCAACACCGAGGCCGCGCTCAAGATCGAGCAAGCCGTCCGCACCCCGATCGCGCCATTCGAACGCGGCAACCGCTCCGCCGCCCTCAAGATCGAGAGAGCCGTCCGGACCCCCGTCGCCCCGTTCCAGCGCGGCAACCTCCGCGCGGCGACGCAGATCGACCGCTCCGTGAACGCCGGCAACAGCGCCTTCGACCCCGGCCTGCGCGTCTCGCCTCTCCCCCGCGCCGACGCGCCCCGGCCCACCGCCCTCGGCGGCTCGGGCCCGCCGCCCCGCCCGCGCCGATAGACGCCGCCGCCCTTACTGCGGCTCGCACTCGTTGATGGCGTCGATCAGCTTCCGCACCATCCCGAACTTGCTCCGTGTGTGCGTGAACGCCAACCGCGGGAGATCAAGATGGTCATCCTCGACCTCGTACGGCCCGCGCAGCACCATCGTGCCGCGCTTGATCAGCGACGCGAACTCGCGCGACAGCCGCTCGATGTCCGCCGGCCGGATCGGCTTCTTGAGCCGGATGACAAGGTCGTCCTGCACGTACCGCGAGGAGTGGTAGATCCGGTAGAACCGCTTGATGTGGTCCACCGCCTGCTCGGGCTCGGAGAAGATCCGGTACAGCCCGATGTCCTCCGGCGAGATCAGTTTCCGCTCCAGCAGGCACGACTTCACCCACCCGTCCCACTGCTCCCAGTAGTTCTGCCCCCGCCCCTCCAGCAGCACCACCGGGATCATCGACGACTTGCCCGTCTGGATCAGCGTCAGCGCCTCATACGCCTCGTCCATCGTCCCGAACCCGCCCGGGAACAGCGCGACCGCCTCCGCCTGCGACAGGAACATCAGTTTCCGCGTGAAGAAGTAGCGGAAGTGGATCAGCTTCTCGTCCTTCGCGATCACCTCGTTCGCCGTGGTCTCGAACGGCAGGCGGATCGCCACGCCGAACGACTTCTCCCGGCCCGGCCCCACGTGCCCAGCCTCCATGATCCCGCCGCCAGCCCCCGTGATCACCATCCACCCCGCGTCGGCCATCAGGCGGGAGAACTGCACCGTCGCCAGGTAATCCGGGTGGTCCGGCGGTGTGCGCGCCGAGCCGAAGATCGTGACCTTGTGCGGCTCGGGGTACTGCCCGAAGACGCGGTACGCGTACCGCAGTTCCTTCACCGCCGTGGTGATGAGCTTGAGTTCGCCCGTGTCCCGCCCGTCGGGGATCAGTTTCAGGCCCGTCGCGATCAGGTCGCGCACCAGACGGGCGTCGAAGGTCCCCGGCTCGCCGCCGAGGTCGCGGATCAGGTCGTCGATCCGCTGGGTGATGTCCGGGTCGTCGGCCCGCCGCTGCGCCGGCTTCTCCGGCGGCACGCCCACGGGCGGCGCGATCGAGGCGCCGGGCGGGGGATCGAGTTCGGGACGGTTGTGCTCGGGATGGGAAATGGGAGGCATAGAACGGTGAGGGTAGCGCCCGAGCCGCGCCCACGGACCCCCGCCGGGGCCGTCCTAGCGGCCTTCCCGCGGCAGGGAGACCGAAGTGCTCGACCGGATCCGGTCGCGTTCGCTCCGGACCGCCTTCTCGTTCGGCGGCGCAGGGCCGCCGGCCGACCCGCCGGAGAAGAACCCCTCGACCATCTTCCGCGTCCCCGCCAGCGTCTCGGTCGTGAACTTCGGGTCCGCGAGCGTCCCGGTCACGCGGGTCGAGATCAACTCGTTGCGCACGCCCTCCAGCAGGTCCGAGACCAGCGGGATCCGCCGCGTCGACGCGGACTGCGAGTTGAACCGCAGGTCCAGATCGGTCGTCGGCCAGCCCACTGTGCCCGAACCGATCAGCGAGATCGACTCGGACATCAGCGAGATCTGCTCGAACGTCAGCGTGTTCCTCGAAAGCGTGAACGCGGTCTGGAAGTAGTCCAGAGGGTCCGCCGAGGGGAGCTGCAGGTTCGACAACTGCATCAGCGGCAGCGCCAGCGGCAGGCGGATGACGTCCCCGCCCGCGATGCGCACCGAGCCGCGACCCGTGCGGGACAGCGAATCGCCCTCGACGCCGCTGATCGACAGCGAGGCGTCGAGCCGGCCGCGGGACTCATCGGTCGGCGCTGCGGGGGTGTCCGGTGTGGAGTAGGCGTTGAGGATCGGCGAGAACCGCGAGCCGGCGACCACCACGTCGGCCTTGTACGCCGTCGGGGCGTCGTCCCCGGGATCGCCGCCGATCGACGCGGTGGCCGAGACGCGCCCGCCGTACAACTCGCCGGTGAGCACCGGCACCAGCAAGCGGCCGGGGGTGGACGCGGACGAGACGAGGCGGGCGAAGACGTTCGTGAGGTCCAGTTTCGCGGCGATCAGCGACGGGGCGTGCAGCGACAAGTCGACCGCCGGCTGCTCCTGCCCGGGCCGCACCTCGACGCCGATCGCCAGCGAGCCCTCCGCGCGGACCACCGGGAAGCCGATGTCCATCGAGGCATTGGAGAACGAAAGGTCGCCGTGGAAGTCGGCGTTGCTGGGCCCGGCGGCCGCGGCGCCGGCGGGCGGGTAGTCCAGCCGCAGGCGCGCACCCGAGAGGGCTACCGGCCCGCGGACGTCAAGGCTCAGGCTGCGGATGACGGAGCGGACCTGCTCGGGCAGCATCGCCTCAAGGTCCGGCGTCAGCCCGTTGGCGGAGACGGCGATCGACGTGTCCAGCGTGAACGCCGCCTCGCCCGGGTTCGAGGGCGCGGCCCAGGCGCCGTCGAGCGTGACCGACCACTGCTCGTTGGCGAGGCGCAGCGCCTCGAGCCGGCCGCGGGAGCCGTCGATCGTGATGGAGCCCGAGGCGTCCGGCAGGTTGATGCGGGTCCCGGCTCTGGTGAACGAGAGGATCCGCGGCGAGATCGAGCCGCCGACGCCGTACGCGGGAACACCCGCGTTGAGCGCCGAGGTGATGTCGAGTTGTGCGTCGAACCGGCCGGCGGGGTCGAGCGAGTCGATCGGGTCCTCGCCGTCCATCGGCGAACCGGCCGCGGCACGGGAGATCACCGCACGAACGAGCGGGCATTGAAGGTCGGCGTTGGTGATGCCCGCCGTGACGGTCGCGGTCCTGGGCGGCTCGGGAGTGGTCGCGCCGGCGAGGCCGGGGAGAAGCACGGACCCGTTGAGGGCGATCGCGAGCACGGGGCGGTTGTCGAACAGCAGCCGCGCGGTGGTGTGATCGAAGTCCAGGTGCGACACCGCGCCGGGCGAGTACGTGAAGGGTCCCTCGGTGCGGTCGACCGAGACTCGTCCCCCCGCGGCGTTGAGCGCGAGGTCGCGAGCCGCCTCCACCCGGACCGAGACGCCCGGGTCGCCCCGGCCCGCGACGGCCACGCGCACATCCCCGTCGATCCGCCCGGCGGGGTCGCGGACGGCGCGGGCGCGCCGGACGGTGGCCGCGGCGGGCTCGCTGAAGAGCTGCAGCAGGTCCTCGATGGGCGTCGAGAGATCGAGGTCGCTGATGCCAAGCGTGGCGGTGAGGTGGCCGGGCTCGTTGGAAGCCTGATCCGGGAATCGCGACTCGAGCGCCAGGTCGAGCCGGCCGGCGAGCGCGGGGTCGCTGGAGGGAATCAGGCGCACCAGGTCCGCCTTGATCGACGGGATGCGAGCCTCGCCCTCGGTCAGGTGGATGTCCCCCGAGAGGTGCTGGAGCGAGACCCCGGGGTGCGAATCGCCCGGCGCCGGGGGCGGCGTGGCGGTGAGCGAGTTGAGCGTGACGGTCGCCTGGGCCGCGGTGGTGCCGGCGTCGTCAGTCGTGATGTGGGCGAGCGACGAGACGAAGCCTTCGATGCGCAGGGACTGCAGCAGCGATTTGGTCGAGAGGAGGCGGGCGGCGCCGCCGTCCGCTTCGCCCGGAGTCTCGTCGTCGGGGATGGCGTTGACGAGCAGGTCGTCGACGGGCACGCCGCGGGCGTTGATCGTGATGTCGGGGCGCGTGTTGGGGTTGTCATCGCCGGGGAGCAGGACGACGGCGGTGAGGTCGGCATCCCCGCCGCGGAGGCCGGTGAATCGACCGGAATCGAGCGTGAGCTTCTCGTCGGTGAGCGTGAGGGCGACGTCGGACGCGACGATGGGGAAGGGGAACTTGCTGGGGACCAGGCCGGCCTTCGGGAAGGCGATCTTGACGGTGTAGTAGATCGGCGCATCGACGCCGACGGGCGATTCGACGAGGATCGACAGGTTGGCCTGCCCGCCGAAATCAAAGACCGGCGTCTCCAGCATGCGTTGCATCGCGGCGAGGCGGGCCTCGACCTCGGCGAGATCGGGCGCAGGCGGAGCGGCGGCGGCGAGCCGGTCGCGCTGGGCGGTCAGGTCCGCGAGTTCCTGTCGGAGTTCGTCGCGCCGCTTGGGCGTGATGACGAGGTGGTTCTTGATCAGGTCGTCGTAGTGCGGCTGGCTGAGGAGGGCGTCGACGATCTCGCGGCGTTCACCCTCGAGCGAGTTCATGAGGACGTCGTCGACGGGGACGTCGAGCGCGAGCACATCGATCTTGAATCCAGCACCGTCGGTGGGCGGGGCGATGATGCCGTTGCCCGAGACGATCGCCCCGGTGGGCCCGCGGCCCTGGATGTTGACCAGGTCGACCTTCTCGTCGTTGAAGGTGACCAGCCCCTTGAGGTGCTCGACGGGATAGGGGAATCGCTCGAACGCGGCGCGTCCGTTCTCGAAGGCGATCGACCCGGAGATAGAGAGCGCCCCGGGGACGCCGTTGACGGGCGCCGCTCGCGAGAGGAGCACGCGGGCATCGACGACGGCGGTCGGACCGGAGAACATCGCGAAGCGGCGGCGGACGACCTCCGGGGCGTAGGGGAGGAGCGCAGGGCCGCTGCCGACCTCGAAGCGCTCGGTGGTGATCTCGCAGCGCAGCGCGCCGTCGAAGGAGAGGCTGTCGGTGGTCAGCGCGACGCGGGCGGGGAGGTTGCCGACCACGCCGGCGAGGCTGGCCTTCAGCCCCGCCTTGGAGAAGCGGATGTCGCCGCTGACGCGGCTGAGCGGGAGCAGCCGGTCGCCGGCGATCTCGGGCCGGTCGGCGGGGATCGGCGCGTTCATCGAGACGTTGTCGAGGACGATGGAGACGGCAACACCCGCGTCGGGGTCGGAGGTGAGGATGGTCTTGGAGACCTCGCCGCGGATGTCCAGTTCGGACCACAGGCGGCGCATGCTGGCGGGCACGGTCTCGGGGGGCCAGTCGGTGAGTCGGAGGTTGTGCAGGGTGATCTGGACGGCGTCGGTCTGGAGGTTGACAAGGCCGTCGAGGCGCAGGGCGCTGGGCGTGGCGGCGCCGGGCGACATCGCGGAAGCGGGAACGGCCGACTCGGTGAGGGAGAGGGAGAACTCCGGGGAGTTGGGCGCGACCGGGCTCATCTCGCCCGAGACCATGATGGAGCGGAGCAGCGCCCCGTCGGCGCCGGTCGAGGAGAACTCTCCGAAATCGAGGCGGCCGTTGATGACCAGGATCTTCGCCGCGGGCGCGTCCCCCGATCCGCTGAAGCCGAGGTCGTCGATGTTGAGGCGGCCGGTCTTTGGGTCGAGGTAGAGGCTGAACACGGGCTCGTACAGGCGGACCTCGGTGGGGGTGATTCGGAACCGCAGCAGGTCGACGAGACTGACCCCGACGTCGACGTGGGCGGCGCGGAGGAACTCCGACGGCGGGCCGTCGAGTGTGGGGATGGTGAGTCGGATGTTGTCGGCCGAGGCGTGTCCGTCCCAGTGCATGACGATCGTCGAGGCGTGGACCTTGCAGCCGAACTCGGCCTCGATGGCCCGGGCGACCTGCCACTTGAGGAGGGGCGACCGCGTCATGATGACGATCAGGATGACCAGCACCAGCGGCAGGCCGATCAGGATGCGGAGCAGCCAGCGGGTGCGGCGTCGGAGGCGGTGGCCGGTGCGCACACGGATGATGGGGCCGCGGGCGCGGGGCGAGGAATCGGGCGTCGGGCTGTCGGGCGGCTGCTCCGTGGCCATGGTGAACGCGGTAGATCGTATCGGTACGGCGACCCGGCGCCCCGCAACGCGTCGCGTCCGGCGCGGTGGTATCGTGCGGGCATGGCCAAGGTGAGGCAGATGTACGTGTGCCGGACGTGCGGCGGGGTGCAGACACGGTGGATGGGCAAGTGCCCGGAGTGCGGCGCATGGGATGCGCTGGAGGAGCACCGCGAGGAGAAGTCGGCGGGGCGCGACCCGCAGCGCGGCGTGGTGGAGGGGATCGGCGCGGGGGTTGGAGGCGGGGGTGTGGCCGCGTGGGGGGCGTGGGAGGCGATCCGCGAGGGGGCGAGGCCGGAGGATGTCGGAATCGCGGGGAGCGGCGGGGCGAGGCCGATCGCGGAGGTCGCGCGCGACGGCGGCGCGGGGGTGGCGCGGATCTCGACGGGGATCGGCGAGTTGGACCGCGTGCTGGGCGGGGGGCTGGTGGCGGGGAGCGTGGTGCTGGTGGGTGGCGATCCGGGGATCGGCAAGAGCACGCTAATGCTGCAGGCTGCGGGGAAGATGCCGTCGCGCCGCGGCGAGGGGACCGGGGATGGCGCGGGGGCGAGGGTGCTGTACGTCTCGAGCGAGGAGAGCGCCGAGCAGGTGCGGCTGCGGGCGGCGCGGCTGGGCGTGGATGCCGCGCCGGGGCTCTTCGTGCTCGCGGACACGAACCTCGCGCGGGTCGTGGAACAGGTGCGGCGGGTGGAGCCGGCGGTCGTGGTGATCGACTCGGTGCAGATGGTGTACAAGGCGGATGTGGATGCCGCGGCGGGGAGCGTGACGCAGCTGCGGAGGGTGTGCGCCGAGCTGGTGTACCTGGCGAAACTGACGGGGATCGCCGTGGTGCTCGTGGGGCACGTGACCAAGGACGGGCAACTGGCGGGGCCGCGGTTGCTGGAGCACCTGGTGGACGCGGTGCTGTACTTCGAGGGGGACCGGTACCACGCGCACCGCGTGATCCGCGGCGTGAAGAACCGGTTCGGGACGACGCTGGAGATCGGGCTGTTCGAGATGACCGGCGAAGGGCTGCGCGAGGTGCCCGAGGGGATGGGCGTGGGCGTGCTGGGAGCCGGGGAGGCGCGGCCGGGGACCGTGGTCTGCCCCGTGATGACGGGCACACGGTGCGTGATGGTGGAGGTGCAGGCGCTGACGGCGACGGGGTTCCTTGGCGCGGCGAAGCGCAAGAGCAGCGGGCTGGATGCGAACCGGCTCGCGATGATCATCGCCGTGCTGGAGCAGCACGCGGGGCTGCGGCTGGCGGACCGGGACATCTTCGCGAGCAGCGTGGGGGGCATTCGCGTGGCCGAGCCCGCGGCGGACCTGGCGCTGCTGCTGGCGATCGCCGGGGCGCATTACAAGAAGTCGCTGCCGGCCGGGACGGTGGCGGTGGGGGAGGTGGGGCTGGGGGGCGAGGTGCGCTCGGTGACGCAGGTGGAGCAGCGGGTGAAGGAGGCGGCGCGGCTCGGGTTTGGAAGGGTGATCGTGCCGGGACGGGGGAAGTCGGAGGGGAAACCAAAGAGCGTCGGCGGGGTCGAGGTGGTGCGGGTGAAAAGCGTGGGTGAGGCGATGGGGGAGTTGGGGTGAGGTCAGTCAGCTGGTTTACCGGAACACAATGGTCGCGACGAGATACGCGGTCCACATCAGGACGGGGTTTCCTATAAGGATGGCGACCGACAGGGTGGCCTCGATCCTCACGGCGCGGTTGTGCGGGACTCGGCGGCGGATGATGGCGCGGGGGATGTAGATCGACCAGAGCACCGTGCCGCCGAAGGCCGCGAGCATGGCGAGCAGGAAGAAGAAGAGCCCGTACGACGGGTCCGCCGCCACTCCGGGCGCGATGAGGAGCAACAGGGCCCCGGCGGCCCCGATGACGAGGCCCGGGACGAGCACGATCAGTGCGACCAGCCACAGGCTCGGGCGCGGCTTGTTCTGGAGCGGAGACGCGACGTCATCGCCGGGCAGGTTGGTGGTTCCGCACTCGGGGCAGTTCCAGTTCAGACCGGGAAGGTCGGAGCCGGTGAGGTCGTAGCCGCACTGCCAGCAGGCGTGATGGTCCCAGGGGCGATTGGGGGAAGCGTTGGCGGGTGGAGTCATGAGAGCCGGAAGGATCAACGCGCGGCTTCGTTGCGCGCTGTCATGCGAAGATCGACTTGAACCCGAGGACGCGCCGGAGATCCGCGATCTGGCCGGCGTGGAAGCCGTTGTGGAAGAGCATGCGGAGGATGATCGCGAACGCCGTGGTCTGCAGGGCGCCCCAGGTGATGGCCCGGGAGAGGCTTGTGTCGGGTGCGGCGCGGGCCGCCGCGGCGAGGCGGTCGCACGCGGAGTTGTAGATCTCGACGCAGCGGGCCATGGGCGGGTAGAGGGAGGCGTCGTCGACGGGGTCTGACTTGAAGGCGACGGCCTCGATGGCGAAGCGGGAGCGGTCGCCGACGTCGCCGGGGAGGAACTCGGACTCGGGGATCATGGGGACGTCGGGGAGCGAAGAGAGGTCCCGCTCGATCACCTCGGCGATGCGGTGCATGATGAAGGCGCAGTGGCCGAGGCACCAGGCGGTGTGATTGGGGAGGCCGGGGGCCTGGGTGGTGTGGTTGGAGTCGTCGAAGCCTGCGAGGTAGCGGGCGGTGAGCGACTTGGAGAGGAGGACGGCTTCGGAGAGGACCGATTGCGGGGTCATGATCAAAGGATACGTCAGGGCATCTGGACGGAGATGTTCAGCCGCTCGGGGGCGTCGATATCGCTGAGAGAGAGGCGGATGCGCTTGGAGGGGATCTTCGCCGCGGCATCCTTGAAGAGGAACTTCTTTACTGCGGACTCGCCGGGAGCGAGGTTGGAGATGGGCTGTTCCTGAGTGGCGTAGCCCGAGGCGAGAGCGGTGAGGCGGAGCGTGCGGGGTGAGGCGCCACGGTTGACGATGGTGGCGACGACGGAGGCATCGGGGCCGGCTGGTGTAGGGCCGAGGATGAGATCGGCGGTGAGATCGAGTTCGGGGAGGCCGATGTCGATGCTGGTCTCGAGTTCGAGGGGCGGGAGGGTCCGGTCGGCGCTGAGCGTGACGATGGCCTTGAACGGCTGCGGGCCGGACTCCTGGGCGGCGCCGAAGGCGAAGGTGAGGGGGATGCGCTGCGAGGCGCCGGGGGCGATGGAGATGGGGACGGGGCCGCGCGGCGAGATGGTCCAGCCGCCGCGACCGTCGACGGGTTCGACGATCTGGATCTTGCCGGAGATGCGGATGGGCCAGGGATTCTCGAGGACGATGCGGTGATCGTGCTCGGTGATGGAGGCCGGGGCGAAGCCGGGCTCGATGCGGAACGACGAGACGAAGCGGGCGACGTTGGGATCGATGCCGTCGATGAAGATGGGGGTGGAGGGGATGGCGATCAGGTAGGCGCGGGCGCGGTCGGGCTCGAGGAGGCGGGAGTTGCCGAAGATATCGGTGACGGTGACGGGGGAATCGCCGAGGTAGGCGTGGAGGATGGCGCGCTTCGGGTCGGCGGAATGGTTCCAGGCGACGATGGTGCCGCGGGAGGGGGCGCCGATGGGCGCGGGAGTTCGATCCGCAAGGACGACGGCGCGGACGCCGGGCGTGATGGGGAGTTCGGCGACGGCGCGCCGGCCGGTGAAGTGATCGATGATGGTCCGCCACGCCGCGAGATGCGGGGCGGGCGCCACGGCGGGGGGATCGCCGGGGACCACCCGCCAGGCGTCTCGGATGGCGAGCCGGGGCTGGCGGGGCATGCCGGCCCGCTCGGCGGCGACGAAGGCGTCGGCGGTGCGCCGGACCAGGTCCGCGGCGCCGGCGCGGTTGCCGAAGGAGGTGGTCGGCGCGACATCGAGGACGAGGTCGATGGGGAGGTTCGGGGGCGGGGGGACGATCGCGGCGGCGGTCGCGTACCACGAGTCGAGGGTGGGGAAGATCGAGGACGCGGGGAACGTGTAGGGGATGAAGTCGGAGACTGAGTCGGCGCCGACGCCGGCGGCGCCCTGCGCTGGCGGCGGAAACTCGGCGCGCCAGGGGAGGCTGATGACCGGGCCGGGGACGAACCGGCCGACGCCCGCGCGGAAGGCGCCGACCGCGGCCGGGTCGGCGCGCCACGCGGCGGCGTCGGCGCCGGTGGGGCCGATCTGCCAGCGGCGGATGCGCTGGCCGTAGCGCTCGAGCATCGGCGCGAGGAGAGGGAGCCAGACGGTCTCGGCGCGGGCGATCGCTGCGAGGGTGTCGGAGGAGTCGATATCCAGTTCGCGGGCGGTGGCGCGGGAGACGCCGTGGAATGAGACGGTGAGATCGACCTGCCGGTCGAGGAGCTGATCGATGACGGTGGTGAGCCCGGGGGCGTCGTCGGTGCGCTCCAGGGGGAACTGGGTTGGGTCGGCCGCGGGGAGGATGAGGAAGCCGGCGCCGGTGGCGGAGGTCAGGTGAGGGAGGAACCGGGGCCAGGGCTGGTCCTCGGGGGCATCGACGTCGGCGGCGATTCCGAAGCGGGTCCGCTCGGGGGCGGTGGTGGAGGAGTCAGCGGGAAGCGGAGGGAACCAGATCAGGTCGAGCGAGGCGCGGCCGACGAGGGCGGCTTCGTGGTAGGTCTCGAGCGTGGCGCGGTACCAGCCGAAGGCGGGCAGGTCCGGGGTCCAGTCGGAGGGGCGGCCGGAGGGATCGACGTCGGTCTTGTTCGAGGCGACGACGTGGCCGTCGGCGTCGATGATGGAGATCCGGGCCTGCAGGTCGTCGCCGACCATGTCGCGGACCATGGTGCGGAGCAGGGGGCGGTCGGGGGCGAGGAAGAGGTTGGCGGGGGCCGTTGTGACCAGTTCGGTGCGTGGGATGAGGAAGACGGCGACGTCGTCGAACCACGCGGCGGCGTCGAGGTCTTCGAGGAAGACGGTCTGCTCGGCGAGGGGGCCCGGGGGCTGGAACTTGACGGCTTGGAGGAGCTCGAGATCGATCTGGAGGAAGACGGCGGAATCGAACTTGCCGCGGAGATCGAGGAGGACGGGGGTCCATTCGTCCTGGGATTCGATGGGGAGGGACCGGGCCTCGGAGCCGGGGATGGGGGTGCGGGAGGCGTCGAGGAAGCGGGTGACGACGAAGGCGCGGGCGGAGCGGAGGTTGTTGGTGCGGACGTAGGCGGAGACGAGGTAGTCGCCGCCGGGGAGGACGGGGATGACGCCGGGGGCGAGGGAGAGGCGGGTGGAGCCGCCGTTGGCAGGGAGTTTGACCGAGGCCTCGCCGGAGTGGGCGGTGGTGAGGTCGAAGGCGGCGGCGTTCCACTGGGGGAAACCGCGGAGGGGAGGGGGGGAGGTTGGGGTGGACCAGACGCGTTCCCAGTTGAGTGGGACGGGGTCGGGGTTGACGAAGCCGGTGGAGTCGGGGAGGTGCTCCTCGAAATCGAAGAGGTGGACGACGCGGCGGGCGGAGGGGGGGCGGTCTGCGGTGGGCTGGGCGGCGGCCGCGAGAGGGCGGGCGGCGAGGATTGCCGCGGCGAGGGCGAGAAGGGTGCGCGCAACGCTGGCGCGGGGGAAGGGCATGGGTGGATTATCGGCAGGGCCGACGGGCTAGCGCCAGACGGCGATGTGGTCGAGGGGGTGGCGATCGATGTTGGGGACGGTGCAGCCGGGGGCGGGGAGGCCGACAGGGATGAGGAGGAAGGGGCGTTCGTGGGGCGGGCGGTCGAGGATCTTGGCGAGGAAGGCCATGGGGCTGGGGGTGTGGGTGAGGGTGGCGAGGCCGGCGTGGTGGGCGGCGGCGAGGAACAGGCCGACGGCGATGCCGACGGACTCGTTGACGTAGTAGACGGCGCCGCCGTCGTCGGTCTTCATGAGTTTGAAGACGGCGACGAGCCAGGGGGCGGTTTCGAGGAAGGGCTTGTCGGGGCCGGTGCCAAGGGGGTCGAGGTCGGCGAGCCATTCGGGGGTGGCGCGGCGGGTGTAGAACTCGCGCTCCTCGGCCTCGGCGCCGGCGCGGATCTCGCGCTTGAGTGCGGGGTCGCTGATGCAGACGAATCGCCAGGGCTGCTTGTTGGCGCCCGAGGGGGCGGCGCCGGCGGCGCGGACGCACCACTCGATGGTCTCGCGCGGGACGGGGGCCGGGGAGAAGTCGCGGACGCTGCGGCGGCGGCGTATGACTTCGAAGAAGGCGTTCGCGGCGGCCTGAGAGGTAGCCGCGGGGGTGTAGGGATCGAGGGGGATGGTGAGGGGATTGGGCATGGGGCACGACGTGTGTGGGATCAGGAGCAGCGGCCCGCGAGGCGGCGGAAGAAGTGGATCGACACCCAGACGCAGGCGAGGCCGAAGCCGGCCTGGAGGAGGCAGCCGCCGAGGAGCCAGGCGGTGAAGCCCGCGAGGCCCATAGAGCCTGTCGGCATGGAGTACCTGTCGTAGGTATCGAACACCCATGGGTTCCGGGCGACGCCTTCCTGAAGCGAGACCGAGGTCATGACGACGGGGTTGATGGTGATGAAGCACTGCATGATCCAGTCGAGTTCGTTGCCGCCGCGGTAGCTGAAGAGTTCATTGAGGATGGAGACGCCGACGGGAAGCCCGATCCAGAGCAGGAGGGCGAGTGAGATGTTGAGCACGGCGGCGATGGTGGAGCGGCGGAAGAGGAGGCTCAGGAGCAGGCCGGTGCCGTTGAGGAAGACCGAGGCGCAGAGCGCGATGAGCAGAACCTGGAAGACGGTGACGGGGTGGACGGCGCCGGCGAGTACAGAGATCGAGAAGTGGGCGACGAGGACGGCGAAGAGGAACCACTGGCGGCGGATGGAGCCGAGGAGCTTGCCGAGGATGATCTCGCGGCCGGTGAGGGTGGTGGTGAGGAGGACGTCCCAGGTCTGGGCCTCGCGCTCGCCGTTGATGGCGGCGGTGGCGGAGACGGCGGCGTGGAGGCAGATGGCGAGGATGATGACGGAGCCGACGATGCCGTGGAGGGTCTCATCAAAGAGCCCGAAGCGCCAGTAGAGCCAGGCGAGAGAGAGCACGGCGACGACGGAGAAGACCTGGAGCGGCCAGCGGCTGCCGAAGGCGGCCTGCCGGACCTCGCGCCAGAGGACCGGGCGGTCGGAGACGGTGCGCTTGCGGTGGGATTCGACGACGGCGTCGTCGTCCTGGGTCGAGAGGGCTTCGGCGCGAGGCTCGCCATCTGGCGAAGAGGGCGCTGGGGCGGCGCGGCGACGGCGGGCGCGTCTCGGCTGCGAATCGATGGTGGCGCCGGCGGCCTCGGCGATCAGCACGGCGCGGAGGGCGACGGTCGAGAAGGCGACGACGGCGCCGGTGAGGATCAGGTTGAGGGCGACGTTGAGGACCCAGGCTGGGACAGCGAACTGCCCGCCGAAGTGGACGTCCATCATCGCGGCGGCTTCGGGTTCGAAGGTGCTCAGGACCACGAGGAACATCGTGGCGGGCGCGGCGAGGGCGAAGATCCACCCGGGGGGCGGGCCGGTGCCGCCGATGGCGCGGAGCTCGAGGGCGACGAAGATGGAGACGGGGACGAGCGCGAAGGCGACCATGGTGAGCATGGCGAAGACGGCGGCGACGCCGGCGCGCTTGTGCCAGATGGAGAACATGAGCCCGAGGGCGGCGGCGAGGGCCGCGGCGGAGAGGGCGACGCACGTTGATGCGAAGATGGTGCTGGCTTCGAGGCCGCCGAAGACCCGGAGGGCCAGGAGCAGGGGGAGGCCGACGAGCGCGAGGATGAACAGCTCGACGATGCGGCTGGTGAGCTTGCCGCCGATGATCTGGGCGGAGGTCATCGGGGTGGTCATGAGGGCGGGGAGGGTGCGTGCCCGGCGCTCGTCGCAGATGCCGCCGGAGGTGAGGATGGGGGCGATGAAGACCAGCAGGGCGAACTGGCACGCGGCGAGGGCGGTGCCGAGGACGGGGGCGATCTGCTGGAGTTGCTGGAGGCGGAAGGCTCCGGTGGAGGCGCGGATGTCGCTTGACATCGCGAGGTAGGTCAGGCCGACGATGAGCGTGAGTGCGAG
Source organism: Phycisphaeraceae bacterium (assembly GCA_019636655.1). NCBI lineage: Bacteria > Pseudomonadati > Planctomycetota > Phycisphaerae > Phycisphaerales > Phycisphaeraceae > Phycisphaeraceae bacterium. Next base: position 553,678 of record JAHBXB010000002.1, on the reverse strand, counting down.
CGGGTAGGCGGCACGGGCCCAGTAGGTGGTCCGGCGGCGGCCGATGACGCGGGCCTCCTTCTGGAAGACAGGGCCCAGGAGGAGGGCGATCGGGTTGAGCGAGCGGAGGCCGGCGCGGAGACTCCTGCGGAGCGAGCGTCTCGGCTTCGGCGGGCCGGAGACGCGGAACCAGGTGATCAGGATCAGGAGCGGCGCCGCGATGAGCGGGATGAGTGGGGTCACGAGCGGGCCGGTAACGGGGGCGTTGGGCGGGAAGGCCAGGCCGCTGGCGAACGCGGCATCGGCAAAGCTGAACCAGGCGAGGCCGTGGAGGAACAGCACCGCGGCGACGATGGCGGAGGGGAGGAGGAGGTCGATGGGCCGGCGGCAGCGCCAGAGGAGAACGAGGCACGCGATCGACGCGATGACCGCGAGCGCGTGGGCCCAGGCGTACACCTCGAGACCCGGGAACTGGTCGGCGAGGGGCCACCAGGCATCGGAGAACGCGTACGCGCCGGTCGCGGCGGCGACGACGAGCAGGAAGGCCAGGCGGGATGGGGCGCGGTCGGCGGGCATTGGAGGTCGGCTAGTTCACGCGGCCCTTGGTGAGGCGGAGGAAGGCGTCCTCGAGTTTGATCTGGCGCGGGGTGAAGGAGGAGATTCGGCAGCCGGAGGCGACGAGGGTCTCGATGACGCCGTGGTGGCTGGTGGCGTCGGCGTGGAGTTCGATGATGAGCAGCGTGCCGTTGCCCGGGGTGTTCTCGCGGAACGCGGAGGCGACGGCGGGGTGCCGCTGGAGGGAGAGGATGGCCTGGTCGAGCGGGGCGCCGCCTGGCTCGAGGCCGACGGCGACGCGCTGGCCGACCTGGGCGCGGGCATAGGCGTCCTGGATGGATCCGGCGTAGAGGAGTTTGCCGCGTTCGATGATGCCGATGGTGGTGCACATCTCCGCGAGTTCGGAGAGGATGTGGGAGGAGACCATGATGGTCTTGCCCATGCGGCCCAGCTCGGTGAGGAGTTCGCGCATCTCGATGCGGGCGCGGGGGTCGAGGCCGGAGGCGGGCTCGTCGAGGAGCAGGACCTTGGGGTCGTGGATGAGGACGCGGGCGACGCCGAGCCGCTGCTGCATGCCGCGGGAGAGCGACTCGACCATGGCGTTTTTCTTGGCGGTCAGGTCGGTGAGATCGAGGACGCCGTCGACGGTGGCGCGTCGCTTGCTCGAGGGGATGCGGAAGGCGGAGGCGAAGAACTGGAGGTACTCGTCGACGGTGAGGTCGTCGTAGACGCCGAGGAAATCGGGCATGTAGCCGACGAGGCGGCGGATGGCGTCGCCGTCGGTGAGGACATCGTGCCCGCCGACAGAGGCGGAGCCGGAATCGGGGCGGAGGAGGCAGGCGAGGATCTTCATCGTCGTGGACTTGCCGGCGCCGTTGGGGCCGATGAAGCCGAAGACCTCGCCCTCGCCGATGGAGAGGGTGAGTGAGTCGAGGGCGGTAAGGTCGCCGTATTTCTTGGTGACGTCGCGGAGCTCGATCAACGTGCGTCTCCGAGAGAGCGGATGAGGGATTCGGGGATGGGGATGACGGCGCGGAGCACGAGGCGGGTGCGTCGCTGAGCGGGGACGGAGAGGGTCATGTCGTCGGGGGCGTGATCGAGGGAGGCGTAGACCGCTGCCCAGCGGCCGGTGGCGAGCAGCGCGGAGACGGCCTGTTCGCGGGTGTCGGGGCCGGTGAGCTGGAGTGCGACGCCGGGGAGAGAGGGGAGGGCCCCCGCCCTGTTCTGGTTGGCGTAGTAGTAGTAATACCCCTGCGTGAGGTTCTCGGGGAGCGCCCATGGGGTCGGGATGACGGCGGAGAACCGGGCGAGCGACGCGGTGCGGGTGGCGCCCGTGGGCTCGTTGAACGTGAGTTCGGACCAGGCGTTGGCGGTCCGCAGTGCGCCCCAGACCAGGGTCGCATCCTCCGGCAGGTTGGAGAGCACGACGAGTGGGGACTCGGGCGTGGCGCCGTCGGCCACGGAATCCGAGAGGCGGACATCGAAGGGCGGAAGGGTGCGGGAGCGGTCCTCGAAGGTGTGGAAGGTCCAGAGGGGGTAGGTGGTGGGGGCGAGGGGCGCGCCCGCGAGGCCCGAGGCGTTGGGGACGAGCGGCCAGCCGCCCCAGGGGTCCGGGGCCGAGCCGAGCGACGCGAGGTCGGGGACGGTTTCAGCGAACGGGATGGCGCCGCCGAAGGAGTCGCGTTGGGAGTCTTGAATGCCCCAGTAGTTCTCGTCGTTCGCCACCACGCAGCGCCACCAGGAGGAGCCGATGCGGTCGCCGGTGAAGGAGGCGCTGAGGGTGGAGCCGGCAAAGAAGCCGGTGAGGCCGGTCTGCCAGGCGAGCGGTGTGGCGGCGCCGGAGCCGGGGGCGACGGCGCGGAGGGAGGAGGCGCCGGGGGCCGTCGGGCCGACAGATGCGTGAGCCGGGAAGAGGGCATCGATGACGCGGACGCGGTTGACGACGCACTCGGTCGACCGGGCCAGGAGCGGGAACTGGTACGCGGCGATGGACGCGATGGAGATCCAGAGCAGGGCGCTGATCCACGAGCGGTGGCGCAGCGAGAGGCGGCCGAGGATGAACGCGTCGATCGGGCCAAGGAGCAGGGCGAGGAGGACCATCGCGACGATGATCAGGCGGAACGCGCCGGGGCCGACGGTGGGGACATCGCTGAGCGAGTCCAGCACCGAGGAGCGGGCAGACTCGGTGAGGGGGACCGCGTAGCCGCCCCACTGGCTCGCCGCGGTGGCGCTGGAGTCGACCACGGCGGGCCGGAGGATCGACTCCCAGACGGCCTTGATGGCGGGCTCGGAGAGGACGGTCGTGCAGCGGCGCGGGTCGACGCCGACGATCGTAACGAAGCCGAACCCGACGGGACCCTCGGCGATGAGGCCCGCGGCGCCGTCGCCCGTGGTCAGTTCCGGGGACTGCACCGTGATCTCGTCGGGGCTGACCGAGTGGGCGGTCCAGCGTGTGCGCCAGCCGAACTCGCGACCGGCGGGGGTGATGCGGACGATGCGGGCGGTGACGGAGGGCGACGGGACCGGCGTTGGGGCGGCGGCGGCCGGGTCCGCCGGCGCGTGGGCGGGGTCCGTCGAGTCGCTGCCGAGTGTGTTAGCGGTGCGGGAGGAAAGGTCTACGGGGCCGTAGACGCGCTGGTAGCCGCTGGAGGTCCACGTGTAGGTGCGGTCGGTGCGGGTGCGATCGACGAGGTTGCCGCGGGGACGGACCGCGGCAGCGACGCCCGCGAGGTCCCGCGGCGTGGGGAGGTCGGCGGGTTCATCGATGGTGACGACCGAGCCGAAGGGCGCCGGGGGGAGCCATGATCGCCACTCTCGCCCTGGGCGGGAGGCGATGATGATGAGGCGGCCGCCGGAAGAGACCCACTCGTGGATGGCGGCAAGGGCGCGGGGATCGGCGCGGGCGGCGGACTCGGCCTCGACGATGAGGACGCGCAGGGAGTCGTAGGCGGCCCATGCGCCGGGGAGCGCATCGGCGCCGATCGAGGGGGCGCGGGCCTGCGAGGCGATGATCCCGACGGGCTGGAGTTCAAGGGCCGGCGCGACCGAGGCGGCGATGCCGCCCGGTGGGCCGACGCAGAGCGCCGCGATCTGCTGGTTGCGGCCGTTGATCAGGGGAAGCTGCATCTCGGTGGAATCGGGCGCGGTGGAGTAGACCACGCGAGCGACCTCGCCGCGGGAATCGATGAGGGAGAAGGCGATGCGGCCGGCGGATGGAGACGGGTTGATGGCGACGGTGTAGTCGGAGATCCGGCCCGGGGTGGCGGCGACGCGCGTGACGACGGCGGCGGTGCGGCTGGACGTCTGGGTGAACTCGATGCGGAGGACGCCGTCGAAGGGCTTGGTGCCGCCCTGGATCGAGACGACGACGGGGAGCCAGCGGCCGATCGGGCGATCGGTGGAGGGGAAGCGGGCAAGGAGCGAGGGCCTGTCGGGTGGGCTCGCGGCGGGCGTGGGTATGGCGGGCGCGTCGATCTCGACCGTGGGCGGGGGCTCGTCGGATTGGGCCCGCGCGGTCGAGGCGATGAGCCAGACGGCAAGGAGCGGGGCGAGGAGCGAGAGGATGGGCGGGCGCCGGGAGTGGGACCGCCGCGGCGGGGCGCCGGCGCGGGGAAGGGCTGGATGACAGAACGAGGTCACACGTACACCTTGCGGTTGTAGATGAACCACTCGAACATGACAACGGCGAGGGCGGCGAGCAGGAGCCAGGGCCAGAGGCGCTGGACGGAATCGGACTCGGCGGTGGGCGTGGCCGTTACGAGCCGGCCGGGGAGGTCGAGCGTGGAGCGGGCGGCGACGAGCGATTCGGCGGGGTCGAGGAGGTTGACGGCGGCGGCGCGCCGGCCGCGGTTGTCGACGACGACGTCGGTGGGAAGGGTGGGGCCGGCCCAGGAGACGGTGTAGATGCCGACCTTGGAGACTGGGCCGAAGGCGACGCGGCCGTCGGGAGCGACGGCGAGGGGGACCGAGGTGGTGTCGGGGAGGACGATGCGAGCGTCGGTGGCGCCCAGGGGGAGTCGCTGCACGAGGGTCTCGCCGGGGCGGAGGGAGTCGCCGAGGGCTTCGGGGCCGTCGGTCGCGAGGTTCTGGATGGCGGAGGCGAGGAAGAGGACGAAGCCGGGCTTGAGGGGCCAATCGGTCTCGGCGGGGTCAAAGGGGACGATGATGGCGCGGGTGGCGTTGTTGGCGGCTTCGAGGATGGCGGGGCCGTACTGGTCGGAGGCGATGGCGCGGACCGGGGACTCCGGAGCGATCTTGACCTTGCGGCCGCGGGCGATGAGCAGGTCGGTGAGGCCCGCGTAGCGGAGCGCGGGGTGGTCGCGTGCGTAATCGACGATGAGGGAGGGTTCGCCGGGGCCCTCGTCGATCGCGCCCAAAGGGGGCGGAGGGACGGCACTCATGACGAGGATGCGGCCGGGCGGGAGGGTGGGGATGGCCTTGCCGGCGGCGTCCTTGAGCGTGGGGATGAAGCGGTCGAGGACGACCACGTCGAAGTCGGCGAGGGTGGTGTTGTTGACGGACTTGCCCTCGGCCATCTGCTGGAAGGCCTCCGGGGTGATGACGACGCGCCGGGAGAGGTTCATCCCCTCGATCGCCTCGCGGAGGAAGAGGTTGCCGGAGGTGACCAGCGCGACGCTGAGGCGGCGGGCGGGGGGGATGACGACGTAGGCGATGTCGTCGGTGGGGAGCGAGTCGGGCTGGGACTGGATGAGCCTGACCGCGGCGACGCCGCCCTCGGGGCGGTCGAGGGTGAAGACCAGGCCGCCGGCGCGCGGGTCGATGTCGCCCAGCGGCGGCGGAGCGTCCGGGGCCGCTGGGGCGGCGGTCGGGGCGCCGCGCGTGGCGGCGGGGATCGTGAGGGCGCGGACTGCGGCACGCTGGTTGTCGATCGAGAGCTCGACGTCGGCGTTGCGATCGGCGAGGGAGGAGTTGTGGAGGCCGACGAAGATGGTGAGCTTGCCGGGGTTGTCGTACGCGCGCTCGGCACGGAGGCCGGTGATGCCCAGGTTGGGCGCCTCGGCGGACCCGAGGGAGTGGAAGATGACCTGGTCGTCGGGGGAGAGGTCGGAGGCCTCGAGTTCATCGGGGTTGACGGCGAGGCGGGCGGAATCGGGGATGCGGCCGTCGGAGAACAGGTGGATGGTGAGCGGCGGCGCGTGGGTGACGGCGCGAACCTCTTCGCGGTTGATGATGCGGGGGGAGTAGGCCTTGGCGAGCTTGAGGGCGGCCTGGAGCGAGGTGGTCGAGTCGGTGGGGGTGACGGACTCGATGGCGCGCCGGAGATCGGGCTTGCTGGCGGTGAAGGGCTGGACGACCTCGGCGCTGGTATCGAAGACGATGACCATCGCCTGGTCGCCGGACTCGGGCTCGGCGAAGAACCCGGGCTCGGGGAGGGAATCGACGAGCCGGAGGGCCTCGGCCTTGGCGGCGCCGAGGCGCGGCTCGCGCGAGCCCTCGGTGTCGGCGCCGTCGGTGGAGTTCATCGAGGCGGAGCGGTCGAGCATGATGACGTGGCGGGCGCCCTTAGTGGAAAGGGCCTTGAACTGGGGCTGGCCGAGGGCGGCGAGGGCGGCGAGGAGGGCGAGCAGCTGCAGGAACAGGAGCAGGTTGCGGCGGAGTTTCTGGAACGGCGCGTTGGCCTGGAGGTCCTGGATGGACTTCTTCCACAGGAGGGTGGTGGAGACCTCGAGATCGCGCCGGCGCAGCTTGAGGAAATAGAGGATGAGGAGCGTGGGGATGGCGATGGCCGCGGCGATGCCGGCGATGAGGGGGGTTGCCCAGGTCATGCGCGGGCTCCACGGGGCGAGGCGTGGCGGGATGGTGTCGCGGCGGGGTTCACGGGGTTACTCGATGACCACGGTCGGCGGCGCGTTGGGGTCCTTGGGAGGCCGGACCTCGATCCGGAGCAGTTCGTCGCTGGATGAGAAGCGGAAGGTGACCAGCCGCTGGCGCGCGGGGAGCGGATCCTGGTCCTTGTACGCGGGCATCGCGTCGGCGATCAGCAGGACGTCGAAGCGGGAGGTGGTCTCGGCCAGCGTGGGGGTGTCGGAGCGGTCGAGCGAGGGGGAGTAGCGCTGGTAGTGGGCGATGCGCAGGCCGATCCTCGCGGCGGTGGCCTCGACGGCTTCGCGCGATGAGCCCAGGGGGAAATCGGTGATCAGGCGGGTGCGCAGGTCCGCGTCGCTGGACCGGGCGAACGCCTCCGAGGCAGTGGGAGGGGGCGCGTTCGGCGGGGAGTTGCAGGCGCCGATGGCGAGGCACGCCGCGAGGGCGGCGGCGGTGGTCGCGGGGCAACGGGCAAGGTTGGGGCGGATGGACATCATTTCAGCAGGCCTCTCCTTCGCAGGTGATCGAGGACGAGAACGTCGATGGGGGCATCGGACTTGACCATGAGGTGGACGATGTCGCGCTGGGCGCAGAAGTCGTGCAGGCGGGTGATGTAGGCGTTCATGTTGGCCTTGTAGCGTTTGAGGAGCGGGGCGGAGACGGTGATCTCGGCGGTGTCGCCGTCCTCGACATCCTTGAGGCGCAGGTCGCCGCCGAGCGTGGGCTCGAGCTCCTGCGGGCTCAGGGCCTGGATGGCGAAGAGGTCGTAGCCGTGGCCGACGAGCAGGCGCAGGCCGGTGTCGTAGCCCTCTTTGAAGAAGAAGTCGGAGAGGACGATCATGACCCCCTTGCCGCGCCGGGTGATGGCGATGCGCTTGGCGGCCTCGGTGAAGTTCGAAGGCCCCGCGGGGGTGAGGGAGCAGAGAAAGCGGGAGACATCGTGGAGGCGCCGCCGGCCGCGGAGGTCGCGGACGGCCGAGGCGATGCCGGCGTTGCCGCCGCCGATGGCGGTGATGGCGACGCGGTTGAGGTTGACCAGGCCGATGTAGGCGAGGGCGGCGGCGAGGCGCTGCATGAAGAGGAACTTGTGGGGCTCGCCGCAGTCGCCCGAGGCGGAGGCGTCGATGACGAGGTGGAGAGAGAGGTCCTCCTCTTCGAGGAAGAGCTTGAGGAAGAGGCGGTCGAGGCGGCCGAAGAGGTTCCAGTCAATATGGCGGAGGTCGTCGCCGACGACGTAGGGGCGGTGGTCGGCGAACTCGACGGACTCGCCGCGTTTCTTGCTGCGGCGCTCGCCCTTGAGTTTGCCGGCGAAGATCTTGCGCGAGGAGACATCGAGCTGGCCGAGACGCGACATGAGATCGGGGCTGAGGAGGTCCTCGATCGAGTCGGGGCGCTGGATGGAGGGGGTTCGGAGCATCAACCTCTCGTGGTGTCAGGGAGCCAACCCGCCACGGCACTGCGTCCATGACTCCAGTTGGCACTCGTCGTTGAATCGGAACGTGACGCTTCCCACCGTCTTGAAGGGGAGAACGATCGGTTGGTACCAAGGCTCATCCAGGAAAGCGGATATCTCGCCGACTTCCTCGAGACGATCCGCATACGCGACCTTCCACTCATCAAGCGTGTTCTTGACGGTTACCGCGGGAGTGCCGGTCGGGATATCCCGTTCGAGCGTGCGGTTGACGCATTCCTCGCTCATGCGAGAGTGAATCGGGGCGAAGTTGCCCGTACTGCAGCCGGTGGGCGCGGCTGTAAGCAAAGTACAAATGGCTATTGAGTGAATACGGAACATGGTTACCAGGGGGCAGGTTGGCGGGGAGATGAACGGTGTGTGGGCCACGGTCGCGTTTAGGTCACGCCGTGGCGCGCACCGGCTCCTTTGGCGTGAGTTCAAGGATTTGCCGGACGATGGCGTCCGAGTCGATGCGGTCGGCTTCGGCCTCGAAGTTGAGCAGGATTCGGTGGCGCAGCGCGAGGGTGGCGATGTCCTGCACATCGCGGTAGCCGACGTGGTAGCGGCCGTCGGTGAGGGCCTTGACCTTGGCGCCCAGCAGGATGGCCTGGGCGCCGCGGGGGGAGGCGCCGCAGCGGATGTACTTGGTGGTGATGCCGCCGTCGCCGCCGGCCTGGAACTCGCCGCCGGGGTGCGTGGCCAGGACGAGGCGGGCGGCGTACTCCTTGACGTGCGGCGCGACGATGCAGCCGCGGATGAGTTGCTGGGCCGCCATGATCTGCGGGCCGTCGAGGAGGGGCTTGACCTCCGGGGCGGCGGTGCCGGTGGTGCGGTCCAGGACGGTGAGCAGGTCGTCGAGCTGGGAGTAGCCGACGTTGATCTTGAAGATGAAGCGGTCGAGCTGGGCCTCGGGGAGGGGGTAGGTCCCCTCCTGCTCGATGGGGTTCTGGGTGGCGAGGACGAAGAACGGGAGGTCGAGCTTGTAGCTCGTGCCCGCGACGGTGACGGAGCGCTCCTGCATGGCCTCGAGGAGCGCGGACTGGGTCTTGGGCGTGGCGCGGTTGATCTCGTCGGCGAGGACGATCTGGGCGAAGATCGGGCCCTTGTTGAACTGGAAGAACCGGCGGCCGGTGGCGGGGTCCTCCATGACGATGTTGGTGCCGATGACGTCGGCGGGCATCAGGTCGGGGGTGAACTGGATGCGGCTGAAGGGGAGGTGGAGGCTCTGGGCCAGCGTGCGGACCAGCAGCGTCTTGCCCAGGCCAGGAACGCCCTCGAGCAGAACGTTGCCGCCGGCGAAGAGGGCGATGAGCGTCGCCTCGATCACCTCCTGGTGGCCGACGATGACCTTGCCCACCTCGGCCTTGAGCTGCTTGAAGGTGTCGCGGAAGGCCTCGCACTTGGCTTTCACCTCGGCGGGGGTCTCGGGGAGTTTCTCGGTTGGGGCTGCCATGGGTTGCTCCAGTCGTGCGGCGTTGTCGTCGGTGGTCGGGCGGGCGGTGCTGCTTCAGCCCGGCGCGCGGCCGGGCCGGGGGTTAGTCCTGCTCCATCTGGTCCTGGGCGCGCTTCTTGGCCTTGAGCAGGCGGTTGATTCCCTCTTCTTCTGCGGCCTTGTCCTTGGGTTTCTGCGGCTGGCCGGGCGCGGGGCGGGTATCGGGCGCCTGTGTGCCCATCGCGCCGGCGGGGCCGGACTTGCGGGCGGCGGCGAGCTCGTCGGCGCTCGCTTCGAACTTGGCGGTGCGGACCGATGGGTCCATCGGGGCGGCGGGCTCGTCGGCCCGCGGCGATCCGCCCGATGCCTGCTCGGCGCTGCGCTGGGCGATCGACTGCTGGGCCCGCTGCCGCGCTTCGTGGAGGGAGGCGAGCTGCTGCCCGGCCTTCTTCTCGCGCCGGGCGGAGAGGCCGCGCTTGATCGCGAGGGCCATCGCGGGGAGGTCGATGCGGACGCGACGCACGGCGACATCGACCAGGAAGGTGCCGATGGCGATCGCGGCGAACCAGAGCCAGATGGAGGTGAGCGACACGGGCATCACCAGGCCGTTGCGGGTCCACAGGTCGTCGGCCTTGGGATCGCCGCTGAGCACCCGTCCGCCGGTGAGCGTCGCGATCTGCTGCGCCAGGGCCGAGTTGTCCTCCAGGGCGCGGAACTCATCGGCGAAGGGGCGGGTCACGGCGGCCTGCACGGTCCCCTCGCGGGCGGGCGTGCCCTCCGCGGCGGGGATGTCGTAGCGGTACGAGAGGACGTACGAGCCTGAGCGGTCGGACTTGAACTGCCCTTCGTAGCGGCCCGGGCCGGTCTGGCGGAGCTCGACGCTCTCGGCGCCGCCGTCGGGATCAACCACCCGGCCGCGGAAGCGGAGGAAGTTGAGTCGCTCGCCCGAGCCGGGGTCGAGGGCCTCGATGACGATGCGGGTGGAGTCGCCCCTGTCTTCGGTGGCGACGCGGACATCTGCGGAGGCATTGGGGCGCATGGCCCAGCGGACGTGCTGCTCCCAGAACGCGCGGTAGGAGGGCCACCGGAGCCACGCGGCGCACCAGCGGTTGGTGGCGTCGGAGGTGAAGGCGACGGACTTGCCCAGGCCGTACTGCCAGGAGGCGAGGATGGGGTCGTTCTCCACGCCGCGGAGCGACACCTGGGAGAGGCCCTCACGCTCGGCGGTGACGATGTAGCCGGTGATGGGGGGCACGGGCAGGGGGATGCCGCGCATCGCGTCGGTGGCGACGTTCGCGGCGGAGGGGTTGAACGGTTTGCCCTCCCAGATCAGGGCGCGCCGGACGGTCTGAGCTTCCTTGATGAAGATCTCGGGGAGGCTCTTGAGCTGGTTGTCCTCGGTGATCTGGTAGTAGTTGCCGCCTGTCTGCTCGGCGATATCCCGCATGGTGGAGAAGTCCGGTCCGCTGGCTCCCATGTAGTGGGGGAAGACCAGGACGGTCGAGACGGTCACCTTGGCGGCGCGGTAGCGACCGATGAGCGCCGGCGAGGGGGCCTGCGGGTCACCGTCGGAGATGATGATGGCGTGCTTGAGCCCGGCGTTGGCCTTCTCGAGTGCCGGGATGGCGAGGCGCATGAAGGCATCGAACGAGGGCGCATCGCCGTAGTTCATGTTGGAGATGGCGCGGTTGACGCCGGCGCGGGAGCCGACTTCCTGCAGTTCCCAGACCCATTCGGCGCCGCCGGACTGCCAGCCGTACTCGACGACGCCGACAAGGTCCTGGGCGGAGAGGTTCTTGACGGCGGCGAGCGCCGTCTGCTTCCCCCAGTAGTTGCCGTTGGGCATCTCGCAGGAGTGCATCATGAGCACGAGGGCGCCGCGGGGCATCTGGCGCTTCTGCGGCGGGTCGAGCTTGATCGGCAGGGCATCGGCCAGGGGCGAGCCGATCCAGCCGCCTGCTCCGAAGGAGTCCGGTCCGCCGATCATCACCATTCCGCCGCCGAGGTCGTGGACGTAGGTTCGCAGGTCCTCCTGCTGCTGCTGGGAGAAGCGGTACGCGGAGGCGTTGAGGAGCACCACGGCGTCGTACGCGCCGAGTTCCACGAGGGATCTTGGAGCCTGGTCGAGGTCGCGCAGTTCGGTCTGGATCCTGGCGTCGTTCAGGGCCTTGACGAGCGGTGCGGCCTCCTCCGTGCTGCTGCCCAGGACGAGCACGCGGCCCTGGCCGGAGACGAACGAGATCGCCTCGCCGCGGTTGTTCTCGGCGATGGTGTCGCCCAGCTTGTTGTCGGCCTCGGGGATAGGGTCGAAGACGGCCTCGAACTTCACCGCGCCGCCGCGGGACATGACCACGGGGATGGTGAGCGGGTTCATCCCGGCGATGAGCGAGACGTCCATGCCGGTGAACGAGGCGTCGGGGTCGAGCTTGATCGGCTCGCCATCGATCAGGACATTGAGGCGGCCGGAGGTGGGGCGGGTGGCGGAGAGCAGGACGCGAAGGTTGACGGTCTCGCCCATGCGCGCGGTGGCGGGGGCGACGAGGCGTTCGAGCTCGACCTCGCGGTCGTTCTTGTAGCGCAGGGGGAGGACGTTGATCTTGAGGCCGGCCGCCCGGGCCGCCTGGGCCGCGGCCATGAGGTCGCCTGCGGTCTCGTTGAAGTCGGAGATGATCAGGGCGGTGTTGGCGGCGGTCTTGGGCATGACCGCCATGGCCAGGCGGAGCCCCTCGGCGAGGTTGGTGCCGTCGCGATCGCCGATCTGCTCGGTGTCGCTCATGGCGCCGGGGGTTGTGGGGAGGGCGCGGACGTAGGCCTCGCGCGCGACGGTGACGGCGGCCTGCTGGTCGCCCTTTTGGGCCGAGGCCGCCGCGGCTTCCTCGAGATAGGCCTTGGCCCGGGATTGCAGGGCGAGCGGGACGGATTTGGATTGATCCAGCACCACGCTGACGACAACCGTGTCGGCTTCCTGCCGCCACTGCGGGCGGGCCACGGCGCCGAGCAGGAGGAGGATGACCAAAAGGCGGACCACCAGCGCCACGCGCCGGGAGGCCGTCCCCATCCCCGAGAGGCTCGAGCGGCCGATCCAGATCGCCAGCGCCCACATCGGGATCGCGATCAGCAGCCAGATGGGCTGGTCAAACTGGATCGGGCCGAGGTGGAACGGGGGGAGCGACATGTGGCTGGCGGAGTCTGGCGTCGGACCGGGAAGAGGGGTTGACGGGGGGTGTACGGGGGTGGGACAGACTACACCTTTCTCCGCGGCAGCGGGAACGACACAACGCGGTTGTTCCCCGAGTCCAGGACGTGCACCCGCCCGCCCTGAAGGCTCACGGCCCAGGGCGTTGCCAGTTCGCCCTCGCCGCGGCCGGGACGGCCGAAGGTGGCGATGATGTGGTTGGTGTCAAGATCGAGTTCGCTGACGCGGTTGCCCCCGAACTCGGCGATCAGGGCCGAGCGATCGGCGGTGAGGGCGATGCCGTAGGGGTATTTGAACAAAGTCAGGGCGTCGGCGACGGGGGGCTGGTCCGTCTCCGGATGGGCTCCCTCGGAGCCGGGCAGCCCGATCCACGCGGTGAGGGCGCCGTCGAGGGTGAACCGGCCGACGCGGTTGTTGCGGGCGTCGGTGATGATGACGCCCGCCGGGGCGCCTGCGGCATCGCGGGTGATGGCGATGGACTGCGGACGGTCGAACTGGACCGAGTCCGGCGAGGTCGAGGCGCCGTAGGAGCCGAACGAGAAGAGGAACTTCCACTCGCTGTCGAAGACGCTCACGCGGTCGTTGCCGCCGTACTCGGTGACGTAGATCCGCTCGATGCGGGTGCGGTCGGGGGAGGTGAGCACGGCCACATCGGTCGGATAGATGAACTGACCCGGCTCCATGCCGTAGCTACCGACTGAGGCCACCAGGACCGGGGGGGCGTCGGGGCCCGGGGGCGGGCGGTAGACCATCACGCGGCTGTAGTGGGTGTCCGCTATATAAAGGTAGGAATCCTCGCGCGATCCCGCGGCGAGCGAGACGCAGGTGATGCCGACCGGCTTGCCGAGGGCCGAGTCCGGCATCCGGAACGATGCGAGGCAGGCGCCGCTGTTCGGGTCGATCTTTTGGACGCGGGCGGTCTTGTCCACGATCCAGAGCGAGTCGCCGTCAGAGTCCATAGCGCGGGGGTAGGCGAATCGGCCCGGCTGCTCGCCGAGGCCGCAGATCGATTTCGCATTTGAGATCGGCGCCGTGCCGGTGGCGCCCGTGTCGTGCCGGCCGCAGGAAACGACCAGCCCGGTCAGAAAGAGCGCGGCGACAGCCCCGGCGGGTCGGGTGAGAAAGCGAGATGGCATCCGGAGCATCACCAATGGAATACCCCTAGGGGTGCGGGGGCGTTGCAGTCCCGGAGAAACCCGAGGCCGGTGTGGGCTCGGTCGAGGCGATCAGGCGGGCGCTGAGGTAGGCCGCCGCCACGGCGACCGCGAGCAGGTTGACGGCGCACGCGGCGAGGCGTTCGTCCCGGGCGTAATGAAGGTACTCCAGAACCTGCTGCGACAGGCTGGCGTTGCCGGGGGGGAGGACCATGATGGTGGACTCGATCTCGTGGATGCTCAGGATGCCGACGGCAACGGCCCCGCCCAGCGCGGCGAGACCGCCGGCCGCGGGATTAAGCAGACGCGCGAGAACGAAGGCTCGGAGGGAGTCCCCCTCGGGTCGGCGGAGATCGCGTTCGGCGCGGGATTCCAGGGCGGCGAGCCACCAACCGAGGGTCATGGGGATGAACCCGAAGCGGGCGGTGTGGGCGAGGACGAGGATGATCGGCGTGTCGGAGACGAAGCGCGTGGCGGGGGAGTTCCAGGCGGCCGCGATGGCGGATCCGACGAGGACGCCCGGAAGCAGGGCCACGAGGAGGGAGCACGCGATCATCACCAGCATGACGCTGCGGATCAGCCGCGAGGGCGAGAGGGAGAGCGCCGCCCATGAGGAGAGGGTCAGGAGCAGGGCAAGCAGCCCGGTGCACGCGCCGACGCCGAGGCTGGAGACGACGGCGTCGCCGCTGGTCTGCCAGAACGAGGTGCTGAGGCGGAGCATCGAGGCGAGGGTGGGGGAATGGGGTGGGTCGCGCAGGGCCAGCAGGAACAGCACGAAGGGGACGATGATCGAGAGTGCCCAGATTGCCGCGGCGAGGATGAGCAGCGGCAGCGAGCGGCGCGGGGGCGCGGGCGGCGCCGTGATCTCCGTGTCGGCCCCTGGATCGGTCGGGCGGGAGAGGCGAGAGACGAGGGCAGCGACACCGGCAAGCGAGACCAGAACCAGGGGCCAGGAGGCGGCCCAGACCGGCGCTAGATCCGTCGTCAGGCTGAGCCGCCGCCAGATCTCGACGGAGTAGGTCTCGATCTGCGCCAGGTGCAGCGGCACCGGCGAGCCGAGCATGATCAGGGTCACCAGCGCCACGGACCAGGCCAGCGCAGGGCGAAGCAGCGTGAGCAGCACCAGCCAGCGCCGCAGCATCGGCACCGGCGCCGGAGCGCCGGCGGCATCGAGCGAGAGCGAGTCGAGCAGCGACTGCGGGATGCGACGGGCGCCGACGGCGAGCACCAGGGCGGCGACCGGCCATGCCCAGAGCGAGAGCCCCAGGATCGCGATCGCCTTGTTCACCGCCACCTGAACCGTCTGGCTCTGCGTGGCGAGGAGGTCGCCGAGGAAGGTCATCGGTGCGCGGAGGAGGCCCCAGCCGGCGTACGCGAGGTAGTTGGGGAGCAACAGAGGGACGGCAACGAACGCGGCCAGCGATCGCCGGCGGGAGCCGGCACGGAGCAGCCACGCCGCGGGCAGGGCGATCAGGGTCGAGAGGACGGCGATCACGAGCGGCCAGAGGATGGTCGCGGCCACAAGCGAGAGGGGGGCCGGCGAGGAGGCGGTGGGTGCGGGCTCGCCGCCACGCGATGAGGGCCACGCGACGGCGGCGATGGCGGCCACGGCGGGATACCCGATCGCCACGCCGATGAGGGAGGCGGGAATGGCGCAGAGCGCCAGCGAGGTAGCGGAGGTCTGACGCGGCGGCGCGAGTGCGGTAGGCATGGATGCGGCCGCGGGTGGGCACGCGGTGCACGAGTCTAAACCACCGGCGGGGCCGCGGGGGGAATCCCCCGGTGCGGGGAGGAGATCGCGGAGCGGTCGGAATCCCGGTATGATGAGCACCCTATGGCCGCTTCTTCTGCAGTGGTTGTGTCCGGCAAGCGAGTGCGAGTGCGCGTGAGACGATCGTCGTCGATGAAATCGACCAAGTCCGTGCACGCCGGCCGGTTGTCGCGCCTCAAGGCGCTGGTGGCGAAGGCGGGCGTGGACCGGCTGCTGGTGACAAGCCCGCGCGACGTCGGCTACCTCACCGGGTTTCTCGGCGGCGACAGCTACCTGCTGGTCGGCCCGGCCAAGCCGGTGGTGGTGAGCGACTTCCGCTACCGGGAGGAGCTCGAGCCGGTGGAGGAGGCGGGGCTGGCGAGCGTGGTGATCCGGCGGGGCGCCATGAGCGAAGCGATCGCGGACCTGCTCGCCTCGGACCGGGCCGCGAAGGTCGGCATCCAGAGCGAGCACCTGACCGTGGCGCAGCGCGCCGGATTCGCGAAGGCGGTGGGGGCGAACCGGATCGTGGATACCGCGGGGATCGTCGCGGGGCAGCGGCTGATCAAGGACGACGAGGAGATCCGGCTGATCTCCCACGCGGCGAAGATCCAGGAGGCGGCGATCAAGGCGGTGCTTCCGACGATCGAGCCCGGGCAGACGGAACTGGAGATTGCCGCGGCGCTCGAGGCGCAGATGAAGAGCCGCGGCTCCAGCGAGCCGGGGTTCCAGTCGATCGTCGCGGCGGGCGCCAACGGGTCGCTGCCGCACTACCGGCCGGGGAAGGCGCGGACGCTGCGGGGGCGGAGCCTGCTGATCGACTGGGGCGCGGTGTACCAGGGGTACCACTCGGACATGACCCGGGTGTTCGCCCTGGGCAAGTGGCCGCCGAAGATCCGCGAGATCTACGAGATCGTGCTGGAGGCCCAGCAGATGTCGGCCGCGGCGCTGGCCCCGGGCAAGACCACCGCGGCGGTGGACGCGGTGGCCCGCGAGCACATCGCGGCCCACGGGTACGGCGAGCAGTTCGGGCACGGGCTCGGGCACGGGCTCGGGCTCGATGGGCACGAGGAACCGCGGCTGTCGCACATGACGTCATCGACGGTCCTTCAGCCGGGGATGGTGGTGACGGTGGAGCCGGGGATCTATCTGCCGGGGATCGGTGGGGTGCGGATCGAGGACGACTACGTGATCACCCCCCAGGGTGCGCGGAACCTGTGCACGCTGCCCAAGGACCTCGCCTGGGCCACCCTGTGACGGACGCCAACGAATGATCGATATCCGAAAACTCAAGGAACTGGTCCGGTTGATGGTCGAGAACGATCTGGCCGAGCTCGACCTCAAGGACCAGCAGGAAACCGTCACCATCAAGCGCGGTGGCGCGGGGGCGCCGGTGGTGCACCACGGCGCGGTGGCGATGGCGGCCCCGGGCTACGCGCCCGCGTCGGCCGCGGGCGCGGCGGAGGGATCGGAGAACGGCGCGGCGGCCCCCGAGCGAGCCGAGCCGGCCGACACTGCCGGCCTCGTGGCTGTCGAGTCTCCGATGGTGGGGACCTTCTACACCGCCGCGAACCCGGACTCGCCGGCGTTCGTGAGCGTCGGATCGAGCGTGGGGCCGGACACGACGGTGTGCCTCATCGAGGCGATGAAGGTGTTCAACGAGATCAAGGCCGAGACCTCGGGCGTGATCGAGCGTGTGCTCGTGGAGAGCGGCAAGCCCGTCGAGTTCGGGCAGAAGCTCTTCCTGGTGCGGCCGAGCTAGTCGCTCCCGCTGCGGCGCGTTGCCGGCGTTCGCCGGCCGCTTTCCCTTTCCTCCTGGCCACGGCCCCGAGCCATTGCCCGTCCGCCGAACCGCCCATGTTCTCACGAATCCTGATCGCAAATCGTGGCGAGATCGCGCTCCGGATCATCCGCGCCTGCCGCGAGCTGGGCATTGAGACGGTGTGCGTGTACTCCAAGGCCGACGCGGGCGCGCCGTACCTGCGGATGGCCGACGAGGCGATCTGCATCGGCCCGGCCCCGTCCAAGGAGAGCTACCTCAACGTCTCGCGGATCATCTCCGCGGCGGAGGTGGCCAACGTCGACGCGATCCACCCGGGGTACGGGTTCCTGAGCGAGCGGGCGGAGTTTGCCCAGGTCTGCCGCGACTGCAAGATCGAGTTCATCGGTCCCAGCCCCGAGGCGATGGGCAAGCTGGGCGACAAGGTGTCGTGCAAGCGGGCGGCGAAGGAGGCGAAGGTCCCGATCTTCCCCGGGAGCGACGGGGCGATCGACACCGAGGAGGAGGCGGTCACGGTCGCCGCGAAGATCGGCTACCCGGTGATCATCAAGGCCTCGGCGGGGGGCGGCGGGCGCGGGATGCGCGTCTGCCACAACGAGGCGACGCTGCGGGCGAGCCTGAAGAACGCCAGCCAGGAGGCGCAGAACGCCTTCGGCAACGGCGCCGTGTTCATCGAGAAGTTCCTCGAGAGCGCACGCCACATCGAGGTGCAGGTGTTGGGCGACAAGCACGGCAACGCCGTGCACCTGTACGAGCGCGACTGCTCGATCCAGCGGCGGCACCAGAAGCTCATCGAGGAGGCGCCGGCCCCGGGTCTGGAGCCCAAGAAGCGTGAGGCCGTGTGCGCCGCCGCCGCGAGGCTGATCCGCGACGCCGACTACGCGGGCGCGGCCACCGTCGAGTTCCTGATGGACGAGAAGCAGAACTTCTACATGCTCGAGGTCAACACCCGGGTGCAGGTGGAGCACCCGGTGACCGAGCAGGTGACCGGCATCGACATCGTCAAGGAGATGATCAAGATCGCCGCGGGCCAGCCCATCAGTTTCCGCCAGAAGGACGTGCACCTCCGCGGGCACGCGATGGAGTGCCGGATCAACGCCGAGGACCCGGAGAAGGGGTTCCGCCCCAGTCCCGGTCTGCTGACGCGGTTCGAACCGCCCGGCGGCCCGGGCGTGCGGATGGACACGCACGCGGTCACGGGCTACACCGTGCCGCCGACGTACGACTCGATGATCGGCAAGCTGATCGTGACCGCGGACGACCGTCGGCAGTGCCTCCAGCGGATGTCGCGGGCGCTGCGGGAGTTCCGCATCGAGCCGATCAAGACGACGATCCCGCTGCAGCTGCGCCTGATGGAGAACTCGGCGTTCCAGGAGGGCGGCGTGGACATCCACTTCCTCGAGCGGCTGCTCAAGTAGCGGATCGCCCGGCGTCAGGACGCCGCGAGCGCCATGTCGAACCGCTGGATCGCGGCGACCGCGCGGCTGATCGCGTCGTGCCCGAGGCTCGGCGGTCGCGCGAACTCGTGCTCGATCAGCCCGTAGACCGGGATGCCGACGTCCGGGTCGGTGAAGAACTGCTCCAGCCCCGCGGGGCTGAAGGTGACGATCACCCGCGAGGGCCCGTCGCCGCAGTTCCGGAACGTGTGCACGGTGCCGGGCCGGATGCTGGCGAACCCTCCGGCCTCCAGCGTGGACCACGATGTGCCCGCGAGCACCTCGATCTCGCCGCTGACGACGAAGAACGACTCCTCGCCCCTGGCGTGGGTGTGCGGCGGGGGTGCGAGGGCCGGGTCTGGCGGGGTCCAGATCTCAAACATCGCGAAGCGGCCGTCGCTCTGCTCCCCGGTTCGCAGCATGCGGACGAGGTTGCCGAGCACCCAGTAGGCGGTGGGGGTCTGCGTCATGGCGAGGATGGTAGACGGGCCACGTGATTGGGCTGGGCATCGGGACCCGCGTCCACTCGGCGCGTGACGATCGCCTCGATGCGGCGCCCGATGCGCAGGACAAAGAGCGTGAACGGCGCGGCGCCGCTGCCGCTGAGCCGTGGCTGGAGCACGTCGGGATTGACCACGCCCGCGCGGGTCTTCACCTCGACGATTCCGGCGTCGTGTTCGCGGAACCACGCGGTGAGGCGCCTCTCGATCCAGGGCATGCGGGCGAGCACTTCGAACGGCGTGAGCCACGGGCTGCTGATGGCGGAGTCCGCCGCGATCAGGCCGACCTTGGGGTGGAGCACCGGGGCGCCGACCTGCTCGCACAGCCGGTGCAGCAGGTCGGCCCGCTCCGGGGCCGGATCGATCGAGTGAACGTATCGCACCGCATGATCGAGTGACACATCGGGCGGAATGCCCGGAGCGCCGGTGAGCGTGGCGCCGTCCGGCAGGAGCGTGGCGCGGCGGTGCTCGATGGCGAGATCGCCGGTCCACAAGACCGCCTGGGTCAGGCGCCCGTGCTCGCTGATGAACTCGACCTCTCCGGGCGGGAGCGCCGAGGCGTCGACGCCGGGTCCGAGCTTGACGGCCCCGGCGCGGTGCGATTCGGTGAGTCGGATGATGGCGTCGAGGCTGGGCTGGAGATCCTCGAGGCGCCAGAGTCGGCGCGAGCCATCGGCCGTGCGGCGGGCGGGGTCGATGTGGAAGAAGTCGGTGGTCCACGCGGCGGAGGTCACATCGGCCGCGACGGAGCGGCAGGGCGCATTGACCCCCGCCATCCACGCCCGCGCCGGATCGATGTCGACGCCCAATACGTCGAGCCCCGCATCGGCCAGGCTCATCGCATCACCGCCGATGCCGCAGCACAGGTCCGCGAGTGAGGCCCGCGGCGAGAGGGCGGCGAAGCGGGCGGCTTTGTGGCCGGCGGCCAAGCGTGAACTGGCCATCTCGACGCCGGGGCGATCGGCAACGAGTTTGCGGGCGCGGTCGCCGAACTTGGATGCCGCCCGTCGCCGGGCCTCGGCGAGTTCCAGGGCGCAGCGGACCAGGTCGGCGTCAAACTCGCGCCGGAGGCGGGCGACCCCGGCCGGGTCGGCGTGGGGGTGTGCTTCCGCGAGGTCGCGGAGGCGGCGGGCCCCATCGCCCATCAGGCGCTGCCATGTTGCCACGTCGATGGGCATCGCCATGAGCGTACGGCGGGGGGTGCGGGCGGGTGTGCACGCCCGGTCAGCCGCCTGGCAGGTTCTTGTCGATCCAGTCGTCCTGCCGCAGCACCTCGGCACGGCTGCGCCGGCCGCGGGACTCTCCCGCCCGCTGGGCGAGGCGAAACATCGCGAGGGCGATGCGGAGCTGGGCGCCGGCGAGTTCTTCCCGCCGGGCGGAGGCCCGCAGCCGCGCGGCGAAGGGCCGGGCGTGCAGGCGGACGAGCTCGTCCTCGAGGCTGACGAACATCTGCGACGAGCCCGGATCGCCCTGCCGGCCGGCGCGGCCGATGAACTGGCGGTCGATGCGCTTGGCTGAGTGCATCTCGGTGAGGATGACGTGCAGACCGCCGGCCTTGATGGCGGGCGCATCGGGTTTGATGTCGGTGCCGCGGCCGGCCATGTTGGTCGCCACGGTGATGGCGGGAGCGCCCGAGGCCCCCGCGCGGGAGTCGCCCGCGAACTGGATCAGGTCCGCCTCTTCCTTGTCGTGGGTGGCGTTGAGCACGCGGTGCTCCAGGCCGGCCTCGGTGAGGCGCCGGGAGAGGTGCTCGCTCGCCTCGATGGAGCGGGTTCCGGCGAGGATGGGCCGGCCCGCCGCGTGGAGTTCACGGATCGACTCGATGACGGCGTTCCAGCGGGCCTCGCTGGTGCGGAAGACGCGGGTGGGCCAGCGCTCGCGGATGAGGGGGCGGTTGGTGGGGATGACGGTGACGGGGCGGGAGTAGACGCGCTCCATCTCGCCGGTGGCGTCGGCGGCGGTGCCGGTCATGCCCGAGAGCGTCGGGTACATGCGGAAAAATCGCTGGAAGGAGACGCGGGCGAGGGTCTCGCGGTCGGCGGTGACGTCGAGGTCTTCTTTGGCTTCCACGGCCTGGTGCAGGCCATGCTCCCACGAGCGATCGGGGAGGAAGCGGCCGGTGTACTCGTCGACGATGACGACGCGCCCGTCGACGACGGCGTACTGGTGTCCGTTGAGGTAGCAGTGCCGGGCGACGAGCGCCTGGCGGACGAGCTCCTCGGCGCGCCGGCTGGCCCGCCAGATGGGCTCGTCGAACTTGAAAGTCATCTCGGAGACGCGGTGGCGGCCGCGACGGGTGAGGTCGGCCCGGCGCTGGAGGTGGACGACCTTGTAGTCGGGCCCCTCGTCGAGCCTGCGGGCGATCTCTGCGGCCTGCTTGTAGACCGGGGCCATCTCGTCCTCGCGCCGGGCCCTGGCGATGATGAGCGGCACGACCCCCTCGTCGATGAGCACCGCATCGGCCTCGTCGACCATCGCGGCGCGCAGGCCGGGGATCATTGGCCCGCCGGCGGCGGAGGGGGCGGCGGTCATGGCGCGCCGGCCCGCCCAGGCCGAGGTCATCGGGCCCATGCGGAGCTGGTCGCGGAGCCAGTCGGCGGTGATCTGCTTGGGGGTGCCGTAGACGATCGGGCGCGCATAGATGCCGAAGCGGGCCTCGGGCTCGAGGTTCTGGTGGATCGCCCCGACTTCGCAGCCGCAGCGCCGGTAGATCTTCCGGCGCGATTCGGCGTCGCGCTGGGCGAGGTAGTCGTTCACGGTGAAGATGTGCAGGTAGCGGTGCCGCCAGGCGATGAGGGGCGCGGCGAGCGAGCCGGTGAGCGTCTTGCCCTCGCCGGTGAGCATCTCGATGATGCGGCCGTGGTACAGGGCCAAGGCGCCCATGAGCTGGACGATGTACGCCTCCTCGCCCGTCTCGCGCCGGCCGACCTCGCGGGCCGCGGCGAAGGCGTGGTGGAGGGTCTCGTCGTCCTGCCGGCCGCGGACGAAGACCTCGCGGAGGGTGCGGAGGCGGTCGTCGAGCGCGGCCTCGGAGTGGTGGCGCATCGCCGGCTCGAGGCGGTCGATCGCCTCGGCCTGGCGTCGCAGGAACGAGAGGGAGATGCGGCGGTTGCGCAGCACCATCGCGGTGTGCGCCGCGAAGGAGTCCAGCCCCTTGTGCGACTCGGGGCGCCGGCGCCGGCTGCGCACCGACTCGAAGATCGCGTTGTAGCGTGTGACCGCCTGCGACATGGATCAACGGTCCCCGGGGTTAGACGTCGACGCGGCCCTGGATGGTCTTCGAGAGCCTGTCGAGCCACTGCACCAGCAACGGCTTGCTCGGGAGGGTGTAGCGGATCTTGACCCGCTCGCCGGGTGAGAGCCACTGCACGTGGTCACCCGTCGGGATGTCGGGGGTGATGAGCACGGTGAAGGTGGGGCGGCGGCCGCTCTGGCCGGAGCGGTCCTCGGGGTTGGTCTCGACGGCGCCGCCGCCGGAGTAGCCCAGCGCGGCGCTGATGAGCTCCTCGCGCCCTGCGGGGACCGGCTCGATGCGGGTCGCGGGGATGACCGAGTCGGTCATGGCGAAGCGCTTGATCTTGACCACCGGCGTGTGCTGCGGGTCGAAGAGCCAGTCGGCGTCGGGCTGCTCGACGATCGCGGCGACGCGGATCTTGCTGGTGTCGACGACCTCGCAGATGGCCTGACCGCGCTTCGCGAAGGCCCCGACGAGGCGGGTGGGGTCGTTGGAGACGATCACGCCGTCGTGCGGGGCGCGGACGACCAGTTCGCTGATGCGGCGGTCGATCTCCTCGAGGTTGTCGCTGTAGACCCGGAGGCGGTCGTCGGCGAGCTGGGCGGCGCTGGGCTTGCCCTCCTTGTAGGCCTGCCGCTCGTCGACGCGGGTCTCGGCGATCATGGCGAGCAGCTTGGCGCGCTGCTGGACCAGCTCGGGGCTCTGGAGCGTGACGATGGCCTCCCCCGCCTTGACCTCGTCGCCGGGGCGGTGGTGGGCCTCGACGATGAAGCCGTCGGTGCCGACATAGATCCCCGAGCGGTTGAGCGACTGCAGCACGCCGTAGCTGCGGCGGTGGTCGGGCCAGGGGATCACCCCGATGCCGATCAGCCCGGCCGCGATGAGAAGCAGGCTGATGACGACCGTGCGCAGGCGGTGCTCGGCCAGCGACGAGTTGCTCGAGAGCCAGTGGACGAACGAGCCGATGGGCATGATGAACCACGCGGCGGAGGTCCACACGGCCAGGACGAGGCCGATGGCGAAGAGCTTGCCCATCACATAAAGGGTGATGGAGACGAACAGGAAGATGCGGTAGGCCATCGACAGCAGGCCGTACACGACGAGGATGACCCGCTCGCCGGGGAGCTGGCTGGGCATCAGGGCGCTGGGCCGCTCGATGCGGAAGACGTACTTCTGGATCAGGTGCTTGAGGATCTGGTTGGAGCGCTGGGCGAGGTTGGGGACTTCCACAAGGTCGGCGAGGATGTAGTAGCCGTCGAAGCGCATCAGAGGGTTGGCGTTGAACAGGACGGTCGAAACGCTCGCCGTGAGCATCGCGCTGTAGGCGATCTGCCGGATCGTCGCGTCGTCGGTCTGGGCCCAGACGAACGCGGCGATGCTGGCGATGAAGAGCTCGAAGAGCATGCCCCCGGCGCCGACCGCCACCCGCTGCCACTTGCTGGGGAAGGCCCAGCACGCCGAGGCGTCGACGTAGGGCGAGGGGAAGAGCACCAGCAGCATGAAGCCGAACTCGGGGACCTGCCCGCCGAACCGCTTGCACAACAGGCCGTGCCCCATCTCGTGGATGACCTTGGTAACCACCCACACCGCCGCGAGCCACGCCCACGCGCCGGGGTTGCGGCCGCCGGCGAGGGCGTCAAAGCCGGCGGTGAGATCGCCCCAGCGGGGGATGACCACCTGCCAGAGCGCGGCGAACAGGACCAGGCACCAGGCGAGGAACCCCCAGCGGTTGAGGATCGGGCGGAACACCGGCTCGAGCGCGGTGAGCATGCGGTCGGGATTGAACACCGGGATCTTGAAGTACATGATCCCGATGAGCTGCTGCTGGATCTTGCGCTTCAGGCGGTCCTTGCCGCGCTTGAGTAGCTGCTCGGTCTCGGGGGGCACATCGGCGGTGAGCAGGTTGGCGGAGTAGAGCTGGCTGATGAGCGAGATGACCTCGTTCTGCGTCGGGGCCGAATCGCCGAACTTCTGCAGCGCCGCCTTCCACGCCGTCTCGACGTCGTGGCTGCCGTCGAGCATGCCGACGAACTCGTGCGCGATGGGGTTGAGGCGGTAGAACTGGTTGGAAGCGGGGTCGTGCACGACGTGCCAGCGCCGCCCGCGGTAGCGCTGGCGGGTGATCTGCACGTGGGGGCGCAGACGCGGCTTCATCGTCCGCACGCGGTGCCAGAAGGGGCTGAATGTCGGTCGCTCGGACATGGTCACCTTGGCCGATCGGGCTGGGCGTTGCGGTCAGAGGGGTGCAGGACAGGGGAGGAGGAGGAGGGGGCTACCAGAACCACAGCTGCACGGTCTCGATGATCCGGCGCGTGCCGATCCACAGCAGCGACCGCTTCTCGGTGTCGAACCGCGTACGGGCCTCCATGCCGGGCCGCATCCACGCGGCGGGGCGGCCGTCGAGCTTGGCGTAGACCGCGAAGGTGTTCTTGCCCTCCTTGGCCTCGGCCAGCGGCACGATGCGCTCGACGGTGAAGTCGAACGACTCGTTGGGCCGGGCCTTGCTCGCCAGCACGCCCTTGCCCTTACCGCCCTCCATGGCGCGGGTGACCAGGGCGATGTCGCGTTCGTCCACCTTGGCGACGACGAGCATGTCGTCCATCGGCGAGACCTCGATGAGGGCGTCGCCGAGTTTCACCGAGGAGCCGATCCGGTCCTCGAGCCGCCCGGCGAGGATCACGCCGTCGATGGGCGAGGTGATCCGCGACTGGGAGATCTTGTACTCGTACACATCCAGTTCGGCCTTGGCCTGGAGGTATTGGGCGTCGGCCTGCTCGACCTTGCCGCGGTCGTCCTCCTTGCGGGCGGCGCTCGCGAGCAGTTCCGCCTGGTGCATCTTGGCCCGGGCCTCGGCGGCGCTGAGGCGCCAGGGCTTGTCGTCCATCTGCACGAGCAGATCGCCCTTCTTCACGAGGCGTCCCGGCTCGATGTAGTGCCCCTCGCGGTCCTTGCCCAGTTCGAGCAGCACTCCCTCCATCGGCGCGGACACGACGCGGCGGATCCGCGGCTCGAAGACCGCATCGCACCCGACGCGGTAGGTCATCGTGAAGAACGTCACGAACAGCAGCGCCGCCGCCACCGTCACGCCGATGGCCTTCCACACCGTGTGCTTCGGGCCCACGGCCCACGCGGCGGCCTTGACCATCGAGTCCTTGGCGCGGAGGGCGAGGTTGCGGTCGTCGCTGCGGCGGACCCGCAGCACCGGGGCCACCAGGTCCAGCGCCGCCTGCACCAGTTCGATCGACGCCAGGTCGATCTGCCCCTGCCCCTTGGACTCCAGCGTCACCACGCCGACGACGCGCTCGTCGATCCGCAGCGGCAGCGAGCAGACCTTGAGGCCCGCATCCGCCGCCACCAGTTCGCGGTGCGCGTGCACGATCGCCTGTGACAGGAGCACGTCGCCCCCGCTGCCCTCGGACGGCGGCGGGGGGTACATCACCGGCTGGGACTGGTCGAAGCACTCCTCCATCGCGAGCTTGAGCTTCTCGACCATCGCCATGCGGCGGTCGAAGTGCTCGGTGTCGCTGATCGACTCGACGCGGATCGAGTCGCCGTCGGTGCCCGACCCGCGGACCCACCCGAGCGCCACGCGGTCGACGCTGAACTGCTTGGCCAGGTCGTTGCACAGGGTCATCGCCGCGCCCTTGAAGTTGGGGGCGGTGTTGACCGAGGCGATGAGTTTCGTCGCCAGGTCGAGGGCGAGCGAGGCGTGCTGGGTCCGCTTCAGGGCCTGGCGGGTGCTGTGCCCGTGCACGTAGCCGGCCAGCACCTCGGCCATCGCCAGGGTGCTGCGCAGCGCGTCCTTGGATCGCGACTCGATGAGCAGCGTGACGACCGCCGTCTGCCCGGCGCCCAGGCCGCCGCCGGGGAGCGGGATCGCCAGGACGTAGCCCTGCGTCGGCGCGGCGTCGTAGTAGGGGGTGTTCTGTGCATCAAGTCCGTACGCGCGGGCGTGGGCGGTGGTCATCCCGCCCCTGGCCGCGGACTTGGCGTCGGCGAGCTGCTCGATCTGCTCGGGTGTGGGCCCGTCCATCGGCCCGGCCCCCGGCTGCGCCTGGACCGGCGGCCAGATCGAGGCCGCGCGGGGCTCGACCTCGCCGCCCTCTTCGCGCCGATCCGGGATCCACAACACAGCCTGCCTCGCGGCGGAGACCTGCGCGAGGATGCCCATCAGGCGGTCCATGTACGACTTGTCGTCGTGCGCCGCCGCGGACAGGTCGGCGACGACCTTGCCCCACCCGGGGGCCTTGAGGTTGCTCAGGTCGATCACCGGCTGGCCCTCCCGCTGCCCGGCACGGGTCGTGCCGCGTCCCATGGCCCGCTGGGGGGCGGGGCGAAGCGGACCATCGCGGGCGTGCCCGACGGCCACCGCTCGGGGTTCGCGATCTCGACGCGCACCTGCCGCGTCCGGCTCACCGAGTCGGCGACCGGGTTGACGTTGATCACTCGCCCCTCAACCAGGCGGGGCCCGCCCGGGAGTTTCATCAGCACCCACGCGGGTGAGCTGGGCTTGAGCCCGCGGTTCATCGTCTCCTCGGTGCCGGGGTAGGCATCGAGGTAGAGGGTGTCGACGTCGACGATCCGCACCACCGGCGCCTGGTCGTTGACGCCCTGGCCCAGTTCCACGTTGACCTCGGAGATCACGCCGTCGAAGGGGGCCTCCAGCCGGTAGCGCTCGTACTGGCCCTCGTAATACTTGAGTTTGTACCGCTCCGTCTCCAGCCTGATCCTCGCGGCCTCGAGCTGGATCGCCGCGGTCTTCTTCTCGATCTCCAGGTCTTTGAGTTCCGTCTCGGCGAGGGTGCCGGTCTTGACGCCGCGCTCGTAGCGGAACTCGGCCCGCTCCAGCAGCGCCGCCTGGGCCCGCACCTCGGCGTCGTTGGTCACCTGGAACCGCTGGGTCTCCATCGCGGCGAGCACGTCGGCGTCGCGCCCGCGCACCAGCACATCCCCCGCCTTCACGGTCTTGCCGATTGTCGCGTTGAGTTCACGCACCTCGGTCGGCACGCTGAACTTCATCACCGAGTCCTTGCTGGGCTTGGTGTCCGCCTTGACGCCGCCGAAGATGGCGACCTGCGATTCCCACAGCGGGCGCTCGTCCATGGTCGCGGCGGGGTCGGCGCCGGCCGGGTCGCCCGTGGGCTGGGCCACGATCGGCGCAGCGCCGGCGAGCGAGATCAGCAGGGCGGCCAGGCGAGTGACTGTTCGGGTGTTCATAGGTGATCGTAGTTCCTGTGGCGTGTGGATGGACCCCATGTGCGTTCCTGACTGTTCGCTCGCGGCGCCCGGCGAGTTCACGCCCAGGGGCGCGAGGGCGAAGCGAAACCGGTGCCATAGGCCGCGCCGTGGCGGGTCGCCCTCGGTTCGACCCCGGCCCATCGGCCCCGTATTCCGGGGGCGGCGCGTGCCGGTTGTTCCGGAAAATCCGCCCCGATGCTCAATCCGTCCCGGTTTTCGGACGATCCCACCCTCGTAGTCCCGCTTGGGGCCCTCGTCACTCCAGCACGGAGATCACCGATGACCCGCCGCACCAGATCCGCCGCCCGCACGGTCGAGGTTCCCGCCAAGCCCGCCTCCACGCGCCGCCGCGCGACAAGAGGGGCGGAGGTTGCCGAACTCCATGAGGCCATTTCCCACCGCTGCGCCTCCGCGATCTCGGCCGTCGAAGAGCACGCGGCGATGGCCGAGGCCCGCATCGAGCGGATCGCCGTGTGGGCGCAGACGCTCGCCGATCGGCTGGATTGCCTGTGCACCCGGGCCGAGCGGCTCATCGAAGGGACGGGGTTCGAGGGGGAGGAGGGGGGGCTCCCCCCCCACGAGGCCCCTGTTGCATCCACACCCGGACCGCGCACCGGCACACTCGCCGACCTGGTCGCGCGGGCCAACTGCGGCATCGACCGGGCCCGTCCGCTGGTCAACGACTTGGCCCGCCAGATGTCAGCCGCGCAGCGCGTGTCTGCCGAGTTGGCGGTCATGTCGAGGACGCTCGGGGAGAAGATCGCCCAGGACCAGGCACGCACGCGGCTGACCCTCGCCTCGACCTTCCCGGCCGACGGGCCGGACCGGCTCGCGGCGTAATCGATTATCCGGACCCTGCGCCCTGCTCGGCCAAGCCCCTAAACAAGGGGCTTGGCGTGCCGACGCGCGAGCGATCGACCTGTCCAAACTCGGCGGGTGGGCTATGCTCTGCGGATTCGCGGCCGCGCCCCTGATAGACCTGTGTTTGGGTCGTGCGCGGGTCGTCACCGGAGCCGATTGCCATGCACAGCCAGACCGTCGCCCCGCGTCAGCCTGTTGAGGTCAGCGTTCCCGCCGAGAAGTTGGCCATGCAGGGCGGGACGGCCGTGTCGGCGACGCCGGTGCCATTCATGTCCCCCGGCCTGGCCGAAGCGGACGTGAACGCGGCGATCGTAGTGCTCAAGTCCGGCATGCTGCGGGCCGCGAAGAAGTGCGAGGAACTGGAGCAGCGGTTCGCCGCGATCTCCGGGGCGAAGCACGGCATGACCTGCGCCAACGGCACGGTCGCGCTGCAGCTGGCGTACGAGCCGCTGTTCAAGGCGGGGGACGATGTGCTGGTCCCCGCGTGGTCGTACATCGCGACGGTGTCGATGGTGGTCGCCCGCGGGGCGCGCCCGATCTTCGTCGATGCGGACCCGGAGACCTACCAGATCGACGTGGCGGACGCGGCGAAGAAGCTCACGCCCAAGACCACCGCCATCGCCGCGACGCACCTGTACGGCTGCCCCGTCGACATCGACGCGGTGCAGGGCCTGGCGTCCAAGCACGGGCTGCGGGTGATCTACGACGCGGCGCAGGCGCACCTGGCGACGTACAAGGGCAAGGGCATCGGCGCCTTCGGCGATGCGGTGACCTACTCGTTCTACGCCACCAAGAACTTCGCCACCGGCGAGGGCGGCATGGTGACGTGCAACGACGATGCGCTCGCCCGCTCCATCCGCCTGCTGCGATCCCACGGCGAGACGGACAAGTACCTGCACGAGAGCGTCGGGTACAACTACCGGATGAACGACATCACGGGCGCCATCGGCTGCTCGCGCCTGGACCGCCTGGAGGCCGAGACGGCCCAGCGGCAGGCCCACGCCGCGCGGTACGACGCGATCATCGGCGCCATCCCCGGCCTCAAGGCCCCGCGCACCACCGCCGGCGGCACCAGCGTCTTCCACCTCTACGTGGTCCAGATGGACCCGGCGAAGTTCACCTGCACGCGCGACGGCTTCATCAAGGCGCTCGCCGCCGAGGGCGTGCCCACGGCCGTCCACTACCCGCGCCCGCTCACCCGCCAGCCCGCGTTCAAGACCCTCGTCACCGAGCACCCCCCGGTGGCCGACGCTCTCGCCTCCCGCGTCTTCGCGCTGCCGATGCACCACAACCTGACCGACGACCACTTCCGGATCGTCGAGCGGTCGCTGGCGAAGGTGGCGGCGGCGTTCAGGGCTTAGCGACGCCCGGTGGCGGATTGATCGATGAAGAAGCGTGGCAGCACACGCCTGGCGACAGCGGCCCTGGTGGTCGTGGCGGTTATGTCATTTCTAAGTCTGTTTGTTCAATGTTCTGCATCGTGCCGGATCAAGGCGACATCGCCCGTGGTAGTGCAAGTTACCATGATGAATGGGCAGCTTGGTGTGATTTGGGTCGACACTTCGGGTTGGCCACGATCCACCGAAGTAGATAGGTTCCATTGCTGGCTGGCGCTGGAATTTCGCAGGCCGGGGCTCATGCCGCTTGTAGCGATTCGTGCGGGTGGCGCGTACGTGAGTTGCCCATATTGGATACCGCTCGTGGGCTGTACGCTCCTGTGGATCTGGAAGCGGCGACAGTGGCGTCGAGCGTCGTACGAATGTCAGGGCTGTGGGTACGATCTCCGTGGCGGAGGGGGAAGCGAATGCCCCGAGTGCGGCTCAGCAGTCGCTCGCGGGCACGCGGGTGACCGGCCCTGAGATAGTCGCGCGGCAACTCATGAACAGGACCGATGCGAACGCCGCCAACCCCGCGATCGCTGCTCCCGCAGCGACGGCTGTCGGTCGCGGCCCGCCCGTCCCGTCCCTTGTCTCGTTCATCATCCCCGCGCACAACGAGGCGCGGTTCCTGGCGGGCACGCTCGCGGCCATCAGCGAGGCGGCTCGGGCCTGCGGCGTGGATTTCGAGACCATCGTCGTCGACGACGACTCCACCGACGCCACCGCATCGATCGCACGCTCGCACGACGCGACCGTTGTCGGCGTGAAACTCCGGCAAATCGCCCGCGTCCGCAACGCCGGCGCCGCGGCGGCCCGGGGCGGAACACTGGTCTTCGTCGACGCCGACACACGGATCAACGAGGCGGTGCTGCGGGCCGCGCTCGCGGCGCTCGCGGGCGGGGCCGTGGGCGGGGGCGCGGTGGTGCGGATGGACACCAGCCTGGGTCTGGCGGCGCGGTGCTTCATGGGGGCGTGGAACCTGATCGCCAGGTTCCGCTCGATCGCCGCGGGGTGCTTCGTGTACGCCCGCCGCGAGGAGTTCGAGGCGGTCGGCGGCTTCGCCCACGACCTGTTCGCCAGTGAAGAGGTGGAGTTCAGCGCCGCAATGCGGCGGCGGGGGCGCTTCGTGGTCGTCCCCCACGCCGTGGTGACCTCGGCCCGCAAGCTCGAGTCCCACTCGATGCTGGAGATGGTCGGGCTGCTCGGGCGCTACATGGTTCGCGGCCGGAAGATGCTGACCACCCGCGAGGGGCTGGATATCTGGTACGGCGAGCGGGCGAGGTAAGGGCGGCGAGGGATCGGCTCGGCGCATCCCGTGGTATCGTCCGTCGCATGGCCTCCACGCTGACGCGGATTTCATTCATGCGACGTTTTCCACGCACGGTCGCGTCCCGGCCATCCCGGAGTCGGCCGAGTCCGATCTGCACGCCTACATCGGCGGCATCTGCCGCAACATGGATTCACGGATTCACCGCTGCTTGCGATCGGCGGTGTGGCGGACCACGTTCACCTGCTGGTGAGCCTCGCGAAGACCGTTGCCCTGTCGGACCTGATGCTCAACATCAAGCGAGATTCCTCGCGGTGGCTGCACCGTCGCCCGGAGTGCGCGGGCTTCGCGTGGCAATCGGGGTACTTTGCGTTTTCGATCGGAGAGTCCGGCGTGGAGGCGCTCAAGGCGTACATCGCGGGCCAGAGGGCCCACCATGCCGGCGTCGATTTCAAAGATGAAGTCCGCGCGTTCCTCCGCAAGTATGGGGTGCAATGGGACGATCGCTTGGCGTGGGAGTAGCGGCGCCGCGGCACACGGTGTGCTCAGGCCGAAGGCCTGGTCGTGAGTAGCCTGGGGTGTCGTCCGACACCCCAGGAAGCGTTCGGTTGGATTCTGCAGGCCGAAGGTCTGCACGTGGCTTTGGCAACATCGCTGCCCGTTTGATCGCAGCCCTTCGGGCTGCACAAGCCAAGCGGTCGGGGTCCGGTGGTATCGCGTGCCCTGCGGGCCGCTCCACCACCGGCTACGTGCGTCCAGGCCTTCGGCTTGTAGGCACCCTGCGCTCTCTATGCGTGCGGCGAACTCGCCACGCGCGCGCATTTGTGCGCACACCGCGAGTACGCGGGCGCCGTGATCCCGGGGAATCCTGAGATTTCGTAACCACTCCCTCCGCGGCTGGTTGCGCGGTTCTCGCGTCCCCGCGCGGACGCGTTTGTGCGCGCGCCGGCGATCGTTCGCCCATGGGTACGGGACCGCTGTTGCGGCTCCCGGCGGCACGGGATCCTTTGGCGGTAGGCCGCGACCCACGCCGGTTGGTGTGTGTACGCAGAAAACGCTAGCAAGGTTGTTATATGGGGGTATTCTCACGCAACTCAGCATGTGCTAGGCTTGCGCTGTACGGTTTGCGTGCTCCTGCTTTCACCAAGGAGGCTCACGGTGTTCCAGCCAAAAAACTCGCTTCTCTCGATATTTGGGTTCATGGTTGCGATCGTCGCCACGGTCTCGTTGGCCCACGCACAGACCTGCGGCCCGCAGTGGCTGATCGGGGAGGGGCGTCCCGGTGTGAACGGAAATGTGTACGCGGCGATCCAGTTGCCCAACGGCGACGTCATCGTTGCCGGTGATTTCTCGGAGGCCGGGGGGCTTCCGGCCCCTCGGGTCGCCCGGTGGGATGGCTCGCGATGGAGCCAGTTGGGGCCGGGTCTCAGCACGCAGGTCAACGCCCTGGCGGCACTCCCGAACGGCGACATCATCGCCGCGGGAACCTTCAACGTCGCGGCGGGGGCCTTCATCTCTCGCTGGAACGGCACGGCGTGGAGCCCCCTTGGATCTGGGTTGTCGGGGACCGTCAACGCACTTGCGGTCCTCCCCAATGGCGACCTGATTGCCGGCGGGAGCTTCTCGCTTGCGGGCGGCAATCTGGCGCTGCGCGTGGCGCGATGGGATGGCACGCAATGGAGCGCCATGGGCTCCGGGCTGGATGCGGCTGTATTCGCGCTGGCGGCACTTCCAAACGGAGATGTCGTTGCAGGGGGCGCATTCACAATGTCGGGCAGTGATAGCGTCAGTAAGATTGCCCGCTGGAACGGTACGGCGTGGAGCCCGCTTGGCAGCGGAGTCGGCGGCACGGTCTACGCACTCGAAGCTGATTCAGGCGGCACGTTGTACGCCGGTGGCTCGTTCGGCACGGTTGGCGGAGGGATACCTGCCTCGAACGTTGCACGGTGGAACGGGAGCGCGTGGAGCCCGATGGGGGGCGGACTGAGCGACACCGTGCGCACCATCGCGGTGCGGCCCAACGGCAGTGTGGTTGCCGGCGGATCCTTTACACAAGACGGAAGCCGTGTAGCCATCTGGAATGGCTCGGCGTGGCAGTCGCTCGGATATGTCTCTTCGACCGACGTGCGGGTTATCGCAGCGCTCGCTGATGGCGGGCTCGTGCTTGGTGGAAATGTGGTGCGGCAGTGGCACGGATCGGGGTGGCAAGTGATCGGCAACGGCCTGGATAACTCGGTGTACTCCTTGCTCGCTCTCCCCGACAACAGCATTGTACTTGGCGGGCTCTTTGAGGTGGCTGGCGGAGTCGTCACATACTGCGTCGTGCGATGGAACGGAGCCGCGTTCGAGCCGATGGCGGGGGGCACGAGCGGCGCCGTGCTGTCGCTGAAGCGATTACCCGGCGGCGACGTTCTCGCGGCGGGGGGATTCATAGCGGCGGGGGGGGTGCCGGCGCTGCGCATCGCGCGATGGAATGGGACCGCATGGAGTCCGCTTGGCGCCGGGCTTAGCAACACGGTCTGGGCCACCGCAATCATGCCAAACGGCGATGTGATCGCGGGCGGCGAGTTCTCCTTCGCCGGTGGAGCCCCCGCGAGCTATATCGCGAGATGGAACGGCACCGCATGGTCGACGCTGGGCACAGGGATGAACTTCCCGGTCTTCGCGCTCGCGGTCATGCCCAACGGGGATGTCGTCGCCGGCGGGCAGTTCTCCATGGCGGGCGGTGTCCCTGTTGCCCGAATTGCACGCTGGGACGGCGTCGCGTGGCACGCCCTTGGCAGCGGGGTGATCGGGCAGGATGTCACAGCTCTTGCGGTTGCGCTGAACGGCGACCTCATAGCGGGTGGCCTGTTTGGCACAGCAGGCGGCGTCACCGCGCTCAACATCGCACGGTGGGACGGTTCCTCGTGGTCGCCGATTGGTGGCGGTCTTCCCTCGGGCAGCGTGAAATCCATCGCCGTCCAGCCCAACGGCGATCTGGTAGCCGGCGGCACATTCACACTCGGTGGCGCCACGCAGCGGGTCGCCCGCTGGAATGGCTCTTCGTGGACGGCCATTCCAGGCGTTGGATCGGGTGTCAATGCCGTCGAGACGCTTCCCAACGGCGACATTGTCGTTGGCGGGCAGTTCCAATCCGCCGGCGGGCTTCCTAACTCGTACTTTGCACGATGGACCGACACCAAGGAGCCATGGATCGCCGGCCAGCCCCAGTCGATCGGACGGGTCTGTGGCGGTGTCTCGACCGCCTCGTTCACGGTGACACCCGCTGCCGCATACGCCGGCGTGACGTACCAGTGGTTCCATAACGGCGACCCGGTCAACACCGGCGATCCGCGTCTCTCCATCACCAGCACACAAGCCGGCAGTACGCTCTCGATCGACAACCTTGTTTCCGCGGACAACGGCACCTACACCGCCGAGATCCTCACCGACTGCGGTCAGGCGACAAGCGATCCGGCGTCGATCCTGGTCTGCCGCGCCGATGTAGATTGCACCGGAACGATCGATCCCACCGACGTTGCAATCTTCATCAACACGTGGCTGATCTCCCTCTCCCAGGGCACACTCGCCGGGGACTTCGACGGAAACGGCGTCGTCGAGCCGTCCGACATCGCGGTATTTATCAACGAGTGGCTTGCGGGGCTGTCCAGCGGGTGCTGACGGGGCCGCGCGTACGCAGGGGGCTACCCCCCCTGTCTTCTCTTCTTGATCTCCCCCCGCGCCTTCTTCTCGCGCAGACGCCGCTCCTTGGAGCCCTTGGTCGGCCGGGTGCGGCGGCGCACCTTGGGCTCGGCCATGGCGCGGACCAGCAGGTCGCGGAGTTTCGACAGGCACTCATCGCGGTTGCGCCCCTGGCTCCGCTCGCTCTCGCTGACGATCACCAGGTCGCCCGCATCGGTCAGGCGGCGGCCCGCGAGCGCGATCAGGCGGTGCCGGGCCGATGGAGAGATCGACAGCACGCCCAACGCGATGCGCAGTTCCGCCTTGGTCGCGACTTTGTTGACGTTCTGTCCGCCAGGCCCGCCGCTGCGCGAGAAGGCGAACCGCACGGCGTCGCCCGGGACGCTCACCCCCGGCGCGAGCGTGACGCCCGATCCGGGAGCGCTCGGCTGATCGGCTCCCTGTTCGTGCACGCTCGCTCCTTGCCCGGGGGCGTCGCTCCGGCGACGGTTCCGGTATTCTCTGCACGGCTGACCCCTACCGCCAGCGCCGGAGAGCGTGTCCATGAAGATGATGCCTTGCCCTGCCGCTGCTCCCGCCGCGTGTCTCGCGGCGATCCTCCTGGCCGCGGGCGCTGCGCCGGCGCAGGTCCCCGATCCCGCAGAGCACGAGGCCCCCGCAGCGGCCGTCGCCCCGGCTTCCCCGGCGCGCGAGGTGCCCGACGGCGACCCCAACGACTCCGACCCGCTCCGCTCGCTCATGCCCGCGTGGGCGGTCAAGGTCACGCCGATCGCCTGGTGGGTGGGCGCGGCGGGGGATATCAAGCTCCCCGGCGGGTCCGCCGAGGTCAGCGTCTCGGACCTGGGGCTCGATGACCCCCGCCTCTCCCCCGCGGGGACCATCGAGGTCGCGCTGGACCACTGGCGGTTCGGCTTCGGCGGGGCGGCGTACTCGATCAACCAGCCCAACGCCACGGCGACCAGCGGGTTCCAGATCGGCGACCTGGTGTTCAACGCGGGGGATTCGCTGGGGACCTCCCTGGACTTCGCCGACTACCAGTTGCTCGCCGGCGGCCGCATCTGCGCGTACGACTTCAAGCGGCACTCCAAGCCGCCCGAAGGGGCGATGGACTCGGTGGTGTCGCTCTTCCTTCTCGGCGGGGTGGAGGTGATGGACACCAGCGTGTCGGTGGTGTCGAACGAGGCGGGCGGGGGCTCATCGAGCGATGGGCAGACGTTCGTCCAGCCCATCGCCGCGCTCCGCGCCGAGGCGCTCTTTGCGCGGGACTTTGGCATCAACATTCAACTTTCCGGCGGCGGCATGGCCTGGGGCGACACGACCAGCGCCTCGTTCGACCTGGCCCTGATGTTTAACTGGTACCCGGCGGAGAACGTCGGCCTGCAGTTCGGCTGGCGGCAGTTGCTCTTCTGGGTCAGCGACGGCGATGAACCGTCGGAGTTCCAGTACAACGGGAGCCTGGCGGGTCTGTTCGGCAGCGTGGTGATCCGCTTCTAGGAGCGGTCGGGCTACCCTAGGTTGCCTATCTTGACAGGCCCCGCCTGAATCGGGGGGATACCCACAGCCTATTCACCACTCTCCCCCACACGGGCGGTCAATTCCGTGGGCGCCCAACGATCGCAAGTTGGGCATTGACCGAACGTTGGAGAGTCGGGATACTGCCACGATCCCGGTTGCTCACCAGCCGGGTCCTCGTGGCCGGAGTTCTCCGGAATCGAGAGCGTCGCGGATCAGTTTCGGTGCCTGCTCGTGGGCGGGCGCAGCGCGAAGGAGGCGTTTCCCCGCTCGGCAACTCAAACCGATCGAGGCGGCGGCCTTCACCCGTATTCGCAAAGGGATCCCTCCCTACGAGGAGGATCCGTGGAAACGTTGACCATGGCGACCATCACCAAAAAAGACCTGATCGACCGGATCTCCGCGGCCACCGGCCAGAAGCGGGCGATTGTGAAGGAGACGGTCCAGAAGTTCCTCGAGCAGGTCATGATCGAGTTGGGCAAGGGCAACCGGCTCGAGTTCCGCGACTTCGGGGTCTTCGAGATCAAACGCCGGGCCCCGCGCACCGCGCAGAACCCCAAGACCCTGGAACGGGTCGAGGTCCCCGCGAAGACCACGGTGAAGTTCAAGGTCGGCCGCCTGATGAAGCAGGGGCTGGACCACCCCGACACGCTGGTTGCCGCCCTTGCCGCGATCGCCGCGGGCGAGCACGATGACGAGCCCGGCGCCCACGCCGGGTCCAACGGCCGGGCCCGGCGCTAGCGCGGCCGGCCCGGTACCCTCATTCCCGCGTGCGCATCCTCATTGTCTGCAACCGATCCTCCGGTCGCGGCCGTGCCAGGGAGACCGCGCAGCCCATGCGCGTGGCGCTGGAGGCGGACGGCCATACCGTGGCCGAGGCCGGAACGGGCGACCCGGGCGCTCCCGGGTTCGAGAGCGTGGACCTTGTCGTCATCCTCGGCGGCGATGGCTCGGTGCACCACGCGCTCCCCGGCCTGGTGCGGAGCCGCACCCCGCTCTACCACTGCCCGCTGGGCACCGAGAACCTCCTCGCGAGGGAGTTCGGCGCCGACCGCAGCGTGCAGACGCTCCGGCGGGCGATCGCGCGGTGGACCATCGAGCGGATCGACCTGGGCGAGGCCCGCCCCCTGGGCGCACCCAGCGGCGCCGGCGCGTCCCTCTTCTCGCTCATGTGCAGTTTCGGGTTCGACGCGGCGGTAGCCCACCGCGTCGCCCGGGCCCGGCGCGGCGCGATCGGGCGCCACTCGTACCTCGGGCCGATCGCCGCGGAACTCGCCGCGCCGACGCTGGTGCCGCTGACGGTCGAGGCCGACGGAGCCGCGGTGGCCCAGGGCGCCACGGGCGTGCTCATCGTCGCGAACAGCCGGCAGTACGGCGCGAGGCTGGACCCGGCGCGCCGGGCGGACATGGCCGACGGGCTGCTGGATGTGGTGTTCCTCCCGGCCCGGGGGCGCCTCGACATGATCCGCTGGGCTATGTCGCTGGCCCTGGGCCGCGACCCGGCCGAGCGGGGAGCGGTGGTCTCGTGCGCGAAGCGCATCGAGGTCGCCGCCGGCGGGGGCGTGCCGTGCCAGATCGACGGCGAGGCGAGCGGGCTGGGCGTGCCGATGACGATCGAGGTGAGGCCGGAAGCGGTGAGCGTGCTCTCGGCGCGGGGGCTGTCCGCGTGAGCCAGGTGTGGAGCGGTGGGGGAGGGGGAGGGGGCTCCCCCCTACCTCCGGCCTGCCCACGACTGACCGCTGCACCTGCTGCGGCTAGTCCACCAGCGCGGGCGCTTTGGCCGCCGGCGCAGCGCCCGCGGGTGCGAGGCGAAGCATCCGGTCGACGGCCTCCAGCGCGTGCTTTCGGGCCTCGGCGTGGACGGAGACGGTGTTGACGACCTTGCCCCGGGCCAGGTTGTCGAGGACCCAGCAGAGGTGGGCCTGGTCGATGCGGTACATGGTGGTGCACAGGCACTGGCAATCGGAGAGGATGCGGACGTGCACGCCCCGCTTCGCCGCGTCGCGGGCCAGGCGGTTGACCAGGTGCACCTCGGTGCCGACGGCCCAGCGCGAGCCGGGCTGGGCCTCGGAGATCGTCCTGATGATGAACTCGGTCGACCCGGCGAGGTCCGCCTTGTCGACCACCTCCTTGCTGCACTCGGGGTGCACAAGGATGCGGGTGCGTTCGCCGGCGGCGCGGCCGGCGTTGAGCGCCGCGATCTCGTCGCAGTGCTCCGGGCGGAAGAGCTTGTGGACCGAGCAGTGACCGGCCCAGAGGATGACGGCCGACCGCTCGAGTTGCTTCGCGGTCGCGCCGCCGAGGGCCTTCCCCTGCCGGGTGGCGCGCGGGTCATAGAGGCACGTCTTCTTCTCGACGTCCAGCCCCGCGGCCGCGGCGGTGTTGCGGCCCAGGTGCTGGTCGGGGAGGAACAGCACCTTGATCTGCTCGCCCTTCTTCTTCGGGACCGTGCCGCCGGTCATCGCCCAGTCGAAGACCAGTCGCGCGTTGGAGGAGGTGCACACCGCGCCGCCGTTGCGGCCCACGAACGCCTTGATCGCGGCGGTGGAGTTGATGTACGTCACGGGGATGACCCGTCCGTTCCAGCCCTCGTCCTTGAGCGCGGCGTGGATCGCGTCCCACGCCTCCACGGCGTCGTCGTAGTCGGCCATGTCGGCCATGGAGCAGCCGGCGGAGAGGTCCGGCAGGATCACGCGCACGCCGTCGGGCGTGAGCATGTCGGCGGTCTCGGCCATGAAGTGAACGCCGCAGAAGACGACGTACCCGGCGCCCTGCTCGGTCACCTTCCTTGCCGCGAGCTGAGAGAGCTTGAGCGAATCGCCGGTGAAGTCGGCGTGCCGGATGACCTCGTCGGTCTGGTAGTGGTGCCCGAGGATCACGACGCAGGAGCCGAGTTCCCTCCGTCGGGCGGTGATGCGGCGGGCGAGTTCGTCTTCGGAAGCGGACACGTACTCGTCAGCAAGCGACGGCTGCCACAGCATGGCTGATCGTATGCGGCAGGAGGGCGGGCCTAGGCCGCGAGCGACTTGATCTCAGCCGCGAGCCGGCGCAGTTCCAGGTCCGAGGCCTCATCGAGGCCCAGCGATCGGCGGAGCGATCCGGGGGTGGTTACGCGGGGGTCGACCTCGCAGACCACCAGCGGCTCGCCGCGGTCGGAGTTGATCAGCACGCGCACCTGCCCCTGCGCCGCGGGCTCGTAGCGGATCTCCAGCCCGGCGACGTCGATGCTCGCGGGGCGGTCGCGGGTGTGCGCCGCGAACTCGCGGACCAGGCGCGTGTCGATGGCGTCGATGAGCTGCCGGTGCGCCGCCTCGGCGATGGCGTCGACGTTGGCCAGCGGGCCGGCGACGTCGGAGAACATCTGGGAGATCGCGCCGAACTCCCGCACCGCCGAGCCCACGGCCGCCGAGAGGTCCGGCGCCGGCAGGCCGAGCACGCGGCAACCGACCTCGGGCAGCGGAATCGCCTCGGCGGGCACGCACCCGGCGTCGAGCCGGACCTGCCCGCAGTAGAACGCGATGCGCTGCAGGACCGTGAGCGGATCGGGGAGCGGTGGCGGGGGCGGGCCGCCGTCGGAGACTATTGGGGCCGGCTGCGCGTGGTGCCACACGATCGGCTTGGCGAGCATCGGAGGCAGTTTCCAGCGGCGCACCAGGGCGGTCACGATGTCGACGTGGGTGAACTCCAGGTTCGCCCGCTCGGACTCGAAGAGCGACTGCGGCGAATCCGTCGAGCGGAACAGCGGTTCGTACGCCGGGCCCGTCAACGAGGCCATCAGGGGAATCCCGCAGTCGAGCATCAGCCCGATGACGAACGCCTCCGACGCCACCTCGGGGCACACCACGCGCGCCATCGCGCCGCACAGGCAGGCGCGGAAGACCGACTGCCCCCACACCTCGCGCGACAACTCGCGGCTGCCCGCGGACGTCGCCGAGCGGCACAGGTAGAACCCCAGCGAGATTGACTTCACCCGCTCAAGCCCCAGCAGCACCAGCGCCCGCTCGGGCTTGCTGACCGGCGATCGCTGGGCGAAGTACGCGGAGTTGGCCAGTTTCAGCAGCCGCCCGGTCAGAGCGGCGTCGTTGCGGATCACATCGCCGAACTCGCGCAGTTGCGAGTCCGGGTCCTGTACCAGGTCGAGAATCCGGGCCGCGATCCGCGGCTGGGTTTCGACGGCCACGGTGTCCAGGGCCCGCTCCAGCCGGAGCTGAAACTCCTCGAGGTCGCCGGCCGGGGTGTCGGAAGTGTGTGCTGTCATGGCGCGGGTCCTCGATACACATATCGCGCCGGGCTTCCGGGGCCGGAGCAGCGGGGGTATTTCCCGGGGGGATCCCCGGGTCCACAGTCCTTCATCGGCCCGTTTTGCTTTCTCTTGAACCACGAAGTTGTGGACACCCGTTCAGGTGG
Source organism: Phycisphaeraceae bacterium (assembly GCA_019636655.1). Lineage (NCBI taxonomy): Bacteria > Pseudomonadati > Planctomycetota > Phycisphaerae > Phycisphaerales > Phycisphaeraceae > Phycisphaeraceae bacterium. The sequence goes on along the minus strand of JAHBXB010000002.1, from coordinate 513,034 downwards.
GCATGATTCCCGGACCACCGGCCCGGGCGGGGGAAAGGGAGGGGGAGGGGGGCTCCCCCTTCCTCAGGGTTGCAGGCGGGTCCCTACCCAGGGGCCGTCGGCGATGAATCCGCTGCCCGATCCGGGCCGGGCGATCAGCGGCCGCACCCAGCGTGCCCGGTCGTGAAGGCGCGCGGACGATCCGACCCACAACTCCACCTGCTCGGCGAGGAGTGTGTACCCGCCCCAGTGCGGCGGGCGGGGGATCGCGACTTCGGTATCGGCGGCCGGCGGTGCGAGCGGGTCGATGCCGAACCGTCGCATCGTCGCCTCGACCTTCGCCGCGAGGGCCGCCCTGGAGGCGATCGGCTCGCTCTGGTCGCTGGCCCATGCGCCCAGGCGGCTCATCCACGGGCGCGAGCTGAAGTAGGCGTCGCTCGCCGCATCGGGCGCACGGGCGACGACGCCCTCGATCCGCACCTGGCGATCGGCCGCGTCCCAGTGAAAGCACGCGGCGGCGCGGCGAGTCGCGTCCAGTTCTCTCCCCTTGCGCCCGGCGTAGTTGGTGAAGAACGTGATCGAACCGGCGGCAGGGTCGACGCCCTTGCACAGGACGATGCGGCAGGAGGGCCGCCCCCGCTCATCCACGCTGGCGAGGGCCATGGCGTTGGGGTTGGGCTGGAGGCGCTGCTGCTCAGCCTCGCGGAGCCAGGCGTGAAAGAGCGGAAAGGGATCCGGGGGCAGCGGCTCGGGGAGCGACTGACCTAGGGCCGGGGCGTCGGACTGGTCGGCGTTTCGGGACATCTTTCGGATAGTCTAGTGGGGGCCCGGGACAGCACTGGGACAACCTGTTAAGTGCTGTCGGGAGGGCACGGTTGGGCCGCGCCCCCCGGCGCATGGCATAGGCTGGGTTCATGACGACCTTGGGCACGGGCATGGACGACCGGGCGAGCGATTCCCGATGGAGCGGCGGCCGCGGCGGGCGGGGGCGCGAAACGGTCGTCCAGCTCGGGCGCGTCTTCGACAAACTCCCGCCGCACTCCCCGGAGGCCGAGCAGGCGCTGCTGGGGGCGATGATCCTTGACCCCAGGGTCGTCGGCGACGTGATCTCCATCGTCAAGTCCAAGGAGGCCTTCTATTCGGAGGCCAACGGCGAGATCTTCGCCGCCTTGGTCACGCTGTACGACCGACACCAGTCCGGCGATCTGGTGCAGCTCAACGAGCTGCTGCGAGACAAGGACCTGCTCAAGGACGTGGGCGGGGCAGACTACCTCGTCCGCCTGGCCCACGAGACCCCGGCGGTCGCCAGCGCCCCGCACTTTGCCCGCATCGTCGCGGACAAGCACAAGCTCCGCCGCCTGATCGCCGCGGCGGGGCAGATCGCCTTCGACGCGTACCACAGCGGGGAGATCGGCGTGGACGGGGCGAGGGAGATCATCGACACCGCCGAGCAGCGGGTGTTCGAGATCGCGCAGGAGGAGCAGACGGCCGACCCGCAGGCGCTGGCCGACCTGGTGCAGGTCGAGTACGAGCGGCTCGAGGCGCTGCACGGCAAGGGCGTCAGCGGCATCCGCACCCACTTCCACGACCTGGACGAACTGACCAGCGGGCTGCAGCAGGGGGAACTGATCATCATCGCCGCGCGGCCCTCGATGGGCAAGACTGCGCTGGCGCTCAACCTGGCGCACCAGGTCGCCCTGGGCGGCACGCCCGAGACCGCGGGTGGCGCGGGCTCGGCGGCCAAGACGCCGGTGGGGTTCTTCTCGCTGGAAATGTCCAAGAGCTCGATCTCGCAGAGGCTCCTGAGCGCCGAGTCGCGCGTCAGCGCCCAGAAGATGCGGGCGGGCACCATGAACCCGGACGAGTGGCAGAGCGTGCTCCGCGCCTGCGGCACGCTCTCCGAGGCCCCGCTGTACATCGACGACACCCCGGGCCTCTCCATCCTGATGCTCCGCGCCCGGGCCCGGCGCATGGTCGCGCTGTACGGCGTGAAGTGCCTCTTCGTCGACTACCTCCAGTTGATGAGTTCGCCCCAGGCGGCGCGAGAGAGCCGGCAGGTCGAGGTCTCGGCGATCAGCCGCGGCATCAAGGCGCTGGCCCGCGAGTTGAACATCCCGGTGGTGTGCCTCAGCCAGCTCAACCGCGGGCCCGAGAGCCGCGAGGCCAACCGGCCCCGCATGAGCGACCTGCGCGAGTCCGGCTCGATCGAGCAGGACGCCGACGTCGTCATGCTCCTGCACCGCGAGGAGTACTACCACATCGGCGACCCCAACTGGCTCGCCGACAACCCGGACAAGGAGGGCCTGGCCGAACTCATCATCGCCAAGCAGCGCAACGGCCCCACCGACACCGTCAAGATGACCTGGGACAACACCACCACACGCTTCAAGAACCACAGCGGGATCCGCGGCGGCGGCGGCTACGCCGATTCCGGGTACGGCGGCGACGACTTCGGCATGGGCCCGCGGGGCGGCGGCAGCGGAGCCCCGAGTTATAAGGTGCAGGTCAAGTCCTTCGCGCCGGGCCCCAAGACCGGCCCCATCGCCGACCACCGCGACGGCGGCGGGCCGGATCGATCCCACGCCGGTCACGGCGATTTCGACGACGGGGGTGACCTGGACATCCCGATCTGATGCAGCGCCGGGCAAGGTCCGCTGGCGGGTTGCCTCTACCATCCCGCCATGCCGTTCTCCCCGATCCCCGACATCCTCGCCGACCTCCGCGCCGGCAAGATGATCGTCCTGACCGACGATGAGCGCCGCGAGAACGAGGGTGACCTGGTCCTCCCCGCGCAGTTCATCACCCCCGAGGCGATCACCTTCCTCCTCACCGTCGCCCGGGGCTACCTCTGCCTCTCGCTCACCGAGGCCGACTGCGACCGCCTCGACCTGCACCCCCAGGCCGCGGTCAACACCACGGTGCGCGGCACGGCGTTCACCGTCTCCATCGACGGCCACCCGCGCCACGGGTTCACCACCGGCGTCTCCGCCAAGGAGCGGGCCCGCTGCATCCGCATGGCGATCGATCCCGATTCCCGCCCCGACGACTTCGTGCGGCCCGGCCACATCAACCCGCTGCGCTCGCGCGACGGCGGCGTGCTCGTCCGCACGGGCCAGACCGAGGGCTCGATCGACCTCTGCCGCATGGCAGGCCTGACGCCCGCCGCGGCGATCATCGAGATCATGCGCGACGACGGCGAGATGGCGCGGCTCCCCGACCTGGAAGCGCTGTGCGCCAAGCACGACCTGAAACTCTGCTCCGTCGCGCAGGTGATCGAGCACCGCCTCGCCCGGGAGTCGCTGGTCAAGCGGCTGGCGCCGGCCGGGGGCGTTCCGCTGCGGTCCAAGTGGGGGGGCGAGTTCACGCTCATGGCCTTCGAGTCGCTGGTCGATCCGCTCCCGCACGTGGTGCTCGCGGCGGGGGGCGTGGGGGCGCTGCTGGACACCTCGGGCCTCGCCTCGCCGGATGATGACCGGCCGACGCTGGTTCGGGTCCACCGCCGGCACACGCTGGGGGATGTCTTCGGCGACCTGGATTCCTCACCCGAGGGGCCGACCGGGGACACGCTGCATGCGTCGATGCGGGCGATCCAGGCTGAGGGCCGCGGCGCCGTGGTTTACCTGCGGCCCGAGACCGTGGGCGACGGGCTGCTGCAGCGGCTCAACTCCCTCCGCCGGACCGACGACCCAGGGCCGGGCGCGAACGATCCCCACCTGACCGCCGCCGCGTCGAACGCGGTGCCGCCGATGGTCCGCGAGATCGGTGTGGGGAGCCAGATCCTGCGGAACCTCGGCCTGCGGAATCTGCGGCTGCTCACCAACCACGCGACGGATTGGCCGGGGCTGGATGCGTTCGGGCTGCGGATCGTGGAACGCGTGCCGATTGGGTGACACGCGAGCGCGGAGGGGAATGACCAGGGGTGTTGGTGTGTTGATTGTGCACCGAAGCCCTGCTTGACCCGACTTGATGTTTGGACTATGATAGGTCATCGTGGGAGACGGGGGTTCGCTCCGCGGGTGATGTCTTGGAGTTGTCCGATGGCCAGATGGCGCAGCGTGCCGGTGCTGATGTCCGCGGTGTGGCTCGCATCGGCGATCTGCTTGGCCCAGGAGAAGCCGGCGGGCGAACCGCCGGGCAAGGGGGAGAAGGCTTCGCCCGACGCCGCGAGCGCGGAGCGGGAGGTGAGGGCCGCGGCGGTCCGCGAGGCCGGCCTGCCGGGGGAGATGCAGAAGAAGTTCGAGGTGCTGGCTGGGGAGTGGGACGCCTCGGTGAAGTTCAACATCCCCGGAACCAATGCGCCGGTCGAATCGAGCGGCCGCATGACAAATGTCATGGAGATGGACGGCCGCTACCTCCGCACGACCTACCGCGGGAAGACGGGCAGTCAGGTGTTCGAGGGTTCGGGGATCTGGGCGTACAACAACCTGGAGAAGAAGTACGAGTCGGTGTGGATCGACTCGGAGAGCACCGGCATCCTGTGGCTGAGCGGAACGGTTTCGGAAGACGGTCGCACGTTCACGCTCACGGGCGAGGCGATCGACCCCGCCACCCGCCAGAAGACCAGGCACAAGTGGATTGTCACATCTATCAGCGATGATGCGTACACGATGGGCTTCTACTCCGCGCGCGGCGAGGAGCAGGAGACCAAGACGATGAGCATCAGTTTCACCCGCGTGAAAGACGACCAGCCGGCGGCTGAGGGGCACGCCGGCAAGGCGGGCTCTGCGGGGAGCCCGACGGGCGGCAAGAAGCCGATCGAGTCCGACGCAGCAGGCAAACCCAGGAACTGACCGAGCTCGCGGCGACACCGTTGTACGGTGAGCCACGACGCGGCGGTGCGACCTTCAAGGAGTGATCAGATGAACCGAGTCCTTTCCCGAATCAGCACGTCGTGCCTTGCTCTAACCGTGATCGCCGGAGCTTCGGCGAGCCTGCTCGCGCAGCAGCCGGACAAGAAGACGGCCAACCCGGCCTCGCCGACCCACGCCGGTCAGCCGGCCAAAGAGGGGGCCGATGCGCACCAGCAGATGATGGATGCGTGGATGAAGCTCTCCCAGCCTGGCCCGGAGCACAAGCGCATTGCCCAGCTTGCCGGCTCGTGGGACGCCGAGGTCAAGATGTTCGAGCCCGGCAGCACCCAGCCCGCCGTCTCGCGCGGCACGATGGTGAACACCCTCGTCCAGGGCGACCGCTACCTGCACCACGAGTACAGCGGCGAGTTCATGGGCCAGCCCTTCACGGGCGCCGGTAACTTCGGCTTCAACAACGCCACCAAGAAGTACGAGGGAACGTGGTTCGACAGCATGAGCACCGGCATCATGTACAGCACGGGCACGTACAACGACGCGACCAAGACGTACACGTTGACCGGTGAGTTCAGCGGCCCCGGGCCCGACGGCACGATCGTGACCTTCACCCAGCGAGAGACGCTTCAGGTGGTCTCTCCCGACAAGCACGTGATGACGATGTACCACGGCGGCCCTGGGATGCCCGAGTCCAAGGCGATGGAGATCACCTACACCCGCTCCGCCGGAGACAAGGGCGCGACCCCCGCATCCACCGGCGGCGTCCGCAAATCGATCGAGAACAACCTGCCCAAGCACTGACCCTGAGATGACCAGGGGGAGGGAGGGGGATCACCCCCTCCCCGGCCCCCATGGCGCCAGAATCACAACGGGGCACGGCCAGCAGGTGCGGGCCGTGCCCCGGCTTGTTTTTGCGGTCGCGTCGCGGCTGGCTACAGCCGGGTCATCACCGGCAGCGGCCCTACGAGCGGCTTGGCGTAGTTCAGGAACGCCCTGGTCACGTTGTTGGAGCCCTCGATGAACTCCTTGGGCATGTGGCGGGTCTTGGCCGCGACATCGGTGAGCTCGACGCGTTTGTACCCCGCCTTGTACGGCTTGTTCTTCAGCCGGACGATGGCGATCGACCCGCTTGGCTCGCCCCGCATCGCGCACGAGACGGCGAACTTGGCGGCGTCGCGCGCCTCCCGGGAGTCGATCGGCGAGGGGTCGGGCCAGCAGCGCTGGAGGTAGCCGAAGGTGTCGGCACGCACGCGCAGGGCCTTCCCGCTGGGGAGCTTGACGTTCCGGCGCACGAGGTCGGCCAGGGCATCGCCGAGGGCGCCGACGCCCGAGAGCTGGATATTCCCGTGCGAGTCGCGGTCGAGGTTCTCCATCAGCTGGGAGATCATCGGCTGGCCGCGGGCGTCGGTGATCCCCTCGGAGACGGCGACCTGGCAGCGGCCCAGACGGGCGTAGACGCGCTCGACGTCGGTGAGGAACGAGTCGCGGTTAAGGGGCACCTCGGGGAGGTAGACCAGGTGCGGGCCGTTGCGGTCCGCGCCCTTCCCCTCGCCGCGGGCCAGCGCGGCGGCGGCGGTGAGGAATCCGGCGTGCCGGCCCATGACGATGTTGATCTTGACGCCCGGCAGGCTCGCGTTGTCGAGGCTGTCGGCCATGAACGCCAGCGCCTGGAACCTCGCGGCGGAGGGGAAGCCGGGCGTGTGGTCGTTCATCATCAGGTCGTTGTCGACGGTCTTGGGGACGTGGTAGCAGGTCATCTCGTAGCCGGCCTCGCGGGCCAGCTCGTTGACGATGCGGCAGGTGTCCGACGAGTCGTTGCCGCCGATGTAGAAGAAGTAGCGGATGCGGAACTTGGTGCAGGCGTTGAGGATCGCGTTGCAGTAGTCCCGGTCGGGCTTGTCGCGCGACGAGCCGAGCGCGGCGGAGGGGGTGACGGCGATCTTGTTCAGGTGCGTGAGCGGGAGCTTGGTCAGGTCGATCACGTCGTCCTTGACCAGGCCGTTGACGCCGTGGCGCATCCCGTAGACCTTGCGGATGTGCTTGTGCTTGCGCAGCGATTCGACGAGCCCGGCGAGCGACTGGTTGATCACCGCCGTCGGGCCGCCGGACTGTCCGATGATCGCGTTGCCCGCCTCGGCCGCACGGGCCCTCTTCACGGTGCGAGTACCTCTCATAGCCTTCTCCGTTGTTCCGTTCGCGTCGTTTGTCCCCTGGGTCGCCCATGGTACCGCCCCGGGGCTGCCGGCGCGCCGACTCGGTCGAGCACCCGGGAGTTCCGCCATGAAGGCCATCCGACGTATCGCTGTCCTCACCGCCGGTGGTGATTGCCCCGGCCTCAACGCCGTCATCCGCGTCGTCACGATGGGGGCGCTTCACGCGGGCGTCGAAGTCCTGGGGGTGCACGACGGCTACCTGGGCCTGATCGAGGGGCGGACCTCGCCCCTGGTCGCTTCCGACGTGCGGGACATCCTCAATGCCGGCGGCACGATCTTGGGCGCGTGCAACAAGTCCGACCCGCGCCGGTTCGCCGTGCGGCGCGATGCGGACGGCAAGCCGGTCTTTGAGAACGTCCTGGACCGGTGCCTCGACCTGCTCGGCAGGGAGAGGATCGACGCCCTGCTGGTGATCGGCGGCGACGGGTCGATGACTGTCGCCCAGTCGTTCGTGGAGGCGGGGGTCAACTGCATCGGCATCCCCAAGACCATCGACAACGACCTGGTCGGCACCGACGTGACCTTCGGCTTCCTCACGGCGGTCGCCACCGCGGCGGAGGCGATCGACCGCGTCCAGACCACCGCGGCGAGCCACCACCGTGTCCTGGTCGTCGAGGTCATGGGCCGGCACGCCGGCTTCCTGGCGCTGCATGCCGGGATCGCGAGCAGTTCGCACGCGATCCTGATCCCGGAGATCGAGGTCTCGATGGATAAGGTCGCCGCGCTGGTGCAGGAGCGGGCCCGCACGGGCACGCGTCACACTGTGATCGCGATCTCCGAAGGAGCCCGGCCCAAGGGCGGGGAGCAGGTCGTGCACCGCGTGGACCCGTCGTCGCCCGATCCGATCCGCCTGGGCGGGATCGCCAAGGTCGTCTCCGACGAACTGGAGCGGCGCACAGGGGTGGAGTCGCGGCACGTCGTCCTCGGGCACGTCCAGCGGGGCGGTTCGCCGATCCCGGCCGACCGGGTGCTGGCGACGCAGTTCGGCTTCCACGCGATCCGTCTGTTGCGGGCGGGTGCGCGGAACCGTCTCGTCGGGCTCAAGGGGCTCGAACTGGTGGACGTCGACATCCGCGAGGCCGCGGGGAAGCAGCGCAAGGTGCCGCTCGACAGCCCGCTGGTGGAGGCCGCGCGGGCGCTGGGTGTGTCGTTCGGGGATTGAAGGCCTTGCCGCGGATCAGCCGGTGAAGTGGGTCACGATGTCGGCCATCACCGGGCGCGGGCGGTCCTCTCGCGGCGAGGGCTCGGTCCCCAGGTGCATGAACCCGGCGAGACGCTCGTGCGGCGCGAGGCCGAGTGCCGCCAGCACGCGCCGGTCGTACGCGTACCACTCGGTCAGCCACACGGCCCCGTACCCCATCGCCTTGGCGGCGACGAGCATGGACATGCACACCGCGCCGGCCGAGAGGGTCTGCTCCCACTCTGGGATCTTCGGGTGCTCCCGCGGCGAGGAGATGACCGCGATGGTCAACGGGGCAGGGCCGAGCCAGTTGCCCTCGCGTGGCGGCCCCTTGTCGCCCCCCGCCGATTGTCCCGCCGCGAAGGCGTCGGCGATGACGCCCTCGAGGCGCCGCCGGCCCTCGCCGGCGATGACGATGAACCGCCACGGGACGAGCTTGCCGTGATCCGGCACCCGCGCCGAGAGGGCCAGCAGCGAGTCGATCTCGGCATCGGAGGGCCCCGGCGCCGACAGCGTGCGCAGCGCCGAGGACCGGCGGGATCTCAGGAGCGAGAGCACCTGCTCGTTCATGACGCGGCCGCCTTCTCCCGTTCCTCGGGCACCTTCACGACCGCGCCGGCGATGGTCGCGCCGAGTTCTACGGCGAGCGAGCCGGCGGTGAGGTCGCCCTTGAGGTGGGACTTGGGGCCCATGTGGACGCGCCCGCCGCAGATGATGTTGGCCTCGACGGTCCCCTGGATCTCCACGCCGCCGATCGCCTCGACACTCTGGCCGACGAAGCGGCCCTTCTTCTCGACGACGACGCGCCCGCAGGTCTGGATCTTGCGGACCGCGCGGTACCCCTCGACGACCACGTCGTCGAGCACGAGCCCCTTGTGGCACTTGGGGCACGTCGCGCTGCGAGCCTGCGCCGAGAGTTCGACGACAGCCCGGCAGTGGTAGCAGGTCACAACTCGTGTCGCGGGTGCTTTGGCCATGGAATCAACTCGCCGCGGCTGACGGGCGCGGCGCGGTCAAGGTCAGCACGTGTCCGGCGGACTCGCGGCCGGCTCTTATGGCTTGCGGACCGGCTGTCCCTGTCCCTGTCCCTGCTGCTGGTGGGCCGTCACGACGACGTTGGGCTTGCCGTCCTCGGCCGGGCGGCCGGAGGACTTGGTCGCGTCGGGTCCGATGGTGACGCGCCCGGAGACCGAGGCTCCATCAGCCACGACGAGCCGGGCGGCCACGACATCGCCCTTGATCCGGGCCTTGGCGTTGAGTTCGACCCGCTCGCGGGCGGTGAGGTTGCCTTCGACCAGGCCGTCGACCACAACCTTGCCGGCCTCAACCGAGGCCTTGCAGGTGGCGCCCTCGGCGATCTGGAGTTCGCCCTTGGCCGTGATGTTGCCCTCGAACGTGCCCAGGATGCGGGCGGTCGAATCGAAGGTCATATCCCCCTTGATGTGGGTGTCCGGGCCGATGATGGTGGTCTGATTCGAGGATTCCGGGGGCATGCAAGGCTCCTGCCGCGAGGGTGCAGGGAGGGAGAAGGACCCTCCCGCCTCGGGGTGGCCATTGTACCTCCAGATGGGGTCGAAGGGGGGGAAACCGGCGACCCACTCATGCGACCGATGGTGGGAGTTTGTGCGGACCGTGGTGTTTGGAGAGGCCTTTAGGGAGCGATCTCGAGTTCGCCGTCAGCGACCGCTGCTCCGCCGTCGACCGCCAGCGCCCCGTCGCCGCCGCCGGAGGGAGCAACCACGCCCGGGTGATCGCCTGCGAGCAGGCGGGTGGCCGGGTCGAGGCGCCAGCCGTGGGTGTTGGCTCCGGCCGCGGCGCCGCCGATGCGGATGGTGGCGAGCCGGTTGTAGGGGTTCGGGGGCATCGTTCGGAGGTAGGGGCCGAAGGGGCCTGTGCTGGAGACCTGTCCCGAGGCGGTCGTGCGGGCCGTCAGACGGGAGGCGACGAGGTCGCCGTCAGAGGTGGTGGAACCATCGGGCTCGTCGAGTGGGCCGCGGTCGGCGTGTTCGGCGGCGTAGTACTCGATGGCGCGGGCGATGAGCCGCAGGTTGGCGGTGGTGGCGGCGACGCGGCTGCGATCGGCGGCGGAAGAGAGCCGCGGGATCGCCATCGCGCTGACCAGCCCGACGATCACCATGACGATGATCAACTCGACCATCGAGAAGGCGGGCCGGGTTCGGTTTTTGCGGCGACAGGGGCGCATGGGATCGCGGGCTCCAGCGGGGAACGGGAGTGTGATCGGTCGTGCGGGCCGGTGTGCCCAGCCGCGCGAGCGCGGACACTCGGCGCCACGGTTGCGCGGGCGTCCCGGACGGACCTCGTGGCGGTTATCGGCCGGGATCAGGCCTGCTTCTTCAGGAGGTCGCGGATCTCGGTGAGGAGGACAATGTCCGGCGCGGGAGGAGGTGGGGGCGCGGCGGCCTCCTTCTTCTCAAAGCGAGACTTCGCGACGCTCATGGCCTTGATCACGGCGAAGATGCAGACGGCCACGATGAGGAAGTTGATGACCTCGTTGATGAACGAGCCGTAGTTGATCGTCGCGGCGCCGGCGGCCTTCGCAGCCTCTATGGAGGCGAACGTGCCCTTGTCGGGCGTGAGATTGATGAACAGGTCGCTGAAGTTGACGTTGTTCAGCACCTTCCCAAGTGGGGGCATCAGGATGTCGTTGACCATCGAGGTAACGATCTTGCCGAAGGCCCCGCCGATGATCACGGCTACGGCGAGGTCGATGACGTTCCCCTTCATCGCGAAGTCACGGAACTCCTTGATCAGTCCCATACGAGAACTCCTGTTGCTGGTCCGGCCGGAGAGGCCGGAGGGTTCACACGGGGTGCGAGCCTGCGATTCCGCCGGCCGTACACCCGCTGGGCTCTGCCCGAAGCCGGCAGGATACCGGATTTCAGAGGCGAGTATGATGGTTGAGTCATCCGGGAGGCTCAGATGAAGAAGGTCGTGGCTGTTGTGATTGTCATCGTGGTCGTGCTTGCGGCGGCCGGGGCCGGGCTGTTCTTCATGAACCAGCGCGCGGCGGACAAGGCCGCGAAGGCCCACGAGAACGCGAAGGCCCTGATCAAGGTGGCGGACGCCTACAAGAAGAACGGCCCGAAACTGGATGAACTGCTCGAGAAGTCGCACGCGGCGGCGGTGCAGTCGGCGACGTCAGCGATCCTGGGTTTCGATGAGGTGGCGTACAACACGGCGCTGTTCAGCGGTATCTGCCGCGATCTGTCGGCGGAGGGGAACCGGGAACTCGCACGCTCGGTGCAGATCTTCGCGATCGGAAAGAACTTCGTCAATGTGAAGATGGACTGAGTCCAGGTCAGGGGGAGGAGGGGCCGAGTTCATCGGGGGCGGGCGGTGGTGAAGGGGCGGCCGGCTCATCGGTGAGCGATTCCCGCCACGCCTTGTCGAGGTCGGCAAAGGACATGCCCAGGGTCTGCCGGGTCGCGTCGTCCAGCGATGATCCGCCGGCCATGGCGCGGAGCCATGCGTTGCGCATCGTGCGGCCGAACCGCGTGGTGATGTAGCCGATCATCTGCTGGCCCTGGCGGTAGACGTGGCCCTGCCAGGTCGGGGCGGTGGAGCGGAAGTCGGTGATGGCCTCCCAGGGTGCAAGGCCGGGGCCCTCGCCCCTGGCCCACCGGCGGGCCATGCTCGTGGAGAGTTTCTCGGTGCCCGGCGCGTACGGCTGCGCGGCGAACTCGGCGACGCCTTCGAGGATCCACCACGGCATGTCGGTGGCGCGAGGGCCATACTCGAACGTGGCGACGTGTCCGAATTCGTGCGCGAGCAGGGGGCGGAGGTCCCGCTTGCTTGAGCGGCCGGAGCGGGATCCGAGCAGCTTGATCGACTCCCCCGGCTCGTTCCAGCCCGAGAGCGGGTCCACATAGGAGAGGTAGATCGAGGCCTGCAGGTGGGCCATCGACGGGTAGATCTTGATCTCCTGGCGATGTGGGATGGGCTGTTCGAACTCGTCCTCGACGTGACGCCGCACATCCGGGAAGACGTCCACCGCGTCGCGGGCCATCTTCTCGAATCCGTCGTAGCAGCGGGCGACGACGCCCGCTTCGGGAGGGCCCTCGACCGTGACCCAGCGCTCGCCGGCATACTTCCACGTGGCCGGACCATCGGCCGCGGGCACGCGGAGGAAGAGGGCGGGGAAGCGGACGGTCCGCTGGCGCTGGCGTCCCGGGCGGTTCGCATCCTCGCCGGGCCGCCAGGTCATGACGAGTTCGACCTCGGCGCGGTCGTCGGTGAAGGTCGGCTCGTGCTCCGGCGACTCCGAGATGGCCAGTTCGAACGAGGCGGGGGCGTGGTCGGCGAGGTCCTTCGCCCAGTTCACCTGTTCCATACGGAAGACCGGGTTGGCCGCGGGCCCCTCGCCGGGGATGACCAGCGCGAGGTACGCCGCGGTGTCGGCGGCAAGGACGGCGGCCTTCATCGATGAGAGGACTGCTTCGATCTCGGCGCGGCGGGGCGAAGCGGCGTGGGAGGATTCGGGGTCATGGGTCGCCGCGGGCAGAGTGGGGGGCAGCGCCAGGAGCGCGGCCGCAACGATTGGGATCGGTGTGAGGTGGCGGAGGGCCCAGCGGGTATGCGGTGTCATGTGGCGAGATTCCTGCCGAGCCGAATGTCGGATGGGTGAGGGTACACTTGCTAATAAGAGCGGACTGTTCGGGGCGCCCGGTGCGGGGCTGATCGGCGATGCGAACGACCCGGCTCATCCTCGGTGTGATCGCGTTCGTCGCGGTGGTCTTCGCGGCGGAGTACCCGCTGCGATGGGCGTACCTGTATGGAGTTCGAACATGCTGCATCGCGGCTGAGGCTGTGGGGATCATGGATCGCGCCGGCCCGCTCGGCGGGCAGGTCATGGGCTTCAACTTCCAGCGGGAGCCCGCGTGGGTGCACGGCGCGGCAGCGGTGGTGTCGGCGGCCGTGGTCTTCGCGCCTGCGGTGCTGCTCGGGGTGGTGGTCATGCGGCGCGTTGGCGGTGGGTGGCGTGCAACGCGGTGCGGCGCGTGCAACCGGGTGTTGCGCGGACTGAGTACGCCGGCGTGCCCGTGGTGCGGGGCATCGTTCGGGGGTGATCGCGCGGCCGCAAGCGGGGCTGGGGGTGGGCGGTGATGCGCACGGCGATTGCCGCGAGAGTCATCGTGGCGTCGCTGTGCTTCGGCGCGGCGCACGCTCTGGTGTGGCGGACCGCGACGTGGACGATCCAGTCGTGGGTTGTGGATCTTGGGGACGCCGCGGGGTGCGGTGTGTATCGGATCAGCGGGCAACTGATGCTGACGGAGGGCGGGCCGTTCCACGGTGATGGCGGGGGGGCGGCGGCGTGGAACGTGCTGTACCGGAATGCGCCGTGGTGGGCGGCGGCCGCTGCGGGGTGTGCGGGAGCGCTGGTGGGGTATTGGGTGTGCGCGCTCCCGCTGGGGCGGACGCGGCTGTTCGGCACGGGCGGGGTGACGCGCTGCGGCGGGTGCGGGTACGAGTTGAGCGGGCTGCGGGAGCCGCGGTGTCCGGAGTGTGGGGCGCGGGTTTGAGTCAGGTACCGGCTAGAAGGCCCTGATCGCCGCCATTCCGCCAAGGACCAGCAGGACGCCCACGATCCGCCCGGGCGTGAGGTCCCGCGGGGTCAGGCCCATGTGGCCGAAATGATCGATGACGACGGAGGCGATGAGCTGTCCAGCGATCATGGCGGAGAGGTACGCCGCGGCGCCGATGCGGGGGACGAGGATGACGGCGAGCGTCACGAAGAACGCGCCGCAGAGGCCGCCGAGCCACATCCACCACGGGCCCTCGGCGAGGCGGTCGGACGCCGGGAGTCTGGGTCGCATGATCGCGACCACGACGACCATCGCGCCCAGGCCGACGACGAAGTTGGCTACGCCCCCCCAGACGCTGGCGCCGGCGCTCGCGGCGAACCGAGCGTTGAGGCCGGGCTGGTAGGCCGTGGCAACGCCTGCGATCATGGCGAGGACGAGGGGGAGCAGGAGAGACGCAAGGGATGGGGATGGCATGGGGGGAGGGTACCCCCCGCCGATGCGCCGCTCAGAACTCCGCCTGCTTTGGCGCCCGCGGGAAGGGGATCACATCGCGAATGTTCTGCATGCCCGTGATGAACAGGATCAGCCGCTCAAACCCCAGGCCGAACCCGGCGTGCGGGACCGTGCCGTAGCGGCGCAGGTCGCGGTACCACCAGTACTCCTTGGCGAGGAGTTTCATCTCCTCGATCCGCCGATCGAGGTAGTCCAGCCGTTCCTCGCGCTGGCTGCCGCCGATGATCTCGCCGATCCCGGGGACCAGCACGTCCATCGCCGCGACGGTGTCGCCGGGCGCCCCGTCGGTGCCCGGGTCGTTCAGGCGCATGTAGAACGCCTTGATCTGCTTGGGGTAGTTCATCAGGATGACCGGCTGCTTGAAGTGCTCCTCGGTGAGGAATCGCTCGTGCTCGCTCTGCAGGTCCGAGCCCCACTTGACGGGGAACTCGAACTTCTTGCCGTCCGCGATCGCCTTGGTCAGGATCGCGATCGCCTCGGTGTACGGCAGGCGTCGGAAGGGCGTCTCCTGCACGTGCTTCAGCCGCGCGAGCAGGCCCTTCTCGATCCGCTCATCGAAGAACTTCATGTCGTCGGCTCGCTGGGTCAGCGCGGCGTTGATGAGGTACTTGATGAACTCCTCGGCCAGGTCCGCGTCCTCCTTCAGCGACGCGAAGGCGATCTCGGGCTCGATCATCCAGAACTCGGCCAGGTGCCGGCTGGTGTTGCTGTTCTCGGCGCGGAACGTCGGCCCGAAGGTGTACACCCGCGAGAGGGCGGAGCAGTAGGTCTCGACGTTGAGCTGCCCCGAGACGGTGAGGTGGCTCTCCTTCCCGAAGAAGTCCTGCGAGAAGTCGATCGGCGATGCGGGCGAGGCGGCGCCCCCGGCCGCCATGCGCGGCGGGCTCGCCAGGTCCAGCGTGCTGACGCGGAACATCTGCCCGGCCCCCTCGCAGTCGCTCCCGGTGATGATCGGCGTGTGCACCCAGTAGAAGCCCCGCTCGTGGAAGAACTGGTGCACCGCCATCGCGAGGCAGTGCCGCACCCGCGCCACCGCCCCGAACGTGTTGGTCCTGACCCGCAGGTGCGCCACCTCGCGCAGGTACTCGAACGAGTGCGGCTTGGGCTGGATGGGGTACTGGTCCGGGTCGTCCACCAGCCCGATGATGCGGACCGCCGTCGCCTGGATCTCGTTGCCCCCCTTCGGGGTCTTCACGATGGTGCCGTCGCACTCGACGGCGCAGTGGGTCGTGAGCTTGGCGACCTGGGAGGCGTAGTTCGGCAACCCGCCCTCGCCCCCCTTGGCGACGACCTGGATCGCATCGAAGCACGTTCCGTCGTGGATATTGAGGAATGAGAGGCCGCCCTCGGCCTTGGAATCGCGCCGGGTGCGCAGCCACCCCTTGACCGTCACCGTCTCTCCAACCGGCGCCTTGAGCGCCTCGACAACTTTCATCCAGCCCATGGCACTCTCCGGTCCACCCTCCCCGCCTGCACACGCCGCGGCGCTGGCGGTGCGGATGGTACGCGGACGCGCCGAGCACCGGCTCTGGGGGGCGACGTTTGACCCCAGGCGCCTCCTACGCTGCCGATCCATGGACCACTTTCACTACCGAGACGGACGCCTGGCCTGCGAGGACATCGACCTGGGCACGCTCGCCGCGACGACGGGCACGCCGACGTACGTCTACTCCAGCGCGACACTGTCGCTGCACTACCGCCGGCTCGCCGAGGCGTTCGCGGCGCTGCGGCCGATGATCTGCTTCTCCGTCAAGTCGTGCCCCAATCTCGCGGTGCTCGGGCTGCTGGGCGAACTGGGCGCGGGGATGGATGTGGTCTCGGGGGGCGAGCTGCGGCGGGCGAGGATGGCCGGCGTGCCGCCGGAACGGATCGTGTACGCGGGGGTCGGCAAGACCGACGCCGAGATCCGCGAGGCGCTGGGCGGAACCGGCTCGCTGAACGCCCACCCGCACGAGCGGCGGTCGATCGGAGTGTTCAACATCGAGTCCGAGCCCGAGTTCCAGACCATCGCGGCGATCAGCAAGTCGATGGGGCTCAGCGGCGGCTCGGCGCCCGTCGCCGCGCTGCGGGTGAATCCGGATGTCGATCCCAAGACGCACGCCTACACCACGACGGGGAAGAAGGAGACGAAGTTCGGCGTGGACCTGGAGCGGGCCCGCGCGTTCTTCCGCCGCTTCGGGCGGGACCAGCACCTGCGGCTCACCGGGCTGCACGTCCACATCGGCTCGCCGGTGATGGAGGTCCAGCCGTTCGTCGAGGCGCTGAGCAAGGTGCTCGGCTTGATCGACGAACTCGCGGGCGAGGGGTACACCGTCGATACGCTCGACCTGGGCGGCGGCTTCGGCGCGGACTACACCACCGGCGCCTCGCCCGCCGCGGCGGACTACGCGGGTGCGATCGTGCCGCTGCTGCGGGACCGGGTGGAGCAGGGCCTGCGGATCATCATGGAGCCGGGCCGGACGATCGCGGCGAACGCCGGTGTGCTGCTGACGCGGGTGCTGTATGTCAAGGAGTCCGGCGCGAAGAAGTTCATCGTCTGCGATGCGGGCATGAACACGCTGATGCGGCCCGCCCTGTACGGGTCGTTCCACTTCATCTGGCCCGCGGATGTAGCGCCCCAGCACGTTCCGGAATCCCGCGCGGCGGACCCGGGGCTGCCCGGCCTCGAATCGGCCGACGTGGTCGGTCCGCTGTGCGAGACCGGGGACTTCCTGGCTAAGGACCGCCCGCTTCCCCCGGTCGCCCGCGGCGACCTGCTCGCGGTCTTTTCCGCGGGGGCATACGGGATGTCGATGGCCTCCCGCTACAACTCCCATCCGCTGCCCGCCGAGGTGCTCGTGGACGGGGCGCACGCGAGGCTGGTCCGGCGTCGCGAGACGTACGACGACCTGCTGGCGCACGAGGTGGATGCCGAGAGCGTCGGGCTGTAACCCGCTACATTCAGCGACATGGACGAGGCCGGACTGATCCTGGTTCCCTCTCCCCGCGAGGTTCGTCGCGGCGAAGGGACGTGGAGCCCGCCGGTGGGCCTTGCTGATGCGGTTCGGCGGGCGTGCCTCGGACCGATCGCGGCAGACGGGTCGCTCGCGACCCCGAACCCGCATATCGGCATCAGCATCGATCCCGGCGCGGCGGGCGGAAGACCGGGGGGATTTCGCCTTGTCATCGGCCCGGGCTCGGGGTCGGTCTCCGTCGCGGCCCCGGATTCCGCGGGAGTGCGGCACGCCCTGGTTGTCCTGTCGCAGGTGCTGTGCCGATTCCCCGCGCGCGTGCCCGCAGTGGTGATCGTTGATTGGCCGGCATTCGCCACGCGAGGCGTGATGCTCGATGTATCGCGCAACAAGATCCCGACGCTGCCATCCCTGAAAGAGACGGTCGACGCCCTCGCGATGCTGCGGTTCAACCACCTCCAGTTGTACACCGAGCACACCTTCGCCTACGCCGGGCACGACGAGGCCTGGGCCGGGTGCGACCCGATCACCCCGGCCGAGGCCCGCGAGCTGGATGCCTATTGCCGGGACCGCGGCATCGATCTCGCGCCGAACCAGAACTGTTTCGGGCACCTCTCCTCGTGGCTGCGATTGCCGGCGTACGCCCACCTCGCCGAGACGCACGGCGCCTGGAAGTTCCTGGAGTGGGATCGCCACGGTCCGTTCTCGCTCTGCCCCGTCGATCCCGCCAGCGAGGCGTTCGTCGGCGACCTGCTGAACCAGCTTGTCCCCTGCTTTCAATCAGGGCTCGTGAACATCGGGTGCGACGAGACGTTCGATGTCGGGTTCGGACGATCAGCCGCCGAGGTCAGCGCCCGGGGCCGGCCGGCCGTGTACTTCGAGTTCGTCGGCAAGGTCGCCGCGATCGTCCGGTCGCTGGGTCGTCGGCCGATGCTCTGGGCGGACATCGCGCTGGAGCATCCCGAGTCGCTGGGGATATTCCCGCCCGGTGCGATCGGGCTGGCGTGGGGCTACGAGCCCGATGCGCCCTTCGCGACGTGGTGCGAACGACTGAGGGAGCGAGGCATCGAGGCGTGGGTGTGCCCCGGCACCAGTTCCTGGCGATCGATCACCGGCCGCACGACTGAGCGAAACGCCAACCTCGCCGCCGCGGCGCTGCAGGGGCTGGCGGGCGGAGCGACGGGCTACCTTGTCACCGACTGGGGCGATATCGGGCATCATCAGCAGTGGCCGATCGCGCTGGCGGGCATCGCCCGCGCCGCGCAAGCCGCGTGGAACCCCGACGCTCTGGCGGCATTCGATGCGAGGGCGGTGTCGCTGCACGTCTTCGGCGATCGGGCGTGGGAGTCGGGGCAATCATCGATCGGGCCGTGGCTGGATGAACTGGGGGATGTGGACCTTCCGCTCCGGCGGGCTCAATCGCTGCGGAACGCCTCCGCGATGTTCTGCGACCTGATCCGCGCCAGCGGAGTCAGGGCCATTGACGCGACGGCGGACCGGTGGCGGGAGGTCGGCGATCGGATCGAGGCGCTGGCTGCTCGTCGCCCACGCGCGGAGGACGTCGGCCGGCGAGTCGCGGACGAACTCGGCCACACCCTCGAGGTCGCCCGCCTTGCGGTACGACACGCGGTTGCGGTCCGTGCCCCCGGCGGACCGATCGCGGCCGACGCCGCGGAGATCGCTTCGGAGGTGCACCGGCTCCTTCGCGAGCACCGCCGACTCTGGCTGGGGCGAAACCGAGAGGGGGAGCTCGCGGCGTCCTGTGCGCACTACGAGCGGGTCATCGCCCGGCTCGCGGCGGCGGGCGATTCGGCGAGAGTGACCCCCGGGGGCCGCGCATGACCACGCGACGCATCGTCGGGTGCATGACCGGCACGAGCCTCGACGGGCTCGATGCGGCGCTCGTCGAGGTCGACGGCTCCGGGCTGGGGATGACCGCGCGTGTCCTCCGCGCCCATTCCGTGTCCCTCGACCCGATCGGCTCCGATCTGCGGGCCCTCGCATCACAGGCGCCGATGACGGCCGGCGTGATCGCCGCGTTGTCGCGGAACCTCGCCCTCCGGCATGCGGAGGCGGTGCGAGATCTGCTCGCCGGCGAGTCGGCGGACCTGATCTGCGTTCACGGCCAGACCGTGTTTCATTCCCCGCCGGTCTCGTGGCAGGTCTTCAATGGTCCGGTTCTGGCTCACGAGGCTCGCACGCCGGTGGTGTACGACCTGCGCGCCGCCGACCTCGCGGCGGGTGGACAGGGGGCGCCGATCACCCCCATCGCAGATTGGATCCTGCTCCGCGATCGCTGCGCCTCGCCCGCGATCGTCAACCTGGGCGGTTTCGCGAACTTCTCCGCTTGGTCGGGCAAGGCCGAGGATGGCCCGGCGCAGGTCCGGGCCGGTGACGTCTGCGCCTGTAATCAGGTGCTCGATTCCCTCGCTCGCGCCAGACTCGGCTGCGAGTTCGATGCCGGGGGGGAGGCCGCGATGAGCGGCCGCGCCGACCCTGCAGCGCAACGGAAACTCGCGGACCTTCTTTCCCTCCAGTCCGCGGCCGGCCGCTCGCTGGGCACCGGCGATGAGGCGATCCTCTGGGGCGACCGGCACGCCGGCCTCGCCGGACCCGACCTGCTCCGCACCGCGTGCGAAGCCATCGGGTCGACCATTGCCACGCAGGTGGCGGGGTATGACCAGGTGGTTCTCGCCGGCGGCGGGGTCCGCAACGTCGCCCTGGTCGGCGCGATCCGCGCGGCGTGCTCCTCGCCCGTCGTCGAGTCCGACCACTTCGGTATTGCCGCTTCGTACCGCGAGGCGATCTGCTTCGCGGTGCTCGGCGCGCTGTGCCAGGACCGGGTTCCGATCACCCTCCCGGGTGTGACGGGCGTGCCGGACCCGGCGCCGATCTCCGGCGTCTGGGTGGTACCCTGAGCGGTCGACCTCTCCCCGGGCCCTGCACATGGCCACCCCCACACCACATCCCCCCGACCGTTCGCACGTGCTCACCGAGCAGCACAACCCGCGCTCCGCGGCCCTCCATCGGCTCTCGACGAGGGACGTCGTCCGCCTGATCAACGCCGAGGACCGTTCCGTTCCCGATGCGGTCGCCGCGGCGGGGGATGCGATCGCCGCGTTCATCGAGGATGTGATCCCGCGGTTCTCCCGCGGCGGCCGGCTCGTCTACTTCGGAGCCGGGACCTCCGGCCGCCTGGGCGTGCTCGATGCCTCGGAGTGCCCGCCGACGTTCCAGACGCCGCCCGAGCGCGTCATCGGCCTGATCGCGGGTGGTGATGGCTCGCTGCGCAAGTCCTCTGAGGGCCGCGAGGACGAGCCGCACGGGATCTCGTCCGAGTTCGAATCGCTCCGGCTTGGCGCCGATGACGCGGTCCTTGGAATCGCCGCCGGTGGAACAACGCCGTACGTGCTCGGCGGCCTGCACCTGGCCGCGAGCATGCCGTCGCGGCCGCTCACGGGTCTGCTGGTCTGCTCGCCGATGGAGCGGCCGCTGCACGTGGACCACCTGATCGTCGTCGCCACAGGCGCCGAGGTGCTCACGGGTTCGACGCGGATGAAGGCCGGCACCGCCACGAAACTCGTGCTCAACACGATTTCAACTACGCTGATGGTGCGCACCGGGCGTGTCTACCGCAACCTGATGGTCGACCTGCGGGCGACGAACCACAAACTCCGGGATCGCGCGGCGAGGATCATCTCGTCGCTCACGGGCCTTGGCCGCGACGACTCGTTCGCGCTGCTGGACCGGGCGGGCGGGTGCGTGAAGCCGGCCATTGTCATGCACCGGCTCGGGCTCACCCGCGACCAGTCCGAGGCGGTCCTCGATCGTCACGGTGGGCGTCTCGACCTCGCGATCGGGGACTGAACCGCCTTGGCGTCAATCGCGGGGTTCCTAGGATCCCGTGCCGTGTCGCACCCCTCGCCCCACCCCGTGCCAGATCTGGAGTTCGCCCTCCTGGGGCTGACCGCGGATCAGTACGCCGACCGATGCGAGGCCCAGCAGGCCCGCGGCGGACGGGTCGGGGCCTACGAGCGGTACACCACCCTGATGCGCGACGGCATCACGTCGCACCCGCTCGCCTCGGCGACACCGCCCGAGGTGGTACGCTCGTCGACTTCTCAGTGCGGCGAGGGCGTCACGATCAAGTTCACGCAGCGGGTCGCCGGCGCCGCGGGCACGCCGCCCCCCGGGCTGGGCGTGTTCCCCGCCCGTGCATCGACGCTCGAGACCGAGTCGGTCCTGATCCCGATGGTTGGCCGGAAGGGCAACCTGACCTACACGCTGTGCGTCTCATCGCAGGTCGGCTGCGCGATGGGGTGCACGTTCTGCCAGACGGCGCAGATGGGCCTCGTCCGCTCGCTCACGCCCGCCGAGATCGTCGCGCAGTGGTTCGCGGCGACGCACCACTTCAAGACCGATGTCCGCAACATGGTCTTCATGGGCATGGGCGAGCCCCTGGACAACTACGAGAACGTGCTGCACGCCATCCGAGTCCTCACCGACCACCGCGGACCCGCCGTGCCGATGAACAAGATCTCGGTCTCCAGTGTCGGCCGGATCGACGGCATCCGGCGATTGGCCGAGCAGATCCGCGAGCCCGGCTGGCACCGCCTGAACCTCGCGATCTCGCTCAACGCCCCGACCGACGAGATCCGCTCGCGGATCATGCCGATCAACCGGGCGATGCCCCTGGCCGACCTCCGGGCGGCGCTGCTGCACTGGCCGATCTACGGCGGCTTCAAGTTCTGCTTCGAGTACGTGCTCATCCCCGGCGTCAACGACCGCCCGGAGCATGCCCGGATGCTCGCCGCTTTCGTGCAGGGCGAGGCATACAACGGGCCCGACACCGACCCGGTGGGCGGCATGCCCATCCCACGCTATCCCGGGGCCGAACTGGCGGGGATGGTGAACGTGATCCCCTACAACCCGCGCGAGAACTCCCCCTGGCCCGCTCCGAAGGAGACGGACGTCGACGAGTTCATCGGCTGGCTGCTGGAGCAGCGGCTGTACGCCAAGCGCCGGCGGACCAAGGGTCGGGACACGATGGCCGCGTGCGGGCAGTTGGGCAACCTGGACTACCGCCGCCGACGGGCCGGCGCCACGGTCTGACGCTCCCTGATCGATCGCAGCCGCCGCTGCCGACGCCTGTACACGTGTCGAGTCCCGGCATCACCGGGGCATCCGCGGTACCGTGGTGCACCAGATCTCCAGGAGGGCCCGTGGGACCCATCGACTACCTCATCCTGCTCCTCATTGTGGTGACGGCCTTCGAGGCCGGCCGTGAACTGCGCCGCAAGCAGTGGCTCGCCGCGGCGATCTCCATCGCGTTCTTCGTCCTGCTCTGCTGGGTCGGCAAGGGGATCTTCATCTTCCTGTGGCGGAAGGTCACCGGGCCCTGATCGCGGATCGCCGATTGCGGCGGCTGGGTACGCTGGCGTCATGGACATGACGCCGAATCGTTGGGCCGCCACAAGCAGTTACCTCCGCGAAGTCTTCGGGGCTCAGGATGAACAACTGGCGACGCTGATGCCCCGGGCCGTCGCGGCGGGCCTCCCGGATATCGCGGTCTCGGCCGACGTCGGGCGCCTGCTCATGATCCTGACCTCGCTCGCCGGAGCCAAGACGGTCATCGAGGTCGGTACGCTCGCGGGGTACTCCGGCATCTGGCTCGCCCGCGGCATGCAGCCCGGGGGGCGGCTGATCACCATCGAGTCCGAGCCCCGGCACGCCGACTTCGCCCGGTGCGAGTTCGCTAGAGCCTCGCTGCCGGTGACCGTCGACATCCGGGTCGGCACCGGCCTCGACGTCCTCCCCAGCCTGGCTCGCGAACTGGGGCCGGGCGGTGCGGATGTCGTGTTCCTGGACGCGTTGAAGCGGGAGTACGCGGTCTACTTCGAACGCGCCAGGCCGATGATCCGGCCCGGCGGTCTGCTCATCGCCGACAACGCCCTGGGCTCGGGGAACTGGTGGATCGATGAGCGTCCCGGGACGAACGAAGAGCGGGATGGGGCTGACCGCCTCAACCGGGCCGTCGCGGCCGATCCCGATTTTGAGGGGGTTGCGGTTCCGATTCGTGAGGGAGTCCTGGTCGCAAGGCGAATCCGATAGGTAATTTTGTCTAGAATACAAACGTGGTCTTGACAGTATATATTGTCGGAGTACGCTGACTCTATGTCAGCACTGCCGACCATGGAGGTTCTTCGGGCCCAGGACCGTGCCGCGGCGGTACTGGACTCCACCCGCCAGCGGCTCCTCAGCGAGTTGGCGACTCCCGACTCCGCCAGCGGACTCGCCCGCCGGCTCGGGCTTCCCCGCCAGCGGCTGAACTACCACCTGCGCGAGCTCGAGAAGGCCGGGCTCGTCAAGCAGGTCGATGAGCGTCGAAAGGGCAACTGCGTTGAACGGATCGTGCAGGCGACCGCCGCGTCGTACCTCATCAGCCCGGAGGTCATCGGGCCGCTCGGGACTGACCCGAGCCGTCTGACCGACCGGTTCTCGTCGGCGTATCTCGTCGCTGTCGCGGCCAAGACCATCACGGACGTTGCGGAACTCCGGGCCCGTTCAGAGCGGGCCGGCAAGGGGCTCGCCACGCTCACGATCCAGATCGGCGTGCGGTTCGCCAATGCCGAGGACCGCAACGCGTTCGCCGAGGACCTTGCGAACGAGGTGGCGAGACTCGCCGCGGAGTACCACGACGAGTCGGCGCCGCAGGGCCGGCTGTACAACTTTGTCGTAGGGGGGTACCCGGCGATCACCCGCGTGGAACCGGCCGCTGCGGAGCCGGAGCCATCGACAATGGGAAGAACGCCAGATGAGGAGAACCAGGCATGAATGCTGTACCGGCCGCCGGGACGAGGACGATCGAGCGCACACTGGAGATCCAAGCGCAGCCGGAGGCGGTCTGGGCGGCGCTGACCGACGCCGCCGAACTCACCCGCTGGTTCGGTCTCTCAGCGAACGTGAAGCCGGGAACCGGCGGCACGATCCGGGTCGCCTGGGGCGAGGGGGGCGGGTTCGATTCGCGGATCGAGGCGTGGGACCCGCCGCGGTTCCTGCGCACGTCAGAGTGGACCAGCTCCCCCGGTGCGGAACCGAAGCTGATCTGCACGGACTGGCACATCGAAGCCAAATCCGGCGGTACCACCGTGCTTCGGATGGTGCAGTCCGGTTTCGGGCGCGGGACCGGATGGGACGACACGTACGACTCCTACAGCGGCGGCTGGACGTTCGAGCTTCGCTCGATGCGGCACTACCTTGAGCATCACCTTGGCGCGTCGCGCCAGGTGGCGTTCGTCTCCGCGGCGCTCCCTACCGGGGTTTCGCCCGCGGATGCCGTGACGCGGGCGCTGGGTACCGAGTGGCTCGGCGCCCGGGGTACGACCGACGGGCTCAGCGAGGGGGAGTCGTACCGGCTGCAGGCCGCCGATGGGACGCCACTCACCGGGAAGGTGCTGGTGCCCCGCTCGCCGAAGTGCTTTGCCGGGACGCTGGACGGGGTTGGGAACGGCCTGTGGCGTATCGAGACCGAGTGCGGCTCGGGCTACAACCGCATCTGGATCTGGTTCGCCGCGTGGGGTGATGGGAACGCCCCCGTAATCAGGACCTGGCAGCGGGCGGTGGAGGCGGCGGTCGATCGCTTCGGCTGGGACCGAACGCCGCGAAGGGCGTGAGCCGTGGGGGGCCGGCCAGGCCGTACAGGTCCACCTTGGCCCCGGAATACATGACCGTGACTATGGAGTATTCAAAGCGGCAAGAACCGATCTAAGGGGACGGGCGCGGGGGTTCGTTGCGTTCAGCCTGGGACCGCGCCGCCGGGGGTGACCGCTTCGGAGACTTCCCATGACTTGGGCCCTGATCGTCGTGAATGTGGTGGCTGTTCTGGTTCTCCTGGTGCTCGCGATGTGGGCGATCGGGCGGCGGCTGCCGACCGATCACACCACCGTGGCGACCCTCCGGCTCAACCAGAAGCCCCAGGATGTCTGGGACGTCCTTAGCAACACGGAGGCGCTGCCCACCTGGAGCGGCATCAACAAAGTTGAACGGCTCCCGGACCAGAACGGGAAGGAACGGTGGCGCCAGTGGATGGGCCGCAACTCGTTCGTGCTCGAGACCACCCGGAACGAGCCGCCTCGGTTGCTCGAGACGACCATCGCCGACGATGCCAAGTTCTTCAGCGGTTCGTGGGAGTTCCTGATCGAGCCGGCGGGTGATGGGTGCACGGTGCGACTTACGGAGCACGGGCGAATCGCGCAGGCAATCCCGCGGTTCATGATGAAGTACATTGTGGACCCCGGGATGTACCTCAAACGCCACCTGCGGGCCCTGGCGGCGAAGTTCGGGGAAGAGCCTCGTCTGAGTTGACGGCCCCGGAGCGGCGTCGCGTACGCTCCTGGCATGGGACGCTACGAGCAGTTTCAAGAGTTCCGCGCGCGACTGAACCAGCGGATCCTGGCCGAGCCCGAGCAGGGCGGCGGTACGCTGGTCACCAAGCGGTTCTTCTCCCTCGACGATCAGGCCTACCGGGACGGGGCCCTGCCCAGAAAGACCAAGGAACTGCTGGGCCTGGTCGCCTCGATGGTGCTGCGGTGCGACGACTGCGTCTCGTACCACATCGACCAGTGCATCCGGGTTGGGTGCTCGGACGAGGAGATGTGGGAGTCGTTCGATGTGGCGCTGATCGTCGGCGGCTCGATTGTGATTCCCCACCTGCGCCGGGCCGTCGAGTTTCTCGCCGAGGCCCGCGCCGCGATCGACGCGACCGGCTCTGCGTGACGCCCGCCGATCCTTCGGTGGTAGACTCAGCGCATGGCGAGGGCGTCTGACCCGGTGAAGGCCCGGCGGATCGCGGCGGGCGTCGTCCGGCGCTTGCGCGATGCGGGCTTTGTTGCGTACTTCGCCGGCGGGTGCGTGCGGGATGAACTGCTGGGCCTGCAGCCGACGGACTACGACGTCGCCACCGATGCCGCCCCCGGGCGCGTCCGAGAGCTGTTCCCTCGCACCGCCGAGGTCGGGGCCGCATTCGGCGTGATCCTGGTGCATGACGACGGGGTGTCGGTCGAGGTCGCGACGTTCCGGTCGGACGGGCCGTACTCCGATGCCCGTCGTCCGGATGTCGTCCACTTCAGCGACCCCAGGAGCGATGCGCTCCGGCGCGACTTCACGATCAACGCCCTGTTTCTCGACCCCCTTGCCGAGCCAGAAGCACGCTCTGACGTTGCGGGTGAGGTAGGGGGGCACGTAGTTGACTTCGTCGGCGGCCTCGCCGATCTCAAGGCCCGCGTCATCCGCGCGGTCGGCGACCCGGACAAGCGGCTCGCCGAGGATCACCTGCGGGCCCTGCGCGCGGTTCGGTTCACCGCTCGCCTGGGGTTCTCCCTCGACGCACGGACCGCGGACGCCGTCCGGCGGCACGCGGCCGAGTTGCGAGGGGTCAGCCGCGAGCGGATTGGGGATGAACTGCGCCGCATGATGGCCCACCCGTCACGGGGCGCCGCCGTGGAGTTGCTTCAGCGCCTTGGACTCGATGCGCCGGTCCTCGAGTCCGAATCAATGCAGACTCCCGTTTCGACCCTCGATCTGCTCGGCGGCGTCGGGGAGGGGAGGGAGGAGGGCTCCCCCACGCCCCCCCTGGGAGCCTGTCTCGCAGCGTGGGCGATCGATCGACACGGCTTCGCCTTGGCGGGGCGGCAGATCGCCTCGGCATGGCGGCGCGCGCTGAACCTCAGCAATGACGAGACTGACCAGTTATCGGACATTCTCGGGGTTGCCACGGACCTTGTCCGTGGAGCCCCGGGCTGGCTCGACCGTTCCACGCCGGCCCAGAAGCGGTCCGCATCCCGGGCCGCGTTCGAGCATGCCAGATCGCTCGTAGCCGCGGCCGACCCCGACTACGCGAACAGAATCAGGATTCGAGTCGAGGAACTGGCCCGGGAGCCGGGTGGGCTTGCCCCGCCGCCGTGGGTCACCGGGGACGATCTGGTTGCCATGGGTCAGCGGCCAGGCCCGCGATTCAAGGCGATCCTCGACGCGGTCTACGACGCCCAGTTGGAGCGGAGCATCGTCGACAAGGCGGGGGCCTTGGAACTGGCACGACAGCTGGGCGTCTAAACAGGGTCCAGGCGCCCGCAGTCGCGGGTGTGTGAGCGTTCGCTTTCCGGCTGCGCATTCTGTTTGGGCCGGACGAGCCCCGGCGTGGTTGGCCGCGTAGGTATAGTTTGTGGGGCCGGGGTTCGGCAGGCCGGGGCGGAGCGGGTTGAGAAGTGTCGTGTGCGGCCGTCGCGGGCAAGCGCGTGCGGGGCCGCGTCAAAGCGGAGCGATTACGAATGAATACGAGCCAGTTCTTCAAGACGATTGCGACCGCCGGTGTGCTCGGCGCGGCGGCCTCGCTGTGGCCGGTGCCGGTGGCGGTGGCCGAGCCGCCCGCGGCCAACAAGGCCGCGGATGAGAAGGCCAAGGACGACGGCTCGCTGGACCGGCTGATCTTCAAGTCGGGCCGGACCGCCGAGGGGAAGATCCTCGAAGAGAAGAATGGCGAGGTCAAGATCCGCGTCGTCGGGCCCGGCGGCCTCACCGTCGAGACGACCTACAACCGCTCCGAGATCCTCCTGATCGAGAAGGGCGTGGTGAAGGTCGACGCCCCCGCCGACGCCAAGACCGACGCGCCCGCGGTAACGGGCAAGCCGGTGAGCGAGGGCAAGCCCGGCGCGGCGAAGGTCTACCTCATCGAGCTCAAGGGCGAGTTCGGGCGTGACGTCTCCGCCACCCCGCTGCGGCAGGTGATGTACGACGCCCGCAAGTACCAGCCCGATGTCCTGCTCGTCAAGATGGACACGGATTTCCGGCTCCACGGCGAGGAGGTCGAGGACTTCACCGAGGGTGGCGCCGAGGGCGCGTTCGACCAGCAGCTCGAGACCGCCCGCCAGTTGCAGACCATTTTTACCGACGAGGTGCGGGACGACCCGGAATGGAAGACCAAGCCGCGACTGGTGTGCTGGGTGCACAAGGCGCTCGGCGGCGCGGCGTTCCTGCCGTTTGTCTTCCCCGAGATCTACTTCGCGCCTGATGCACACCACGGCGGCATCGGCTCGCTCGACCACCTGTTCGACGGCGTCGGCGACGAGGTCGTCCGGCAGAAGCAGCGGTCGCTGCGGCTCGGGCGCGCCGAGGGCCTGGCCAACAAGGGCGGGTACAACCCGATCATCCTGCGGGCGATGGCCATGTCGGAGGTTGTTCTCTCCGTGAAGTTCGAGGGCGGCAAGCCGGTGTTCATCGAGGCGATGCCCGAGGGCCCGGACGAGGAACTGCTCACCGACGACGGCAGCGAGGCCGAGGGCCGGCGGGACACGATCCAGGACGTCGCCCGGCTCAAGGGCAACGACAACCTCAACCTCACGGCGGACCTGGCGTACAAGCTTCAGGTCTCCAAGGGCACCGTGGACACGATGGACGCCCTGGCGTTCAAGCTCGGCATCGGACGGAACTACGAGGTGATCGACGGCCGCTCGGAGAGCATCATCACCGATTGGGGACGATCGGTCAGCGAGGCAGAGCGGACGTTCCTCCGGAAGTACCGCGATCAGCAGGAGTTGCAGGTCCAGGCGCCCGGCGGCTACGACCAGCGGACCCAGTACCGCGGCACGCGCATCCGGCTGCTCAAGGAGTGCCGCAGCATCATCGAGCGGTACCAGGAGGCTCTGAACCCGCGCCGCCTGCGAGGGGCGCCGGAGCAGATCATCCGTGTCATCAACCTCACGATCAACCAGCTGGAGGCCGCGCAGCGGTCCGACCGCCGATAGTGCGGCGCCGCCGCGGCCCCGATGTACCAGAAGATGTGCCAGCCCAGTCCGAAGCGGAGAACACAGTCGATGAAACGCCTCACCGGTACCCTCAAGTCGTTCCTGTTGGCGATCGCGATGCTCGCGGTGCTGGCGGTCTCGCCGCGGGATGCGATGGCCGACAAACTGCATCTTAAGGATGGGCGGGTCCTCGATGGCCGGGTTGTCCGCGAGATCGACGGCCACGTCTACTTCATGGTGGTCGTCGGCAAGATCGAGCACGAAGAGTTTTTCACCAAGAGCCAGGTCGACCGCATCGAGCGTGACGCCCCGGTCGCGTCCGACGCCAAGACGACAGATACCGCCGAGAAGCCCCGCAAGGGGAACGAGGCCGGGGCCGCCGGGAAGGCGACCAAGGTCGCGGTGCTCAACTTCGGCCCGCCCAACTCATGGCAGGGCAAGGTCGACGACACCGTCGGCATCGAGATCACCGTCAAGGCGTGGAAGGACGCGGTCCCGCTCCTGGAGAAGGACGGGGTGTCGGTCGTGGTCGTCCGCGTGAACTCGGGCGGCGGGCTGGGCCTGGAGGTCGGCAAGTTCAACGACCTGTTCCAGGACGTCTACAAGAAGAAGTTCCGCACGGTGGCGTGGATCGAGTCCGCCATCTCCGCCGCGGCGATGAGCCCGTACGTGCTGGAGGAGATGTACTTCCTCCCCGAGGGCAACCTCGGCGCGTGCACCGGCTGGTTCGGGCAGCTCACGGCGGTGAAGGACCTGCCGCTGGAGCAGATGCTCTACCAGATGGAAAAGGCGTCGCGGAACGCGGGGCGGAACCCGGGGATCATGCGGTCGATGCAGATCACCGATGCCCCGCTGTCGTACAGCATCGACAAGGAGACGGGCGAGGTGAAGTGGTTCCAGGACACCTCCGGCGACCACGTTCTCAACGACGGCAAGCACATCCTCACGCTCAATGCGGTCGATGCGGTCAACTGCAAGTTCGCCCGCGGCGTCGCGGCCACGCTCCCCGAGCTGATGACGGAGATGGGCATCTCGGAGTGGGAGCTCACCGGCAAGGCGGCGAGCGACCTGATCGACGAATCGCTCCGCAAGTGCGATGAGACGAACAAGAAGATGCAGGAGATGCTGATCAAGTATCGCTTGGCCGTGGAGCAGGCGGCGCAGCAGCAGGACCGCCAGCGCCGTGGCGCCGAGGTGAGCCGCGCCCGCGCGCACCTCAACGAGATCCGCCAGGCGATCAAGGTCAACCCGAACTTTGAGCTCCTCCAGAACCTGACCAAGGAGTGGTTCGAGGAGCAGGAAGAGCTGCTCAAGCGGCTGATGCGGCCGTAGACAATCGCAGTCGTGCACGCCCCAAAGCCCCGGATCGCCCGGGGCTTTTTTCTGCGCCTGTCGGTGAGCCCCGCGCAACAAGGTCGATCCGGGACGGATCCCTACGCTTGCGCCCATGAGCAGCCCCGGATTCCACATGACCCCGGATGAGTTCCGCAGCGCCGGTCACGCGATGATCGACTTCATCGCGTCGTACTGGGAGGGCCTCTCCGACAGGCCGGTTCTGGCGCAGGTCGCGCCCGGCGACGTGCTGGCAAAACTGCCCGAGGGCCCGCCGGACTCGCCCGAGGCGTGGGGACGGATCGTGGCCGACGTCGACCCGGTCGTCATGCCGGGAATCACCCACTGGCAGTCGCCGAGTTTCTTCGCGTTCTTCCCGGCCAACGCCTCGCCGCCGGCCGTGCTGGGCGAACTGCTCTCGGCCGGCTTGGGCGTGAACGGGATGCTCTGGGCCACCAGCCCCGCGGCGACCGAGCTCGAAATCCGCATGCTCGACTGGGTCGCGCAGATGCTCGACCTGCCGCCCGCGTTCCACCACTCCCGCAGCGGCGGGGCTGGCGGCGGCGTGATCCAGGGCACCGCCAGCGAGGGGACGCTGGTGTCGATGCTCGCCGCGAGGCGGCGTGCGATGAACTCGGGATCGGTCGGTGGTCCGCTTGTCGCGTACACGTCGACCCAGGCGCACTCGTCGATTGTCAAGGCGGCGATGATCGCCGGGCTGGCCGGCCACCCCGACGACCGCCGGCAGGTCCGGCTGATCGAGGTCGATCGGGCGTTCGCCATGGATCCCCGGCGGCTCGAAGCGGCCATCGAGACCGATCGGGCTGCGGGAGCCACGCCGTTCTACGTGTGCGCCACGGTGGGGACGACGTCGTCAACCGCCATCGACAGCGTCGAGGCGATCGGCGCACTCTCCCGGCGTCACGGCCTGTGGCTCCACGTGGATGCCGCACACTCCGGCGCCGCCTGCATCTGCCCCGAGTTCCGCTGGATGCTCGCCGGAATCGACGCGGCGGACTCGCTCTGCTTCAACCCGCACAAGTGGATGCTCACCAACTTCGATTGCGACCTGCTCTGGACCAGCGACCGCGCCAGCCTCACCGCGGCCCTCAGCATCACCCCCGAGTACCTGAGGAACAAGGCGACCGAGTCCGGAGCGAGCGCCGCGATTGATTTCCGCGACTGGCAGGTGCCGCTCGGCCGCCGATTCCGCGCCCTGAAGCTCTGGTTCGTCATCCGCTCCTACGGGGTCGAGGGGCTGCGGGCGTTCATCCGCGAGCACGTCCGCCTCGCCGCGGAGTTCGAGCGGTGGGTGCGGGCCGATGAGCGGTTCGAGGTGGCCGCGCCGCGGACCATCAACCTCGTGTGTTTCCGTCTCAAGGGCGAGGGGGAGCAGGCCGATGCCCGGAACCGCGCGCTGCTCGAGGCCGTCAACTCGACGGGCCGGGCCTACCTCACGCACACGGTGCTGCCCGGCGTCGGGTACGTGCTGCGGATGTGCATCGGCGGCGTGCAGACCCGGGAGGCGCACGTCCGTGCGGCGTGGGACCTGCTCGGCGAGGTGGCGAAGAGGGTCTAGGTCGTGTGGGCGCGGGCCGGGTGCGCCTGTTTCGGCTAACCTACCGCCACATGCTGTACCGGGCGGTGGCCATCATCCTCGCGGCGATCCTGCTGGGCGCCTGCACACCCACGGCGAAGACCGCCGACCTGGACCTCGCGCCGGGGCAGTACGACACAGCGTTCGTCTCGACCCGGCGTGTGCTCCGCGATACCCAGTTCGACGTGGACCGTGTCGATGCCCGTGCGGGCGTGATCACTACCGCGCCCAAGCCCACCGCAGGGCTCGCGACGCCATGGGACGAGGAGCAGCAGACCTTCGACGCCGAGGTGGACGACCTGCTCAACCGGCACCGGCGCATCGTCCGGGTGACCTTCGAGCCGGCTCCTGGGGCGGCCCCGACCGATGCCGACCCCGTTGATCGCGACATCCAGGACCTTGCCCGCACCGGCCCGACGGTGATGCGCATCCGCGTGGTGCTGCTCCGGGTTGAGCGTCCCGGCTGGCGGCCCGATCTCAACGGCGCCAAGCTGAACGTGCGCAGCGTCGACCCGGACCTGGCCCGGCGCGGGCTCCTGCCGTCGTACACGGTTCCGATCGGCGAAGACCGCGACCTGGCCAAGCGGTTGGCGTACCTGATCAACGAGGACATGAAGAAGCCCGGCACAGACCAGTCCGAGCCGCTCCCGGAGCCGGAGCCAGAGCGAGCGTTGTCAGGGGAACCGACCGACCAGCCGCCCGCGTGACCGGAGGCGTGCTGGAGAGCCGCGTGCTCTACCGGCCGTTGGTCTGCATCGAGTTCTCGGCGTGGGCCTTCTTGCCGTTCCCGTTGCCATTTCCGTTCATGTCATCGGGTCCGATGTGACCCAAGGCCCGGGCGACCAGGGCCCCGCGAGTCGCCGCGTGGAGCTTGCGGTGCAGGCTCTTGACGTGGTCGTGAACGGTGTGCGGGCTGCGCTCGAGCTCCTCGGCGATCTGCCGGACGGACTTGCCGTGAAGGAGCCGTTCGAGCACGACCTCTTCGCGGGTCGTGAGGTGCTGCTCGGTCAGCGAGCCGGAAGGGTCGAACGCCATCTCGGCGCGGCGGGCCAGCGAGGGGAGAACCCCATCGATCACGATCGCCGCCTCGTGGGCGGCGGTGTGCGTGGACTGGGCGGCGAGCGCCATCTCGACCATCGCCACGCGGCGGTGGGCGGGCGAACCGAGGCGGACCGCTCCGAGGACCAGGTCGACCGCGCCGATGCCCGCGGCCCCGCTCCAGCGGGTGGTCAGCATGACGCTCGCGGGCGAACCTTCCGGGGCCAGCCGGCTGGCCATGGCGGAGTGGCTCGGGCCGTCGAGGAGCGAGAGCGGCGACCAGCCGAGCGAGGGCATGGTGTACGCGGTCGTGCGGAGTGCGACGAGCCCTGGGAGGGTGGAGTCCATCGCGACCGGCCCGCTGCTGCTCTGCAGGCGACCGACGTTCGTGGCGACCTCAGCGATGAGCGAACCGGCCACGCCGACGGATTCGATCCGAGCCAGCGAGCCGTCCTCGTTCAGGCGCCCGAGCATCAGGAGAACGACCGAGGCCCGGTCGGCCGACAGCAGCACCCGGGCGGCGCGGTCGGACCAATCCTGCGTCGGCACCGCGGGCAGGCCCGCGATCGCCTCGGCGGCCC
Organism: Phycisphaeraceae bacterium; assembly: GCA_019636655.1. NCBI lineage: Bacteria > Pseudomonadati > Planctomycetota > Phycisphaerae > Phycisphaerales > Phycisphaeraceae > Phycisphaeraceae bacterium. Next base: position 479,504 of record JAHBXB010000002.1, on the reverse strand, counting down.
TGACACCGGCACGCACACAACGAGGAGTTGCGCTATCTTGCTGGACCATTTCAGTCTCCTGCACTCTTCCCGCCTTCCCGATCGATCGAGCCCACGCCTGCCCCCGATACCCGGTCACGCAATCCCGCGGACTTTGGCTCCGCGGTATCTTTCGGACTCTGCACGGCCTTTCCTTCAACATCGAGCCCCGATCTGAGGGGGGGTGGCCGGTCCGGCCCGGTGCCAACGGGTATCCTTCCCCCCAGCCCGGAGAGCCCGCTCGGGAGAGAATGGCCGAACCCGACGGCGCCCAACGCGGAGAAACGATGCCCGATTCACGTGAACTGCCCGTCGCGGCGCACGCCCCGGAGCCCCAGAAGCGGATCGTCGTCATCGGGGCCGGCCCGACCGGCCTTGGCGCGGGGTACCGGCTCAAGGAGCTCGGGCACTCCAACTTCGCCATCTACGACGCCAACCCGTACATCGGCGGGCTCGCCCACTCCTTCGTAGACGACGCCGGTTTTACGTGGGACATCGGCGGGCACGTGATGTTCAGCCACTACTCCTACTACGACCGCGTCTTCGATCACCTGATGGGTGACGACTACACGCTCAACAACCGGGAGAGCTGGGTCCGGATGATGGACACGTGGGTGCCGTACCCGTTCCAGAACAACGTGCGTTACCTCCCCAAGCAGGCCACCTATGAGTGCCTCGCGGGGCTGGTCAAGGCCCAGGCGGGCCGGGCTGGCGTGAAGTCCCCGGCCGACGCGGCCAACTTCGGCGAGTTCATCGACGCCGTCTTCGGCGAGGGGATCGCCAAGTACTTCATGCGGCCGTACAACTTCAAGGTCTGGGCCCACGAGCCCGAGATGATGAACAAGCAGTGGATTGGTGAGCGGGTAGCGGTGATCGATACCGATCGAGCGATCCGCAATGTTGTTCTCGGCCAGGACGACTTTGGCTGGGGGCCCAACAACCGCTTCAAGTTCCCGCTCCGAGGCGGGACCGGCGAGTTCTACCGCCGGTTCGGCCCGATCCTCGACGGCCATGTCGAGCTCGGCAAGCGGGTCGTCTCGATAGATGTTGACCGGCGGATCGTCCGGTTTGCAGATGGCTCGACGGACACCTACGACCACCTCATCTCGGCCATGCCCCTGGACCTGCTCTGCCGCGACGTGCTGCAGGGCTCGGTGCCGGACGAGATCCGTGCCGCGGCCTCACGGCTCCGCCATTCGGGGGGCTACATGGTCGGGATCGGCATCAAGCGCCCCTGCCCGAGCACGAAGTCGTGGATGTACTTCCCCGAGGACAACTGCCCCTTCTACCGCGTCACCTACCTGAGCAACTACTCGCCGCACATGACGCCCGACAACGCGACCCACTACTCGCTGCTGTGCGAGACTTCCTACAGCGAATACAAGCCGGTGAATCCGGACACCATTGTCGACGAAACGATCGAGGGCCTCATCAACGCCGGGCTGCTCACCCGGGAGGAGACCGCCGACATCGTCTCCCGCTGGTGCTACCACGCGAAGTACTCCTACCCCACCCCGAGCGTGGACCGCGACGAGATCCTCTCCCGGGTCATTCCCTGGCTGGAGTCGAACTCGATCTACTCGCGGGGTCGCTTCGGCATGTGGAAGTACGAGGTCTCGAATACCGACCACACCCTGATGCAGGGGGTTGAGGTCGTCAACAGGCTGATCAATGGCGAGAAGGAGACCACCATCGGGATGGTCTACGGCATCACGAAGGATGGGCGCGGAGCCGCCGTGCACGAACGATCGGCCCAGGCTGGATCTGGCGAGAAGCGCCGGACCGCGACGCCCGGAGCGCCCGCGGGCGATGTCGACGAAGCCGATATCTCGGAAGAGGAACTGGGAGTGACCCAGTCCCGATCGTGACTGGGGCGGCGTGACATGAGATCGAATCTCGGTGTCCGGCTTATCGACCCCTGCCTGACGGCCGACGAATTGGGACGCACGCGCCGTTGCGCCCGTGGCCAGATTGCCCACCGAAACAGGGGATTTTGGCCTGGTTGAGGCATCCCTCGGACGAGGACCGTTCGTAACGACTTGTGCACGGAGGCTCGACGATGATCCGCACGCTCCGGTTTCTTGCTCCGTCGCTCGTTGCCTTGGCCGCACTGGCAGGGTGCCAGGGAAATGCGTCGAAACCCGCTTCATCCGGCAGCGCTGCGATCTCTGATCGGCCCACCGTTGATGTGACCGCCGCGGACCTTTTCTCGTGGGGACCCGATGGCGGGGCGACCCAGCAACTTGAGTTCTACGACGAAATGGAGCGGCGCCCCATCACCAGCCAGGACGATGCCATCCACGCCGTGCTGCTGATGGACAACGGCGTCAGCGCGTCGACGTACCCGAATCGACTGACCGTCGCCAAGGCCCGTGGCCTGCTCGATGCCTCCTACGACCGGCCGCCACAGGAGGCGGTGACGGTTGGCGAGGTGTCGGTCATGGTGGCCCGATCGCTCCGCCTGAAATCCGCGGACTCACCGGCGGCGGCGGTCGCGGAGCTGAAGCAGGCTGGGGTAATCCCGGAGACGGCCTCCATGTACCACGGCCTGACCGGGGCTCAGCTTCTTGCCCTCCTCGGCGCCGTCCAGGATGAGTATGGCGACCGTCTCGCCCACCCCGCCGGTCAGCCGGGGCCAACGGTCGCCTCCACCGCGCGTGCTCCCGCCGCGGCCGAACGGGAGCAGTTCGACGATTTCATCAGTACGCCCGCGGCTACCCAGCCCGCCCCGACTGCCGCGACCGTGGCTGCCGCGGCTCCCGCTCCCTCCCGTTCGGCCCCGATCGTGATCGATTCCAGGGCTCCGCGGGCGATGACCGAGCCGCTTCCCATCCTCCCGTCCGAGAGCAGGCCGGGGAAGTCGACCGCTGCGGCGGTTTCGCCGGTCGTCGCGGCAGTGTCCGTACCACAGCCCCATCCTCAGCCAGCCGCCCCGGCGGCAACGGCTGTTCGCGTTGGAACCCCCCAGGTGGGGGAGTGGATGGGCGGGAAGCCGCTGAAGCGCAGGGCGGTCGCCGCTGACGCGAAGGCTACGGATTCCCCGAAGTAGTCGCCGTTCGGTGCTGTCGTGGCCTCGGATCTCGTGCGAAGATGGGGGATACCCAAGCAGGTGATGGAGCCTTGTGATGAGTGTTCCCGATCGTGGCTCAGCGCGGCGACTGACTCAGGCGACGCTGCTCTCGGCGTTCGCCCTCGCCATGGCGGTCCCGGTGTCGAACGCTGAGGCTCAGTTGCCGCCGATCAAGAACAAGCGGCCGGTGCGCCGTGCGGTGATCGACCTTGAGAAGATGGCGCTCGAGAACCGGCCTGGACAGGTCGTCCCGGAGGATGTCTTCCCGCCGGTCGAGGTGGTCAAAGAGGGCGCGGCGCCAACGGCGGCGCTCGCCGCGGCGGGGACGACGGGGGGTGAGGTGACGACTTGGCCCAGCCGGTCCACCCCGGCCCAGCCACCCAGTGAGAGGCCGGCTTCGCCTTCCGATTCCACTCTGGTCGTCCCACAGGCGGGCTCGAGTTCTCCTGCCCCGTCCCAACTTGATCAGGCCCGTGGGGCCGAACCGAGCCTGGAGGAGCAGTCGATCCCTCCGGCGGCCAACGGCGAGCCGATCGGGGTCATTGTGCTCGCGGCGAAGGGTGCGGACTCGATCCGGCCGCAGGTGCAGTGGCGACCCATCGGTGGTGATGAGGCGTCGTGGCGGCCCGCGGGCACCGGAGCGAGAGCGGAGGAGCGGATCGAGGTGCGCACCGGCCTTGACGGTTCAGTGACCCTGGAGATCGACGGCCTGTTCGCCGTTCAGATTGACCGCCTCACCCGCCTGCGGATCGAGAGGCGGCGGCGGGACGACGTGAGCGAGCTGTCGATTGAGCTGATCCGTGGTCGGGCCGAGGTACGGCCGATCAAGGTCGACCAGACTGGCCTGGCTGTGGAGCCGGTTCGCATACGGACCCCTGACGCCACGCTGCTGCGCCGCAGCGCTGTAGGCGTCACCTTTGACGCCTTCAAAGGAACGCGTGAAACGCCGCTGTCCCAGCGGTAACTCGGCGCGTGGAGAGCCGATTCGGCTGGCACACTGCTGGATCTGAGGCAATGTTAACTCATCGCTGGCCCCCGGCCCGCAGGCGGGGGGTGTTCGCGCCTACCGAGCATCCGCCGTGAAAGTCCTGACACGTCATCCCGAACTGCACCTGACAGCGCTGTCGTGGCCGGCTGAGTTGGCGCGTCGGCTGGAGGAGCGGCACATCGCGGCGTGGTCGCGCTCGCGCGATGATCAGGCCCTGTTTGCCGCGTCGTTTGGCGACTACCTGCGGTCGTTCCCCGACACCGATGTCTGCGAGATCGACGGCCGGGGCGTTGCGGATCTGGGTGTGTTCTGCTCGCGGCTGCGGTCGGGAATGAGCGGGGTGGATCCGGCCGGCGACCTCCGGCCATCGATTGACGGGCCGGATGGGCTCGTGGCGTTTCTGCGGACCCGGTGGAGCGAGTGCGCCTTCCCCGCGGTCCGACGTCGGTTCTACCTCTGGCATCACGCCGACGAACTCCTGCGGGCCGATGCAGCGCTGTTCGGGACGATTGTGGACGCGATCACCGGCGTCGCGGCGGAGGCGGAGTACACCGGGGACGACCTCCTGGTTATTCACCGCGCCGTCTTCGTGGGATCGGCCGCGCTGGACATGTACGCCGAAGATCCACGGGGACAGTTCCGGGGCTGGCTCCGCGAGGGGCAAGGGCGGCCGCTGTGGCAGGTGATCACCGGGGTTCGACGCCCGCGGGTCGCGGCGTTCCATATCCCGCACATCGTGGGTGATCCGGCGAGCCGGTCCTGAGCGGGGCTAGCCTTCGCATCTATGCGAATCATCGCCGGCGAGTTCCGTTCGCGCAAACTGCAGTCTCCTCCCGAGGGTTCGACTACGCGTCCGATGCCGGATCGGGTGCGGGAATCGCTCTTCTCGCTGCTGCGGGGGCACCTTGAGGGTGCGTCCGTGCTCGATGCCTTCGCGGGGACGGGCTCGGTGGGGTTGGAGGCGGCCAGCCGCGGGGCCGCACGCGTGGTGATGATCGAGCGCGACCGGCGGGTGGCGCAGGTGCTGCAGAGCAATGTCGAGTTGCTTGGGTGCGAGGACCGATGCGAGGTCGCGGTGGCGGATGTGCTCGGGCTCTCGGCGCTGTCGAGGTGCCCGCGCCCGGTGGACCTGGTCTTCTTCGATCCTCCGTACGACCTGGTGGAGCAGGGGCGGCCCGGTGGGGGGTGGGACCGGGTGAAGGACCAGTTCGGCCGATTCGTCGAGCTGCTGGCCGAAACCGGGTTCGGCGTGCTCCGCACACCATGGCCGTTCCGCCACTTCGACAACCTGGCCGATGAGGATCAGCACATCCAGGTCGCGGAAGAGGCCCGGCGTCGGGCACGCGGCGGGCGCCGGCATGGACCGGGGCACACCGAGCACCTGTCAATGGATTCCGAGATCGAGGATCCGGTGCTGGAGGATGACTGGGATGGAGAGGATGGCGCTGCCGGCGAGCCCGACAAGGGGGCGCCCCCGGTGCACGGACCGCCCAAGCACATGGTCGATCTGAAGATCCCGGGCGCGGTCGGGCCCGAGACGCACATCTACCGCCATACCGCCCTGCACCTGTACATGCGCCGTCGCGAGGCGTGAGCGGCACGCCGCCGCGGCGGATCACGTGTACATTGTGGGCCGATGTCGCTGTTCGATACATCCGGCTCGTCGTCCGCGGCCGGCGCCTGGCAGCTCGCCGGGGCGCTGAGCGATGAACAGCGGGCCGCAGTCGAGTTCGGGTTGCGCGAGCCGGAGCGGCCGCTGATCGTCCTGGCCGGCCCCGGGACGGGCAAGACGCGGGTGATCATGTACCGGATCGCCCGGCTGGTCGAGGCGGGGTCGTACTCGGGTCCGGTCGAACCGGAGTCGATCCTCGCGGTGACGTTCACGGTCGGGGCGGCGACGCAGATGCGGGACCGGCTGGCGGGGCTGGTGGGGGGGGCCATGGCGTCGCGGGTTCGAAGCCATACGTTCCACGCATTGGGGAACACGTTGCTGCACCGGTTCGGCGACGTGCTGGGCCTGGACATGTCGCGGACAAGCCTGATCGATTCGGCGCAGCGGACGCGCATGTACGTCGCGCTCATGCTGGAGCACGATCTGTTCCGCGACCGGGCGTCGGAGGGGCGGCGGGCGCTGGTGGGGCAGGCGGAGGCGTTCATTACGGCGGCGCACAACCGCGCGTTGACGCCGAAGGACTGCCTTGCGTACGCCACGCGGTGGATCGACGCGGCGGAGCGGTCGGGGGGATCCGGCGAGGCGGCTCTGGCCGAGCGCACTCGGGCGGCGCACTTCGGGCAGCATGCGAGGTTGTTCGAGTTGGTTGAGCAGGAGTGCCTGCGGCGCCGCTTCCTGACGTTCGAGCACCTGATCGCGCTGCCGATCCGTCTGCTCAGGGATCACGCGGGCATCGCCGCGGTGATCAGGCAGGAGTTCCGGCACATCGTGGTGGACGAGTTCCAGGACATGAACCCGGCGCAGATCGAGTTGCTCCGGCTGCTGAGCCCGCCGACCGGGGCGGGCGGCCCGGCGAGGGACGTGTGCGTTGTCGGGGACGACGACCAGGCGATCTACGGGTTTCGGGGGGCATCGGACCGGGCGTTCGCGGACTTCGCGGCGCTGTACCCGGATCACGCGAGGCTCCCGCTGACGGGGAACTACCGCTCGGGACGGGCGATCCTTGACGTGGCGAACGACGTGATGTCGCGCGCCGAGTCCCGCTTCGATCCCGACAAGAGGGTCGTGCCGGCGCGGGACAGCGCGATGCGGGATGTGCCCGGTTCGGTCAGGGGGATTGTCGTTGCGGATGACGAGGAGAACGGCGCCGTGGTGGCCTCGATGATCCGCGGGGAGATGGAGGCCGATCCCGCGCGGGCGTGGCGGGACTTCGCGGTGATCGCTCGGAACAAGGTCCATCTGGACGTGATCGCGTCGGAGATGCAGGTGGCCGGGATTCCGTTCCGCGTGGTGTCGGAGGGGGATCCCGGCAACGACCCGGCGGTGAGCGACCTGCTCGCGTGGATCGAGTTGTTGGCCGTGCCCACCAGCCGCCACCAGGTGCAGCGGCTGCTGATGCGCCCGCCCTTCTCGGTGCCGGCGGATATGGTCGGGCGGTGGGCGAGCGCCTTCAAGAACAGCGCTGCATTCGCGGGCTTTGACGCGACGATGCTCGATTATCTCGCCGAGGTGGCGCCGCAGAACGAGGCGGTGGGCCGCCTCCGAGCGGTTCACGCCGAACTCGCGAAACTCGCCGCGACCGAATCCGCCGGACGGATGGTGCTGGAGATCATCAACCGCGCGGCGCTTGCCCGTCCGCCGGAGGACCGCTCGGACCGGGCGAAGCGGGAGCACTTCCGGCGCGTGAAGTTCCTGGTTGCGATGCTCGTGTTCGTGCGGAGCCGGGAAGAGCGGCTGGAGGAGCCCCGGGGCATCGCCGAGTTCTACGAGTACTGGAATGACCTGTCGGACGGGGATCGGCGGGAGTTGGCTCCGAACGCGGCGGACCTGATCGACCGCGACAGCGACGACGACGAGTCGGCGTCGGACGCTGTCAGCCTGCTCACGGCGCACAAGGCCAAAGGGCTGGAGTTTGAGGTCGTGTTCCTGCCCAGGGTGCGACCGGGCGGGTATCCGGCGAAGAACAGGGCCGCCGAGCCGCCGCTGATCCCGCTCGATCTGGTGGCGCCGTGGGAGAGAGTGATCGGGCGAGGCGAGTCCGGCGACCCATCGGCCCACGCAGACGAGGAGCGGAGGCTGTTCTTTGTCGCGTGCACCCGGGCTCATCGACAGCTCGTGCTGCTTGCCAAGTTCAAGAAGTCACCGGGGAGCACGGCGGATTACTTCATCGAACTCGGCGAGACCGCGGCCCGCCAGGAGGACGGGTCGGCGCTTGTGAACTTCACGGACTCCAAAGAGATCCTCGCCGGGGCGGGGACGACTCCCGACATGTTCGACCTCGCCGCATCGCGGCTGCCGACCGCTGTGCGCCTGGGCGCCCGGCACGTGCGTGCGATCCGAGCCCGGCTCGCGGGGCTGATCAGCGAGGCGGAGATGGACGGGGTCGACGCCGAATCGCTTGGCCGCATCGAGGGAGAGGTGCGCTCGGCCCTGGCCCGCCTGGCGGTCTCGTCGCGTCTGGCACGGCACGGCGAGGTTCCCGCCACGGCGCTTGCTGACCAGTTGGGCGCGGGGGAGTTTGCGCGGGCGCTGGCCCAGCAACTCGGCGGGGGGACGCCCGAAACGGCACCCATGTCGATGCGGCCGCCGCTCGCGCTGTCGTTTGCGAAGATCAGCGACTACGACCGGTGCCCGCGGTGCTTCTACCTGAAGCACGTGCTGCAACTGGATGACGAGGGCGGTCCGCAATCGGTGATCGGGCAGGCCGCGCACGAGGCGCTGGAGGGCTTTTACCGCCGGTTCCGCGAGGCGGACGCCGCGGGTGAACCGGCGCCGACCGTCGATCATCTCCTCGAACTGGGGCGGATGGCGTTCCGGAACCACTGGCCGGCCTCGCGCACCATCGATCCGTCGCAGGAGGATCAGGTGCTGGCGCAACTCCGGTTGACGCATGAGCGGCTGCACACGCCCGGGGTGCACATTCTGGAGATCGAGAGGCGTGTCGTGGTGATGTACGAGCGAGCCGGTCACTTGCACTCGATCGGGATGCGGATCGACCGGATCGATCAGGAGGCGGATGGCGGGCTGGTTCTCATCGATTACAAGACCGGGGCGGCGGCGAGGGCCAGGCGCGAGCCGGAGGCCGATGACCTTCAGTTGGGGCTGTACGCGATGGCCCTGCCGGTGCTCTTCCCGGACTTTGGAGGCGCCGGTCGCGCGGAGTACTGGCTTCTGCAGACGGGCGAACGGGGCTCGATCGCGATCGCGGACCTGGACCTCGACGCGGTGCGGGAGTCGGTCGACAGGGCGATCGACGGCATGCTCGCGGGCCGCTTTGAACCCAGGCGCAGTTGCGACGGCGTGTGCCGTGTATTCCCGCTGTCGACGGATGAGGCGGGCCGATAGCGTCGGGGCTGCAACTTGATGGGCTGTCGGCGGTTCCACGAGAGTGGGCGTCGCAGGGCTCGATTTCAGGAGTTCGGCGAACGTTCCGCGGTCCCACGCCGCTACGCTCCGCTGCGAATGACGCAACTCCGATTGCTGTTCCTGTCGTGTGCCATCCTGTGTCTCGCGCTCAGCGCGGGTGCGGCGCCGCCCGAGCGCGCCGGGGTGACCACGTCAACAGCCGAGCCCGGAGCATCGATTGAGATGCCGGGACCACCCGGCCGCGTGGTAGAGATGTTCGCCCATCGCCGGAGCGGTGTGCTCTCAGTGTGGCTCAGCAACGGAGTCCGGGTCCATCACCGAAAACTGACGCCCCCACCAGCTCCGGGGACAGCGAAAGAGGCCCGGTGGGGAGGAGCGGGAGCGCCCTCGCGGGTGCACACGGGGTATCGCGACGGTCCAGGATGGGTGTGCGTGAGCGTGCTGGTGCCGGGCGGGGACATCCTCGAGACCCCCGCGACGCGGGACCTCTCGCTGTGCGCGATCGCCGCGTGGGCAACTCCGGCGACGCGCGACCTGGACTCGTCGAAACTGGGAGGCATCATCGAGACCAACGGCCTGGTGGTGGAGTCGATGGCGATGACCGACTGCCTGATGCTCACGATCGAAGCCCTCGTGCCCGAGACCGAGCGGGACACCCCGGCGCTTCGGCGGGGCCAGTTGGAGGCCGCGCTGCGGCTCGCGGCGGCGCTGATTGACCGGCCGCGCATCGAGCCCGAGTCGCTCAGTCAGCAGAAGGCGCGATCCACCGACCTGGTCCGCACGCTCCGGGCCGAGCCGTACTCCGCGGTCTCGGACCGGCTGACCGGGTTGTTCATGCCGCCGGGTGATGGGCGGTTCCGGCTCCCTGCCGAGAACAGTCCGTGTTCCTCGTACACGCTTAATCAGGCCCAGATGTTCCTCGATTCGATCCTCAAGCCTCGAGCGGACGAAGCGGCTCCGGTGGAGATGGCCATCGTCGGCGATGTGGAGCTGGAGGATGTCCTGCGGGTCGCCGCGGGGACCGTCGGTTCGCTGGCCGATCGGCCGAGGATCGGCGCCGAGACGTACGCCTCGCTGCGGCTGATCCCGCGGCCAGCGGCGGCGCTGACGGCGACAGATCCTGATGATGGGACCGGGGGGGCCTGCCGCGTTGTTGGCGGGTTCCTGGGGCCGGACCGGCCGAACCTGCGGGAGCAGCGGGCATTTGTGGTGGCGTCGGCCATCCTTCGGTCGCGGCTCGAAGGCAAGCTCGAGGCGGTGGGGGCTCAGGACGGGATCCTGACCTGGAACATCCCCGGTGGCCTCCGTGCCCCTGGGATCGGGATGATGGTGATCAGCACGCGTTGCGAGCCGGGCCGGGCGCCGGGAGTCATCAGGGTGATCGACGACGCGATCGCGGCCCTCGCGGCGGAGGCCCCGACCCAAGAGGAACTCGACGCGGCGCGGGCCCTGATCCTGCCGCGCGTGGGCGCGACGGTTTCGTCGCCGTCGTACTGGGCACAGGTGCTGGCGTCGTCGACCTATGCGGGCTACGAGCCGGATGACCTGGCGCAGGCCGAGTCGATGATCGCGGGGTTTACGCCCCGGGATATCCACGAGGTGGTGCGCCGGTACGTCTCGGTGGACGCGAACCGCATCCGGGCGGTGTTCGCCGCGGAGCCGGCGCCGTCCAAGGCGAGGTGACCGCGGGCTATTCGAGAGCCGCGGCGCCCGAGATGATCTCGGTGAGCTCGGTGGTGATCTGAGCCTGGCGGGCGCGGTTGTAGGCGCGCGTGAGCCGCTTGCCCATCTTGCCGGCGTTGTCGGTGGCCGCCTTCATCGCGACCATGCGGGCGACGTGCTCGCTCACGATGGCATCGTTGAACGCCTGGAAGAGCGTGGCCTTGACCGCGGCGGGAATCAGGTCGCTCAGGAGTTCATCGGCGGGGGGGCTGAACTCGTAGTCGAGACCGACGCTCTTGGGGGCATCTCCCTTGTGCGCCGGCGGTCGCAGCGGCAGGAGCTGGATGACCTCGGGGCGCTGGCGTCCGGCGCTGATGTACCGCATGTAGACCACGCGGACGGCGGAGACTTCTCCCGCGAGGAAGCGGTCCATGAACGCCTGGGCGAGTCGCTCGACGACCTCGAAGGTGGGCTTGTCGCCGATGGTGTGTGTCGTGGCGACCGGGATGCTGTTGAACCGCAGGAAGTTGACGCCCTTCTTGCCGACGAGCTCGATGACACCCGACTTGGCCTTGGGGGTCTCGCGGAGATGGGCCATCGCGGTGCGCAGGATGGAGCCGTTGTACGGCCCGCACAGCCCGCGATCGGAGGTAATGATCAGCGTCAGCTCAGGCTTCCCCTCGCTCTGCGAACCCAGGCCGGTCAGGAGCGGGTGGGAGATGTTGCCGGCGGTCGCGGCAAGTTCGCGGACCAGATCGAAGACGCCCTCGGTGTAGGGCTTGGTCGCCACGGCCCGCTGCTGGGCCCTGGCGAACTTGCTCGTGGCGATCATCTGCATCGTCTTGGTGATGCGACGGATGTTGCCGACCGCCTTGATGCGCTTCTTGATCTCGCGTGTCTTGCCCATGGGGCGGGAGTGTAGGGAGGGGTCGGGCGGGGCGGCAAAGCCGTTGACGGTCGGGATTGAGCCGTCCGCGGCATCCGTGGGAGCACGCTCCGACGGCCTAAACTGCGCGAACCCGGCCCGGTATACCAGTGTCCGGGATTTCGGGGGGATTCCAAAGGCGAGGTGGGGGGGGGACCCGTACGGAGCCCTGTATGACGCGTTTGCAGGCCGCATCGGCCACGATCTTGGCGTGTCTTGTGAGTCTGGCCTTGGCGGCGACCGCCGCGGGGCAACCCCTGCCAACCGATCCGCGTCTGGTGACGGGAACGCTGGACAACGGCCTGAGCTACATCGTGATCAAGCACGACAACCCGCCGGGCCGGGCGTCGGTCTGGCTGCACGTGGATTCGGGGTCGCTGAACGAGACGGATATCCAGCGCGGTATCGCCCACTACCTGGAGCACATGGCCTTCAACGGCTCGAAGAACTTTCCGCCGGGGAGCGTCGTGCCGTTCTTCGAGAGCCTTGGCTTGACGTTCGGCCGCCACCAGAACGCGTTCACCTCGTTTGACCAGACGACCTATCAGCTCGCGCTCCCCGATGCGCAGCCCGAGCACATCGCCAAGGCGCTGCTGTTCATGTCCGATGTCGCGATGCGGCTGGACCTCGTGCCGGAGGAGATCGAGAAGGAGCGTCAGGTGATCCTGGAGGAGAAGCGGGCACGCTCCAGCGCCGGCCAGCGCATCCAGGAGTACATGCTCAGCAACATCGCCCCGGGCTCGATCGTCGGGGACCGGCTCCCGATCGGCACCGAGAAGACCATCCTCGGGGTGCAGCGGCAGGACTTTGTCGACTACTACACGAAGTTCTACACGCCGTCGAACATGACGGTGATGGTGGTCGCGGACGCGGATCCGGCGGTGGTCGTCGCGCAGATCAAATCGGCGTTCGCCGATGGTCCCAAGGCCCCGCGGCCCGCGGACCAGGACCCGAAGGTCTCGCCGACGAGCGGTTTCCACGCGATCATCGCCACGGACCCGGACCTGACCGACGCGAGTGTGTCGATCATGCGCCTGGAGCCGGTTCTTCCGCCGACCACGACGGTTGAGCTGGCGCGCCGGGAGATGGTCGAGCGGCTGGGGGTGACGGCGTTCAACCGCCGCATCGATGCGAAGATCAGCAAGGGCGGCATGGCGTTCCTGGACGCCTCCGTCGGGCTGGATTCGCTCTTCCGCACGGCGACGTACGTGAACGCCAGCGCGGACGGCAAGCCGGAGAACTGGAAAGCGATGCTCGAGGAGCTGGGCGCCGAGCTGCAGCGGGCCCGCCTCCACGGGTTCACAGCGCGCGAGATCGACGATGTCAAGGTCCAGATCAGGTCGTCCACCGAGCAGTTCGTGAAGCGGGAGCCGACGCTTGATGCGAGGGTGATCCTGAACATGCTCAACCGCTCGATCGCCGACGGCGAGCCCGTGATGTCCGCCCAGCAGACCCTCGACCTGGTCAACCAGTTGCTCCCCACGATCACCGCTGAGGAGGTCTCGAAGAAGTTCGCGGCGGACTTCGACATGACCTCGGCGATGTTCATGCTCAACCTGCCTTCCTCCGCGGAGACGCCCACGAAGGAGGCGCTCGTCGCTCTTGGCAAGGCGGCGATCAGCGCCACCCCCGAGAAGGAGGCCGAGTCCGAGCGGGCCGCCGCGCTCATGACGACCAAGCCCACACCCGGCCAGATCACCGAGCAGGGCGTGCACGAGGCGTCCGGCGTGTGGTCCGGCTGGCTCTCCAACGGGGTGCGGGCGCACCAGAAGTCGATGGACTTCAAGAAGGACGAGGTCACGGTCACCTTCACCCTCGCGGCGGGCGCGATCCAGGAGACGGCTAAGGATCGCGGCATCGCCGAGGCGGCGGGGCTCGCGTGGTCGCGGCCGGCAACAGGCACGCTCTCCTCGACCGACATCCGCGACCTGATGACGGGCAAGAAGGTGCGTGTCCGCGGCGGGGGCGGCGGCAGCCCCGACACGATGACGCTGTCGGTCTCGGGCTCGCCGTCGGATCTCGAGACGGGCATGCAACTCGCCTACCTGCTGCTGACCGACCCAGTGATCGAGGCCGCGGCGTTTGACCAGTGGCGGACCGCAGAGTTGCAGGCGATCGAGGCCCGGAAGAAGGACCCGCAGGGGGCGTTCCGGACGCTGATGATCGAATCCATCTATCCGGCGAGCGAGACGAGGTTCCTGCCCCAGACCGAGGCGCAGGTCAATGCGATGACGCGAGAGGCTGCGCAGGCGTGGCTGAAGAAGACGATCGCGACCGCGCCGATCGAGGTGTCCATCGTCGGAGACATGCCCCAGGACCAGGCGATGGAGCTTCTTAGGGCCTACGTCGCGGCGCTCCCGGCGCGTGCCCGGATCTCCGGTTCGACGCTCGATGAACTCCGCAAGGTCTCCCGCCCGGCGGGCCCTGTCGTCAAGGCGAGTACGGTCGACACGAAGACGCCAGCCGCCGTCGTGCTCGGGGGCTTCTTCGGCCCCGACGCCGACAACATCCCGGATGCAAGGGCGATGGACATGGCCGCGAAGATCCTGTCGACGCGGATGATCAAGCAAATCCGCGAGGAGCAGGCGCTGGTCTACAGCATCGGTGCCCAGTCGCAGCCGGCGCGGGTTGTTCCCGGTCTGGGCCTGTTCTTCGCGTTTGCCCCGACCAAGCCGGAGAAGGTTCCGGCGCTCGAGGCGGCGCTCAAGGAGGTCTTCGACGAGTTCGCCAAGACCGGGCCGACCGAGGAGGAGATGGTGGTGGCCAAGAAGCAGTTCGCCAACACCTTCGATGAGAGCATGAAGCAGCCACAGTTCTGGCTCGGCGAGACCGCCGCGATGGACTACCGCTCGGCGAACCTGAACGACGTTGTCAGCGCTCCCGAGGCGTTCCAGGCCATGACCGCGGACCAGGTGCACCAGGTCTTCAGCAAGTACTACAAGCCCGAGGCGCAGCTCATGATCTCGCTCTCGCCTTCCTCTGCCGCGGCGGATTCGGAAGCCGCTTCCACCCCCGAGCCGGTGCACGGCAAGGCCGAGTGATCAAGGCCGCGTGATCGCGGCGCGATTGCGGCCGGAACCCGGACCCTTACGCCCCCGCCTTGCCGGCGGGGGTTTTCACTTGGTCATTCGATGATCTGGCCGTCGTACGCCAGCGCGAGGCCGGCGGGCAACTCGGCGTTGGTCGCCGCGTGGGCCAGGTCGTGGGAGATGTGCGTGAAGTAGGTCCGCCCCGCGCCGATGCGCTGCGCGGCGGCCACCGCCTCCTGCACCGAGAAGTGCGTCGAGTGACGCCGGTGGCGGAGCGCGTTGAGCACGAGGGTGCGAAGCCCCGTCAGCCGCGGCCAGGTCTCATCGGGGATCGCCGAGACATCCGTGCAATACGCCAGCGGGAATGCGCCGCTGTCCGGGGCTCCCTCCTGTTCGATCCGGAAACCCACGATCGGCAACTGGCCGTGCATCAGCCGCAGCGGCTCGAATCGCACGCCGAAGAGCGACAGGGCCCGGCCGACCTCGAGTGTCCTTGGCGTCAGCGTCGCGACGAATGTGTCCTGGATGTTCTCCCTGGGCTCGAAGATGTGCCGGTAGACGCGCCGCAGATGCTCCAGGGTGTGGGGTTCGGCGTAGATGTCGATGGCGCTCTTTTGAACGACATTGAACCGGCGCAGCTCGTCGACCCCGAACGTGTGGTCGACGTGATTGTGCGTGAACACCACCGCGTCGCACCGTTGCAGCCCGGCCCGCAGGGCCTGAAGCCGCAGATCCGGCGTCGCGTCGATCAGGATCGTGCGGTCCTGCCCGGTGGCATCCGTGAAGCAGATCGCGGCTCCCGCGCGCAGGCGGTTGTCGCGCGGGTCTGTGCTCGTGCACACCGCGCACGAGCACGCGATGGCGGGTACGCCAGACGAAGTTCCGGTCCCGAGGAAGACAAGCCGCACGGGTTGCAGGCTAGGCGCTCGGCGCGGCGGCGAACTCGTGAGGGCCGCAGGCGTGCCGCGGACACAGTTCGGTCGGCTGCTTGTGCCGACGGGCGGTGCAAGTACACTGCCCGCTTCAAGCCGACCGATCGGTCGGCGGCATCGCCCCGGGAGACCGGGCAAGGAGTAGAGAGATGAGAACGCCTCCCCGATTCATGCTCGTGCATGCGCTGTGCGCTCCGCTCGCAGCCACGTCGGCAAGTTCCGCCGATATCGCCTACTTCACGGAGGCGGGTCCGTTCCACGACCAGATGCTGGCCAGCAGCAAGATCCTCAAGGGGATCGAGGACTTTGAGTACGGCATTGTCCAGCAGCAGGGCAAGATGCCCTTCCCCGACTACCTGACCGGCGGACAGCCCAACGGGCCGGTATTCCCGGAGGGTCTGATGTCGGCGAACCTCACGATCCAGACCAACCGGCTCCCGGGCCCCCTGGCCCCGGTCGATGTTCCATCGAACAACCCCCAGGCCCTCTTTGCCCTCGGCCCAGGCGCGTTTGGCTCCAACAGCATCAAGGTCGGCGAGGACCTGGGAATACTCTCCGGCGTGCACTGCAGCATCGACCTGATCTTCGGATCGGGCGACAAGACCGGAATCGGCTTCGAACTCTCCCGCTTCGCCGGGTTCGGCGATGCGGGATGGACTGTCGGCATCTTCGATGTCAGCGACGTCCTCATCGGGCAGTACACGTTCGCCGGCCCGGTGTCGACCAACCCGGCGAAGGTCTTCTTCGGCGTGTGGTCGACCGTGCCCATCGGCCGCATCAACATCTTCGATCCGGATCCAATCTCGCCGGACGCGGTCGACGACATCCAGATGTGGACGACCGTTCCTTCCCCGGCTCCGGTTGCATTGCTCGGACTTGCCGGGATTGCGACGCTGCGTCGTCGGCGTTGACAGGCTCGCCTCCTCACCCGACCCGTTCGGCCTTCAGCTCCCGGCTCATCAGCCGCCCGATCCCATCGATGGGGTCCATTCCCTTGTAGAGCACGGCGTACACCGCCGAGGCGATCGGCATCTCCACGTCGAACTTCCTGGCCAGCCCCATGACACTCTTGGCCGTGGCGACGCCCTCGACAACCCACTTTACCCGCTTGAGGTAGTCGTCGAGCTTCTCGCCGCGCCCGAGGGCCTCTCCGCAGGAGCGGTTGCGCCCCTCGGGTGAGAAGCAGGTCGTCGCGAGGTCGCCCGCGCCGGCAAGGCCGAAGAACGTCTCGCGGCTGGCCCCCATCGCGACCCCCAGCCGCGTGATCTCCGCCAGCCCCCGCGCGAGGAGCGCGCTCTTGGCGTTGTACCCCGCCTGGAGCCCGTCCAGCCCGCCCGCGGCGATCGCGATCACGTTCTTCACCGCGCCCGCCAGCTCCACCCCTAGCACGTCCTCGCTGGTGTAGACGCGCAGGTAACTGGTGGAGAACAGGCCCTGCACCCGTTCCGCGAGTGCGGCGTCGTCGCTCGCGGCGATCATCGTTGCCGGCAGGCATCGGGCCAGTTCGCCCGCGATGGTCGGCCCGCTCAGCACGCCCACCGGCCTGGAGCCCGGGGCCTCTCCCAAGGCGTCAAGCATGATCCTGGTCGGCGTCAGCAGGGTCTCGTTCTCAATCCCCTTGGCCACTGACAGCAGCGCCACGCCCGCGGGAACGTGCTTTCGGATCCGTTCGAAGACGCTCCGGATGAACTGCACCGGGATCGCGACGACGATCAGATCTGCCCCCCGGAGCGCGGCGCGCTCAGAGTCGGTCACGCGGATCGATTCGGGAAGGCTGAACCCCGGGAGCCTGTCGCTGCGGCGGGTCTGCGTTAGCTCGCCGGCTTCGTCGACGCTGTGCCCCCACATGACGACTTCCGGCCCAGGACCGGCGCCCCCCGATCGCCCCCCCAGGATCCCGGCGCAGACCAGGCCCATCTGTCCCAGCCCGAGAATGGCGACCCGCGGCCGTGCCCCCGCGCCCTCGCCGGTGCCCGCTCCTCCTCCCGGCCGACCCGTTGAACCCTGCTTCGCCATTGGGAGCCTCCGCCGGCGAACCCGTCGCCGCCCCAGAGCGTACCGAACCCGACAGTGCCCGGCGGAGACGTCCCCGGGGCTACCATACCGACGCCTCCGGGACTCCCGGACGCATACCTTCCACCGCGGCGGGCTCCAGCCGGCGTTCTGCCGGAGTCGGGGCTCGGGGTTGGGCCCGATCGGCCGCGGCAAGGGGGTGGAGTTTGAACGCATGACCACCGCCCCGGCGCACTCTCACGACCACTCGCACCAGCATGGCGGCACGCCGTCGGACCCGGCCGGGACCGCGTGCTGTTCGCACCACAACGTGCAACTGGAGCGGTACACACGCTGGTACCTGGTCGGCGGGACGATGGTGCTGGCGACCATCGTGGCCAGAACACTCTTCCCCAACTCGATTGCCGAGGTGATTGCTCAGGTCCCGGCCTTCCTTGGGGCCTTGCTCCTCGGCTACCCGCTGTTCAAGGCGGCCGTGCAGGAGTTGTGGAAGGGCAGCGCCTCGACGTCGTCGCTGGCTTCGCTGGCCATCATCGCGGCGATCGCGATCGGTGACTACGTCACCGCGGGTCTCCTGGCGTTCATCCTGCTCGTGGCGGACCAGTTTGTCCGCCAGCGCGCGTGGGGCGCGCAGCGGGCGATCGAGGACTTGATCGGCCTGACCCCCGACACCGCCCGCATCGTTCGGGATGGGTCCGAGGTGGAGGTCAAACTCGATCAGGTCCGAGTGGGCGACACCGTCCGCGTCCGTCCGGGCGAGAACCTGCCGGTCGACGGCGTGGTTGTCTCCGGCACGTCGGCGATCAACCAGGCCTCGCTCACGGGCGAGGCCGTCCCGCACGAGGTGCAGAGCGGGGCGCCGGTCTACGCTGGCACGACCAACCTTTCCGGGGTCATTGACCTGCGGGCCACGCTGGTCGGCGAAGACACGACCATCGGCAAGGTCACCCAACTCATCCGGGAGGCCGAGCAGTCCAAGACGCCCCGCCAGCTCATCATCGAGCAAGTTTCGAAGTTCTTCGTTCCCGTCACCATCTCGGTCGCGTTTGTCGTCTGGTTCCTGACCAAGGACGTCGAGCGGGCCATCTCGGTGCTGATCGTCGCGTGCCCGTCGGCGTTGCTGCTCTCCTCGCCGATGGCGATGGTGGCCTCGTTCGCCGCGGCCGCCCGCCTGGGGATCCTGATCAAGCGGACGCACTACCTTGAAGCCTCCGCGGGCGTGGACACGGTCGTGCTCGACAAGACCGGCACGATCACCACCGGCGTCTTTGCGGTCTCCCGCCTGGTCCCGGCCGACGGTGTCGAGGGCGCTGAACTGCTGCAGGCCGCGGCCGACGGCGAGCAGCACTCGAACCACCCGCTGGCGACGTCCATTATGTCGACGGCGCTGGCCGCCCGGATCAAGCCGGATCAGTCCAGCGATTTTGAGGAGGTGCACGGCCGGGGCATCCGTGCCCGCACCTCGATGGGCGAGCTCTGTGTCGGTCGAGCGTCGTGGCTCGTCGAGTTGTTCCCTCAGATCGCGGGCCAGGTCGGCGCTGTCGAGAGCCGCATCGAGGGGATGACCGGTGTGCACGTCGTGCGCAACGAGCGCTATCTCGGCGTGGTCGGGCTCGAGGACAAGATGCGGACCAACGCCCGCGGCGTGATCGACCGCCTCCGCGAGATCGGCGTCCGTCGCCTCGTGCTGCTCACCGGCGACCGCATCTCGGTCGCCGAGCGGGTAGGCCGGGCCGTCGGCGCCGACGTGATCGAGGCCGAGTGCCACCCTGAGGAGAAGCACGCCCTCGTCCAGTCGCTCGGCCGCACGGGCCGGCGGGTGATGATGGTGGGCGACGGCATCAACGATGGGCCCTCCCTCGCCGAGGCCGATGTCGGTGTTGCGATGGGCGGCCAGGGTGGATCGGATATCGCGGCGAACTCCGCTGGCGTGGTGCTGATCAACGACGACCTGGCCCGCATCCCCTTCCTCATCGAACTGGCCCGGCGGACGCGGGCGATCATCGTCCAGAACATCGTCGCGTCGATCCTGATCGCGGTGATCGGCCTCACGATCGCGGCGACCGGCTACCTCGGAGTCCTCCTCGCGGCGCTCTACCACGGCCTGGGCGATGTGTTCGTGATCGGCAACTCATTCCGCCTGTTCCGTTTCGGCGAGGCGTTTTCGGAGGGCGATGTGGCGGTGCCCGAACCGGCTCCTGCCGCCGCTCCTCCCAAGCGGCTGCGGCCAATCGCGGCGACTTGAGTCGTTTTTCGCCATGAACTACAGCGCGGCGCGAGCGGCGGAAGCCGAACGGGCCGCGTTTTCTTTGGTACGCTCGGTGGCGAGGCGCCCTGCAACACGGGCGGCGACTTGGCCAACAATCCGCGTGTGGACTCGTACTCTCCCTCCCGGAGGCTTGTGATCATGACACTCCGACTGCCCCTCGCATCGGCCATGGCGGTGTATCTTGCCCTCGCATCGTGGCTGCCGGCACAGCCTGAATCGCCGGCAACGCCATACGCAGAGCCCTCCGCCCCGGCGGCGCCGAGTGCCGAGAAGGAACGATGGACCGGCTCGATCGCCCTTCCCGGCGGGGCTTCGCTCGATTTCACGATTGTCGTCACCAGGGCCGAAACGCCATCGGCGACCATGTCGATCCCGATGCAGGGGCTCAAGGATGCGGGCCTCCGCGACGTGTCGTTGAGCGGCTCGACCATGAAGTTCACGCTTGGCCTGGCGAGCATGCCGCGTCCATCGTGGGCCCACTTCGACGTCGAGCGAGCCGCCGATGGGGGCTCGGCACACGGAACAATGAAGCAGGCCGGTGGCGAGTTCAACGTCACGATGCGGCGGCTCGGCGCGGACGAGTCGGCCGAGCCGGTCCGCCCCCAGGACCCCAAGCCGCCATTCCCCTACACCTCGCGGGACGTGACGTACACCAACCCGGCGGACGGCGCCACGCTCGCGGGCACGCTCACGATCCCAGCGGGCGACGGGCCGCACCCCTGCGTGGTCTTCATCACCGGGTCTGGCCCGCAGGACCGAGATGAGGCGATCATGGGCCACCGCCCGTTCCTGGTGATCGCCGACCATCTCGCGCGGCACGGCATCGCCTCCCTCCGATCCGATGACCGCGGAGTCGGCGGCTCGTCCGCGCCAAACCCCTTCGATGCAACCACGGTCACGTTCGCGGGAGACGTACGCGTCGCCCTGGAGTTCCTCAAGAACCAGCCGGAGATCGATCCGCGGCGGCTCGGGTTGATCGGGCACTCCGAGGGGGGACTGATCGCCCCGATGGTGGCGTCGGAATCGAAGGATGTTTCATACATCGTGCTGCTCGCGGGCACCGGCGTGCCGGGGGGCGAGGTTCTGCGCGAGCAGCTCGCCGCGATCAACCGGGCCGCCGGTGTCAATGAGGAGAACATCGCTCGCCAGCGGGCGGCGCAGGCGAAGGTGCTGGACCTGGTCGTCTCTCGCGCCGGCGACGACGAGATCCGTCCGTTCATGGAGGAACTTGTCGTTGCACAGGGCGGCGACGCCGCCGATCCGGCCTTCGACACCATCGTCAGCCGCCATATCGCGGCGATGCGTTCGCCGTGGATGGAGATGTTCATCGCGCTGGACCCCAGGGATTTCCTCCGCCGGACCTCCTGTCCGGTGCTGGCGCTCAACGGGTCGCTCGATCTCCAGGTGATGCCCGCGCAGAACCTGCCGGAGATCCGCAAGGCCCTCGCCGACGGCGGCAACACGGACGTCACGATTGTGGAACTCCCCGGCCTTAACCACATGCTCCAGACCGCCAAGACCGGCGGCATCGACGAGTATTCGCGGATCGAGGAGACCGTCAGCCCCGAGGCGCTGGACCGGATGACGCAGTGGTTGCGGCTCAAGGCGGGGCTGGATCACTGATCGGCGCGGGCTCTACCGGTTGCTTGTTGTTCCCGCGGGCCGGGCATCAACCGGCTCGAGCTGAACCACCGGGTAGCGGGTCGTGCTGTCCGCCTCGGTCGCCACCTCCACAGGCCGTCCCTTGTGATCGTTGAAGATCACGTACGGCTGGGTGCCGACCTCGAACCGGTACGCCGGCATGCTCCCGTGCGACGCGAGCAGCGTCGATCGCAGGAGCAGCAGCGCGCAGGAGAAATAGATGATGATGCCCGTGACGTCGACCAGCGTGGCGACGAACGGCGCGGAGATCGCCGCGGGGTCCATCTTGAGCCTGCGGAAGAGGAACGGCAGCATGCTGCCGATGATCGACCCCCACATCACGATCCCCACGAGCGTGGTCGCCACGGTGATACCGACCAGGACGAAGTGGCGCGAGTAGTCCGCGAATCCCAGCTCGTGCCACGCCAGGATCCGAACCAGCCCGATCAGCCCGAGGAAGAGGCCAAGCATCATGCCGCAGGCCACTTCCCTGCGGAACACCGCGAACCAGTCGCCGAGCTGGATCTCGCCCAGCGCGAGGGAGCGGATGATGAGTGTCGACGCCTGCGACCCGCTGTTCCCGCCGCTGGACACGATCAGCGGTATGAACAGCCCGAGCACCACGGCACGGTCCAGCTCCCCCTCGAAGGTGGTCATCGCCGAGGCCGTCAGCATCTCGCCTAGGAACAACACGGCGAGCCACTTGCCCCGCTTCATGAACAGCCGCCACAGCGGGATCGTGTTGTACGGCTCGTCGAGCGCCTCCGTGCCGCCCATCTTCTGGATGTCCTCGGTGGCTTCCTCTTGGGCCACGTCGGCGACGTCGTCGTGCGTCACGATCCCCAGCAGCACGCCGCGGGAATCCACCACCGGGAGGGCCACGCGGTCGTACCGCAGCAACTGCGTGACCGCCTCCTCCTGGGGATCGTCAGCCCGGAGCGCGACGTACGTGCGGTTCATCAGGCTCTCGACCGGCCGGTCCGGCTCGGTCATGAAGATCTGCCGCAGCCGGATGTCGTCGATCAGCCGGCCCATGTCGTCAACGACGTAGACGACGTTGATCGTCTCGGCGTCGCGTCCGTACCGGCGGATGTGCTCGATCGCCTGCGCCACCGTCCACTCCGGCCGGACGGTCACGTAGTCGGGCGTCATCAGGCGGCCGACGCTCTTGGCGGGGTAGCCGAGGATCGCCTGCACCTCCCGCCGTTCCTCGGGCTTGAGCGATGCGATGAGCCGCTGGGCGACCTCGGTGGGCAGCTCCTCGAGCAGTTTCGCGGCGTCGTCAGGGTCCATGCCCTCGACGACCCGCGAGGCGCTGGCCCCGAGTTCGTTGATCAGAAGTTCCTGGTGCTCGCCGTCGAGGTACGCGAACACCTCACCTGCATCGTCCCGCGCCAGGAAGCGGAACATCACGGCGGCCTCGGCCGGCTCCAGCCCCGCCACGATGTCCGCGATGTCGGCCGGCGGGATCCCCTTGAGCGAGAGGCGCAGTTCACTGAACGCCCCCTCGGCGATCAGTTCCTTCACCTCCGGCAGGATGAGTTCGGCCGTCAGCGTCAACCGGGGGCCCTCCGCGCGTGGCCAGAGTTTACCCGGCCCGCACTGGAGCGCTCGCTCACATCACCACCGAATCCAGACCCGTGAGCCCGAGCGGCTCCTTGCTGTAGAACGGCTCCCCCGACGCGGCCCCGATTCGGGAGCCGAAGTACTTCCCCGCGGCGCCGACCCACTCCACCACCGCCCGGTTCTTCTCGTTCACCACGAACTGGGACCGGTAGGCGAGCACCGCCGCGTGCTTGCAGTCCTCGAACCCCGTCGTATCCATGATGAACGTCGGGGCCGCCGCGATCCGCAGGTGCGTCGCGAAGTAGTAGATCAGCCACTTCGGGTACAGCGGCGGCCGCCCCTCGTCCCCCGGCATCGGCAGCCCCGTCAGTTTCGCATCGAACCTCGCGTCCTCCACGATCCGCGTCACCGCGACGTGGTCCGGGTGCGCATCCTCGAAGTACGGAACGAACAGCACCTGCGCCTGCACGGCCCGGATCACCCCCGCCACCTTGTGCCTTGCCTCGATCGAGTGCTCGACAAACCGGTTGCGCAGTCCCAGCTGCCGCCGCACGACCGGGTTCCCCGGGCTCGACAGCGCCCTCGCCGCCTCAGCCGCTTCCAGAGCCCGGGTCTGCGGGTTGCCGTGCGGGGTCGGCTCGCCGTCGGTCATGTCCAGCAGGCACACGCTGTGACCCTGCGACGCGAGGCGGGCAATCGTCCCGCCCATGCCAAGTTCCTGGTCGTCCGGGTGCGGGCCGACCACGAGGATGCTCGCCATCTCACGCTCCCAGGTGGCCGCCTCTATTCCTGACCTCCCACCACCACGAGCCCCAGCACCTGATCCTCCGTCTGGATCTGGGCCAGCACCAGTCGCTCGGGTTGCTTCGCGGCAAAGAACCCTCCGCCGCGGAACGCATCGCCGTACTGGTCGCGGAACTCGTCGAGGCTGAGGACCATCGTTTCGCCAACCCCAAGGCCCTCGAACTGGATGCTGTACCACGCGTTGACCCACATCCGCCCGGCGGGGATCGGTTCGGCGGTGGTGTTGGTCATCGTGATCTTGGCCTCATCGCGGAACACCTGTACGTTCAGCATGCGGTCCTGCTTGACGACCATCGTCGCCGGCGGTCCGGCCTTCGATGGGTCCCGGGGGGTTGAGCACCCGCCGCCGCATGCCGCGCCGATCACGAGAACCAGCACCAGACGGGCCGTAGACCCGGGTGCAACGAACGACGCGGACAACGGTCTGGAGTGTTTCATGCGATCCCTATAGTCCCCGAGATGTCGTGCCACGGCAACAACGCAACGCCCCCAAGCCCGGCGATTGCCCCCGGGGCTGAGGATCTGGATGTCGCCCGTTTCGCCCGCGAGCTGGGTCATCGGTGGCCGGGGGGCGTAGACCCGAGGCTGCGGGCTCTCGTGCCCGAGTTTGATGCACCGTTCTTTCAGGCTGGGCTCGCAGGGTATTCCGATGCGGCTATGCGGCTGGTCGCACGCCGCAACGGGTGTCCGTTCTGCGTCACCGAGGCCCTCTTGGACCGCATGCTACTGGGGGGCGGACGCGGGTTTGACAAGGCTGATCTGGAACTGATCCGCGACAACGTGCCCGGTGGCGCCGAGGACCGCCCCTTGGCCGGGCAGATTATCGGTTCGGATCCCGACGAGATGGCCGCCGCGGCACTCAAGATGATCGAGCAGGCGTCGCGCCGCGACCGCGAGTACCGCGATATGGCGTACGGCGACGGCCGCCTGCCGGACTACGTCAACACGAAGTGGCAAGTGCACGAAGGGGACCGGATGGCAGCGGCCGAGAGCTCGCCCGTAGCGGCCAGCCCAGAGACAAGCGATGCCTCCTTTGCCACGATTGACGTCAACCTCGCCTGCCCGGTCAAGAAGATCGACCGCAAGGCCCGCGGCGGGCACTGGCTCTCGGAGCCGCAGGGGGCGATCGAGATCCTGCGGGCCGTCCGGGCCGCCGTGCCCCCCGGGATCCTCTGCACCGTCAAACTCCGGCGGGGGTACGACGACACACCGGAGATGGCGACCGCGTTTGAACAGATCTTCAACGCGTGTTACGAACTGGGCTACGCGTGGGCCACTGTCCACGCCCGCACGGTTGAGCAAAAGTACATCGGCCCCTCGCGCTGGACGTTCCTCCGCGACCTTGTCGCCCGCCATCCCGACAAACTGATCTTCGGCTCGGGCGACGTCTGGGACGTGCACGACATCTTCCGCATGATTGCCTACACAGGCGTCGCAGGCGTGTCGGTCGCCCGGGGCTGCATCGGGAACCCGTGGATCTTCCGACAGGCGAGGGAGTTGCTGGCCGGCGTCCCCGTGCGGGTCCCGACGATCGCCGAGCAACGCTCGGTCCTCTTCGATCACTTTCGGCTCTCGGTCGCCGTCAACGGGGAGCGAGCCGCGGGGAAAATGATGCGGAAGTTCGGCATCCGCTTCGCCGTCCACCATCCGCAGGCGGAGCAAGTCCGGCAACGCATGATCGCCGTTAACTCAACTCCGGATTGGCTGTCGGTGCTCGCCACTCTCTACCCAGTCGCTGAGCCCGAAACGCTGGCAGTCGCCTTGTGATCCAATCAAAACCTGAAAACGGTCTTTGCCCGAATCCCCGTTTGTAGATCTGAGAACATCTGGTACGATGAATGCGGTAGCGTGGCCGTTCAAGCCGGAGAACTCTCTCCGTGGTGCCCGCTCCGGGAGGTCCGTACATGGCCCAGCCCGCCCGTCATCATCGGGGCTTTACGCTCATCGAACTTCTGGTGGTGATCGCGATCATCGCGATCCTCGTGTCGCTCCTGCTCCCAGCGCTCGCCAGCGCGCGGGAGTCCGGCCGCGCGCTCAAGTGCTCGGTCAACTTCAAGAGCATCGGCACGGGATTCACGATGTACGCCAACGACTGCAAGGACCAGATCTGGGAGGCGGGGTTCAACAACCCGTTCCGCTTCTGGTACGCCCAGCCCACGGCCCCCAACTTCCCCCTGAGCGCCACCAACCCGGCCAGGCTCGGCCCCGCCTTCGAGTACCTGAGCATCGTGGACCGCGTCTTCGAGTGCCCGACGACCAAGCGACGGGCCCAGACGACGTTCACGGCGAATCCGAACGACCCCTACTGGCAGACCCCGCAGAACTCCCTCCAGATCATCCTCTGGCAGGAGTTCCTCTCGGAGCGGTCCCTGAACTTTGACTACACGATGGTCACCGGCGCGGCCGGCGCCCAGCTCGGCTCGGTCGTCTCCGCCGCGTGGGACACCCGCTGCCGCACGCGTTCGGGTACGGCCGGACGCCCCACCACGATCCAGCAGAACCAGGCGCAGACCCTCAAGCGGTTCCGCGGCATCCCCGTCTACATGGAAGAGGACATCGACTGGCACAACCGCGCCTCGCCCGACGGGCTCTGGAGCAACTGGGACCAGGTGACGAAACGCCACTCGGGCAAGGGGCACATGGTGACGATCGCCGGCGACGTCGAGGCCTTCGATGCCCCCAAGGGCACCAGCGACAGCACGCAGGGAGACATCGGCGACTTCGTGGCCAACGACGTCTACGTGAGCCGGGATAGCCGCACGTGGTACATCCTCGCACCGTCGTGGCCCGGCACGCTTAGGCCGTACGGCTGGGTGAACTCGCCGCGGTAGGCCGGATCACTTGCGGTCGATCGTTTCGGCGAAGAGCGCACGCATGTCAGCCCATGACTTCTCGTCCGCCTGCTGGTTGTAGGCGACCGGGGCCATGTTCGCCTTGTCCGCATCGGGGTTGGTGAACGAGTGCTTGGCCCCGGGATACTCCACGACCCGGGCGGCGATCTTCGCATCGGCCATCTGCGACTTGAACGCCGCGATCTGGTCCGCCGGGACCAGCGGATCGTCCGCTCCCGTGCAGACGAGCACCCGTCCCTTGATGTTCGCGTTGTCCGCCGCGTTCGCCGCCGCGAGGCCCGACGTGTGGAAGCAGACAACCGCGTCAACATCGGCGCCGGTGCGGGCCAGTTCCAGGGCCACGCTGCCGCCCATGCAATACCCGATGACCGCAATGCGCGAAGGGTCCGTCTCAGGACGCTTGCGGAGTATTTCCAGCCCCGCTGTGGCGAGTTCTCGGAGCGACTTGGGGTCCTTGTACAGGGCGCCCGACCATTCCTGAGCCTTGGCTGGATCGGAAGTCGTTCGTCCCTGCCCGTACATGTCCAGGGCGAACGCGGTGTATCCCAGTGCAGCAAGATCACGGGCGCGGCGTCGGCTGTACTCGTTGTTCCCCCACCATTCGTGGCAGATCAGCACGGCGGGGCGGGGCCCCTTGATCGACTCGTCGTAGGCCAGGTACCCCTCGTAGGCCTTGCCGTCATGCTCATAGGCAATGGTCTCTGTCTTGATCGTTGCGGCTCTGGGAGCCCCGCCGGGTGGCGCGGCCGCCGCGAGCAGGGCGATGGACAGGGCCAGCAGGACACCGCGAATGATCATCCCGGTCATGGGTTACTCCTTTTTGGAACGGTAGTCGGGCGGCGACGACCTTTGCGGCTTCGGGCATTCAGGGTCAGCGGATCCCTACAGTCGGCCATGAAGCAATACCACCTCGCCCTGCTGGGGCTGGCCTTGGCTCTTCTCGGCGCATCGTGCTCCTCCACCGACCGGGCCGCGGCGCCTCCGGCGGAGCCTGGGCGGACCGGCGTGGTCAGCATCAGGGGTAAGCCCGCCACGCTCGAAGGGACCACCCCGCCGATTGGTGCGCCGGCCCCAGACTTCACGGCGGTCGCCATCGACATGACCGAGAAGCGACTCTCCGACTATCGCGGCAAGACCGTGATCCTCTCTACGGTACCCTCAATCGACACCGCGGTCTGCGACCGGGAGACGCGGACGTTCAACGAGCGGGCGGCTTCGCTGGATTCCGACGTGGTCATCTTGACGGTCTCGATGGACCTCCCCTTTGCACAGAAACGATGGTGCGGGGCCGAGGGGATCGACCGGGTGGTCATGCTCTCCGACTCCAAGAATCGCGAGGCTGGGAAGCGATACGGGGTGCTCATCCGTGAGAACGGCCTGCTCGCCCGCGCGGTGTTCGTCATCGATGCCCAGGGCGTCGTGCGCTACGAGGAGGTGGTGGCCGACGTCTCCTCCGAGCCGGACTACGACGCAGCGATCGCGGCGGCCCGGAACGCAGGGGGCCGCTAGGGGGGGCCCGTCGCCCCTCGATCTGTCCCGATCCGAAATCCGCGGCCGGTTCCCCCCAATAGGCGGAGGGCAGTCTGATCCGGGCAACGCCCGCATGCCGATCACTGGTTTGCCAATCGGGAAGGGCTAGGATGGGCACCGAAAGGTTTCCCGACTGGGTCCACGGCAGACAGTCACGGACGATTCCCCCCAAGGGCCAGAATCATCAATGAACATGACAGCGTCCCCCCCCGCCGGCGTGGTTGAACCCGCCAGTGCACCATCCGTCCACGAACCCGACCCCCCCCGCACGCCCAAGCACGAGCCCATGAGTTGGCAGCTCCGGACGGTCAACCTGATCGTCGTGGTGCTCCCGTTTGCCGGGCTGGTCGCGGCGATCATCATGCTCTGGGGCGTGGCGTTCAGCTGGGTCTACCTGGGCCTGCTGGTCGGGATGTACCTTGCCACGGGGCTGGGGATCACGATCGGGTTCCACCGCTACTTCACCCACAAGTCCTTCGATGCCCCCAAGCCGGTGGCCTTCGTCCTCGGGGCCCTGGGATCGATGGCCGTGCAGGGCCCGATTCTCGAATGGGTCTCCGTCCATCGCAGCCACCACCAGCACAGCGACGAGTTCGATGACCCGCACTCCCCGCACACCCACGGCGATACCGTCGCCGGCATCCTCCGCGGCGCGTGGCACTCGCACATTGGCTGGCTCTTTACCGCCACCCCCAAGGGTCTCGATCGCTACGTGGTGGACCTGAGTAAGGACGCCATGATCCGGCGGATGAGCGCGGCGTTCCCGCTGCTGGCCGTCCTCGGCCTTGCGATCCCGGCTGTCCTGGGCGGGCTGCTGACGATGTCGTGGATGGGGGTGCTCCTGGGCCTGATCTGGGGCGGCCTTGTGCGGGTCTTCTTTGTCCACCACGTGACTTGGAGCGTCAACTCGGTCTGCCACATCTGGGGTACCCAGCCCTTCCGCAGCCACGATGAGAGCCGGAACAACCCGATCATCGGCGTTCTGGCCATGGGCGAGGGGTGGCACAACAACCACCACGCGTTCCCGACGTCGGCGCGGCACGGCCTGCGCTGGTGGGAGTTCGACCTGAGCTACGTGATCATCAGAGCTATGGCTCTGTTTGGATTGGCGAGCAACATCCGCGTTCCCACGCCGGATCGGCTCGCCGCCAAGCGGGTATGACGCGCCGATAGGTCGGATGCCATGGTTTTCCCTAGTCCAAATCGATGTCTCGGCGCGAACCTTCTGGGCCCGGGCGGCATCGAATAGGAATGTGAGCACCCGCTCCTCGGCTGGCCCACCGCCGCGATCCGCGGGTGCGGAAGGGTTGCCATGAGGTTTCTCTATCCCTTTGCTCTGCTCGCGCTGTTCGCGATCGTCACCTCCGCCGTGGTGTACGCGGCGGGGTCCGCGTGGCGCCGGCAGGATTCTGGAGACGCGATGAAGACGCCAGCGGCGCCGACCAGAGGCCCCGTGATTTCGAAGTCCGGATTTGACGTGTCGCCCCTGAGCCCGGAACGGGTCGACGAACTTGCCAAGGCCCTCAAGCCCGAAGAGGCCAGGGTCATCCTCGCCAAGGGCACCGAGCCTGCGTTCTGCGGCACGCTTGTCGACAACCACAAGCAGGGCCAGTACGTCTGCCGACTCTGCGGCCTGCCTCTTTTCTCGTCCGATTCCAAGTTCGAGTCGGGGAGTGGCTGGCCGTCGTTCTTCCAGCCGTTCGACGCCGCGCACATCCGCGAGTTGGCCGACACATCACACGGGATGGTCCGCACCGAGATCCTGTGCGCTCGCTGCGGAGCGCACCTGGGTCATGTGTTCCCCGATGGGCCGCCGCCGACCGGCCAGCGCTATTGCCTGAACTCAATCTCCATGACGTTCTACGAGGAGGGTGAAAAGTTGCCCCCACAGTCGATGCCGATCAAGACCGAAACCGCCTATTTCGCAGGAGGCTGCTTCTGGGGCGTCGAGGACCGGTTCCAGCAGGTGCCCGGCGTCCTGGACGCCGTCAGTGGCTACATGGGAGGCACCACGTCTGACCCGACATACCGGGACGTCTGTTCCCACGGCACAGGGCACGCCGAGGCCGTGCGGGTGGTCTTTGACCCCAGCCGCGTGACCTACCGCCAACTCATGGAGAAGTTCTTCAAGTTTCACGATCCGACGCAGCTCAACCGGCAGGGGCCGGACGTCGGGGACCAGTACCGCTCGGCGATCTTCACCGTCGGTGATGACCAGCTCCGCCAGGCCAAGGCCTTCATCGACGAGCAGCAGAAGACCGAGCGGTTCAAGAACCGCAAGATCGTCACGGCTGTCGAGAAAGCGCCGACCTTCTACCCGGCCGAGGACTACCACCAGGACTACCACCTCAAGAACGGCGGCCACTGTCCGATACCGCAGGACTAACGGGCCCACGGCGGGCGATGCCCTGATCGGGTACGGTTGCCGCATGGATCTCCGCGGCGTCCACCACATTGCCATCATCTGCTCAGACTACGAACGGTCCAAGCGGTTCTATTGCGGCACGCTGGGGCTGCGGGTGATCGCCGAGACACACCGCGAATCGCGAGGGTCGTACAAGCTCGACCTGGCGATTCCCGGCGGCAGCCGGATCGAGCTCTTTTCATTCCCCGATCCGCCCGCACGCCCCAGCCGGCCCGAGGCGTGCGGGCTCCGGCATCTGGCGTTTTCGGTGCCCGATCTTGACGCCGCTGTCCGTGAACTGGTCGCCGGCGGCACCGCCGTGGAGCCGATCCGGGTTGATGAGATCACGCACCGGCGCTTTACGTTCTTCAAGGATCCCGACGGCCTCCCGCTGGAGCTCTACGAGGAAGCCCCGGCAGCACGCGGCTGACTCCCGTTCTTCCGTGCGGCCTATCCGTATGCTCGTGGGATGGGAAACGGTCCTGTTTCGATCCGGGCGGCGACGCCCGCTGATGTGCCGGAGATCCTCGCCCTTATCCGCGAACTCGCGGAGTACGAGAAGGCGCCGGAGCAGGCCGTCGCCACCGAGGGTGACCTTCGGCGTCACCTCTTTGGGAACAGCTTTGACGACTGGCAGGGCGTCTCCAACGTCCCCAAGAGTGGACCGGTCGCCGAGTGCCTGATCGGCGAGATCGATTCTGTCCCCCAGGGGCTCGCGCTGTTCTACGCGAACTTCTCCACCTGGGTCGGCAAGCCGGGGATCTACTTGGAGGATCTGTTCGTCCGGCCGGCGGCGAGGGGCCGGGGCCTCGGCAAGGCCCTCTTCGTGGAGGTTGCGTCGATCGCCGCTGCGCGCGGTTGCCAGCGACTGGAGTGGTCCGTCCTCGATTGGAACACGCCCGCGATCGACTTCTACCGTGCGCTCGGCGCCACCCCAATGTCGGAGTGGACGGTGCACCGGCTGGCGGGCGATCGCCTGGCAGCTGTCGCTGCGACGAAGCCTCAGCTGGCGTAGCGACCGTGTCGGCGGACGCCCTAAGGATCAGATACCGTGGTCATGGGGTTCGTTCGCCGAAGGAGGTCACCATGCTCCCATGGGTCTTGCTGATCATCGCCGGGTTGTTCGAGGTCGGGTGGGCGATCGGTTTGAAGCACACGGCGGGGTTCACCAGGCTCTGGCCTTCGGTGTGGACTATCGGTGCGATGGTCATCAGTTTCACCCTGCTTGCCAAGGCGATGCAGACGCTGCCGATCGGGATCTCGTACACCGTCTGGGTTGGGATCGGCGCCCTGGGAACAGTGCTCGTCGGCGCTGTGTTTCTGGGCGAGAAGTTGTCGGTCCTGCAGGTGGCATGCATGGTGCTGATCGGCGCCGGTATCATCGGCCTGAAGTTGACGCACATCGCTGGCGGACCCCCTCAGCCAACCCCCGCGCCCCCGCCGGCTGAAGTCGCGGCCTGATCACGCCGGCCGCCTGACAATGGCGGCCGCGGCTTGCAGTACACTGCCGGCCCTGATGAGACGAGCGCCATCCATCCGATTGCTCGGCGCACTGGTTGTGGCGCTCCCTATCATCATCGCCTCGGCATTGCTGGTGACGCTGTCCTCGATCACCAGCCACAGGATCGCCGAGGACCTCGCCCAGGCGCTCGTTGACGGCGACTCGGAGCGCACCGCGGCCGAGATCAAGACGTACCTTCAGCACGCCATGCGGGCGAGCGATCTGTACGCACGGCGTCTGGCCGATGGCACGCTCACGGCAAGCCAGTTGACGACCTGGGAGCCGACAATGCTCCAGGACCTGCTGACCAGCCCCGGTGTGGCGTCGATCTGCTTCGGAAACCCAGCAGGCGATGCGACGTGGTTGCTCAAGGGCCCGGGCCGCTTGGAGGTCGGAAGGGTGGTCGGCGGCGAGAACGACGAGGCCGTCGAGTCCGCCATGGATGAGCAGGGCAACGTCCTTGAGCCGCCCCTGAAGGTGCACCATTACGACCCGCGGGAACGCCCGTGGTGGGACGCGGCGATCAAAGCCGACGGTCCCGTCTGGACCCCCGTCTACTTCTGGTTCGGCGTCAAGGGCGGCGCGGCGAGCACCGGCACTGGCTACACCCGTCCGATCCGCGCGGCGGACGGTTCGCTCCGGGGAGTCCTGGTCATCGATGTCACGCTCAGCAGCCTCTCGGACTTCCTCAAGAGGCTCGCAATCGCGGAGCACGGATCGGTCTTTGTCGTTGACGACACCGATCTGGTGGTTGCCGCGTCCACCGGCCGGGTGGTGACCGATGACGGCGAGCGGGTCTCGCTGGCCGGCACGACCAGCCCCGCCGCGGTCGCTGTGGCGGGCGCAGGGGCGGACCGGGTGGGGGGTGCCTCGGACGATCAGGGGCCGATGCGACGGATCGAAGTGGGGGGGCGCCCGGCCCGTGCGACGGTCCAATCGATCTCGCCGTTTCCCGGGGTGAACTGGCGGATCGTGACGGTCCTCCCGGAGTCGGTGTTCCTTTCGGATGTGAACGCGATGCAGCGCCGGTCCATCCTGCTCGCGATGGTCGTCGTCGCGGCGAGCCTGGCCCTGGGGTGGCGGTTGTCGCGGTCGATCTCCGGGCCTCTTGAGACGCTCTCCGAGCATGTCCGCCGGGTCGGGGCCGGCGAGTTCGACCGCCGGATCGACCTTCGCGCCGCGCGCGAACTCCAGACGCTCTCCGACGATCTGAACGCCATGGCGGGGCAACTCCGCGAACGCATCGAGATGGAAAAATCGCTGGCGGTGGCGGTTGCGGTGCAGCAGAGTCTGCTGCCGGCCCAATCGCCCGCCTCGGACCGGCTCGACATCGAGGGCCGCTCGAAGTACTGCGACGAGGCCGGGGGTGATTACTTCGATTTTATCGATGTGTCCGCGTCTCCCGGCCACGGGACCCTGATCGCTGTCGGCGACGTCATGGGCCACGGGATCGGTGCTGCGTTGCTCATGGCCTCGGCCCGCGCTGCCCTGCGCGCCAGGGCCGGATCCCCCGGCGGGCTCGCCGAACTGATGTCGATCGTGAACCGCGTGCTCGCGTCGGATGCGAGGCACAACCAGTTCATGACGATGTCCCTTCTCGTGCTCGATCCAACCGATGGCACGGCCCGGTGGGCCAGCGCCGGGCACGACCCCACGTTGGTGTACCGTCCCGACCGGGCCGAGTTCGATGAACTCTCCGGCGGCGGCCCCCCGCTCGGGATCGTGGGCGACGAGCAGTACGACGAATACTCCGCCACCGGGCTGCGGCCGGGCGACGTACTGTTCGTCGGAACCGACGGGATCTGGGAGATGCGGAACGGGTCGGGCGAGTTCTATGGGAAGGAACGGCTCAAGGACCTGCTCCGCCGGCACCACGATCAGCCTGTCGCGAACGTCGCCGACCTGCTCGAGCAGGACCTGCGAGAGTTCCGTGGCGGGGTGACGCCGCAGGACGACGTCACGTTCGTCATCGCACGCCTGAAGTAACTCTCTGCCCGCGGAGGTGAACCATGATTCAACGATGCAGCCGTGTCCGAGCCGCGAGCCTGGCCGTGATCGGCCTGGCGCTGACAGTCGCCGGGCACGCCGGGTGTGCGTCTTCGGGCCAGCAAGCCCCGCCGGGTGCATCCCAACTGACCGGGTTCGACGCCGCCGCGATGCAGTACCTGAAGGCCAATCAGGAGGTCCGAGGAGCGCTGAAGTCGGTTGCCGGCCAACTCGAGCACATGGATGATCTCAGCGCCACCATCTACCAGATCAACCAGGCGGTCCGGTATGAACAGATGGCGTGGAGTCGCCTCAATGTCGCGTACGCCGAGAGCCCTGGGGTCACCGAGCCCCGTTACGACTCGCTCCAGGACATGCATATCGCCTTCGACCGCGCCGCCCGTTCCATGCAGAGCATGGTCAACTCTCGCGGCTTTGGTCAGAACATCCGGGCGCTCTCCAACGCCGACGCCCTCCGGGCGAGCCTGAACGCCATGGACGCCGCGGCGGACGACTACATGCGGCAGTGGAACAGCGGCCGGTAGACCTGTGCAGCATGGCCACGAAAAAAGGGCGGGCCCTCGCGGACCCGCCCTGCTCGGTGGATGTAATGCAAGACTCAGTTCTTGGTCATCGCCTTCTGCACCGCGGCGGTGAGCTTGTCCTTCAGGTTCGGGATGTCGGACGTCTGGAAGAACTCGACAATCCGGCCCTCCCCGTCGAGCACGTAGAACGACGGGAAGCCCTTGACCTGGTACAGCGTGGCGACGTCGTCCGCGCCCAACAGCACCGGGACCTTGGGAAACTTCTCGCCCTGGAACTTGGTGGCGTCCTCGGGGGTCTTCTCGCGGCAGGCCATCGCGTAGACGTTCACGCTCTTAGGCGGGAAGGCGCCCAGAACTTCTTCGAGCACAGGCCCCGCCTTGCCCGAGGGCACGTTTCGGCTCCACAGGAAGGCGAGCACTGAAGGGTGGCCCTTGAGGTCCTCGAGCTTGACCGACGAGCCGTCCGCGCCCTTGAGTTCGAATCCGGGGGCGCTGAGGCCCGGGGCGATGCCGATCACCGGGGGCGGAACCGGCTCGACCTGCACAGACGGATCAAGCCCAGTTGGCGGGGCGGGCGGCGTCAGCGCCGGTGCCGCGTGCTTCACGACCTCGAACCCCTCGGGGACCTTGATCGCCAGGTCCTCGCGCTTCAGTCCGGTATTCGTCTTCAAGTTCGACAGTTCGACGATCACCACGATCGGCGGGTTGTTTCCGATCTCCGCGCCCTGCTCCCAGCGGCGAGGCAGGTGGTCCTTCTTGCTCAGGTGCCACATTGTCCAGCCCGTGCCGCCCCCACCCTGGCGGAGGGCCTTGCTGGCACGTATAACGTCGCACATCTCGCCGTTGACCTCCGCATCCGGCTCTTTCACGATGGTCTCGGCGGCCATCTCGCCCTTGAGCGGGGTCTGCGAGAAGAACACATCCATC
The DNA here is from genome assembly GCA_019636655.1 of Phycisphaeraceae bacterium. NCBI lineage: Bacteria > Pseudomonadati > Planctomycetota > Phycisphaerae > Phycisphaerales > Phycisphaeraceae > Phycisphaeraceae bacterium. The sequence goes on along the minus strand of JAHBXB010000002.1, from coordinate 443,804 downwards.
AGCAGCTGCTCACCCTGGCTGCGCTGGTTGAACGCCGGGATGTTCGGCTGAATCTGACCGTCGTGAACGACCTTCCCCATCTGGTCGACCGCGGTCATGTTCCCCGCGCCGTCGATCATGTACCAGAATTGCTCGTCCTGCGGCCCCATGCTCTTGCTGCGGCCCTTGACCTGCATCGGCGTGCGAGTCTTGTCCGTCGCGGTGCGGATCAGCATGACATCGCCCGAGAAGTCGAGCTGGATCGGCACACCGGTCATGTACCGGTGCGACGAGAACTGCATGGTCTCGACCTTGGACAACGCATCGGCGGCCTGCTGGAGCAGGGCCTTGGCGGCCTCATCCACGTGCGGCTCGGCGCCGGCAGGAGGCTGTGCAACGGCCGGTGACAAGCCAGCCAGGAGTGCCGCCATGGCCCCGGCCGCGAAATTCCGAAGAGTGTGCATCCAATGACTCCAGAACAAGTGGTGAACTTGCGAAGGGCCCGAACCGGCCCCGGAACGCGGGCGTGCGGCCCGCCGCACCGAAAGGCCCAACTCTAGCCCCGCGAACAACACGGCTTTTATCGGATCAATATGACCTCATCTCTCGTGGGCCAACGCATGGATGCGCCGCCCCGCTCGTTCCGTCTAACGCACGGAAACGCCCAAGAGTTCCGCGACGGCGGCGCCAGGGTCCTCTTTCGCCACCAGTTCAGCCCCGCACAGCACGGTCCTGACACCCTCTCCCGCCAGTTTGAGCACATCGGCACGATACCTGACGCCACCCTCACTGATGAGTGTTGTGCGATCGTCGACCAGGTCCAGCAGGCGAAGCGTGCCGGCGACATCTCCTTCATCCTGTCCAGCCGCGCCGGCCATGTCCCGGTTGTTGATGCTCAGCAGTCCGTAGGCCTGGTGGGGAAAGCCCACGTACGGGCGGACGCGCAGCAGGCTGTCCATCGATCGCACTTCCAGCACGGTCGTCAGCCCCATTTGCTGGGCCAGGATCTGCATGTCGACGATCTGGCCCTCGGTCAGGCACTCGGACATCAGGAGCACCGCGTCCGCCCCGGCCGCCCGGCTTTCCCAGAGTTGCCACGGATCAACGATGACGTCCCGGCGCATGACCGGAATCGGCACGGCCCCACGGATCGACTCGATGGTGGCCAGCCCGAAGCCGCCAATTCCCTCCGTCACGCACGACACCGCCGCGGCTCCGCCGGCGTGATACCTTCTGGCAACTGCCACGGGATCTACGGTTGGCCCGGACTCTTGATGCCCGCCCGGCTGGGGCGGGAGAGGCCCGATTGCCGATCCCGGGAAGGGGCCAGGGCGAACGACTTCAGCAATGAGCGATACATACCCCGGATCCGAAACACTCCCCGACGACGCATGCCGAGTGGCCGCGGCGAAGAAGTTGCGCGCCGGGTCCGCCTGGGCCACCATCGCTTCAAGCTCTGCGAACGGCATCTGCGCTCTGGCACGCTCGACACGGGCCTTCGCCTCGTCCACCAGCCTGGCCAGTCGCTCCTCCATGACCACCATTGTTGCACTCGGCGCGGCGCTCGTCCCCGCCGCCGCAGCGATGGCGCAGGCTCAGCAAAAGAAGGCCGTTCCGCCGGCTGCGAAGCTGGCCACGGTGATCTCGGATACCGGGATCGCGGTGGCCGCGGCGGGCGTGATCGTGTTCCTGTTCGTGGCGGATGTCATCCGGCCCGGGTCGTTCGCTCGCAGGCCGCCGCGGAACGTGGTGGCGGTGCCGTCGGTGATCTGGCTCTGCTGCGCTCTGCTGACATTCCTCGCGGTCGTGGTCGGCAGCCAACTGGTGCACAGCCTCCCCGCATCCATGGTCGGCGAGGCCAAGGCCCTGCGCCACGAGGCACTGGCCCAGCTCGGCGGGGGGCTGCTGGGGCTCGGCGCGGCGGCCTTCCTGGCCTACCTGCTCGCTCCGCGCGGGGGGCCGGATGTCGGCCTGAGGGTTCGGTGGTCCGACGTCCCGGTAGGTCTGCTCTGCGCGGCGATCGCAGCGCCGCTGCTGCTGGCGACCAACATGGGAATCGAGTTGGCGGTCAAGGCGTCCCAAGGTGCACCACCTCCGGAAATCGCTCACGCCACCCTCGAACGCCTCGTGGCGAACAAGACCAACCCCTGGTCGTGGGTGATGGGCGTGACGGCGATTGTGCTGCTGCCGATCGTCGAGGAACTGATCTACCGCGTCTTCCTTCAGTCGTTCCTGATGAGCATCATCTCGTCGACGTGGATCGCCCTGCTGCTCTGCGCGGGCGCGTTCGCGATGGTGCACTACACGATGGTGCCGCCCTACGTCCTTCCGCTGCTGTTCCTGCTCGGGCTGCTGATGGGGATCGCCTACGAGCGCACGAAACGTCTGGGCGTTCCGATCCTGATGCACATCGCCTTCAACGCCGCGAACGTCGGCATGGCCCTCTGGGCCGCCAAGCCGCGCTGATGCGTTCAACCCCAGAACCCGACATCGCGAAGTCGGCGCTCCTCGCCTCGCTCGGGTTCGGCGGCGGGGTGTCGCTGTACGATCCGGCGCTCGAGACCGCCGGGCTCTCCCGCCCCGCCAAGCCGCGGATCAGCACGTCCAAACACAACCAGGTCGCCGCGCTGCTCGCCGAGAAGTTCATGCGGGTTTGTTCCCGTGGCGACTGCTCCGCCAAGGCCCCCGCGCAGGCTGCGGGGCGGGCGATCGTTCCGGCCTCGACCCCCGCGTTCTGCGAGGTCTGCGGCGGCTCGGTGAACCGGGCCGCGGTCTCCGAGATGGTTGCGGCCTGCCAGCGGGCCGGCTGGCGACGCCTCTGCATTCTGGGCGGATCGCCAGCCTCCCGAGAGGAGATCGACACGCTCGCTGCCGGGCGGCTGGAACTCAGGCTCATCGACGGAACGCGGTCCGCCAGCCACAAGGACGCCGCGGCGAACATCGCCTGGGCCGACCGCGTCGTCATCTGGGGTTCAACCGAGCTGGCTCACAAAGTGTCCGCTCTCTACAAGGGGCCCAACGTCATCACCGCTGCACGCCGGGGGGTCGCGGACCTCACCGCCGCGGTCATCGAGTCGGCCCGTCGGAGCGATCACCGATGAGGATTGCGATCCTGGGCGCGTTGCACGAGGAAGTGGGGGGGGTGGCGGCCCGCCTTGCGGGGACACAGGAGCGCACATCCGGTGGCCGCCGGTTCGTGGCCGGCCGGTGGGGCGCCCACGACGTGGTGCTGGCGCTCTCGCGAATCGGCAAGGTCGCCGCCGCGGCGACGGCCACCGATCTCATTCTCACCCACCGGCCCGATGTGCTGGTCTTCATCGGTGTCGCGGGTGCACTCGACCCGTCGCTGCGGATCGGCGACATCGTCATCGGCCGAACGCTCTACCAGCACGACCTCGACGCATCGCCGCTGTTCCCGCCGATGGAGATCCCGTTGACGGGCGTTTCCGGGATCGACGCCGACCTGGCGATCACGTCTCGGTTGACGTCTGCGGCGGCCGCGTTCGTGAGTGTCGACCTTGCCGCGGCGATCCCCGAGGGCACTCGCGGCGAGTTCGGCATCGGCGCCCCGCGAGTCGTGAGCGGCGTGATCGCGAGCGGTGACCGGTTCATCGCCTCGCCACGCGACGCCGAACTGATCCGCGAGCGGCTGCCCGATGTCCTCTGTGTCGAGATGGAGGGCGCGGCTGTCGCGCAGGTCTGCCGGGAATACGCGGTCCCCTTCGGCGTGCTCCGGATCATCTCCGACCGCGCCGACGTGCACGCCGCGATCGACTTTTCCCGGTTCGTCCGAGCCATCGATGCCGTCTACGCCCTTCACATCCTTGGCCGGTTCCTCGATGCGGCGCCCTGACACGGACGCCCGGCGAAGAGTCACCCCGCGAGGACCGGCTCATCCTGGATGCACGAGGTCACCACCGGCCCCCTGGCCGGGTCGACATAGACGTTGATCTCGAGCCGGACGCCGAACCCGCCCGGTTCCGGGAAGTACACGCCGGGTTCGATGGTGAAGCCGATCCCCGGCAGCATGTCGCGGGTGTCGTGCGTCTCGAGGTTGTCGAGGTTCATCCCCACGCCATGAACCAGGGCGCCGGCGCTCAGTGAATGCCCGGTCCGGTGCCGGATCTGGGGCCCGAGACCCGCGCCGAGGATCACGTTGCGAGCCGCATCGTCGAGTTGCCAGCCCTGTACCCGTTGCGAGCCTTTCCATGCGCTCTGAGCCAGCGCCAGCGAGGCGTCCCGCGCAGTCTTCACGGTCGTGAACACGCTCATGTGCCGCTCGGGAACCCGATCGCCCGCGTACCCAACCCACGTGATATCAGAGAAGATGTTGTCGTCCCCGGGAACCCGGGCCCACAGGTCGATCAGGATCCAGTCACCCTTCTTGAACGTTGCGGAACCCTCCTGGGCGACCTCGAAGTGCGGGTTTCCGCCGTGCTCGTTCGCCGCGACGATCGGCGGCTCGGGCGTTTCGAGCCCCGCGGCCTTGAAACTGTCGAGGATCTGCTGCTGGACTTCCCGCTCGCTCACGGCAGCGCCCGCGCGCACCCGCGACCGGATCAGCCCGAACGCCTCATCCTTGATCCTCGCCACTTCGCGCGATGCCCGCCCATGGTTCGCAACCGCCTCCGACGACCACACCGCCACGCACGCCTGGATCAGGTTCGCCGACGACACCACCTCCGCCCCCAGCGACCGCACGAGCTCCACCGTCCCGGCGTCGACCACGCCCACCACCGGCAGGGCAGCGCCCGGCGCGTACTCCATCGCGACGCGGGCCGAGCCCCCCCCGGTCAGCGTGCGTCCGAGCCACGCCTGCAGGTTCTGCCACGACAGGTACGACTCCTTCGCCACGCCGTCCTTTCCCCCGACGCCGGCGAACGCCGGTTCGTCGATCGCGTGGTGCAGCAGCACCGGCGACCCCTGGGCGGGGACCCAGAGGCACGCCCGGCGTGTTGTCCACCGCTTGCCGGGAAGCAGCCTGGCGAGGACCGGGTTGCTGCCCCGGAAGTCGTGCACCAGCCAGCCGTCGATCCGTTCCTGACGCATGAGCGATTGCGCGGCCTGAAGATTCATCCTGCCTCCAGATTCGGCGAGCCTCGGTCACCGGCTCGCACGACTGTACGAGCGTCTCCCCCAATCGTGTAGTCTGGTGCAATGCGAGGAATCCACACACTCATTCGCGGCGCCGCGATTCTCATTGCCGCGGTGCTCCAGGCCTGCGCCGGCGGCTCTTCCACACCGGCACGGTCCACAACGCAGCCGGACGTCGTCGTGGCCGTGCTCGAGACGTCAAAGGGTGAGATCACCGTGACTCTGGACCGCGGCCGTGCACCGATCACGGTCGCCAACTTCCTGTCGTACGCCGGCCGCGGCGACTACGACGGCACGGTCATCCACAGGGTCGTCCCTGGCTTTGTGATCCAAGGCGGCGGTTGGACACCGGACTTGCAGGAACGCGCCAAGGCCACCGCCGCGACCGGCCGCCCCGATGCCCCGATCAAGAACGAGTGGCCCAACGGCCTGACGAACACGCGCGGCGCCCTCGCCATGGCTCGCGATGAGCAGCCCGACACCGCCACGCGCGAGTTCTACATCAACCTCGCCGACAACGGCAGGCTCGACACCGCCCGTGCCACGACCGGCAACGCCGGCTACGCGGTATTCGGGCGCGTGATCGACGGCATGGACGTCGTGGATGCCATCGCCGCCGCCCCCACCGAGCCCCGCCCCGAGACCGGCGTGACCGACGGCAGCATGAACAACGTGCCGATCGAGCCCGTCGTACTGGTCCGGGTCGTGGTCCTGCCGGCGCGCTAAAGGCGCTGCGGCCCTACGGCCTGGGCGGCGGACCGTCGGGCCGGTAGTCCCCATCATCCCACCGGTTGATGTCCGTCAGTTCGCGTGCCTTGACCAGCACCGCGTGTCCATCGAGGAACATGCCGTTGGCGCCGTTGCCGTGCCGATTCGGCGCGACGCGCTGCGTGTACTGAGGCGTGTTCGATCCTCCGACCACGTTCTCCGCATGGTGCATGTCGTACGCGATCGCGATGGTCCAGTTGGTCGAGCCAAAGCCGTACCACTGCGTTGCGTGCACCTGCGTTGTGTCGTTGGTGAAACACGCAAGGTACAGGGTGTCGTACGGCCGCTGGTACCGGTGCATCGGCGTCGGGCGCTTGGCGTACTGGTTGATCACGCCCGGCCGCCGGAACGAAATCCCGTTGTTCACATAGTGGATGCGGTGTCGATCCGCAGGGCGAGATGGGTCCCAGTAGTACTCGGCCCTTTCGTACTTGTCGCCGAGCCCCTGGGTCTCATCCTCCATCGCCGTAACGCGGTCCGCTCGATCATCCACGAACGGCCGGAGTTGGAAAGGCCACGCCGGGAAGAACTGGGACTGAACGGTTCCCGGCGCCTCGCTGAAGCCGCTCTCGCGCGGGATGAACTCCCGGTAGAAGTCCGCGTACATCGTGAGGGCGAGCCCGATCTGCCGCTGATTGGAGAGACACTTGGCCTGCCGGGCCGCTTCCCTCGCGTGGCGGAGCGCCGGCAACAGCAGGCTGATCAGGATCGCGATGACCGCGACCACCACGAGCAGTTCAATGAGGGTGAATGCTCGGGTCGGCGCCGATGCGGACCGCTCGGATTTGTGCCTGGACCTGGCCATCGATGCTCCGCCGCGACGAGCAAGAGCGAACCCACCGTCCCCCAGTCGGGCGAGCGCCCGCACTGCAAGTGTAGCACATCGAGCCAACTCCCCAAGTGCCTTGATCCGGCGTCATCCCCGCGCTCCCGCGGTTACCCCAGGTCTCCCGTGGGCCCCGATTTGACGCACCGGTATACGTACGCGCTGGGGAGGTTCTCCGTCACCGTCACCGGTCCCAGCACCCGCCCGAGGCGCCGCTCCATCAGCACGCGGCAGCGACGGACCGCCGGCAACATCCCCTCTTTCCAGTAGGTGACCATGGTGAACATCCCGCCCGGTTTCAGTGCCCGCGACGACTCCCGGATAATGCGTGCCTCCGCCCGGAGGGGCAGCGCCATCAGTGGCAGGCTGCACACCACAGCGTCCGCAGACCCCGCGCTGATCCCCTCCTCCGCACAGATCGACCGCAACTCTGTGGCGTCGCGAGCCAGCACTCGCACGCCGGGGCACCGCTTCTGGAGAACCGCCGCAAGATCGGGGTCGCGCTCGATGGCGTAGAAGCGACAGCCTGACGGGATCCGCTCGAGGATCGCCTCGGTGATCGGCCCGGTGCCGGCGCCCAGCTCGATGACCGTCCGTGCCTCGGCGAGCCCCAGCCGATCGATCATCGCCGCGGCGAGCGCCGGGCCGCTTGCAAAGCACGTGCCCACGTCCTTCGGCGACCGGACGAACGCCAGAAGGAACGCCAGCGTCCCCTTCTTCTTCGGCGACCCCCGTTCCAGTCTTGGCTGGACCGTTCGATTCATGAGCGGTGCTCCGATCGGCCGTCCTGATCCATCCAGTTGACTCTATCGGCACTCTGGAGCCGATTGCCGCCAGGCACCGAACCGGGTGCGACCATCCACGATTTCGGACCCTGCGGCTGCTCCAGTCCGGCGTTGCCGTCCTCGCTCCCAGTCGCCATGATTCAGTAACAAGGGATTCGACAAACGCAACCGTCTGATTGTTCACACGGAATACAAGTCTCGGTCGGGCGTTTGACCTGAGAGCGAACGGTGATGGCGTGACCGGCGGGCATGGCGCTCCCGGCCGATGAAGTGGAAACCGTTCGTGGGTCGAGGGGCATCCAAATGTTCAACATGCTTCGCGCTGTTCCGATGAAGGCTGCCCGTGCGGGAGCCGTGGCTCTCGCAGTCGGGTTGGCGACCACCGCCGCGCAGGCCGGCGGCGGGGCATTCTCGATCGGTTTCTCGTTCGGCTCCGGGGGGTGCTGGGGCGGTCCGTCGTATTCCTTCGGATTCTCGGCTCCCATCGGCGGCTGTGCCCCGGTGTACGCCCCAGTGTGTGCCCCGGTCTACCGGCCGGCGTACTACGCCCCCGCGTACTGCTACCGCCCTTATGTCGCTCCCGTGTGCGCCCCGGCTTATGCCTACGTCCCGCCGCCTCGCCGCTACGCCGTCCCGGCGTACCGCCCGGTAGCGGTTGTTCCCGCCTATCGCACCACCGTCGTTTCGGTGGCCGCGAGTCCGGCTGTTGCACCGGCCGTCGCTCCGTCCGCCGCCGCGGTGGTTGCGGCACGTCCAGCCGCGACAAAACCCGCAGTCCCCTCCTATGCAGCCGCCGCGCCCGCCGTCACGCAGCAGCCACGTGATGTTCAGGCCCCCATCCTCGCGGCCGTTCGCTCGACCGAGCAGCGCGATTATTCAGCGGCGGTAGCGCAGATGCGGTCCGCCGTGCTCGTGAACTCCAACGCGTTTTCTGCCGGTGCGCCGCTCAATCGCGACGCCGAGCAGCGCCTGCGAGCCGCCTCCCGCGTGTACCAGAATCCGCCGCGGCAGGCGGTTTCCGATGCGGATGCGAAGTTCATGGCTGCGGCGATGGCGGCAGCCCTCGGCGATCAGTCCGGTGCGCAGTCCGCGGCACGCTCCGCCCTGGCCGCCGGCGACCGGTCCCCCTCGACCGTTGCACTGGCCCGAGCCGTCGGCGCGTCGGCATCGCCATCCGCGCCGGTTCCCGTCACTGCTCGACCGACTCAGCTCGCGCAGCGCTGAGATCCACCTTCTCCCGGTTTTCACTCTTGCGGGCGGCGGCACCGTTGCTGTCGCCCGCGTCCTTGTATGCCTGTCTTGTCGCTTCGTCAGGGGGCCCCGGCGTCGCCACGCAGCCAGGCCCGGTTTGTCTCGACCAGGTTTGCCGGCGCCGCGGCGACCCCGATGTCGACCCCGCCCACGAGGACGGCCCCGCGGCGTGACTCGGCCATGCCCCAGGTAATCACGCGGACCAGGCCCGATGGATCGACCCTCAGCGACCACACGCCGCTCTTGTCCCTGTACTCGAGTCGGTTCTTGAAGGGCTGGAGCAACTCGCCCAGATCTCGCGCAAACGCGTCGGCCCTCTCGCCTGCTCGCAGCGGGAGGTACAGCGTCGTGGCCCCGATCATCGCCACGGACGGCCGCGGGTAGTCCGAGAGCACGATCCACGGTCCGGCAGCACGCGACACACGAGCCAGCGCCGCCCGGTGGGTCCCTCGCCACGCCCGTTCCGCCGCTTCGAACTGTGCCCTTGACTCTGCGCGGAGGGTCGAGCGGTACAGCGTCAACGCCTCGTCCAGCCGGTTCAATACCCGAGAGGGAAGGACGACGACATAGCGCCCGGGCGGCGGCGGCATCGGCATCTCGTTCTCCGGCCAGGATGAGGTCGAGATCGCCTCTCGCTCCACCTCGCCCGGCTTCTCGGATCGGGCGGACCAGCTCGCATCGATCGCGATCATCGGCGGCCCCGCGTACGAGCCCGCGGCCGCACGCGACGGGTCGGCCGGATCCCCAACCAGCACGTTCGCCGGTTCGATCCATCGCGCGTGGAGCATGAAGTCCCGGGCGTTGGAGAGACGCATGGCGTGCAGCACACCCGCCAGCGGCTCGGCGGCGAACTGATCCGGGTAGAGCCTGCGCAGCGCGTTCAGGTCGGCATAGCACTCCATGAACACATCGCCCGGTGGCCGGGCCCGGTCAACCGTCTGCTGGTGCTCGCGCCAAGCTCCATCAGCGACCGGTGCCGCAGCAAACCATCGGTCCAGCGCCCCTCGCCCAAGCCCGACCACGAACTCCCCTTCCGTCGAACACCACGACACCTCACGCCACGCCGGCCACCCCGGCAGTGCGAAGGCGACGCCCCGCCGGTTTCCGGGCAGATCGATCGTCCGCTGCGCGGCGGCCGCCTGCTCATCGGGCAGGCCCGAACCACGCCCTCCCACGAGGATCGCCTCGATCGTCCTGACATACGCGCGGTGGTCGCCGAGGGTCCGCAGCGAGAGCACGGCGCCGACTTCACCAACGGGCGAGTCGTTGCCGCCCAGCGGGATCGCGCACAGCACGTGCGGCACATCACCGACCACGCTCGCAGCGAGAAGGCCCTGGACCACCGCCGCGGATGACCTGTCCTCGATCACGCGCGACGCCACCGCGATGCGCAGCATCGATTCAACCGCGCCGGCAAGCGCCCCATCCCCTCCATCATCCGGCCCTGCGCCGCTCTTGAAGTGACCGGGATCGAACTGCCACCAGGCGACGCTGTCGGCAGGGATCGCCGTGGGCGGCGCAGCGGCAACCGAGGCCGCAAGCCAGGCTCCCATCACCGCAAGCACGATCAGCACGCGTGCCACGACCGATCCTATGGATCGCGTCGCACCACCGCGGGCGCTACCGGCCGCCGCCGTTCATCTCGACCGCGTCATCCTCGTCCATTTCGATGTCGATCTCGTCGTAGCGGTTCATCTCCCGCTGGGCGGCAAAGCCCATCCCCGCCGCGGTCGCCGCGATCACGGGTATCAGCGGTGACGCGGCCCCCAGCGAGCCGGCCGCGCCGGCGAGCAGCGAGCGATCCGAGTAGCACTCCTTCACAAAGTTGTCCCCGTCGAAATAGGAGAACGACACGCTCGGGCGGGCGTTCTTCCGCAGCTCCGACAGGAGCGGCACCACCATTCCTGGGTCGCGCGAAGGGTCCGACGGCGACCGGACAAGGTTCGACAGCATCGAGCCGCCAAGGCACACGAACTGGTACCCGCTGAGCATGGTCCGCGGCGTGTCGACGAACGACACCGCGACCAACGGCCTGTCCTTGGGCAGCGAGCCCGCGAACGCCGGGTTCGATCCGAGCCCGCCGTCGCCCTGCCCCATGGCCTGCCGCGCGGCGGCGAGCGCCGCCTGCGGCGACAGCGCGAACACCAGGTACTTCGGCGTCGTCGTGTACGTGATCTCGAGTGGAACCGGAACGCCCGGGAACGAGATCGTCGAGAACCGAGCCTCGGATTCCTTCCAACTGCGGATCCGGACATACCCCTTGGTCGGACGCGCCAGTTCCGCGTTGGCCGCGGACTCGACCTTCAACAGGGCCGAGTCAAACGCCGCACGGTCCTTGAGCCCGACGAACGCCACGGCCGACAGCAGCCCCTCACCGCCGGTGGAGTCAGCCATGTAGTAGCCCGCGGTCCCGCCGAGGTTGCCCAGCAGGTCCGTGATCGGGTCGACCCCCGTGCGGCCCTTGAACTCCGCCAGCGCCTGCTGGAGCGCGGGCGATTCGTCACGCAAGCGCTGGGACTCGGCCACGGAGGAACTCAGGTCTACCGAATACACCCCCGCGACATACGCATCCGCCGGGATCACATCGATCTCAGCGGGCGTCAGCGGAACCGTTCCCACCATCATCGTGGCCGCGTAGGGCTTGAACCCGTGCGTCGTCGAGATCGCGTACCCCCGGTCCGGCAGGTAGCCGAACTGGTAGTCGTAGGACATCGCATTCTCGCCGATCAGCCCCATGCCCGCGAGGCGATCGAGCTGGTGCTCCGCCTCCGGATTCCCCGCGGCGGCCTCGCGCCCCATCTCCACCAGCGGCACCAGTGGCGCCAGGCTCACGTGCATCCGCAGCACCGGCTCGAATCCCGGCCGCGCCGGGGCCGGCAGCGACGAGAACGGCGAATCCGGCTCCGCGTGCGTCCCGGCGTGTATCTCGTAGCGCCATCCGTCTGCCGCCTTCCGCGGCCCGTATCGCAGCATCCCGACCACCGGCACGCCCGCCTCGAGCATGTCGCTGTAGGTGGCGCTCTTCTTGCCACGGATCGAGGACCTCGCCTCCTTCAACAGCGCCGTGATCGTCCCCTGGATCGACACCGCCGGAGCCTGCTCGCCGGTCAGGAGGCTCATCACCACCCCGCCGCCGAACATCCCGCCCGAGGCGTCCTCCCCATCGAAGGTCACCGCGATCCGCGCCGGCGACTCTGCCGCCGTAATGAGCATGTCGATCACCGATGGCGGTGCATCAAAGTCCGGCAGTTCCCGCGGCAACTCCCGCAGGCGGGCCGGCAGCATCCCCATCGCCCGTGCCAGCCCGGCGTCCCGCGGGTCCACGACAAACTTGCCGAGTGCCGCGCGCTCCAGCACGAACACCGGAGCCCGCCCGTCATCGCCCGCCGCGGCGGGCTTTGCCTCGGGCTGCTGCGCCAGGCTCACGCCGGTCAGCGAAACGGCGCACGCACACGCCGCGAGGATTCTCGCCGCGGGCGACTCGACACGACAGCAACGAACTTGGATCCGCGGCATTCGAGGGCTCCCACCAGAATCCCCCGCCGCCCCGTTCGGTCTCAGTCACTCACGAAAGCAACCTGTACGATGGTACAGACAGAAGCCTGTGTGGGGAATCCATCCGCGCAATTTCATGCGCCCCGGGCCGGACGAATTGACGGTTCCCCTATCATGCCCATCGCCGATGAGCACCGCCGCCGATTCGCCGGGCAAGATCCTGATCATCCGACCCAGCGCCCTGGGCGACGTCTGCCGGTCGGTCCCCGTCCTGGTCAGCCTCCGCCGGGCATTCCCCGACGCGGCGATCGATTGGCTCGTCCAGGACACCTTCGCCCCCGCCATCGCCGCCCATCCCGATCTCTCGTCCGTCATTCCCTTCCCCCGCCGCCGATTCGGCGACTGGTGGCGGGGCCGCCCCGGCGTCGAACTCGCCGCGTGGCTTCGCAACCTGCGCCGCGCCCGGTACGACCTCGTCCTCGACTGCCAGGGCCTCGCCCGCAGCGGCGCCTTCGCATGGGCCACCGGCGCCCCAAGGCGTCTGGGATACGCCGAGGCCCCCGAGGGCGCCTGGCTCGCCTACACCCAGCGCGTCAGCGCCCCGCGCGATCACCATGCGGTCGACCGCATGCTCGCCCTCGCGGACGCGGCGGGCGCCCGGATCATCCCCGACCTGCGGCTCCATGCGCCGCCCGCCGATCGCGATGCGCTCGCGGCCGATCCCCGTCTCGCCAACGCCCGCTTCGCCCTTCTTGCCCCGACTTCCCGCTGGCCAGGCAAGCGCTGGCCCGCCGAGCGCTTCGCCCGAGTTTCCTCCGCGCTCCTCGACCACCCCGGCGGGGGGATCGACGCCGTGGTCCTTGTGGGCTCCTCGTCCGAGCGTGACCAGTGCGGCCCGCTCCTCGATCTGGCGGCCAACGACCGGCGCCTCGTCGACCGGATCGGCGCCACATCGGTCGGCGGCCTCATGGCGCTCATCGAGCGTTCCGCGCTCGTTATCGCCAACGACTCCGCGGCACTGCACATGGCCGTTGGATTCGACCGCCCACTGGTCGGCCTTTTCGGCCCCACGCGTGCGGACCTTGTCGGGCCCTACCGCCGTGCCGACGCCGTTATTCAGCACGTTACACCCGCCGACCGGCTCGATCACAAGAACGAAGCCGTCGGCCGCGCCCTGATGGAGCGGCTGCACGTCGACGAGGTCCTCGCCCTCGCCCTGTCCCAACTTCAGTCCGCCCCAACGCCCTCACGCTGACGCGGTCACAACGTCCGCGTGCACCAGGATCACGGGACCGCCCGCGGCCTGCGCCGAGAGCAGTTCGCTCGTCGGGTTGCGCAGAAACAGGTCGCGGAAGACCGAGTTCGCGTACGCCCCCGCCACCAGGTACCCGCCCCCCTTCGCGCTGACCGCCTCCTGAATCGCCGCCGATTCGTGCACCGCCGAACCCGGCGAACCCGCATCGGACCCCCCCGGAAGCCCTTCAACCGGAAGCGTGCCCGCCAAGGCCGTCGCCCTGGCCACGTTCTCCTCGAGCGAAGCCTTCCCGCGCGCTGCGGCCAGGATCGTCGTCGGCCACCCGGTCTTCGCCGCCAGAGACCTCGTCAGCCCCACCGCTGATTCCGCGCGTGGTGTCCCGTCGAACACCCCAAGCAACCGCTTTGGCGTCGCACCCTCACCCCGGTGCACCATCACCGGGCACGAGGCGTTGGTCACCAGCGCCCGCGTCGTCGAGCCCACCCCGCTTCGCGCGAATCGTCCCTTCATCCCGACCACCATCAGGTCGCTCACGGTCGCCGTTCGCAGCAGCCAATCCTCCACCGTCCCCTGCTCGACCTTCGACTCGAATGCAACCCCCGCCGCCGCGGCCGCCTTGGCCAGCGGCTCCATCTGAGCCTGCGCCTCCCGGATGTCGCTCTCCTCGGTCACCATAATCATCGGTGGCAGCGGCATCGCCGGGATCATCGGGTCAAGCCCCACATCCGGGCACGCGGCGAGCATCGCGCCGATTGTCGGCTCGATCAGGTGCACCGCCAGCATCCTCGTCCCCAGCCCCTGCGCCAGCCCCAGTGCGGAGGTGAACGCCGCTCGCGACGGTTCCGACCCGTCATAGGCAACAATGATGCGTGTGATCATGGCGCGGCTCCCTGCGTTTCCCCTGCAGTCTAACCGGACCCACAAGCCCCCGCCCCTCTCGGTCGGCGAGGTGACCGATGCCCGGCTCTGATTCTCTACGTCTCTTTGTCGCCGTCTATCCGCCCCCCGAGGCGGCCCGATCGCTCCTCGCCGCCCTCGCCGCTCCGACAATCGCCGCCTCGCTCCCGGCCCACCGCCGCACCCCGCCCGAGCAGGTTCACCTCACGCTCGCCTTTCTCGGCAGCGTCAGCAAGCGACATGTCGCTGGTGTCACGGAGTCCGTCGAACGATCCTGCTCCGGGCTCCCACCGTTTTCTCTCGCCCCGCGCAGGCTCATCACCCTCCCCCAAGGGCAGCCGCACCGGCTGGCCGCCGTCGAGACCGACGCCCCGCCGCCGCTCCTTGAACTGGTCACCCGCCTGACCTCGCGGCTCCTCCGGAATCCCCGCCCGCGACCGGCCGACCGTTTCCTCCCTCACCTGACCCTGTGCCGGTTCAATCACCCGGTCGGCGAGCGCCCGGTTCGTTCTTCGCTCGACCACCCCCTCGTTGAGCCCCCGTTCGCCATCGACCGGATTCGCCTGATGCGCAGTGTCCTGCTCCCCTCGGGGGCCGAACACCGCGAGATCGCGGCCTTCCCCCTCTCCTAGCCCGCCTTCCCCATTCCGGCATCATCCGAGCCTGGAAATACGTACCCTGTGCTATGCCATTTTCCTTCCCAGGCGCCGCCCTGCTCGCGGCCAGCGTTGCGTGCCTCGGCCTGCAGCCCGGCACGCAGTTGCTTCCACCTGCCAACGGACCGCGCCAGATCCAGCCCGGGTGGACCGCTCTGGTCAATGCCACCGTCCACCCCCGCCCCGGTGAGGCCATCGAACACGCCACCGTCGTCTTCCGCGACGGCGTCATTACCGACGTGCTCCGCGCCGGGCCGGATGAAGCGGCCCCGGGCGCTCCTGCCGGTGCCGCCGCGCGAGACGCCACGGGCACCCACATCTACGCCGGCCTGATCGACGCCTTCGTCGAGGTCGATGCGCCGCCGCCCGATCCCCGCTCACCCGGTCTCCACTGGAGCCCGCGCGTGACCCCCCAGCGGTCAGCGCTCGACGGCGCCGGACTGGACGCCAAGACCGCCAAGCAACTCCGCGACATCGGCTTCACCGCCGCCGCCATCTCCCCCAAGGACGGCAACATCCGCGGCTGTGGCGCCGTCGTCTCTCTGGCCGAGCCCGCCGCCGATCCAAGCCTGGCCCGGCCGCCCGTCTACCGCGACCGCGTCTTCCAGGCCGTTTCGTTCGACACCACCCGCGGCTCTGGCGAGCGGGACGTCGCGCGCTGGACCGGCTACCCAGATTCCGAGATGGGCGCCATCGCCCTCCTCCGTCAGACGCTTATCGACGCGGACTGGTTCGCCGCCATCTCACCCACCGATCGGACCGCCGCGGGAGACCAGGCGCCCTCCTGTCTCCTTGCCATCGCCCCCGGCGATGCTGCGCCGCCCCTGCTCTTCGATGTCGACAACGAACTCCAGGTCCTCCGCGCCGCCAAGGTGGCCTCCGAGTTCAACCGTCCGCTGATCATCGCTGGCTCCGGCACCGAGTTCCGCCGCCTCGCCGCGATCACCGAGGCCAATCCCGCCATCATCTTGCCCCTGCTGTACCCCGAAGCCCCCAAGGTCTCCTCCATTGGCGCCGCCGATGAGGTCTCGCTCCGCGACCTCATGACCTGGGAGCAGGCGCCGACCAACCCTCGCCGGCTCGCCGCCGCGGGGCTCCCGATCGCCCTGACGACCAGCAAGGTCCCCGACAAGCGAGGCGGACGCGGCAAGTTCCCCGAGAATCTCCGCACAGCCATTAGGGATGGCCTGACCGAGGACGACGCCCTCGCGATGCTCACGACCACGCCCGCTCGCCTTCTCGGCGTGGACTCACGCATGGGCACCATCGAACCCGGCAAGGCCGCGAATCTCGTCGTCGCCGACGGGCCGCTCTTTGACAAGAAGACCAAGCTCCACGAGG
Source organism: Phycisphaeraceae bacterium (assembly GCA_019636655.1). Lineage (NCBI taxonomy): Bacteria > Pseudomonadati > Planctomycetota > Phycisphaerae > Phycisphaerales > Phycisphaeraceae > Phycisphaeraceae bacterium. The sequence goes on along the minus strand of JAHBXB010000002.1, from coordinate 427,457 downwards.
TCTGGATCGACGGCCGCCGGCACGAGATCACCCCAAGGCCCTCGCCCTTCGAGGGATCCTGGGCGGTCATCCTCGAGCCCGGCCCCAAGACGCCCGGTCGCATCGCCTGGAACATCGACAAGGACGGCTCGCTCGAACTGGTCAAGTCCGTCGACGGCGAGAAGGACGTCAAGGTCAAGGCACGCGACGTCAAGACCGACGACGACGCCGGCGGCGAAGGCCGCATCAGTTTCGTCTTCGACCACGAGCCCTTCGGAGCGCCCGGTGTCTTCACGATCACTGGCCTGCTGGAGCGTCAAGCCGATTCAAACCCCTCGATCCGCGGCGAAGGCCTCCGTGCCGACGGCGAGCCCTTCACCTGGTCGGCCGTCCCTCAGCCCGCACCGGCCGCCGACGCAAGCGGCAACAAGCCCGACGCTGACAAGACCGAAGACGACGATACCCCGGCATCCACCGTTCCCGATGCCCTGGTCCTCCCCTTCGGCGCCTGCGGCCTCGATCAGCCGTCGCCGCAGCGGATGGTGCTCTTTACCAACGCGACCATCTGGACGTCCGGCTCACTTGGCATCATCCCCAACGGCGCGGTGCTGATCTCAGGCGGCAAGATCCTCTACGTCGGCGACGACGCCGGCCTTCAGCGATTCCTCTCCACCGTGCGGCTCACATCCGACCCCGAGCGGATCGACCTTGCCGGGCGTCACATCACACCCGGCATCATCGACTGCCACTCCCACACCGGTCTCTCCGGCGGCACCAACGAGGCCGGACAGGCGGTCACCGCCGAGGTCCGCGTCCAAGACATCACGAACCCCGATTCGATCAACTGGTACCGCCAGCTCGCCGGCGGCGTTACCACCGTCAACAACCTCCACGGCTCCGCCAACCCGATCGGCGGGCAGAACTGCGTGAACAAGATCCGCTGGGGCGTCTCCTCCCCGGATCAGATGCACTTCGAGGGGGCTACCCCCGGCATCAAGTTCGCCCTCGGTGAGAACGTCAAGCAGTCCAACTCGGATCGCGCCACCACCCGCTACCCCAAGTCGCGAATGGGCGTCGAGGCGATTATCCGCGACCGATTCACCGTCGCCCGCGAGTACGCCCGGCAGGCCGCCGCCGCGAACGGCGCGGCCGCGTTCCACCGCGATCTGGAACTCGAGGCCCTTGCCGAGATCCTCCAGGGCCGGCGCCTGGTGCACTGCCACTCTTACCGCCAGGACGAGATCCTCATGCTCGCCCGGCTCGCCGCCGAGTTCGGCTTCCGCCTCGGCACCTACCAGCACAACCTCGAGGGCTACAAGGTCGCCGACGCGGTCCGCGAGTCCGCGATCGGCGCCTCGCTCTTCGCCGACTGGTGGGCGTACAAAGTCGAGGTGCAGGACGCGATCCCCGCCGCCGGCCCGATCATGCACGACGCCGGCGTCATCGTCTCGTACAACTCCGATTCCGATGAACTCGCTCGCCGGCTCAATGTTGAAGCCGCCAAGGCCATCAAGTACGGCCGCCTCAGCCCCGAGCAGGCCCTCGCCTTCATCACGATCAACCCCGCGAAACAGCTCATGATCGACGACCGTGTCGGCTCCCTGGAGCCCGGCAAGGACGCCGACCTGGCCATCTGGTCCGGCAACCCGCTCTCGTCGTTGTCGCGCTGCGAAGCCACCTGGGTCGATGGCCGCGAGCTCTTCTCGCTCTCACTCGACCGCAGGCTCCGCGAGCGGGACGCCGCCGAACGGCAGCGCCTCGTCCAGAAAGCCCTCGCCCAGGCGCCGAAGAAGAAAAAGCCCGCCGCCGACAAGCCCGACTCCAAGGACAAACCCGACGCCGCACCGGCCGACGCCCCGGTTCCGAGCGATGTCGCCGCCCGATCCGGCCGTTCCCCGCTCCTTATGGAGATGCTCCGCCGCTCCCAGGATCAGCGCCGCGAGCTCTACCTCGACATGCTCCGGCGCGGCATCGACCCCGAATCCGCCCGCTGCGGCGATTGCGGTGAACTCATGACCAGCGAAGGAGCCCTCCGGTGAACCACCCCCGACACTTCCTCGCCGGACTCGTTGCCCTCTTCGTCGCCGCGTCCGCGCACGCCCAGGACCTCACCCGGCGAGCCCCGCCCCAGGCCGAGCCCATCGCCATCATCAACGCCGTCGTTCACCCAGGCGACGGTCCCATCGTTGGCAACGCCGGTAATGGCTGGATCCTCTTCGACCGCGGCGTCATCGCCGACGTTGGCGAGGGCGAGCCGCGGTTCGCGGCGAACGTCCGCGTCATCGACGCCTCCGGCCTGCACGCGTTCCCCGGCCTGGTCAGCCCGTACACCCAGCTCGGCCTCACCGAGATCCAGTCGGTGCGAGCCTCCAACGATCTCTCCGAGGCCGGCTCGGTCTCCCCCGAGGCCTGCGCCGTTCTCTCGGTGAATCCGGACTCCACCCTTCTCCCAGTCACCCGATCCAACGGCGTCCTCGCCGCCGGCGTCTTTCCCACCGGCGGCGTCATCCCCGGCCGCGCCGGCGTCATCCGACTCGAGGGGTGGACCCCCGAGGACATGACCGTGGAGAAGGACATCGGCGTCGTCGTCGCATGGCCCTACATGCGGTCGGTCCGAGCTCCATGGATGGACAAGTCCGACGACGACCAGGCCAAGGACATCCGCCGAAACGTCGATGCGATCGACTCGGCCTTCTCCCAGGCCCGCGCCTACGGCGTCGCCCGCGCGGCGGACTCCTCGCTCCCCGTCGATATCCGCTGGGACGCCATGCTCCCTGCCCTCCCCGCAGCGGGCCCCGCCCAGAAGCGGGTCTATATCGAGGCGAACGACTACGACCAGATCGTCGCCGCGGTCGCCTTCGCCGCGCGAAACTCGCTCAAGTGCGTCATCATCGGCGGCCGCGACGCCCCGATGTGCGCCGAACTACTCAAACGCCACGCCGTCCCCGTCATCGTCACGGGCACCTTCCGCTTCCCCAAGCGAGACGACAGCCCCTACGACGACGCTTTCACCCTCCCCGCCCGGCTCGAACAGGCCGGCATCCTCTGGTCCCTCGCCGGGGGCGACGACACGGCCCACGAGCGCAACCTCCCCTACGCCGCGGCCATTGCCGTCGCCTACAGCGGCGGCGCCCTCTCTAGCCAGGCCGCCCTGAAGGCCATCACCCGAAGCGCGGCCGAGATCCTCGGCGTCTCGGACCGCCTCGGCACCCTCGCCAAGGGAAAGGAAGCGACCCTCTTCCTTGCCGACGGAGACATCCTCGAGGTCGCCACGAACGTGAAGCGGGCCTTCATCGCCGGACGCGACATCGACCTCACCAACAAGCAGACCGAACTCGAGAAGAAGTACCGCGAGAAATACCGGCCGGTGTTGGGCTCGCCGGAGACCGCCTCGACCCAGTCCCCGCCCGCCGCCAGCCCGACCCCCGCCCGCGTTACTCGATGAGTGCGTGCCCGCCCTGCCGACTCCCCGCGCCGCCGGCGGTCGCGACGGTAGACGGCCAGGACACCGGCAGCACCGGGCACGGAGCGCTTATGGCTGCTGCGGTCAAGCCCTGACCAGGTTCACGTCCACACCCGTGCACCGGGCCCGGCCGTCTACCGTCGCGACGGGCCCGCCGCGACGCAGCGATCGTACCCCGCCCCGCCCTCCCGGTACACTTTCGTCGTGAGCAGCCCCGACCAAAGCCCCGGTCTGTACCCCATCGAGGCCGCCCAGCGGCAACGCGCGGCCATGCTCCGCGCATTCCGCCTTGTCTTCGTTGCCATTTTCGTCTCAGTCGCCTTCCTCTCCATCGTCCCGCTCACCCCGATCTCGGACCAGCGCGCCGCCATCGAACGCCAGAACGCGTGGCCCCTCGTCCTCACCGTCTCGCTCTTCCTCGCCGCGGTCGTGATGCTCATCGACATCTTCACGCCCAACAAGAAGATCTCGACGCTCCTGTCGATCTTCCTCGGCCTGCTCGCCGGAATGCTCGGTGCCGTCGCGATGGGCTACCTGATCGATCAGCTCGTCTTCCTCTACGACATCCAGGCCCCCTGGCTCATCCAGACCGTCAAACTCCTCATCGCCATCTGCCTGATCTACCTCGGGGTCGTCACCGTCCTCCAGACCCAGGACGACTTCCGCCTAGTCATCCCCTACGTCGAGTTCGCCAAGCAGGTCCGCGGCCCCAAGCCCCTGGTGCTCGATACCTCCGTCCTCATCGACGCCCGCATCGTCGACCTCGGCGGCACGGGCCTCCTCCAGGCCCCGGTGGTCATCCCGCACTTTGTCGTCTCCGAACTCCAACTCCTCGCCGATTCATCCGATCGCCTGCGGCGAACCAAGGGCCGGCGCGGCCTCGATGTTGTCACCAAACTGCAGCGCACCCCTCTCGATCTCACGATCGACGAGACCCCCATCGCCGGAAAATCCGTCGACCAGATGCTCATCGAACTCGCCCGCCGCATCCCCGGCACCATCATCACCACTGACACCGGCCTCGCCCGCGTCGCTCGCATCCAGGGCGTCACCACGCTGAACCTCAACGATGTCGCCAACGCCCTCAAGCCCGCCCTCATCCCCGGAGAGGCTCTCACTGTTCATCTCGTCAAGCCCGGCGAGCAGCCCGGGCAGGGCATCGGCTACCTCGATGACGGCACGATGATCGTCGTCGAAGGCGCGGCCGACCTGATCGGCGACGATGTCCAGGTCGAGGTCACCTCCAGCCTCCAGACCTCCGCCGGCCGGCTCATCTTCGCCCGCCCCGCGCACCACGACGCCGCCCCAGCACCGGCCCCCGCGGCCGAGCCCCACGCGCCGTCCTCCGAGCCCGCACCGCCGCCCGCGCACGCCCCCGCCGCCGACCCAGCGCCCGAACCGACCAACGGCCCCACGTTCCCGCCGCGCCCCGGGCCCTTCCCGCCAAAGGCCCCGTCGCGTTCCAACCCCGGCCGCAACCCGCGCCGCTAACCCTTCCCCTTCTTCGCCCGCCACAATGTCACGGCATCCGGCTCTCGCGGATACAACGGCACGAGCGCGACCGGGTCGATCTCCGGCAGCACGCCCGCACACGCCACCCGCAGGCACACCTCCGCATCCAGCCGCGGCTCCACCACCCGCAGCCCCACGCCCGCAATCGCCGCCCGCAGCGGCTCGGACAGAAAGCGATCAGCGATCACCAGCCCGGCCTCGCCCCCCAGCGCACCCGCCCCGGCCGCGTTCACGATCCTCCCGTTGACGCTCGCATCGATCCACCCCTCCATCGTTCCCTTCAGCACCGCCACCCACGCGCTCGCCTCACCCCCAGTCCCTCCCGGCCCCTTGCTCGCCAGCATCACCGCCACGCCGCGATCCGGATTCCACTCCGCCCCAGCCCCAAGCGCGGCCACCATCGCCGTCGGCACCGCGACACATCTCGCCCCCACGCCCTCGGCGATCATCTTCCCCGCCGCCGTCGCCACCCGCACCGCCGTGTACCCCCCCGGCCCCACGCTTACCGCCACCAGCCTGATCTCCCTCGCACCCACCCCGGCCCCGCGGCAGACCCGATCCACCGCGGGCATCAGGTCGTCTTCCTCGCGGCTCTCACTCCGAACAACCTCAACCCCCAGCACCTCCACCGCCCCCGCCTCCCCCCGTCGTCCGACCGCCACCCCCGAACCCACCGACGGGTTGCTCGCCTCGATCGCCAGAACGATGTCGCCCGGTCCCGTCATCACGGCAACATTACGTCCGTCGCTCACACCAGCGACGCCCGCAACAGCGTCGTCCCTTTCCCGCGGCTGACCACCTCCGCGGTCCCTGCGATCCCCGCCGGAATCATGAGCGTCATCCCCGCCACGGCGGTGATCGCCTCAAACCCGCCGCCCCGGCTGACCAGGTCGCACGACCCCGCGAGCACCGTCAGCACGCTGCACACCCCTTCCTCACCTGCCCCCAGCCCGCTCCCCTCGGCGGGCCGGGCCTCATCGATCGTGAAGTACTCCGTCGTCACCAGCCGCGAGAAGCCCTCTCCGGGCGAATACCTCGTCGCCGCCGGCGCGGGCCCGAAATCGATGCACGCGAGCGCCTCGTCGACGTGCAACTCCCGCCCCTTTCTTCCCCAGTCGAACACCCGGAACGTCGTGTCGCTCGGTGTCTGCACCTCCGCGACCAGCACCCCCGCCCCCAGCGCATGCACCGTCCCGCTCGGCAGGTTGTGGCACTCTCCGACCACCGCCGGGATGGCGACCATGTCGTCTACCACCGATCCGTCCGCGATGTGCCGCGCGTACACCTCCCGTGTCACCCCGCGCTTCACGCCCTTGTAGATCACCGCCCCCGGCTCCGCGTCGAGGATGTACCACGACTCGGTCTTGAGAAACGCCCCGCTGTTGCTCTCCGCATACGCCGCCGACGGGTGCACCTGCACCGACAGGTTCTCCCTCGCGTCGAGGAACTTCACCAGCAGCGGGAAGTTCCCCTCCCTCGTCGCCGGGGTCCGCCCGAGCAGCCCGTCCTCCCACACCTCGAGCGCGTCATGCAGCGTCGCTCCCTTCATCGGCCCGTTCGCGATCACCGACCTCGCCGACCCGCCGCCCGCCCCCGAAGCGCTCGTCACCGAGAGATCCGCCACCTCCCACGACTCGCCGATCGCCTTCCCCGCCGGGATCGACTTGCCCAGCCTCCCCAGCGCCCGGCCGCCCCAGACCTTCTCGAAGTACATCGGCTCGAACATCAGCGGATACGGACGGCTCATGCATGGCTCCACTCGCCCGCAGGCAGAGTAGGTAAGGCCGCCCGCGCTACGCCCGGGCCCCGCCCGCCGCGCGATCCGCGGCAAGGTCCATCTCCATCAACGAGTCGTACACCGGCTCGCTCCGCAGCAGCATCGCCACCACGTGCGCTGACAGCGACGCCGCGCTCATCGCCGGGATCAGCGCCCAGCACCCCGTCATCTCCACCATCAGCACCACCCCCGTGATCGTGCTCCTGATCGAACCGGCGAAGATCGCCGCCATCGCCACCATCGCCAGCGAGCGTCCATCGGCCCCCGCAAACCCCCACACCCCCCCAGCCCCCGACGAGTCCGCGAGCACCCACACTCCCTGTCCCAGCATCGCCCCCAAGGCCAGGATCGGCGCGAAGAGCCCTCCCGGCGTCCCGGAGGAATAGGTCATCGCCGTCAAGACCAGCCGCGCCGCCAGCATCACCAGCAGCACCCACGCCGCCCGCCCCACACCGCCGGGCTGCAGCAGCGACTGCGTAAACCCGTGCCCGTCGCCCACCAGCGCCGGCGAATACCACGCCACCAGCCCCATCACTCCCGCGGCGAGCCCCGGCAGCATCCACGCCGGCGCCAGCCGCGATTGTCTCGCCAGCCGCACGCCCGCCAGGACCGTCCCCGAGTACGCCACGCCCACAAGCCCCGCGGCGATCCCCACCAGCACCACCGCCGGCCACGCCGACAGCGGAATCGCCGCGACCTCTGGCGTCTCGAAGTACACCGACCCACCCATTGCGCGGCAGGCCGCACCCGAGGCAATCGTCGCCGCCAGCACCCCGACAAACACACCCCGACGCAGCGGCACCCGCAGCTCTTCCACCACGAAGATGAACCCCGCCAGCGGCGCCCCGAACGCCGCCGTCAGCCCAGCCCCCGCCCCACCGGCCAGCAGGGTTCGCCGCACCACAGCGTCATCGGCCAGACGTCCGCCCAGGACGTGCGCCAGCCCGGCCCCCATCTGGATCGTCGGCCCCTCCCGCCCGGCCGACAGTCCGAGCCCGATCCCGACCGCCCCCCCGATGAACTTCACCGGGATCATCAGCCGTGACATCACCCGCCGGGTCCCCGCCAGGATCTCCTTGATCGCCGGGATCCCGCTTCCACCCGAATCCGGCGCCAGCCGCGTCACCATCAACCCGATCCCACACCCCGCGGCAAGCCCGATCGCCGGCAGCACGGCCCAGCCGAATCCACCGACCCAGGCCGCCCCCTCGCCCGCGTGCAGCCGATCGAGCAGCCACCCCCGGAGGCTCTCGCACGCATCCACGCTCCTGTGGAACAGCGTCCCGATGATGCCGGTGCCCGCCCCGATCAGCACCGACAGCGCCAGCGTGCGCATCATCTCGCCGCGCTCGGACGGGCCCGACGACGACTCGGTCTGTGCACCTGTCCGACCCACCCCGGCAGTCTAACGGGTGATCCGATCACATGAGAGTCGCTTCGCGCCGGCGCGACCGGCCGCCCACGCGATCGATCGCACACAGCCCGAGCAAAAGCACCGCGCCCGGCGCTGGAATCGTCGCCACCCACCCCTCGGACCGCGTGCCGCCCGAGTATTGGTGGTAGCCGGTTCCGCCGATCGTGAGGCCGTCGGCCGAAATCTCCGATGCGCTGGAGAGTGTCCAGCCCGTCAGGTCCATCCCCAGCGACGCCAGGTACGTATTGAGGTCGATCCTCACGCCGTCTCGCCACATCACAGCGGCTCCGTCCGTTCCGACAACGGTCGACCCATCAGCCGAACACGCCCCGACGGCGCCGAGCACCCCGATGGTGGGGAGCTGCTCAAACCCGGCGGAGTCGCTCCACCGAAACGCAAAGAACTGGTGCGTATCGGTCGAGCACATCCCTCCCACAACCGTGGTGCCGTCGAGTGAGATGGACACGCTGGGCGAGCGGTCGAACCCGGCCGGCAGCGGAACGACCTCGGTCCCGAGTTCCGACAACACGTACAAGCCGTACCTCCCGGGCGCGTAGCGGTACTGCGCGGCGATCCGGGCGCCATCGCCCGAGATGTCCATCGCCCTCCCGGCCGTCTGACCCGCAGGGAGCGCGATTGGCGTCACCCCGCCGGCGCTCCACATGCAGGGCGTCTCATCGCACGAACCGATGATGCGTGAGCCGTCTGGCGTGATGCCCTGTGCGTACGAATCGCTTGTCCCGTTCAGCAACGGCAACAGGTCCGCCCGACCCTCCTCGCTCCGGAACGCGCGGAGCCTCGTTCCATATTGCCCGTACCCGGCGATGACCGCGCCGCCGCTGGACGCCCCGTACCCGCCGGCGCTCGAGAACCCACTCATGTCGGGGATCCGGGCAATTCCAGCCACGTTCCAGACCGCGGCCCGTTGCGTCGTGCCGCCGGTCGGCGAGACCTGATCCATGCCGAATCCCACCAGGGTCGACCCATCGGCCGACATCCCCCGTACGAACGACGACAGGTCCGGTCCGAACGTTCCCAGCGATCGAAACTGCGCCGGCGCCGCCGAAGCGACGACTAGCAACGTGCCAAGGGCACAACACGCAAGATGGATCATGCGGCGACTCCCGGTTCCTTCCCCCTACCGCAGACGACGGGGGATTAGAGCGTGTGATCGTGGCAGCAGTTTTTCTTGCGCGCCGCAGCGTGCTGCGTCGGTAGCCTTGTTGCAGGGCGGCGTACACAGCCGCACGAGGGAAGAGCGACCGCTGTAAACCGTCACGCTGCTTCCTCAACCCGCGTCTTCGACCGGCTAGACTCAGGTCATGAGCGACACCCACCGTGCCGTGGAGGCGTCTCGACCGGACATGCCGTGAGCGCAAGGTGAGGTGGAGGCGCCGTGGGCGGCGGGGACATTCCGATTGACCAAGGAGCAATCCGTGAAGCGCACGTTGACCGGTTCCTTCGCGATCCTTCTCTGCACCGCCCTCGCCATCTGCCGCGGCCAGGCCGCCCTGGCCCAGGATGGCGCCTGGACCGAGGCCCCCGCTTCGCAGCAGCCCGCGGCCGCGCCGGCACCCCCCCCCCCCCCCCCCCCCCCCCCCCCCCCCCCCCCGCGCCCCCGCACCTTCTCCCACGACGGCAACACCGTCGTCATGTACCAGCCGCAGGTCGATTCCTGGAAGGACTACGCGACCATCAACTTCCTCTCCGCCGTCGTCGTCACTCCCAAGGACGCCGACCAGTCCAGTTACGGCGTCATGGCCGTCAAGGCGGACACCATGGTCGACCACGACACCGACACCGTCTTCATGACCAACTTCGATCCCGCGATCAACTTCTCCGGTGTCCCCGAATCCAGCGTGCCCGCCCTCAAGGCGATGGTCACCGAGGCCCTCACCACCCAGAACTTCATCGCCATCTCCCTGAAGCGAGTCCTCGCCTACATGCACGGCAAGGTCAAGCCCAAGACCGTCGCGGTCAACCTTGCCCCGCCCACCATCTACTACAGCGAGACCCCCGCCATCCTCGTCAACTTCATCGGCCCGCCGCAGTTCCAGCCCATCTCCGGCACCAAGCTGATGTTCGCAGTCAACACCAACTGGCTCGTGGTCATGGACAACACCACCAGCACCTGCTACCTGCTCAACGGCCACTCCTGGCTCACCGCTCCCGACGCCATCAAGGGCCCCTGGACCGCCGCGGACCCCGCGAACCTCCCCCGCGACTTCTGGAACCTCCCCCCCGGCGAGGCCTGGGACGAGATGCGCAAGAACGTCCCCGGCGTCGCCGCGACCACCGTCCCCACCGTCTTCACCAGCACCGAGCCCGCCGAGATCATCGTCACCGACGGTACCCCCGACTACTCCTCCATCCCCGGCACAGGCCTGATGTACGTCAGCAACCCCGACCAGCCGGTCTTCTTCGACCTCGCGACGAGCACCTACTACTACCTCGCGGCGGGTCGCTGGTTCCGCGCCTCGGGCCTCTGGGGTCCGTGGGCCGCCGCCTCCGCCGACCTCCCCTCCGACTTCTCACTCATCCCGCCCGACAGCCCGATGGGCTTCGTCCTCGCTTCGGTCCCAGGCACTCAGGAGGCCCGCGAGGCCGTCATCCTCGCCACCGTCCCCCACAAGTCGACGGTCACCATCGCCAACGCCAAGGTCGATGTCACCTACCAGGGCGCCCCGAAGTTCGTCGCCATCGAAGGCACTTCGATGACCTACGCCGTCAACACCAGTTACCAGGTCATCTTCGCCAGCGGCCAGTACTACTGCTGCTACCAGGGGATCTGGTTCGTCTCCCCTGTCGCCACCGGGCCGTGGGCCGTCTGCACCGCTGTGCCGCACGTCATCTACACCATCCCGCCCAGCTGCCCCGTCTACAACTGCACGTACGTCCAGGTCTACTCCTCCACACCCTCCACCGTGGTCGTCGGCTACACCGCCGGCTACAGCGGCCAGTACGTCGCCGCGACCGGCGCGCTTATGTTCGGCGCCGGAATGCTCACCGGCGCTCTCATCGCCAGCAACAACAACTGCTGCTGGTACCACTACAACCCGTGCTACTACTCCTATGGCTGCGGCGCCATCTACCACCCCGCCTACGGCACCTACACCCGCAGCGGAGCCTACTACGGTCCCCACGGCGGCGCCGGATGGGGCGCCGCGTACAACCCCTCCACCGGAACCTACTCCCGCGCCGGGTATGCCTACGGCCCCAACGGCGCCGGAACGGTTCGCCAGGCGTACAACCCCTACACCAACACCTTCGCCTCCCACGCCTCCGCCACCAACGGCGTCCAGTCCTGGGGCAGTTCCACGGTCACCCGCGGCAACCAGTGGGCCACCGCCAGCCACACCACCGGCCCCGGCGGCGTCACGCAGGGGTGGGCCTCCAACTCCGCCGGTGAGTCCGCCCAGGGAATCCGCGGCACCCACGGCAACGCCGCCGTCTCCACCAGCAACGGCGACCTTTACGCCAGCCACGATGGCAACGTCTACCGCAAGACCAGCGACGGCGGCTGGCAGACCGCCCAGAACGGCAGTTGGCAGAACGTCCAGAAGCCCACGGCCTCCTCCGCATCCAGCGCGTGGCAGAACCGCTCGACCACCGGCACCAACTCGTGGAACCGCCCCTCGAGTTCGAGTTTCGGCGACTCGGGCGGATGGGACTCCAGCAACTGGAAGAACAACTGGCAGAACTCGGCGCAGCAACGCTCGTCCTCCGGCGGCGGCTGGGGCTCGCACGACACCCAGAACAGCCTCAACAGCGACTCCTGGGCCCGCAACAGCGGCAACTCGTGGGGTTCGCATTCCTGGGGCGGAGGTGGCGGCGGCTGGGGTGGCGGTGGCCATAGCTGGGGCGGCTTCAGCGGCGGTGGCGGCCGCTGGGGCGGCTTCGGAGGTGGTGGCGGTTTCGGCGGCGGACGGTTCGGTGGTTTCAGGCGATAGTGCCTTCTTCACCGGGCCACGCGTCAACCGCTCATACGATAATCGCTGCGCGAACTCACGGCACACGTCCGCTTTTTGAAAGGGATCCAATGAAGCCCACCATTGCTTTTTCCATCGCTCTTGCCGCCGGCGCCATGTTCGCCGGCCTTTCCCCGGCCCAGACTCCTGCGAAAACCGATGCCCCGGTCTCCGCGTCGTCCCCGATAAGCGAAAAGGAGGCCGTTGACCTCGGCCTTCAGGCGTATGTCTACGGCTACCCGCTCGTCACGATGGAGATGACCCGTCGCGTCATGACCAACGTCGCCGAACCCGTCGGTACCCGCGCCCCGATGGGCCACCTCGTCCGCATGCGCGAGTATCCCACGGCGAAGTTCCGCGATGTCACGGCCCCCAACGCCGACACGCTGTACACCACCGGGTGGGTTGATGTCGCCAAGGAGCCGTGGATCCTGAGCATCCCCGACGCCCACGACCGTTATTACCTCTTCCCGATGCTCGACGGCTGGACCGACGTCTTCCAGGTTCCCGGCAAGCGCACCACCGGCACCAAGGCCCAGAAGTACGCCATCACCTCGCCCACCTACACCGGCTCGCTCCCCGAGGGCGTCACCCAGTACAAGTCGCCCACCAACATGGTCTGGATCCTCGGCCGCATCTACTGCACCGGCACTCCCGAGGACTACAAGGCCGTTCACGCGATGCAGGACGCCTGCACGCTGGTCCCCCTCAGCGCCTACGGCCAGACCTACACGCCGCCCGCGGGCAAGGTCGATCCTTCGATCGACATGAAGACGCCCGTTCGCGATCAGGTCAACGCGCTCAGCGCCGACGCCTACTTCTCCCTCCTTGCCCAGCTGATGAAGGACAACCCCCCGTCGCCGGCCGATGCGCCGATCGTCGCCAAGATGGCGCGCCTCGGCATCGTCCCCGGCATGCCCTTCGACAGCCGATCGCTCGGCGCCGGCCCCGGCAAAGCCCTGCAGACCGTTCCCAAGCTGGGCGTTGAGAAGATCATGGACCAGTTCAAGGTCGCCGGCCGCAACGAGAACGGCTGGATCTTCACGACCAAGACCGGCGTCTACGGCACCGACTACCTGCAGCGGGCCGCGGTGACCTACTTCGGCCTTGGCGCCAACCGCCCGCAGGACGCGGTCTACCCGACGTCCGAGACCCAGCTCGACGGCAAGCCCTACAGCGGCGACCACAAGTACACCATCCACTTCGAGAAGGGAAAGCTCCCGCCGGTCGATGGGTTCTGGTCCCTCACGATGTACGACGCCGAGTTCTTCTTCTGCGACAACCCCCTCAACCGCTACACCCTTAGCCAGCGCAACAGCTTCAAGACCAACCCCGACGGCTCCGTAGACCTCTACCTCCAGCACGAGAGCCCCGGCAAGGACCTCGAGAGCAACTGGCTTCCCGCTCCCGCCGGCCGGTTCAACCTCATGCTCCGCCTCTATTGGCCCAAGGAGACGCCCCCCTCCATCCTCGATGGAACCTGGCAGATCCCCGCCGCCAAGCTCGTCAAGTAACCCGGGCGACGCTCGCATCACTCTGGGCCGTCCCGCCACACGGCGGCACGGCCCTTTTCTCCGCACTGTCCACCGCTTCCACGTGCCGGCAACTCCTCTCTCTTGACGAATCGTCGCGGCTTCCGCGCGACGGGGAAGGGCATCCATGCCGAAGAACAAGAAGGACGGCAGCTCCGGGAAACTCGATCGCAAGGCCTACGAGAAAGAGCTTCGCAAGCTCCAGGCGAAGCTCTGCGCGCTCCAGGAGTGGGTCAAGCACAAGGGCCTGCGGGTGATCATCGTCTTTGAGGGGCGCGACGCCGCGGGCAAGGGGGGAGCCATCAAGGCGATCACCGAGCGGGTGAGCCCCCGCGTCTTCCGGCTCGTGGCGCTCCCGGCCCCTTCGGACCGCGAGAAGTCGCAGATGCACATGCAGCGCTACATGCAGCACTTCCCGGCCGCGGGAGAGATCGTGATCTTCGATCGAAGCTGGTACAACCGCGCCGGAGTGGAGTACGTGATGGGGTTCTGCACCAAGGAGCAGCACCGCCGGTTCCTCGAACTCTGCCCCACGGTGGAGAAGCACATCGTGAACGGGGGGATCACCCTCGTCAAGATCTGGCTCGAGGTGAGCGACCAGGAGCAGAAGCGACGGTTCGAGGCCCGCATCGACGACCCGATCCGCCAGTGGAAGCTCAGTCCGATGGACCTGCCCTCCCGCTCCAACTGGTTCGACTACTCCCGCGCCCGCGACATGATGCTCGATGCCACGGACACCAGGCACGCCCCCTGGTACATCCTCCGCTCCGACGACAAGAAGCGGGCCCGCCTCAACTGCATCCGTCACATCCTCGAGACGATCCCCCACAAGGCCTTGCCGCGGGACAAGGTCAAGCTGCCAAAACGAAAGATGTCCGGCGCCTACGACGACCAGGCGACACTCAAGAAGCGCAAGTTCGTCCGCGAGGTGTATTGAGCGAATGTCCGGTTCCGGTGCGCCCGCCGGCTCGCGCACACCGGACCGCCCTCCTGCTCGAAGACCGGCTCTCCAGACCGAAGCAATCGAGCGACGGGAATGTGCCCATGCTCTACGACTACAGCCGTGACGTCGAGAACATCTACCGCACCAACCCGGACCTGCGCGGGCGGTTCTCGCCGACGACCAGGCTCGTGGCGTCGGAGCCCGCCGGGGCCGCGCGCGATGCGTGGATGGAAGCGCCCCAGGGGTCGTACCTCCGCGTGCGCGATGGCGAGATCGTGGTGCGGCCCTTCAAGCCGCACCTCGCGCCCCTGCCCGCGGGAGGGAGCGCCGCGTCGTGAACCACCGCACCGGCTCGGCGGATGAGGCCGGATGGGGCTGGCGACCCCGGTGGCAACCCGCCCGGTGGGTGCGCGGATACGGCATAAGTCTCCTGCATGCCGATGCCGTCGCGGGCCTGACGCTGGCGGCCTACCTGCTCCCCGCGGCGATCGGCGACGCCTCCCTCGCCCGACTCCCCCCCGAGGCCGGGCTGTACGCGTGCATGTTCTCGGGGTTCGCCTTCTGCTGGCTCTGCAGTTCGAGGCGCACCGCGATCACGGTGACCTCAGCGATTTCTCTCCTCCTGGGAACATCGCTGGGCGAGATCGCCGGCGGCGACTCGGCCCGGTTCGCCGGGCTCGCGGCGTGCACCGCGCTGCTCGTGGCCGGGCTGGCCCTGGCGGCCTGGGCCGTGCGGGCGGGGTCGCTGGTCAGCTTTGTTTCCGAATCCGTGCTGCTGGGGTTCAAAGCCGGCGTTGCCCTGACGCTGGCCAGCACGCAGCTTCCCAAGCTCCTCGGCATGCCCGCCGCCCACGGCGGTTTCTGGGAATGCTCCCGCCACCTGATCACGCACCTGGGAGAGTCCAACACCGCGTCGCTGACGATCGGCATCGCGGCGCTGGCCGTGCTCGTCTCCGGCAAAGTGCTCCTCAAGAACAAGCCCGTTGCGATCCTGGTCGTGGTCGGCGGCATCGTCGCGGCTGGCGCACTCGGGCTCGGCGATCGCGGTGTGAAGATGCTCGGCGAGGTGCCGCAGGGGCTGCCCGCGATCAGGCTGCCCGATGTTCACCCGGACGACCTGAACGCGCTGCTCCCCCTGGCGATGGCCTGCTTCCTGTTGGGCTCGGTAGAAACCGCCGCAATCGGCAGGATGTTCGCCGCGAAGCACCGCGGCCGCCTCGACGCGAACCAGGAACTGCTGGCGCTCGCCGGGGCCAACCTCGCGGCGGGCCTCGGGAGTGGGTTGCCGGTCAGCGGCGGGATGTCGCAGTCGCTTGTCAACGAGAGCGCCGGCGCGCGGACCCCGGCGTCGGGGCTTGTCGCGGCGATCGTCATCCTCATCGTTGCCGTGTTCTTCTCCGGGCTGCTGCGGGAACTCCCGCAACCGGTGCTCGCCGCCATTGTGCTGATGGCCGTGGTCGGACTCGTGAACGTGCGGGCGCTGGCCCACCTGTGGAAGACCGACCGGGCCGAGCTGCTGATCGCAGGCGTTGCCCTCGCGGGCGTGCTCGCCTCGGGCATGCTCCGCGGGGTCCTGATCGGGGCGGTCATCTCCCTGCTGCTCCTGCTCCGACGCGCCTCGCGTCCGCACGTGGCGTTCCTCGGCCGGATCCCGGGGACGCGTCGCTTCTCCGACCTCCAGCGGCATCCCGACAACGAGCCCATCAGCGGCGTCATCATCTTCCGGCCCGAAGGAAGCATCGTGTACTTCAACGCCGACCACGTGCGGGACACCGTCGTCGAGCGGCTGCGAGAGACCTCGCCGCCAGTACGGACGGTCGTGGGTGACCTCTCGGCGTCACCGCACGTCGACCTGACGGGCGCGGAGATGCTCAAGTCGCTGGCCGAGGAACTCCGTGCAACGGGAGCAACCCTGCACATCGTCGAGGCCCGCGCATCTGTGCGGGACAAACTCCGGACGCAGGAGGTCGGGGTGGTGGATCGATTCACCACCGTGGCGGACGCCGTCGACGCCGCATCAGGTCGCAATGGAGCGGCCGAATGAATATGCTGCTTTGCCGGAGTTCGTTCGACCCGACCAACCGCCGGGTGAGACGAAATCGAGCGGGACGTCCGCGATGAGCACGCCACAAGAGGAGGCCGCCATGGGCACCGAATCGTCGCTTGCACAACGGATCAAGGCGGAGTTCGACCAGAGCGCCCAGCGGGCCAAGGCCGGCGAGCAGGCCCGCCAGCAGGAGAGGGAGGCGCGCGAGAAGCGGCTCGCTCAGTTCAACTCGATCTGCGACGACCTCGCCGGCATCTGGCGGCCCCGCATCCAGGAGTTCCTGAAGCAGTTCGGCGACAAGGTCAAGGCGACCCCGACGATGTCGCCCAGCCTGCGCGAAGGCAAGGTCACCTTCCTGACGGACATGGCGAACATGACCGTCACGATCTCCGCGTCGGCGAGCCCCGATGTCACCAAGCTCGTGCTCGACTACGACCTGCTCATCACGCCCATCTTCTTCGACTACGAGCGGCACACGCGACTGGAAATGCCCCTTGACAAGATCGACCGCAACGCCGTCGGGAAGTGGATCGACGACCAGTTGGTCTCTTGCGTCAAGGCGTACCTCACGATGCAGGAGAACCAGTACTACATCCAGCGGGCCATGGTCGAGGACCCGGTGACCAGGACCCGATTCCTGCCGCAGAACGCCGTGGCCAAGATCGAGCACGCTGGCCACACGCACTACTTCGACTCGGACAAGTCCCTGCAGCAGTACAAGACCATGCACCAGATCGCCTGATGGGAGCACTTTTCCCCGTCGGTCGGGCTTCACAGGATCGATAGAAATCACACACCCTTGTCGGCAGAGGTCCATCCGCGGCCGATACACTCTCCCTGCATGGATACGCCCGACACGACGCCAGACCCCGCTCTCGACCCGGCCCCGCCGGTCACCGTCACCCGCCTCAACAGCCACTGGCTGATGAAGATGGCGATCTTCTTCATCGTCCTGGTCGGCCTCGGTAGTTGGGGGCTCTACGACGCCACCATCGCCTACCCGGCCCGCGGCCAGGCGGACGCCTCTTACCAGCTCAAGGAATACCTCGCCGCCGCGAAGACCGCCGGACGCCTCTCCCAGACCCGCGTTACCGACCCGGTAACCGACCTCGCCGACCTCCAGAAGCGCCGCGCCGAGTTCACCTCCGCCGCGCGCGACACCGCCACGGGCAACGGCCGGATCGCCGCCATGGAACTCGCCAAGCTCCAGTGGCTCGAGTCCCTCTCGCGCGTCTGGGCCCTCGACTCGGCGACCGCCCGCATCACCGACCCCGAGAAGCAACTCGCCGAGCTCACCGCCGAGTGGAACACCCGCGGGGCTCCCAAGCCGCTCAGCGGCCTTGACATGTTCTTCCAGTGGCTCTTCGTCGCCATCGGTGGCGTCGGTGCCGCATGGGTCGCCCTGGTCGTTCTCTGGGCGGGCACCATGAAGTTCCGCTTCGATCCGGCCACGCTCCGACTCACACTCCCCGGCGCCGGCACCCCGACCATCGCCCCCGCCGACATCAAGGAGTTCGACAAGCGCAAGTGGCACAAGTTCTTCGTGACCCTCAACCTCAAGGACGGCCGGCAGGTCAAGCTCGACCTTCTCCGCTACACCCCCCTCGAAGACTGGATCCTCCAGATGGAACGCGCCGCGTTCCCCGAATCCGGCGCCGAGGCCGCCGAACCCGCCACCGCCTGAACCTCGCGCCGGTCGAATCCCCCGCCGGGCAAGCCCCGCCGCCCCATTCCCAATAAGACCGCTCGATGACCATCCTCATCGGCTTCATCATGCTCCTGGTGACCCTGTTGGGCGCCGCGCTGACCACGCTCACGCTCCCCGGCATCTGGTTCATCGTGCTCGCGGCGATCCTCTGCCAGTGGTGGCAGGACGGCGGTCTCTATTCCTGGTGGACCATCGGCGCCGCCGCGACCCTCGGCCTCGTCGCCGAGGTGCTCGAGGTCGCGGCCTCCGCCGCGGGCGCCTCCGCCGCGGGCGGCACCCGACGCGGCGCCATCGGATCGATCGCCGGCGCCCTCCTCGGCGCCATCGCCGGCTCCTTCGTGTTCCCGGTTGTGGGCACCATCGTCGGCGGTGCCGTCGGCGCCGGCCTGGGCGCGATCGCCTGCGAGCGTCACGCCGGCGCCATGACCTGGACCGGGTCCGCCAGGGTGGGCGCCGGCGCGGCGACAGGCCGCCTCGTCGCCACCCTCCTCAAGGTCGGCTTTGCGATCGTGATTGGAATCATCCTCACCACAGCCGCGTTCATCCCCTGAGCCTCACCCACACATGCCCACTCTTCACCGGACCTTGATCTCGCCGCCCGCTGGCTATCGGTCCCGCGAGCACTCCGGAACCCTGATCCGTTCCCAAGAGATCGCCGAATAGGTATCCTGTCCCCACCGGCGGAGAACCGCCGCCGGGCGTATCGCAGCGGGGGGAGGGGAGGGGGTGAGTGGAGGTGGGGGGGTCGGACGCGGTGGTCCGGTGCGAGGAACGCACCCGTGGGCCGCGCCCGGTCGATGGAGTGCCCCGCGATCATGCCAGACACGACCGCCCCGCAGACCCCCGGATCCACGCGCCACCAGCCCTCGCGGCGGGCGTCGGCCCCGGCGGCGAACCCCGTCGCGCACCTCACCGATGACACCGACGACGGCGTCATCAAGCACTTCGTGCTCGACACCAACATCCTCCTGCATAACCCCAACGCCCTCTTCGTCTTCCAGGAGCACGAGGTCGTCATCCCCTTCGCCGTCATCGAGGAACTCGACAAGCTCAAGCGGCAGAACGACGACATCGGCCGTAACGCCCGCGAGTGCATCCGCCACCTCGACCGTCTCCGCACCCTCGGCCGGCTCGCCGACGGCGTCCGCTGGGGCGACACCAGCCCCACCGTCGGCCAGGCCGCCAGCGGCGGCCGCACCGGCACCGTCCGCATCGACGTCGGCGAGCACGCCCGGCCCACCGTCATCGGCGAGGACACCGCCGACAACCGCATCATCGCGGTCGCCTGGGCTCTCCACTCCGGCCAGTCCACCGCCGCGCGCTCCGGCCCCGGCGTGCGCACCGTCTTCGTCTCCAAGGACCTCAACGCCCGCATCAAGTCCGATGCCCTGGGCATCCGCACCGAGGACTTCGAGAACCAGAAGGTCGACGCCGAGCGCCTCTACACCGGCTTCCTCAACCTCGACCTCCCCGGCGATCTCATCGACGAGCTCTACAGCCAGCGCATGCTCGCGCTGGACCGCCTGAACGCCGGCTTCATCGACGGCGAGCCCGCCGAGGGCCTCGAGGTTGCCGCCAACCAGTTCCTCGTCATGCGCGACATCGAGGACGAGGGCCACACCGGCCTGGCCCGCCGCCTCGCCGACACCGACCATCTCATCCCCGTCACCGCCCCCCGCAAGCCCACCTTCGGCATCATGCCCCGCAACGTCCAGCAGACCATGGCCATGGACCTGCTCCTCGACGACGAGATCAAGATGATCACCCTGCTTGGCACCGCCGGCACGGGCAAGACGCTCATCGCCGTCGCCGCCGGCATGGCCAAGGTCTTCAACGAGGAACGCTACGACAAGCTCCTCGTCGCCCGCCCCATCATGCCCATGGGCCGCGATATCGGCTACCTCCCCGGCGACAAGGACGAGAAGCTCACCGCCTGGATGCAGCCCATCTTCGACAACCTCGACTACCTCCTCTCCAACCGCGGCTCCCCCATGCAGTCCGCCGAGAGCCACTCCACCGAGCAGCGCATCCAGAAACTCCTCGCCGACGGCAAGGTCGTCCTCGAGCCCCTCACCTACATCCGCGGCCGCTCCATCCCCCACCAGTTCATGATCGTCGACGAGGCCCAGAACCTCACCCCGCACGAAGTCAAGACCATCATCTCCCGCGTCGGCGAGGGCACCAAGGTCGTCCTTACCGGCGACATCGGCCAGATCGACAACCCCTACCTCGACCAGTCCTCCAACGGCCTCTCCTACGTCGTCGAGCGCATGAAGGGCATCGGCCTGGTCGGCCACGTCACGCTCACCAAGTCCGAGCGCAGCGAACTCGCCAGCCTCGCGGCGAGGATGCTGTAGGCGGCGTCGATCCGCGCCCTACTCCGCCGCCGCCCCCAGCGCCGTCAGCGCGTACGCCGTGATCAGAACCGGGTCCCCCTCCATCCACCGGTTGTTCACGCTCTTGAACGACCCATCCTCGTTCTGCAACTCCGCCAGCCGGTCGATCAGGTCGTGCCGCCAGTTCCGCGGCTCCGCGCTCCCGCCCCCGTCCCCCTTCGGCGCCGACGCGACGATCGCCTCCTCGCCCCACGCTGACAGCGCCCGGCTGAACATCACGAAGTAGTAGTACATCCCCTCCATCCCCACGCCCGGATTCTCCGCCAGCGTGTAGTTGTCCTTGATCCACCCCAGCGCCTCCACCACCCGCTTGTCGTTCCGCGCCAGGTTCGCGTACAGGTAACTCTTGAACCCCACGTACGTGATCGACCCGTACGCCCGCAGCCGGCTCACCTTCGTTCCATCATCCATCGTCTCCTCGATCACCGCCGCCTTCGACTCGCCCGACCCCACCTTGTCCTTGTTCTCGCTCGTCGAGTAGATGAACCCGCCCTGTGTCGACCCCTTCGCGTACTCCTGGTCGTTCACGTCCCCGCTCATCTGGCACCGCTCCAGGAACACCAGCGCCCGCTGGAACGCCTTGTCCTCCGCGGCGACGCCCGAATCGTGCAGCGCCTGCAGCATGAACCCCAGGTTCGACATGTCCGGCCGACCGCCGCCGCCATACCCGATCCCGCCGTAGTACGGGTTCGTCCTCGTCACCGGCTTGCTCGCCTCCGGCCCGCCCACCGCCGGGTCGGAGTCCTCGCTGTACTGCAGCCGCCGCAGAAAGTCCTGCGCCGGCTTGATCGCCGCCTTTGCCTGCGGTGTGTTCACTTTCGCCAGCGCCGACAGCGAGATCGACGTGTTGTAACTCGGCATCACCCGGTCGTAGATCCCCCCGTCCGCCTGCTGGAAGTTCAGCAGGTACTTGGCCCCTGACATCACCGCCGCGTCGTCCCGCGCCACCGCCGGGTCGAGCAGCATCCCGTTGACGACCAGCCCCGTGATCGCCGGCAGGTGCGGCTTCTTCCCATCTGCCGGCGGCACATTCCATCCGCCGCTGGCCCCGTCCTGTGTGCTCCGCAGGTACGCCACCGCCTTGTCCATCATCGCCCGCGCCTTGGCCCGGTGCGCCGCATCAAGCCCGCTCCCCGTGGCTGCCGCGTCCGCCGCGCCGCCCGCCGCGGGCTTCTCCGGCTGACCTGTCGCGCCGAGCACGATCGATCCCACCGCCATCGACGCGACCAGCCCGATCAGCACGCGACGTCCCATGCCATGCTCCTTTGCCGCCACGCCGCCACCCATCACATTGTTAGCGCGCCGCCCCGCCTGCCGCATTCAGCACCACCGCCGCGCCTGCCGCCGCCGCCGTCTCGATCCGCATCACGTGCGGCCCGAACCGCGCGATCCGTGCCCCGGCCTCCCGCGCCGCGAGAAGTTCAGACTCCGTAAATCCTCCTTCGGGCCCCACCACCAGGCGCACCTCCCTCGCCGCGACACCCTCGTACGCATCCCCAGATGCGTCCGCCACCACCACCTCCACTCCCTCCC
Source organism: Phycisphaeraceae bacterium (assembly GCA_019636655.1). Lineage (NCBI taxonomy): Bacteria > Pseudomonadati > Planctomycetota > Phycisphaerae > Phycisphaerales > Phycisphaeraceae > Phycisphaeraceae bacterium. Next base: position 405,185 of record JAHBXB010000002.1, on the reverse strand, counting down.
GTCCCCGCAGCGCCTCCTCAAGCCCTCGCTCCGCTCCCACCTCCATCACCCACGCCCGCCCGCACTGCTTCATCGCCTCCAGCGCGATCCGCTCCAGACGCGCCAACTTTGTCTCCCCCGGCTTCACCACGCTCCGCGCCATCCTCACAGGCACCCACGCGGCGGCCCCGACCTGGCTCAGCAACTCCACCATCTCATCCACGCGCCCACCCTTCGGCGCCGCCGTCCACACCTCCACCCGGGGCGACACCGCCGACTCCCTCCTCACCCGGCCCACCCGCACCGCCACCGCCGGCTCCCGCTCGCTCTTTCGCCCCCCGCGCCCCGCATCGGCCTGCTCAACGACCCCCGAGGCAACCATCCCCCGCCCATCCATCAACTCCACCGCCTCCCCCTCGTCCACCCGCTTCACCCGCGCAGCGTGCCTCGCCTCCTCGCCCGTCACGATCACCAGCGCCCCCTCCGCCACACCCGCATCACCATCAACAATCATCCGGTGCATCGCCAAGCCGCTCCCTGGGAGTAATCGGACCCTCGCGCCGAGCATAACCCGCCACGGACCATCTCCGCCCATCCTCCTCGCCACACCGCTCTTGAGTGCGATTCTCGCATCGTCGATGATCTCGGAACACCGCCCCCTGCGGCCGCCCACGCGCCCCACCTGATGAACCAGACCGCCAAGCCAAACTCGGAATTGTCCAGCGACCTCGATGAGGCGGTCGGGTCCATGATCGCGCCGTCAGCCCCCGAGGCGCCCCCGGCCCCAGCGCCGGCAAGCCCCCCGGCCGCGGACACACCGCCCGCCGAACCCGCCCCCGAGGCCACGGCGCCCCAGCCAGCCGAACCCAAGGCCGCCGAGCCACAGGCCGCTGAGCCATCGTCCCCCGAGGGCACCTTCGCGCAGGCGTCGTCGATCCTCTCCGAGATCCAGTCCGAACTGCAGGCCGAGCCCGCGGCGTCAGCGCCCCCTCAGGCCGCCGATACTCAGCCCGCACCCACAACAGACGCCGGATCCATCGCCGAACTCGACGCCTCGCTCGCCGAACAAGCCGGCAAGGCCCTCGCCGAGGAGGATCAGACCCCCGCCCTCGCCAAGGCGGTCGCCACCAACCCACCGCCGACGCCCGCTCCTGCAACTCCGGCCGCGGCACCCGCCGCGCAGCCGGAGTCCCCAGCGCCCAAGCCCGAACCTCCGCCGCTGGCGCCACCGGCCGCACCACGCGGGCCCGGCATCGCCGTGAGGCTCCTCGCCCCGCTCGCCCTCCGCGCTGAACGGGTGTCGCCTTCGACTCGTCAGACCATCGCATGGTGCGCCTTCGTCACGTTCGTCACCGCGGCGGCGCTCTGGACGGTCGTCCTTATTCGCCCTGCACAGTCGGCCGCTCCGTCCACCCCAGCCAAGTCCGCCCCCGCCGGCCACGCCGACAAGAAGCACGGCGACTCCTCTGCTTCAGCCAAACACGGCGAAGCGAAGCACGCCGAACCCAAGTCCAAGCCGTCGGCCAAGCCCGCCGCCAAGTCAGCGCACGCCGGCGGCCACTGAGCCCCGGCAGCGCCCGCCCCAAAACAGCAAGGGGCGGGATGCGTCATGGCACCGCGCCCTTTGCGTCACCCCATTTGAAGCCAGACCACGCGCAGCCAACACCACCCGGCGTGAGAAACGCGCCGGTGCAACATCATCAGTGCCACGGCCATGGGGGCGGTCTGCCGCCGCGAGGGCTCTCTGTGCCCCGCGGCAAACCAAGTGCAATGTCCGGAAACTCCACACTCCTCGGCCGGGTCTCCCCGGCGGAGAGAGTTGAACGGCAAGCACACCCGGTGTCAAGCCCGGACACGCAAACCCCGCATGATCACGCGTTTCCCATGGGCTCCCGCGCCGAACACGCGCAACCCATCCAAGTCGCGTCCGCGACCTGACTTACTCGCCGATCGACAGGACCACCTTGATCCCCTCGCCGCTCTGCATCAGCGAGAACCCCTTCGCAAAGTCCGCCATCGGGATCTCGTGCGTGATGATCTCATCCAGCCGCAGCCGCCCGCTCAGCAGCAGCGCCTCCATCTGGTACCACGTCTCGAACATCTTGCGTCCGTTGATCCCCAGCACCGTCGCGCCCTTGAACACCACGTGGTTGTTCAGGTCGAACGTGATCGGCCTCGACGGGATCCCCAACAGCGCCGCCGTCCCGCCCATCCGCAGCGCCGTGAACCCCGCGTCGATCGCCGCCGGCGCCCCGCTCATCTCCAGCAGCACGTCCGGCCCATCGCCGCGGCACTGGCTCCGCACATCCTGGATCCACCCCGCATCGCGCGCGTCGTACGCCTCGGCGGCTCCCAGCCGCTTGGCCAAAGCCAGCCGCTTCGCGTCCACATCGGTGCAGAAGATCCGGCTCGCCCCCGCCGCCTTCGCCACGCCCACCGCCATCAGCCCGATGATTCCCACCCCCGTCACCAGCACCGACTTCGCGCTCACCCCCGCCGCCATCACCGTGTGCACCGCGTTCCCCAGGGGATCGAGCACCGCCGCGACCGTGTCCGGGATCCGCGGATCCACCGGCCAGACGTTCTCCTCAGGGACGCACACGTACTCCGCGAAGCACCCGTCGCGGTCCACCCCGAGGATCACCATCCCACTCGCGATGTGCGCGTTCCCCGTCCTCGCGTTGTACCCCACGCCCGGCGAGATGTGCCCCTCGGCGCTCACCCGCTCCCCGGCCTTCACCCGCGTCACCGCGCTCCCCACCCGCTCGACGACTCCCACGAACTCGTGCCCCGTGATGATCCCCACCGGGATCCGCCCCGCCGCCCACGCGTCCCACTCCCAGATGTGCCGGTCCGTTCCGCAGATCCCCGCCTTCTTCACCCGGATCAGCACCTCCCTCGGCCCCGGCTCGGGCACCGGACGCTGCATCATCTGCAACTCCGGACCCGCATGGTGCTTCACCAGGCTCCTCATGGTGCGGGCTGACGCGGCCGTCGTTGTCGTCGGGGATACCGTGGTCACGGATCGGGTTCCAGTGGCAGTGGCGCTCATGCGTTTCTTCTTCTCACGTAAACGAATCTCGTCCGGTCGAGCCGAAGGATAGTGCGATCCTCCCCCCTGCAATCGCCCGCCCCGTCGAACGTAGGATCCGTGTCAATGACCCGCATCGCCGGACCATCCTCCTTCCTCTATATCGCCGTCCGCGCCGGGGGGCGCCGCAAGTTCGGAGTCCGGCAGGCCCGCTCCGCCTCCGCTCTCGCTGAGTCCCTCCGGCGCGAATCGCTCATGCTCATGAAGTGGTGGCGACTCCCCGCCTGGGCCGGACAGGATTCGCGCCTCACCCTCAAGGACCACGAGGCCCTCAACGAGCAACTCGCCCAACTCCTCTCCCGAGGCGTCCCCCTCGTCGAGGCCCTCGAGGTCACCGCCTCAGCCGTCCGCCCCTCCGCCAAGGGCCGCATCGACCGCATGAAGGACCTTGTCGCCTCCGGCTCCTCCTTCGGCGACGCCTGCAAGGCCGTCGGCGGCTTCGACGATGTCACCATCGCCGTCTACCGCGGCGCCGAACGCACCGGCGACCTGGCCGGCGCCGCCAAGCGTCTCGGCGAGACCGCCCGCCGCCAGCTCGCGGTCTCCGGCAAGGCCGCCACGCTCATGATCTACCCTTCGATCGTCCTCTCGATCAGCATCCTTATCGCTACCGGCATGCTCATCGGCGTCGTGCCGCTCCTTGGTTCGAGGCTCTCCGAGATGGGCATCAAGCTCCCCCTCTACTCCAAGATCGTGATGGCCACCGGCACCTGGATGCAGGAGAACCTCACGCTGCTCGGCCTCCTGGCCGCGGGCGCGATCGTCGCGGTGCTGGTGCTCCGGGCCCGCGTCGGGGCCCTTATCGCCAAGGTCGTCCGCACCCTCCCCCTGATCCGCGAGGTCATCCTCGCGCAGGAGGCCGCCCGCTTCTTCTCGACCATGGCCGCGATGGTCCGCTCGGGCGTCCAGATCGCCGAGGCCCTGGGCGTCGCCAACCAGGCCGTGCAGCACCCCAAACTCCGCGCACAGCTCGAACGCCTCCGCACCCGGCTGATCTCCGGCGGGCTCCTCCGCACACTGATCGAAGAGGTCGACGCCCTCCCCCTTGCCACCCGCCGCCTGCTGATCGCCTCCGAACGCTCCGGCGATCTCGAGAACGCCTTCTCCACCCTCGCCGGCGACATGGCCGACGAGGTCGATCGACGCTCCACCCGCCTCCTCGCCGCCCTGGAGCCCATCATGATCGTGATGATGTTCCTCATCATCGGGTCGCTCCTGGTCTCAATTCTCCTTCCCCTCCTCACCCTCAAGATCACCCCTGGCGGCTGAGAACGCCCACCGCTGCGCAACGGCACCCGAACAGCCCCTGTAAGGCAAGATCGCCCCGCGATCCGAAATATCATCTGGCTCGTACCGTTTGTCAGGGTGGGGACCAGACCCACCGACAATCCCGCACCCCAAAGGAGGGCGCTCCATGCCCGCACCGCTGTCATCTGCCCGCACCCCGCTCCGAACCACCGCTCTCCGACGCGGCTTTACCCTGCTGGAGATGATGCTCGTCGTCGTCATCATCGGTCTGCTCGCGACGGTCGTGATCTACAACATCGCCGGCCAGAGCACGGCTGCCCTTGAGGGTGTCACCAAGACCCGCATCGCGCAGATCAAGTCCGCTCTCGATCAGTATTACAGCCGCAACGGCGACTATCCCTCCTCGGGCCAGTTGCTCCTGCTCACCCAGGGGTCAGCCCCGATCCTTGAGAAGATCCCCACCGACGGCTGGAAGCGCCCCTTTATCTACCTCAAGCCCGGCCAGGAGCAGGGCAAGGACTACTCCCTCTACAGCGCCGGCAAGGACGGCCAGCCCGGCACCAATGACGACGTCAACGTCTGGTTCCTCGACAAGGAGTAGCCCCTCCCTCTTCCTCCCCTCACACCGCCCACCGGGATCCCCGCATGCACGCTGCCGCCGGCGGAGCCGGCCTCGCCAACCCGACCGCCCTCCGCCGTGCACGCCCGGGGCGCAGCGCCCGCGCCTTCTCGCTGCTCGAGGTCACTCTGGCGATCGCCCTGCTCGCCTTCGTCGCCATCGCGATGACCGGCACCGTCACGCTCATCAGCCGCCTTCGCGCCGACGACCGCCAGCGCGCCGGCGGCTACGAACTCGCCAACCGGCTCATCGTCATGTACCTCGACGATGACACCTCCATCAACTCCCTCGGCAAGACCGTCGAGTACCTCGGCTTCCGCTACAAGTGGGAACTCGACGAGGACACCGTGACCATGCGCGTCAAGCCCACCGAGGCGACCGCGCGCGTCGAGCAGACCCTCGGTTACAACCGCTTCAAGCGCATCACGTTCCGCATCTTCGCGGTCGACGAGGCCAAGTCGCAGAACGGCCGCTTCGCCGTCGCTGGCGACCAGGTCGCCTCCCTCTCCCGCCTCTACGACCCCATGGCCATCATGTCCCGCAACCCCGACTCATGGGACTACACCGTCACCGGAAAGCCCGGCGGGCTGACCGACTTCATCACCCGCATCACCGCCGGCGCCGCCGCGAGGGCCGCGCAGCCGCAGCCCGCGCCAGCCACCGGAGGCGCCCCCAAGTGACCCCGGTCCGCCGCCCATCCCGCAGCGCCCGCGCGTTCACCCTCCTCGAGGTCATGCTCACAGCGGTCCTCGGCGTCCTCTTCATGCTCGCGGCCCTCGGCATGTTCAGCCTCATCTCCCAGCAGGATTCCCGTCAGCGGGTCCACGTCGAGGAGACGGTCGAACTCTCCCGCACCCAGGAGGCCATGGAGCGGGCCTTCCAGATGCTGATCCTCTCCGACAGCGCCGGCGCCCGCCCGGGCAGCACGTCGGCGACGGGCAGCACGACCGCGGCCGCGAACGGCTCGACCCCCGCGGCATCCGGCGGCTCCGCATCATCGCCGAACTCGTCAACGCTGTCCGTAGCAACCAGCGCCACGCTCGCGTCCGGCGGCGCCAACGGCGCTTCCTCCACCGGATCTGCCAAGACAGACTCCTCCGCGGCCCCAAACCGCACCGACGCCGCGACCGCCGCACTCGTGACCACCGAGTCCGCCGGCGCACGCCCGATCACGCCCCCCGCCGCGCCACGCCTCCTGCTCGAGTCCGATCCGGCCCAGGGCATGCGGATGTGGACCCTCGCCAGCGGCGATCAGCCCGTGCAGCGACTCGAGGTCGCGGTCCGCGCCGCTCCCGCGTTCGCCAAGGCCCCGGACGATGCGCCGGCCCGCCGGCGCGCCCCCGAGCCGAAGCGCACCGGTCTTTCGCCGGACACCAGCGATACCACCAACGCCGCGCCCCAGGAGTGGGAGATCGCCGACGGCGTCCGCGGCGCCTTCGAACTGACTCGCGATGAGCCCCAGCGCGGCGACACGCGCCCCACATGGATCCTCTGGTGGCGCCCCATCGCCTCCGCGGCGACCGCCGTGATCCCCGATGCGGCGCCCGCCGACTCCGACTCCCTCTCTGCGCCCCCGGCCCCAGAGCCGGTGGACATGGGCCGCGCCCGCCTCGCCTCGGGCCTGGTCGAGTGCCGGTGGGATGTCTACCGCAAGCGCGAGTGGCTCTCCGAGGCGAGCGCGACCTCCTCGCAGGAACTCCCCGCCTACGTCCGCCTGAAGGTCCAGACCCGCTCGGGCACGCGGCACGAATGGCTCTTCGAGGTCGGCTGGAGCACCGGGGCCGAGCCCGGAACGGTCGTGATGCGGCGCGGCTCCACCGCGCCCCCGCCGACGCTCCGCGATGTCCCGGTCACAGGCACTCCTACCCCCGCCGCGGGCGCCGCGCAGTCCACGACCGCCACCGGCGCCACAGGGAGCAAGCAATGACCCGCCGCCGCCACCACAGCCGCCGCGCCTTCGCCTTACCACTGGTGATGCTCCTGGCGCTGCTCTGCGGCATCACCGCGGCGATCCTGCTCGAACTTCAATCCTCCGCCCGCTTGGCCGTGGACAACCAGGTCCGCGTCTACCGGCGTCACCACACCTCGCTCGGCATCCGGGAACTGGTCGCCGACTGGATCCGCAGCACCGCCGGCGACATCCCCAAGAGCCTCGACGACGACGGCCGGGCCTTCGACCTCGAAGCCGGATCCGCCAACTACACCGTCTACCTCACCGATGCGCAGGGCACCGCCCTTCGCGATCCCACCGCCCGCGGCGGCTCGGGCGGCAACATCGTCCGCGAGGTCGCCCGCCTGCTCACCGATGCCGATTCCGGCGGCGAGCCCCTGTTCCGAACCGCAGGCCCTCCCGCGATCAGCGTCAACTCCGCGCCGCGTCAGGTCCTCGAGGCCGTCGCCACCGCAGCGGGCGCCCCGCGGCGGGCCGTCCCGTTCGCGAACGAGATCATGCAGAAGCGGGTGGACCGCCGCCTCGTCGCGACCGACCTGGCCGACGCCGCGCGTGACGCCGGGCTGACCAACGAACAGACCGGGCGCATCTTGTCCATGCTGACCGTGACCCCGGAGTTGTACCGGATCGAGGTCCGCGCGACGCGGCGCGGCTCCTCGACCGAGCAGTCGCTGCAGGGGGGCCTTGTCCAGTTCCCGCCCACGTCCTCGTCCCCCGGCGCCTCGAGCGTCGTCATCATTTCCTGGGAGGATCTCCCCCAAGACGGTCGATGACCGATCTTGGTCGGCACCGCTCAGCCCCCGTATTGTCCCACCGGAGGATCCGATGGCCGTTGACCGAGAGACCGCACGCAAGCGCACGATCTGGGCCCGTGGCGGCGTTCTCGCGCTCCTGATGGCGGCCGCCGCGGTCGCCGCGATCCCGGTCCGGGCCACCCTCCCGCAGCGAGCGGCGGCGTCGATCGACGAGCCGCCGGTCAGCCCGACGGTCGACCACCCGCTCGACGTGCTCACCATTGTCTCGGTGCTGGAGGAGATGAACCCCAGCCCGATCGCCCAGGCGGATGTCGTGCCCCCGCCGACCCCCGAGGGCGAACACCCGGTGGTCGCGGCGGCGCCCGCGGCCGACTCCAAGGACTGGAAGTACGTCGGGTCCATTGTGGGTCCGCGCCGTTCCCACGCGATGATCGTCGTCAACGGCACGCAGGAACTGGTGGCGGAGGGGAACGAACTGGGCGGCATCCGGCTGCTGAGCGTGGCGGCGGACCACGTGATGGTCGACGACGGCTCCGGGCCGCGGGCGATCCACCTGGCCAAGGTGGAGCGCACCTGGCCCGACGCCCGGACGGGGCGGGTCCCGCGACCGAACCCGGCCGCGGCGTCCACGCCTGGCGGCTCGCCCCCGCCGCGGGCCCAGATCCCCGGGTACGACACGCTGCCCGAGGAGGAGCGGGAGCGGATCGAGGCCTTCGAGCGAGACGAGGCGCGCAACCGGCAGAACGCGGCCACCGGCGCGGTCGCGCCGCCGTCCCGGGCGGCGCCGTCGGCCACCGACCAGAGCGGCACGGGGTCCAAGCGCGCGGTGCCGGTGACGCCCGGCGCTGCCGGCGCCGGCGCCAAGTCCGGCGGGAGTCCCCATTGAGCGGGATCGTCTGCTACCTCCAGCGCGATGCGGGCGGGTCTCTGATCCAGCGCGTCAGGCTTGTCGGCCCCGGACTGGACCGGTCGTGGATCGGCGATGCCGGGTCCTCGTCGGCGCCGATCAACCCCGGCGCGGCGCTGGGCGCCGCGCGCGCCGCGGCGCGGTGGGTCGCGGAACAACTCGGGCGGTCGCGGCGGGAACTGGCGTGCGTGAGCATCGATTCGGAGGGCGGGCTGTGCATGTGGGTGTCGTCGCCGAGCGCGGACCCGGCGATCCTCGCCGCCGCGATGATGACCTCGGAGACCGCCTCGCTCGACGAGGGGGACAATGGGTCGCGGTCCGAGGGGAGCCCGCTCGCGGTCGCCGCGACGGGGGTCGGGCTGGAGCGGTCGCTGCAGGCGCTGGACTCGACGACGGTCCGGGCCCGGCCGTCGCGCCGGGGCGCTGGGGAGGAGCGGCGGCGTCTGGCCGTGCTCTCGGTGCCCGATGCGCCGGTGCGGGTGTTCCTGGACGAACTTGATTCGCTCAAGGTGGAGGTCCGCGCGGTCGGAAGCCTGTGGCACGCGATGTCGCTGGCGTGGGACCCATCGGCCAACCGGGGTCCGGCGGCGCACGATCTGCAGCGGGCGCTGGAGCGGGAGGCGGCCCAGAGTTCGCCGGTGACGGCGGTGGTGCTCATGGCGCAGCCGGGGCGGCTCATCTGGTCGTGGTCGGTCGGCGGCGACCTGCTCGCGGGGGGCACGATCCGGCTGCGGTCGATCGACCTTGCCGAGCCCGAGGAGACCGCGGAGCCGGAGGATCTGGGCTCGACGCGCCGGCTTCCGTCGGCGGTCGCAGAGGACTCCAAGCGGGCGCTGGTCTGCACGCGGACCGATATCGGACGGCTGACGACGGACTGGCTCGCCTGGGCCTCGCAGATCGGGCGTTCGCCGGCGCGGATCATCCTGGTCGGGCCCGACACGGCGAGCGATCCACTGGCCGATCCGGGCGCATTCGAGCCCGACCCGGTCGAGATGCTCGTGGGCGCCTGGCACGGGGCGCCCGTGGATGCCCGACGCAGCGAGGACCCGGTGGGCGACACGCTGGCGCGCCTCGCCCAGCGGCCCGACGACGACTCGATCGCGTCGGACCCGCGGGTCGCGATGGTCGAGTTGTCGCGCCGGCCCGGGCGTCCGCACCGGCGCATGTACCGGTGGATGGCGCTGGCGACGCTCGCGCTCAGCGGGTTGATCGGCGTGCTGGGATGGCGGCTCTCGACGGAGGCGGCGCGGGTCGATTCGCACGCCGACGATGCCCAGGCTGAGATCATGCAGTCGATGGCGGAGTTCGCGACGGACATCCCGGGGATCCTGCAGGCCCCGGACCCGGTGGCGATGCTGCGGTCGAAGATCAACGAACTCAAGCGGTCGCGCACGACGATCGAACACGAGCCGCCGATCCTGGCGGAGTTCCAGCGGGTGATGGACGCGATCGCGGGGCACGAGGGGGTCAAGCTGGAGCAGTTGACGTTTCACGCGGTCACTCCCGGGTCGGTGCTGATCAGCCTGCCGGAGGCGGACGCCTCGGCGGGGTCGTCGATCCTGCTGCAGTTGCGGCAGTCGACGGGCGTGATGTCGTGGCGCGGCGAATCGGCGGGCAGCCCGGGGACGGCGCGCCGGCAGTACCGGTTCGACGGGACCTGGCCGACGCGCCGGCGAGAGGGGGCGGGATCATGACCGGTGCGCCGCAGTCTCCCCTGGGGCCGACGATGGACGAGGCGCGGCTCGAGATGGCGATGGCCGCGGAGTCGACGCGCCGGTCGAACCAGCCGCGGTACCTCGTGTTCGCATCGGTGTGCGCGCTGCTGCTGGCGGGCGGGTACGCGTCGCTGAAGTGGCAGTCGCTGAGCGCGGCGCGGTGGCGCGCCGAGGGCGTGGTGGGGCAGGCGTCGAACGTCGGGGGGCTGGTGGACGAGTACCACCGGCTGACCTCCTCGGCGAGCCGCGAGCTGAACGCGCCCGATCCCGAGATCCTCTCGAAGCTCGAGCAGCTCGGGGAGCAGGTCGGGCTGCCGAAGCGACCGGCCCTGAACATCACCGAGCGAGAGGACCGCACGCGCCAGCACGGGGAGGGGAACAAGAAGCTGTACACGATCGCCATCTCCGGGGCGCACGCGCAGCCCCTGATCGCGTGGCTCACGAAGGCGACGGGCGAGAACCCGGTCGGGCTCACCGGTCTGGAGACGCAGAAACTGGAGCTGCGGCCGGCAACCGGGGCGGAGTCCGCGGGGAAGTGGAACGCCGACATCATCCTGTCCCGTCTGGAACGGGGGAGTTAGTTCATGACCGACCGCACCTGCACACGCCGGACCTGGACCCTGCCGCTCCTGCTGACGATGGGCGCGGCGGCGCTCGCCGGGTGCAGCAACACGAAGCAGCAGTTCATCGATCCGCCCAACTACTCCGAGATGTCGGCCCGCTTCGACAAGGCGAGGAGCCTGGCATTCGCGGCGCAGACGGCGGAGAAGAACAACAAGCCCGACGAGGCGATCTCGCTGTACCGCCAGTCGCTGGAGCAGTACCGCGAGATGCCCATGGTGTGGAACAACATGGGGGCGCTGCTGCTGGCCAAGGGCGAGGGGATGGAGGCGGCGTCGGCGTTCCGCATGGCGGGCGACTTGTCCCCCAAGGACCCCAGGCCGATGTTCAACCTGGGGGTGCTGTGGGAGCAGCGGGGCTACGCGGACGAGGCGGCGCGGTACTACACGCTGGCGCTGGACCGGGACGAGAACTACCTCGATGCGCTGCGGTACTCGATCCGGCTGGACACGCACATCCTGCTGCGGACTAACGACGTGACGGCCCGGCGGCTGCAGCGGGCGCTGCTGCTGGAGACCGACCCCAAGTGGCGGGAGTTCTTCCTGCGGGAGAAGTCGCGGATCGACGCGAAGATGGCCGCGGACGGCGGAAACCTCGCACAATGAGCGGCAGGGTGTAGACTTTTGGAGTGTCCGACGTCCACCGACGGTCGGACTGCGCCCCTGGGCTTCCGAGGTTCGTAGAACATTCGGGACACTTGGGGCGTAATCGGACCGATGCAGGAGTCTGAAATGCCGAAGTCCAACCCCGCCCGCCATCTCTGCGTCGCCGCCGGCGCGCTGCTGTCGCTGACGTGCCTTGCTCACGCGCAGGACTCGGTGATCACGACCGGGGGCCTTCCGGGGGATGCCCTGGACGCCTACCGAACGAGCGTGCCGTCGATGCAGGAGAAGGACTTCGTAGTCGACCTGCAGACGGTCACGTCGTCGTGGGGCGGCAAGTACGCGATCGGGCCGATCCTCAAGTCGTCGCGTTCGACGAGCACGGGGATCGTGTACTTCAATCATCTCATCGGGGCGCAGGCGGCATCGAACGTCTTCGGATACGGGCCGATCATCCGGCCGACGTACCAGGCGTGGCGGACGGCGGGGCAGGGGGTCAACACGCAGTTCAACAGCACGCCGACTGACGACGGGACGGGCAACTACGGCACGCTGAGCACGGCGGGGCTGCGCGTGTTCCGGTTCGGCGCGGCGATGATGGAGTTCGGCGGGGGGCCGGACACGGTGTTCGGGAACAGCGACGATGAGAACAACATCATCACCGGGGTGGTGGGGGTCGCGGTGCGGCGGCCGACGCGCCTGTACGTGTCGAGGTTCGTGGCGCTGAGCAACCGGCCCTCGACAGCCGCGGGCAACATCGCAACGGCGTCGATGGGGCTGGGCGGGGTGGACGACGACGGCAACGTGCACGTGCTGGCGGACAGCCAGGGGCTGATCAGTTCCTCCCGCCTGCTGAACAAGAACCTGGTGCGGGTGAACTCGGCGCTGCGGGACCTGACCAAGGTGAACCAGTTGCTGCAGGGCGGGTCGAACGCCACGGCGGCGGACGGGCCGGCGACGCAGGTCGTGCTGGAGACGGCGGCGAACTCGTCGACGACGCTGTCGACCCCGACGATCATCCCCAGCTCGGTGGCGGGACGGCCGGTGATGCTCGCGGCGGACTTCGCCTCGAACATGGTGTACGAGCCGACGGCGGGGACCACCGCGACGACGCGGGATCACCTCCCCGCGCCGACGGGGTCGGTGCGCGGGACGATGACGTTCGCCGCGACGATCTTCCCGCGGCTGGCGAACGGGACCAACGACGCCGGCACGGGGGCCGCGCTGTCGAGGACCGACAACAACACAACCACCCGGGGGATCTGCCTGTTCGCGGTGAACAAGGATGGGACGGTGGACAGCCAGCAGCGCATCAGCCTGCCGCTGTCGAGTTCGCAGATCGTGGACCCGACGGACGGGTACTCGCCGGGGGCGACGTTTGCGCCGATCTCGGCGCACGAGTTCACGCACTACCAGAGCCAGGTGGCGTTCCGCGGCGGGAACGGCCAGGCGGCGATCACGGTGCTGCCCGGGGGCGACCTGCTGGCGGCGGCGACGGTGGCCGCGACGGGCGGGGGCGGGTCGCTGCCGCAGAGTCAGGACAACTACATCGCGGTGGCGCGGGTGAGCGCGGCGACGGGCGACGTGGCGTGGACGGTGGCGGCGCACACGGGCGGCGCCTCGGGGTCCGCTGGCGGGCTGAGCAAGGCGATCCGCGGCGACTTCGGGCTGGACGGGGTTCCGGGGACGGGCGACACGGGAGAGGGGGACGGGATCGTGGATGCGACGCCGATTGGGCGTCTGGCGCTGCGGTCGGAGGTGTTCCCGGGCTCGTCGAGCGGGCCGTCGATCTCGGCGCCGGCGATGGACCGGGCGGGGAACCTGTACTTCCTGTCGACGGTGGCGCTGAACACGACGGGCGGTCCGCTGGCGAACAAGACGGTGGCGCTGCTGCGTGCGAACTACAACCCGGGCACGGGCGGGTACGCGTTGGAGATGCTGTACAAGACTGGGGACGTGGTGTTCGGGCTGAACGGGCGCCGCAACTACCAGGTGCAGTTCATGGGCCTGGCGGACAGCGACTCGGCGGACTCCGGGGCGGTGTGGTCGGGGAACATCGTGCAGGACGCGTTCCCCGGGGCGAACCCGGCGAGCGCGCCGTTTGGATCCAACGCGACGTTGGGCGCGCTGGTGTTCCGGGCGAAGATCGTGTACGACTTCAACGGTGACGGGCAGTATGTGGATCCCTCCGCGCCGGGGGGTTCGGGATCGGACCAGGCGTACAACGTGCTCATGGCGCTGGTGCCCTTCTTCAAGCCGGGCGACTTCGACCGGAACGGCTCGGTCGACCCATCGGATATCGCCGCGTTCATCAACACGTGGTTCGCGGCCCTCTCCGGGGGCACATCGCCCACGGCGGATTGGGACGGGAACGGATCGGTTGAACCGTCGGACATCGCGACGTTCATCAACGACTGGCTGGCGAGCCTGTAGCGGGGCGGCCGGATGAAGGCGGCGCCGCGCGGTCGAGGCGGGAGAGCGTTCCTGCGCGCTGGGTGAGTTGGAGCGATTCGCCGGGGAGTGACGCACGGAGCGGATCGAGGCGGTTGGCGATGAGGTCGGCCAGGGATTGAGTCGGGTGTGGAGTGGGCCGTGCGCGCGGCGGCTCCGCGGCGGGGGCGGGCAGATCGCGCGGGTCGGGAGAATCGGGGGCGGGGGACCGGGGGTTGGTCGGCTTGAGATCGGCGGGCTTGGGCGGGGCGGGCGCGGGCTCGAACTCGGAGTCAGAATCGAAGATGTCGTCGTCGATGGCGAGGATCGCCTCGGCGGCGAGCCGGGCTTCGCGCGGGTTGGTGGTGTCGGCCGCGAGGCGGGTAAGGGATTCGAGGGCGGCGCGGCGGGCGTCGTGCAGTTGGCGGGTGCGCGGGGCGGGTGCGGATTCGCGAGGGTGGGCGGCTGGTGCGTTCATTGAGAGATTCCCCCTTCGTTGGGCAGCGCGAGCGGCGCGACGGCGCCGAGCGCGGGTGCTCCGGACGAGGTGGAAGATAGTGCGGGTTGCGGGCGGTGCAAGCGCGGGGGCGCGCACCATCGCGATTTGGCGCACAGATGCGCTCGCGCGATGAAGATTCCCTGCGATCGCGGTCAGGCCTGGGTGTCGGCGGGCGTGGGCATGTAGGTCTGGGCCCACTCGCAGAGCGACTTGAGCGCCGGCTTGAGTTCAAGGGCGGCGGGGGTCGCGGAGTACTCCACGCTCGGGGGCACGGTCGGGTGAACGCGGCGGACGACCAGGCCGTGGTGCTCCAGGCGGCGGAGTTGCTGGGAGAGGACCTTCTGCGACACACCCTGGAGTTCGCGCTGCAGGGCGCTGAAGCGGACGGGACCGTTCTGGAGGTGGTGCAGGATCAGGATGGCCCACTTGGAAGCGATGACTTCCAGGGCTCGCTGCACCGGGCACTGCTGCTGCTTGGCGCGCGGCGCATCGACCTTGGCGACGGCCGCGGGCGGCGCTGCGGGGGTGGCGAGTGGGGAGGGCGGTGGGGCTGGGAGTTTGGCGGCACGCAAAGGGGCTGCACGGATCATGAAGAGATTGTATGGAGCACAACCCGCCGCGTTGCATCAAGAATGCGTGAGCCGGGGAAGGGGCTGATCGGCTGATCTGAGGGCACTGTTCGAGTCACGGCAGGGCAAAGACTGAGGGTGATATCCAGAATTCGGGACGTGTGCCGCGAGGCGCGAGTGTTTGGCGCAGTGCGGAACGAAAACGCCCCGCCTTGCGGGGCGGGGCGTGGGGAGGGGATTGGATTGGTGGGGACTACGGGCAACCGTTGGTGAGGGCGTTCAGCCACGCGTTGATGAAGGTGGCGATGTCGGAGGGATCGACGGTGCCGCTGCCGTCGAAGTCGCCCTCGAGCGTGCCGCCGGCGATGCTGGAGCTCCAGAGGTTGATGAAGATCGCGATGTCGGAGGGGGTGATCTGTCCGTCGTGGTCGAGGTCCGGGGCGCACGGCGGGGGCGGGATGCAGGGGGTGTTGGGGGTGTAGATGATGTTGACCAGTCCGGCCTGTCCGACGTTGGCGTTGAATGAGCCGATGCGGAAGACGTAGCGCTGGCCGGGGACGCACGGGGTGGAGGTCTGCGACTGCAGGTTCGTGGGGCTGATGTCGTCGTTGCAGGCGATGGCGGAGTTGGGACCGGGCGGGCAGGTGGCGTTGTTGGCGTTGGCGTAGATAGCGATCTTGGTGTCGAAGTTGCTGCCGATGGTGTTGAGTTCGATGGTGCCGTAGCAGTCGGGGATGAAGCCGAGCCAGAAGTCGCGGTAGATCTGGTTGCTGCCGAAGGCGAGGCAGGCGTCATCGGGCGGGCCGTCGGTCTCGCAGGTGCAGTTGTTGAACTGGTAGCTGCCGGGGGGCACGTCGATGGAGTTGGCGCAGAGGTCGTTGCTGGCGTAGGAGTAGTTGGAGTCGAGGTTGTAGCTGCCGAAGGCGCCCTGGTAGCCGGCGACGCGGACGTAGTAGGTCTGGCCGCCATTGGCAGTGAACGAGAGGCTGGACCAGAGGACGCCGGGGGAGACGTCGTCGTTGCAGGCGACCTGGTTGGCGGTGGTGCCGGGGCAGCCGGTGTGGACGGAGAGGACGGTATCGAAGGCGCTGGTCTGGGTGTTGAGGGAGACGGTGCGGGTGCAGGGGGCGGAGATCTTGTACCAGACGTCGATGGAGGACGTGCTGCAGTTGGTGGAGCCGTCGGTGGTGGCGCCGGTGGTGTTGCCGCTGGCGTTGCTGCCCTGGCCGCCGGCGGGGATGGAGACGGCGTTGGCGCAGGAGTCGTTGCTGGGGGCGGTGGCGCCGTAGCGGGCGAAGTCGAGGTAGTAGATGTTGCGGGTGTCGTTGAAGAGGTAGACGCGGAGGTAGACCTCGCGGGCGGTGGAGCCCGGGTTGGTCCAGGTGACGGTCTCGTTGTCGGTGGTGCCGGCGGAGGAGGCGAGGACGCCGCCGCAGCCGTCGTGCAGGGCCATGTCGATGTCGCCGTTGCCGTGGGTGAAGTTGATGTGGAAGGAGCAGTTGCCGAAGGCGGGGACGGTGATGCGGTACCAATCCTCGTCGGTGCTCTTGACGATGAGGCTGTAGAGCGTGCCGTTGAAGAAGGAGTTGAGGTTGGTGGCGGCGCCGCAGGTGTCGTTGTTCTCGTAGGAGTCGTCGGAGCCGGGGTTGTTCACGTAGGACTGGAAGGCGCCGTAGCCGGAGAACCAGGAGCCGTAGACGGCCTCGTAGCCGCTGCCGGGGCAGGTGCCGAAGCCGCAGGAATCGACACCGACGAAGGCGCCGTTGGAGATGAACAGGGGCGAGCCGGAGGAGCCGGGCTCGGTGGTGCCGGAGGTGTAGTCGACGCGGAAGCCGCTCGACAGGCTGGTGGCGGCGCAGGAGTTGGGCCAGTCGTACTGGGTGCCGAAGGAGATGCGCTTGCGGGTGCCTCCGGGGTGGTGGATGCCGGTGAGGGCGGTGCCGTTGGCCATCGAGGCGGAGTTGTTGCCGGTCCACCAGAGGTTGCGGGGGACGGTGCCCTCGATCATGACCATGCTCATGTCGGTGCCGTTATCGGTTCGGACGTAGGTGCTGCGGTCGCTGCGCGGGACCGAGCCGATGACGGGGATCGAACCGGTGCAGCCGTCGCGCTGGTAGAACCAGTAGACCGTCAGGGAGTTCAGGGCACCGGTGTTGTCCTGCATGCAGTGGCGCGCGGTCATGAAGTAGGGGGTGAGGTCGGAGGAGGTGTTGTTCATCATCGCGCCGCTGCAGGCGAAGCTGGAGCCGTTGAGGACGAAGCTCATGCGGCCGACGCAGCCGCCGACGTTCACCCAGTTGGGGAAGCACGTCAGGTCGTTGTGGCAGCCCAGTTCGCGGAGGCCGGTCTCGCCGGGCTGGCCGGTCATGGGGTTGCGGTACATGTGGATGGCCTGGTCGATCGTGAACAGGTCGTTGAAGCGGGCATCGCCGATGGGCTTGGGGTAGTAGACCTCGATGCGGGCGGTGTCGCTCCAACTGGTCCACGCCCAGAACTCGCCGGTGCCGTCCGGGCCCTTGCCGGTGTAGGGGGAGGGGAGGTTGTCGGGGATCTTCGGGTCGTAGACGATCGCCTCGGCGCCGGCGGGGAGCGAGAAGTCCGCGAGGTGCAGGCGGACGCCGTAGGAGCCTGGGGCATGCACATCGAGCACCCAGAGCCAGCCGCCGCCGGGGACCTCGTGCATGTCGCCCATCGCGGGGTGGAACTTGAAGGGGACGGCGACGCCCTCGCGCAGGCGGCCGGTGGGTTCCGCGGCGTCCTCGGCTACGAGGCGTGGCACATCGACGGGGTCGAGGTTCACGACCGGGATGTTGGGGAGTTTCACGCCGAGGCGGGTCGACAGGGGTGCGACCGCATCCTTGAGCGGTGCATCACCGGGCCCGGCGACGCCTTCGAGCGCGGGGCCCGGTTGGTTGACGGGGGCCTGCGCGAGCGAGGGTGTCGCGGCGAGCATGATGGCGAGGGCGGTGATCGATCCAGTCGCGGCGAGGCGCTGTGCCCGGCGGGTGGTCTCGAACATGGGCGAACCTCCGTTTGACGGGTGCGCGGACCCGGCGGCCGGCCGGGGTCCTTCCCGTCTCCACAAGAGGCGACGAACTCCCGGGGTGGAGGACACTCGGGCCCTAAGTTTTTTCAAGGCCGCTACTGGTGGAGGCTCGACCGAATCTCGTCCAAACGGTGGCGGGCGCCCTTCGTGTCCGAGTGGTCGGGCCCGTACTTGCGGAGGAGGCCGGTGTAGGCGGTCTGCACCAGGGGCAGGGCCTCGGAGTCCCGGCCGAGGCTGTGGAGCGTCGCGCCGAGGGTGGAGAGGGCGACGAGGTAGTCGATGTGCTCGGGGCCGAGCAGCGGGAGGCCGAGTTCGACGCCGCGGCGGATGATCGGCTCGGCCTCCGCGGGGTGGCCGAGCGCGAGGAGCGCCGCGGCGTAGTCCTGCATCGAGGCGAGGGTGGCGAGGTGGCTCTCACCGAGCATGCGACGGCGGGCCTCGAGGACTTCGAGGTGCATGGCCGCGGCTTCCTGCAGTTTGCCGCGGGCGGCGAGGATGCGGGCGACGTTGAAGCGGGACCAGAGGGTGTCTGGGTGGTTGTCGCCGAGGACGCGCCGGCGGGCGGCGAGCACGCTGGCGTGGAGGGATTCGGCCTCGTCGAGCCTGTATTGGGCGAGGAGGGTGCGGGCGAGGCCGTAGGCGGAGGTCAGGGTGTCGGGGTGGTCGGGGCCGAGGAGCGCGGTGCGTTTCGCGAGGACGGCGCGGTAGAGCCGTTCGGCCTCGGGCTGGTTGGGGAGGCCCCAGTAGTAGAGGCTGGCGAGGGCGCTCTGGGCGTGGAGGGTGAGCGGATCGTCCGGGCCGCAGGTCGCGAGGCTGATGCCCGCGGCCTCGATCAGGACCGGCTCGGCCTCGGCGCCGCGGCCGAGTTCGCGGTCGACAAGTCCGAGGAGGATCATGGCGCGGACGGATTCCTGGGCGCGACGACCGCGGTCCTGGGTCCAGAGATCGAGTGAATCGTCGGCGTGGCGGCGGGCCTGGGGAAGGGCGCCGAGGGCGAGGTAGATGCGGGCCAGCATGTCGTGGACGGCGGCGCTGATCCCCGGTTGGCCGTCGAATCGCCCTCCTGGGCGGGAGGCGACGGCGATACGGCGGGAGGCTTGGTCGAGGACGTCGCGCATCTTGACGTCGCGTCCGCCGGGAGGGGCGGTGTCCGGCGGGCCGTCGGGGAGTTCCGCGGTGGCGGCGAGGATGGTGTCGCGGAGGAACTCGTTGGCGGTGCTGGCGATGAGGTGCTCGCGGACTGCAAGGCGTTCGGCCTCGCGGGCCCGGTACATCTGGTAGAGGCTGACGATCGAGCCGGCGATGAGGACCGCGGCGGCGATGCTCGCAGCGATGAAGCCGGCGCGGTTGCGGCGGATGATGCGGGAGAGGCGGTAGAGGCGAGAGGGCGGGGCGGCTTCGACGGGCTCGCCGGCGAGGGCCCGCTCGAGGTCCGCGGCGAGGGCCTCGGCGGTCTGGTAGCGGCGGGCGCGCTCGGGCGAAAGGGCTCGCATGGTGATCCAGTCCAGTTCGCGCCGGAGCGAGCGGGTGAGGCGCGGCGCATCGGTCGAGCGGGCCTGGGCGAGGGCGGGCAGGGCGGTGTCGTGCGCAGCGCGGGCGCTGGGGGGACGGGGCTCGGCCTCGCAGACGAGCCGCTCGATCTGTGCGGGGCCGGCGCTGGCGAGGGCGGCGGCGTCGACGACGGGGGAGCCGCACAGGAGCTCGTAGAGCACGGCGCCGAGGGCGTAGACGTCGGCGCGGGAGTCCACATCGCCGAGGCCGCCCGCGGCGCGGATCTGCTCCGGGCTCATGTAGGTGGGTGTGCCGATGAGCTGCATGGAGCGGGTGAGATGGGCGCTGCCCGGGGCGGGGCGCGCGGGCTTGGCGATGCCGAAGTCGATCACCTTGATCCAGATGCGCCCGGTGCCGGTGCGGTCGTCGGCGCGGCCGGCGAGGATGTTGGCGGGCTTGAGGTCGCGGTGGATGACGCCCTTCTGGTGCGCGTGCTGGACAGCGCGGCAGGTGTCGATGATCAGACGGACGCGGTCGGCGATGGACAGGCGGCAGCGGTCGGAGAAGGCGGTGATCGGCTCGCCGTTGACGAGTTCCATGACGAGGTAAGGGCGGGACTCTGGTGGCCGCGTGACGCCGGCGTCGAGCACGCGGGCGATCGACGGGTGGTCCATGGCCTCGAGGGCCTGCTGTTCGACGCGGAATCGCGCGACGGCTTCGGCGGATGCGAGGCCGGTCCGCAGGATCTTGAGGGCGTATTCCTTCTGCACGGGGCCGGTGCGGCGGGCGCGGTAGACGGTGCCGAAGCCACCCTCGCCGAGGACCTCCAGGAGTTCGTACCCGTCGATCTCGCAGTCGCTGATCGCCGGAGCGGGGGACAGGAGCGAGGAGCCGATGGCGGTCTTGGCGCGGAGGAGCGCCTCGACGCGGTGGCGGACGGCGTCGTGCCCGGCGCAGGCGCGATCGAGGTAGTGCCGCCGTGCGGGCTCGTCGAGTTCGACCACGGCGAGGAAGGTCTCTTTCGCGAGGGCTCGTTCGTGCTCGGTCATGGGTTCCCGGCCTCTGGCGGCTCGGTCGTGGCCACTTCGGCAGCGAGCCAGGTGCGTGCGTACGCCCATTCACGGATCACGGTGCGCTCCGAGACGCCCAGCGCGAGCGCGGTCTGCTCGGTCGAGAGACCGGCGAAGAACCGGAGGCGGACCACCGCGGCCGCCTGCGGGTCCTCCTGTTCTAAGCGAAGAAGGGCGTCGCGCAAGGCCAGGACATCGCCGCCTCGCTCGGGCTGGGCGAGTTCGATGATGTCGACGGGGAGGCGCTTCCAGCCGCCGGACTGGGACGGATCGCCGCCGCGCTTGGCGGCGAACTTGATGCGGGCGTGGTCGACGAGGACTCGCTCCATCTCCCTGGCCGCGGCGAGGAAGAACTGGCGGTGGTCGTGCCAGGTGGCTGGTGCGGCGGGCTCGCCGGGCGGGTGGTCGGCTTCGCGCGAGAGGCGGGCGAAGGCCTCGTGGACCAGGGCGGTGGGCTGGAGGGTGTGGCCGGCGCCGGCGTGGCGCTCCAGGGCCATGCGTTGGCGCGCGATGGCGCGGAGTTGCTCGTAGACGAGGGGGAGGAGATCGCCGGCAGCCCGATTGGGGAGATCGGGGTTGAGCGGCGCGGGTTCCACGCCGTCCAGTGTACCGGGCGGTCAAGCCGTTCCCGCTGCTGCTATTCCGTTTCGTTCCCGGCGAAATCGAAGACCATGCAGTAGCCGGCGCGCCAGACGGGGTAGGGGATATCGCAGCGGTAGCCGACGAACTCGTCGGCCGGCCAATCAAGGCGGGAGAACAGGTGCGAGGTGAGGTCGGCGTGGCGCGGGTAGGCGTCGGTCGCGGCGCCGGAGAGGCCGGGGCCGAGGAGTTCCAGGCGCGGCCCGCCGGGGAACTGGGTGGCCCAACGGCCTGCGCCTTGGCGGCCGACGTCCGGCTCCCAAAGGTGCAATTCGATCGACGGGATGCAGCGGCGGGCGATATCGCGGTGGAGGTAGACGTCAAAGATGAGGCGGCGGGCCGGGAACGTCTGGAGGAGCCAGACCTCACCGACGGCGGGGCGGAGCGAGGCCGGGTGGGTGTCGGGGAGGGCGCTGCGGCTGGCGATGACGATGTCCGCCGGTCCTGGATTGGTCTGGTCGGTATCGATGACGTGGACGACGCGCGGGCCCGCATTGCGGGAGGTGACGGAGGGGAGAGGCTGGGAGCAGAACGGGGCGAGGAGCGAGGCCTGGGAGGGCCCGCTGGCGGGCTTGTCGTCGAGTGTGGCGAAAACCGGTGGCCCGGCCTCGATGGTGCGCTGCGTGGCGTCGTGCCCGGCGACGAGGGGAACAGCCTGCGTGCGGGAGCGGTGGCCGATCAGGCCTTTGACGAGGGCCCATTCGGTCTTGCCGGGCATGCCGGGCACGGGGCGGATGACGCGGATGTAGTTGGCAACTTCGCTGGATCGGCCGGTGACCGCGGCGGCGGCCATGAAGAGCGCCTCACGGATGGCGGGGTCATCGCTCGCGCCGGGGTGCTGGTGGGCGACGCCGTCGAGCGAGGCGCGGTCCGCGCCAAGTCGTTCCTTGAGTTTGCGCTGGCTGGCGCCGATGCGATCAAGGAACTCGGCGAACCGATCGATGGCGGCGGTGGCGGCGGCAATCTGCTCGGCCGCGACCTCGGTGCGGGCGCTCATGGCCTCGACGAACTGCCGGAGCCCCATGACGCCGGGGAGCTGGACCAGCGTCTCTGGGTCGGCGGTGGACCGGGACGTCGCGGCGACGATGCGCTGGCAGGTCGCTCGGTCCAGGGAAAGGGCGCGGGACATGGCGCTGGCGCCGCGGTCGGGCTCATTCAGGCAGGCAACAAGGGAGCGGAGCTCGGCGTGCAGGCGGCGAGCGACGTGGTCGGCATCGGCCCGCTCGCGTTCGGAGAGGGGCTGGACGGGCCGGCCGACGAGGAACCCCGCCCCCCAGGAACCGGCGGAAATGCCTGCGGTCGCATTCAGCATCCTGCTTCCTTTCTGAATCAGGCAGAAAAACTCGGACCCAGCCTTGACGCCGTTCTGAGATCAATCATACTGATCTGAGATCGATTGACCAACAATCCAAAGAATACAGCAGTCGATTGGCCAAAAACACCTTAGAAATAACGGAATTCACCAGGAGAGTGATCGTGATGAAGAAGCGTATGCGATGGGTCGGGGCGCTGGCTGTCGTGAGCGTACTGGCTACTGGGGCGGCTGCCCAGTGGTCGTCTGATTCGTCAACCAACTTGGCCATCACAAACATTTCCGGGGATTCGGTTCAGCCCAAAGTTCGTTCGACGAGCGATGGGGGGTGCTGGGTGTCGTTCTACGACAACCGCGGGTCGGGGTACGGGATGTACATCCAGCGGCTGGACTGCCGCGGCAACCCGCAACTGGGCGCGGACGGGATGCTGGTGGCGGCGGGCGGGCAGTCGTCGACGCAGGACTACGGGCTAGCGGTGGACGGGGCGGGGAACGCGTACCTGGCGTACCGGGATGACCGGTCGGGGTCGGTGCAGGTGTCGGTGAACAAGGTGACGCCATCGGGCTCGATGCCGTGGGGAGTCGATGGATCGGTGACGGTGTCGACGACCTCGGGCGGGAACAACCCGAAGGTGGCGTGCACGTCGGACGGGAGCGTGGTGGTGGGGTGGTCGCTGGGCGCCGGGTTCCGGATGCAGCGGCTCGACGGGGCGGGGGCGACGCAGTGGGTGAGCGACGGCATCGCAAGCGCTCCGGCGGTCGGGTCGTACGCGGTGAGCGAGCTGGTGGGCTCCGACAACGGCGCGGTGATCGCGCTGTGGATCCGGTACGTCGGCAACTTCCTGTCGAACAAGCACCTGTACACGCAGAAGTACGACGCTGCGGGAGCGCCGCTGTGGAACTCGGGGAACCCGGTGATCGTGTTCGACGCGAACAGCGTGCAGAACGGGTACTTCCCGACGTTTGTGTCGGATGGCGCGGGCGGGGCGGTCTATGGCTGGTACGAGACGGGCGGGACACGGAACGCGTACGTGCAGCGGGTGTCCGCGGCGGGCGTCGAGGTCTTCCCGCACGGCGGCGTCGCGGGGTCGACGACGGCGAACTACAAGCTCTCGGCGTCGATTGCGTACCACGGGGGCACGGGCGAGACGTTCCTGTTCTGGACCGAGAGCAACACGGTGCAGAGCCAGTGGGGGCTCTCCGGCCAGAAGATCAGCGCGGGCGGGGCGAGGCTGTGGACGGACTCGGGGGTGGAGTTCCTGCCGCTGAGCACGATGCAGAACTCGTTCGTCAAGGTTGTGAACTCGGTGAACGGCGCGATGGTGTACTACTTCGACCAGCCCGGGGCGAGCGCCGCCGTGCGCGGGTTCAAGGTGGACACGCTGGGGAATCCGAACTGGCTGGTGTCGCCGCTGGGTGTCGGGACCGGGAGCGGGAGCAAGGGCCGGCTGGATGCGTCGTCGCGGCCTGACGGCACGGGCCTGGTGGTCTGGCACGACAACAGGACGGGCAACAACGATGTGTACGCCCAGCGGGTGAACATCGAAGGGACGCTGGGGAACCCGCCTCCGCCAGTGCCGACCGAGATCGCGGTGTTCGTGAATCTGTGGGCCAACTCGGTGGCCAACGGGACGCTGGGCGGTGACTATGACAAGAACGGAGTGGTGGAACCGGCGGATATCGCCGCGTTCGTATCGGCGTGGTTCAGTCGCCTGACGACCGGGTGCTGAGTGGCGTGAGTCCGGGTCGCTGGCGATCGGAGTGAGAAAGGGCCCACGCTCGTGGGGCAACCGAAGGAGGTCAGCGTGAACGGTCGACAAGCGAGTCGGGGCATCGTGGCGGCGGCGGTTGCGGTGGCGGCGTGGTCGGGTGCGATGGCGCAGCCGGTGAACGACGCGTGCGATGCGCCGACGGCGATCGCGGGCTTTGCGAGCGTGGCGTTCGACACCACGGGGGCGACGACCGACGGCGTGTCGAGCCCATCGTGCCTGTTCTTCAGCCAGGACCAGATCTTCAACGACACGTGGTACTGCTGGACGGCGCAGGTGTCGGGGCCGACGAAGATGCGGACCTGCACGGCGACGTACGACACGAAACTGGCGGTGTACGCCGGGTGCTCCCCGTGCCCCGAGGCGGGCGGGATCCTGGTCTGCAACGACGACTCCTGCGGCACGCGGAGCGAACTGGACTTTGTCGCGACGGCGGGGCAGCAGTACATGGTTCGCCTGGGCTCGTACGCGGCGGACGCGACGGGCACGGGGACGCTCGAGATCCTCTCGGGGCTGACCCCAGTGCTGGGCGGGCCGATCGTGAACCCCGCAAACGGGCACACCTATTACCTGCTGGAGCGGACGCCGTGGACCGTCGGTGAGGCCACGGCGGTGTCGATGGGCGGGCACCTGGTGACGATCAACGACGCGGCCGAGAACGAGTGGGTTCGCGAGAACCTCGGGAACTTCGGCGGCACGGGCCGGCGGCTCTGGCTGGGGTACAACGACATCGCCAGCGAGGGCACGTTCGTCTGGACCAGTGGAGAGACGCCGGGGTTTACCAACTGGAGCGGCGGCGAGCCAAACGACTCCGGCGGCGTCGAGGATTACACGGAGATGTTCGGGTCCAACGGGCTGTGGAACGACAACTCGGTGAACCCGACGGCGGTGGTGGTGTACGGCACGGTGGAGATCGGCACGCCCTCGTGCCCGCCGGACTGGGACCACAACGGGGTGGTCGAGCCGGTGGATATCGCTGCGTTCATCAACGACTGGTTCACCAGCGTGTCGTTCGGCGGCGTGGCGGGCGACTGGGATAACAACGGCGTGGTAGAACCGGCGGATATTGCCGGCTTCATCAACGCGTGGTTCAACGCGGTACAGAACGGCTGCTGATCCCTGGCGATCGGACAAGGCCTGTTGCCGAGCCCGGCCGTGACCGAACGGCCGGGCTTGTCATTTTGGGGGTTGTAGGGGCTAGATCCAATGTTATGATGCGGGCGCGGGGCGGCGGAGCCGATGGTGCTGCCGCGAGTCTTGCACAGGGAGGCCGGATCATGAAGCGAGCGGCGTGTGCGGTTGTTCTGGCGTGTTCGAGCCTGTGTGTTGCGGACGTGCTGCACGACACCGATGCGCCGGGCGGGGCGCTCGGCTTCTGGGGCCCGGATGTCTTCGACGCCCAGTCGGTGGCGGCGCGGTTCGCGCCCTCGGGCAGCTACACACTGGACCGGGTGGGGGTGTACTTCATGAACAACGATTTCGGCGGTGGGCATCCATCGGTTACGCTGACGCTGCAGACGGATGCGTCGGACGAGTTTGGCGGCGGCGTCTCGGTGCCGTCGGGGACCGTACTGGAGACGTGGCAGATCAATGTCGCGGCGGTGGGGTGGCAGCCGGTGCAGCAGTTCGTGAACTCGTCGTCGCACCCGCTGCTGCGGTCGGGGCGGAAGTACTGGGTCGTGGCGGAGTCGTCGGCCGAGGCGCAGGAGAACGGCGTGTGGAACTTCGCCGCGACGGGCAGTGGGTACACGGCGACGACGGACTTCGGGGAGTGGAGTGGCGGGGCTTCGGCGGCGCTGTGCCTGCGGGTCGAGGGAACCGGGGCGTGCCCGGCGGACTTTGACGGCAACGGCGAGGTCGAGCCGACGGACATCGCGGTCTTCATCCAGGCGTGGCTGGCGTCGGTGGCCGGGGGGACGCTGGAGGGGGACTTTGACGGTAGCGGGACGGTGGACCCGGTGGATATCGCGGCGTTCATCCAGGCGTGGCTCCAGGCCGTGCAGGGGGGGTGCTGAGGGGGTGCAAGGGGCCGGGCGGGGCGTGACATAGTGCGGTAGAGGGGCTCGCAGTCGCACGGCGAGGCCCGAAGGAGACGCACCATGATCATGCACCGAAGAGTCCGCGGCGGGTTGATCGCCGCGGTTGTTCTGACGGTCTTCCCGGCGCTGGCGCACGCGACGTTTCACCTGATGCAGATCGAGATGGTGATCGGCGGGGTGAACGGCGACACCACGGCGCAGGCGATCCAGTTGCGGATGCGGAGTGCGTTTCCGCAGGACCAGTTGCAGAACTCGCGGCTGGTGGCGTACGACGCGGCGGGGCTGAACCCGGTCGTGCTGATCGCGTTCCCGCCGAACTCGCCGGACCAGCTGGTGGGGTCGGGGCTGGGGTCGCGCGTGCTGGTGGTGAGCCCCGGATTCGGGAACCACTCGACGCCGGCGATGCAGGCGGACTTCGTGATGACCAGCCCGATCCCGGCGTCGTACCTCGCGGCGGGGCGGGTCACGTTCGAGGACAACTTCGGCTCGATCCTGTGGTCGGTGTCGTTCGGGGGCGCGGCGTACACCGGGTCGACGACGGGCGAGTTCACCAACGACAGCAACGGCAACTTCGGCCCCTCGTTCGCGGGCCCGCTGCCGACGGCCGGTCTGCAGGCGCTGCGGTTCAGCGGGACGGCCTCGGCGGGGAGCACGACCAACGCCGCGGACTACGCGCTGACGGCGGGCGCTGCGGTGTTCAACAACTTCGCCGGAACAGCCTTTACGATCAGCGTGCCCCCGTGCCCGGCGGACCGGGACGGGAACGGCGTGATCGAGCCGACGGACATCGCGATCTTCGTGCTGGACTGGTTCAACTCGATCTCCGGCGGGACGCTCGCAGGAGACTTCGACGGCAACGGGACGGTGGAGCCGGCGGACATTGCCTCGTTCATCGGCGCCTGGGTGGCCGCGTTGTCGGGCGGGTGCGGATGAATCGCCGGAGCGTCGGGGCCGTGTGCGTGCTTGCGGTGCTGGGCGGGTGCGCCGGAGCGGCCGGAGTTGGCGGTTCGATGAAGTCAGGTCCTCCTTTGACGGCCGTCGCGGACACCACCGTGCCGGCCGTTTCCGCGCCGGGTGATAAGCCGCGGGCGAATGAGCCGGTGGGGGGCGTCACGCTGCGGTCGCGTGCGCGCGCGTGGTACCGGACGGCGCGCGGGATTGTCGCCGATGAGCACGTCGGCGAGGGGGACGCGCGGGCCACGATGGCCTACAGCGGGTTCACGTCCCGCGGCCGGCTCGCGGCGGATGCCGACGCGGACGCGGCGTTTGGCGCGATGTCCGTGCGGGCGCGCGTTGAGGCGGTTGCGGCGTCGTTCGATGCGAATGGTGCGTCGGCAGCCGCGGGGTTTACGGATCGGCTGGTGGTGACCGCGGCGGGCGCGCCGGGGAGCCGGGCGTGGGTGGTCTACCGGCTTCGCGTCTCGGGGAGCGTGGTCGGCCCGGCGGGGGATCACCACGCGGCGGGCGGGGCGGACCTGCACGTGTTCATCCGCAGCGGCGACGCGGCGGACCTGGAGGTGCCGATCGATCTTGGCGCTCAAGGGGTGCACCGCAGCGAGCGGGTACCGATCACGCTCGGGGAGGAGTTTGAGGTGTCGCTGCTGGCGTCGGGGATGGCGGCGTTCCCGCTCGGGGCGACGGGTGAGGCGGCGGTGGATGGCCGCGTGACGCTGGACGCGATCGAGGTTTTCGGACGTGACGGAGCGAGTGTGGCGCGGCCCGTGGTGAGGGCCCGATCGGGCACGGAGTACCGGATTCTTGAGGGCGAGGGGGTCGCGCTGCGGGGCGGGGAGTAGACTCGGGCCTGGCGGGGCCGGAGTCGCGTGATGCCTGTCGGCGTGATGGTGGCGGCGCTTGTGCTTGGTGTGGTGGGGGCGCCGCCGGCGCCATGGCCCGCGGAGGCGTGGGGCGCGGCGACGAATCTGACCGATGTTGAGGGGCCGGGGGTCAACGACTTCCACGTGGACCTCTCGGGCGCGTTCTGGAACCCGCTGACGCGCCGGCTGTGGGTCTGCCGCAACGGGCCCGGGGCGGCGGCGTCGAAGTTCTGGGTGCTGAAGGAGAACGGGGCGGGGTTTGCGGTGGAGACTCGGAGCGGGCTGCGCGGGGAGTGGACCGGGTTCGGGGATCTGGAGGCGATCACGCAGGCGGACCTGTCGCAGGACACGGTGTACGTGATGATCGAGGGGGAGGAGCGGATCAAGGAGTACAGCGTTTCGACCTACGGGACGGCGGTGCTCGCCAACAACTGGAACACGCGGCCGCACCTGCCGCTGGATGGGGGGCTCGGCGCGGAGGGGCTCGCGTTTGTGCCCGATGCGTACCTGCGGGCTGCGGGGTTCGTCGACCTGGCGGGGCAGTTGCGGGTGAGCCAGCGGGGCATGGGGGGGCTGATGTTCGTGGGGCACCAGAATGGCGGGAAGGTGTACGTCTTCGACCTGGATCGGGGGAACTCGACGTTTGATTTCGTCGGGGTCTACGCGACGAACTTCACGGAGACGGCGGAACTGTTCTTCGACCGCTCGACAGGCCTGATGTTCATCCTGCACGGCGAGAACCACAACACGGTGCAGGTGTCAACGCTGGCGTCGTCGCCGGGGCAGGGCGGGGAGCGGGTGCTGAACGACCTGGCGACGTACCTGCCGCCGCCGGGGTCGGCGCCCGACGCGAACCTGGAGGGGCTCGCGGTGATGGCGGCGACGGACTGTGTCTCGGAGCGGCGGGGCCTGTTCATGGCGGTGGATGGGGGCGGGGCTCAGTCGCTGATGTGGTTCCGGCAGTTCCCGTGCGGGCGGACGCAGTGCGTCGCAGACTGGGATGGGGACGGCTCGGCGCTGCCCGCGGACATCGCACAGTTCGTCGGCGCGTGGACGGCGTCGCTGACCTATGGCGTGCCGATCGCGGATGTGGACCACGATGGGGCGGTGACACCGGCGGACATCGCGGTGTTCATCGGGCGGTGGCTCGCGGCGGTGTCGGCGGGGTGCTGATGTCGCCGCGGGACGCGCGCCAGCCGGCGCCGCACTCGGGGCAGCGGTCGGCGGTCATGCAGCCGGACATGTCGTAACCGCAGACTGCGCAGTGGCCGGCGTAGTAGCGTTGGCGGCGGCGGGCGAGGAGCGGGAGGTAGACGGCCGGTCCGAGCATGAACGTGCCGACGACGCCGCAGATGGTCAGGCTCCAGAACGTGCCTTGGTCGCAGTAGCACTTGGATTTGCGGCGCACCATCACGTCCACGGGGATGATTGAGGCGGCTTCGATGACGGTGCCGGTGAAGATCAGAGCGGCGAGGCGGGCGAGCGCGGACTCTCGCGGGCGGTTGCGGCAGAAGGCGAAGACCAGCGGGGTGACGATGGTCCAGAACATCGCGAGCGTGGCGCCGAAAGCGGCGAGGTAGCCCCAGTCGCGCAGGGGCTGGTCGATATCGCTGAGGAAGAAGATATCGGTGACGGTGGTCAGGATCGCCATGATCATGAACGCGATGGCGAGCCCCGCGATGGCGAGGCTGGTCCTGACCGACCACGTTCCCTCGCTGGTCAGGCCGGGCCGGCGGATAGGGAGCAGGAACAGGGCCTGCAGGGTGGTGATGACGGCGATGGATCCGCCACCCCAGGCGAGCCAGCCGCGGGAAAAGACCAGGTCACTCCAGCCGAAGTCTGTGAGAATGGGCCATCCGACATACAGGACGACAGCCTGGACGGCCCAGTAGCCCGCGACGAGTCGCCACTTGAGGCGAGCGGCCGGGGCGGGGCCGTGGCTGGATCTCGGTTCCTGGGCCTGCATGCACATTCGCTCCAACCGTTACACGCCGCATGCGAAGGGTGTTACAGGGCTTCGTCCCCGTCCGGGACTGGGGGCCGGTCGTGGCACCTGATCGGTCCGGGAGTACACTCTGAGATCCAGGCATTCGCCGCCCGCGCACGCCAGAACCCAAGCAAAGACCAGATCCATGAGCAAGGCTACGACTCTTCTGATCGCCGCGTGCGCGGCCGTGGTCGCCGGGGCGTCTGGCGCGAGGGGGCAGTCGGATTTCGTGAACTGGGAGTCGCCGCACGTCCATCCGATCGACCTGACGCCGGACCGCGGGCTGCTGCTGGCGGTGAATACGGCGGACAACCGGTTGGAGGTGTTCGACGTGACGCGATCCGGGCCGCCGGTGAAGGCGGGATCGGTGAGCGTGGGGCTGGACCCGGTGTCGGTGCGTGCGAGGTCGAACACCGAGGCGTGGGTGGTGAACCACATCTCGGACTCGGTGAGCATCGTGGACCTGACGACGATGCGCGTGGTGCGGACGCTCGCCGCGGGGGATGAGCCGTGCGACGTGGTGTTCGCGGGCAAGCGGGCGTTCGTGTCGGCGTCGCAGTTGAACCAGGTGCTGGTGTTCTCGCTGGTGTCGCCGCAGAGCCCGCCGACGGTGGTGGCGATCGCGGGCGAGGACCCGCGGGCGCTAGCGACCGATGGGACGCGGGTGTACGCGGCGGTGTTTGAATCGGGGAATGGGACGACGATCCTCGGGCAGAGCGTGGTGTCGGGCGCGGCGAACCCGTACCCGGGGCGGCCGAACCCGCCGCCGAACGCGGGGACGCTTTTCAGCCCCCCGATGAGCGCGGGGCTCCCGAGCGCGCCGCCGGTGGGGCTGATCGTGAAGAAGGTGGGGGGGCAGTGGGTCGATGACAACGGGCACGCGTGGACGGGAGCGGTGACGTGGGACCTGCACGACCACGATGTGGCGATCATCGACGCGGCGAGCCTGAGCGTGACCTACGCCACGGGCCTGATGAACGCGAACATGGCGATCGCGGCGGGGCCGGCCGGGCAGGTGACGGTGGTCGGGACCGATGCGACGAACCACATCCGGTTCGAGCCGAACGTGCAGGGGACGTTCGTGCGATCGGTGATGGCGCGGTTCAATCCGGCGTCGCCTGGGGCGGTGAGCATCACGGATCTGAACCCGCACCTGACGTACGCGACGGCCTCGATTCCGGAGCCGATGCGGAACCTCTCGGTGGCGGACCCGCGGGCGGTGGTGTGGAACGCGGGCGGGACGAGGGGGTACGTCGCGGGGATGGGGTCGAACGATGTGTCGGTGTTCGACGGCAGCGGGGCGAGGGTCGGTCAGGTGCAGGATGTGGCGTTCGGGCCGACCGGGCTGGTGCTGGACGAGTCGCGCGCGAGGCTGTACGTGATCGGGAAGTTCGGCGCGACGGTCGCGGTGGTGGACACCGCGTCGCTGACGCTGAGCCACGTGACGCCGTTCTACGACCCGACGCCCGCGTCGATCTCGACCGGGCGGCAGTACTTCTACGGAGCCCACCTGACGTCGGGCCTGGGGCAGGCCGGGTGCGCGGCGTGCCACATCGACGGGAGGACGGACCACCTCGCGTGGGACCTGGGCAACCCGGCCGGGACGGTCAAGCCGTTCAATCAGAACTGCAACGGCGGCCTTGGCGGGCTTGGGACATGCGAGGACTGGCACCCGATGAAGGGGCCGATGACGACGCAGACGCTCGTGGGGATCACCGGGACCGAGCCGCTGCACTGGCGGGGCGACCGGGAGGACCTGGGGATGTTCAACGCGGCGTTCATGAGCCTGCAGGGGCGGTCGGCTCCGCTGGAGCCGGGGCAGATCTCGGCGGTCGAGGACTTCGTCGCATCGCTGACGCCGCCGCCCAACCCGAACCGGAACCTCGACGGCTCGCTCAAGACGTCGCTGGGCAACGGGAACCCCGCGAACGGCGCCGTGCTGTTCCAGACGGTCCCGTTCGACGGCGGGGTGCTGACGTGCGTGTCGTGCCACGCGCTGCCGACGGGATCGAGCCCGATCGTGATCTCCGGGCAGGCGCTGCTGGAGTCGCAGTCGATGAAGGTGCCCCAGCTGCGGAACATGCACGAGAAGAGCGGGTTCAGCCGTTCGCCGCAGAGCAACCGGGGGTTCGGATTTATCCACGACGGGTCCTCGGCGACACTCGTCGAGTTCCTGCAGTCGCCGGTCTTCCGTTTCGCGACGGACCCGTCGGTGGCGCTGCAGCAGCGGCGGGACCTCGAGGCGTTCATGTTCTCCTTCTCGACGCAGACGCACGCGGCGGTGGGGGCGCAGACCACCGTGGAGTCCCCCTCGCCGCCGGCGCCGCAGCAGGCACTGCTCGGCTCGATGATCTCGATGGCGCAGTCGCAGGCGGTGGGGCTTGTCGTGAAGGGCCGCGTGGGGGGGATCGTCCGCGGCTACGTCTACAGCAACATCGGGGGCGGCGCCTTCCGGCCGGACCGCAACTCCGAAGCGACGCTCTCGCCGGCGCAGCTGCTGTCGCTCGCCGGTCCGGGATCGGAGCTGACCTACACGGTGGTCCCCGCGGGGAGCGAGGTGCGGATCGGGATCGACCGGGACAGCGACGGCTTCTTTGACCGCACCGAGATGGACGTCTGCGCCGACCCGGCGAACGAGAACTCCTACCCGGGCGATCCTCGGAACCCGGACCGCAACGGCGACGGGGCGATCACGCCGACCGACATCGCGGTGTTCATCAACCTGTGGACGCAGTCGGTGTCCTCCGGCCTGCTGAGCGCGGACTATGACGGCTCGGGCACCGTCGACCCGGTGGATATCGCGGCGTTTATCAACGCGTGGCTCGGGGCGCTGCGGGGGATGTGCGGCTGAGTGCGGCCGGCGGGGCTACTGCGGGGCATCGTCGCCGGGGACGGTCTTGCCCAGGCCGCTCCACTGCACGCCCATGCCGATCGCGGCGGTCACGCCCCAGATCATCAGCCAGGTGGCGCCCTTGAAGCCCGAGATCTGCTCGGTGCCGGGGACCGCGCCGGCGGTCATCAGCCAGACGCCGCTGGAGAGCATCACGCCTGCGCCGATCATGGCCGTTACCGCGCCGCCCGCCCACATGGGCATGGCCAGGCCCATAAGGAAGCCCAGGGCCGAGCCGCCCGCCGCGGCGAGGATCACGTAGAAGCGCCGGTGCTGCGGGACTTCCTCCCACCGCCCGGCGGCCTCGTCCTTGATCGCGCCGACAAACGCGCCGACCTTGCGACCGGCATCGGAGACGGACTCCCTCATGGCGTCGCGGCGAGTTCCGGGCTGCTCATCGCCGAACGAATAGGAGTTGCCGACACTGGCCGAGTCGCGGAGTTCGGTGGCGAGTTGGTTGTACGCCGTGGCGCCGCGGAGGTAGTGGTCGCCCAGGGCCAGCGGTGCCGAGGGGCGATCCGGCTCGCCAGCCAGGGGAAGGAGGACGGCGGTCGCGATCGGGGCCGCGCATCCCAGCACCAGTGCAAACCCGAGTGCCGTCGCGAAGCGGTGGAGGAGCATCCCCGCCAGGCCACCGACGGCCAGCCCGGCGATGGCGCCTCCGACGAGGCCAACCTCATCGCCGAAGGGGGTGAAGGGGATGATGAGGCAGCCGGCGATGCCGCCAACGGCAGCCATGAGGACGATGGTCATTGGGCGCAGCACACGCCGACCGAACAGCCACAGGACAACACCGGCGGCGAGGGCCATGCCGACCGCCGCGTGGGCCGCCCAGGGGAGATCCTGCAGCGCATCGAGCGTGGTGGACATGGCGGTGATGAGCGGATGGCTGGGCACGGCGTGCTCCGCATTCGGCGGTGGAGACGGACCGGGGCCGGTGGCAGACCTCAGATATCTATTCGTAGTTCCGGTGAGGCAGCGTCGGGTTTCACCCCTGTTCCGGCGTCAGACCGGGGGGACTGTAACGGTCGGCGAAGCGCTGGTGTCCGATACCTGAACTGAGTATGGAAGCGGTGCCAGTTGCCAAAACGGCACCCGGAGCGGAACCCAATGGGGCGGTCGCGTCGTATCTGAGGCCAGGCTGGACCCACACAGGAGCCGGGCGACGAGGCTGGCAGGAGCGGCGGACAACCGCTCAGCGGACGATTGCAACAGAACGGTTTGTCGACCCAAGGTCCGGGACGGCACGAACTTGCGATCGGCGAGAACCCGCGATAGGCTGGCCCCGCAGACAGGATCTTTCGACCGCCCATGGACGGGGATCGGCACTGCCGTCCCGTCGCTGAGGCGAGAGTTTCGGCGGCGGCAGGCGCGCCGAGGCACGGTCGAGAGAGCATGCATTTATCGCCCACCGGAAGAAGTGGAGCGGCGCGCAACCGACGTGGTCGGCGCCCTCTAGAACCGAGGTAACGCAGCATGGTCAGCAACACGAAGCGTCGGGGGCTCCCGCTGGTTCGCACCCTTTCGAACCTCTTCAAGCGGAGCCGATCGGCGAACCGACCCGCGCGGGTGGCCGCGGCCGCCGGTCAGTGGTCCTCGATTGCCGATCGCGGCGGGCTCGAGGGTGGGCTCGAGGCGCTCGAACAGCGGACCTTGATGTTCACCATGACTGTCGGCCCGGGTGACAACGTTGATCCGAACACCGGGATTGGCTCGGTGGTGATGCAGTTCGGCTACCTGCTGCCGTATCTGTGGACTCAGATCCCGGAAGAGCAGACGGTCACGCCGCTTGTCGAGGAGTTCGCGGACGAGAACGACCAATGGGCGACCAACAACCCGCCGGTGCCGCCGTCGGGCACGTTCTTCTCCCAGTCTGAAATTCAGATTGCGTACTCGCCGACCGGCGCGTTCGTGCGGCTCGAGGATGGACCAGATGCGGGGCAGCAGGGACAGAACGACCGCGACCTGCGGGTGCAACTGTCGGGTTCGGGCTTTGCATCGTTCTCGTTCTTTGAGGGTGTTCAGAACAACATGCCGCGCCTGCGGCTGACGCAGACCGCGTCGTTCGTAATCGGACCGTCACTCATCGGGAGCGACGGTGGCGGTCTGAATACGGATGCAGCCACGGGGTCCAAGGTTCAGCTGCTCAGGGGCGGCATTGTCGTGCTGGAACTCTCGGGGGCGACGCTCGCCGCGATCGGTACTCCGGTCTTGGGCAATGGTCAGCCGCTGATGAGGTTTGATTTCAACCTGTCCGATGGATTCGACACGGTGCGGTTCTCTTCCGCGCAGCCGCCGCCAGACAACCAGACCTATCAGGACATTTTTCGGATTGATGACATTACGGTTTCGTTCCCTCAAGGCCGGTTTGGGCCGGTCCATGACGCCCGTATTGCTGGCGCGGAAATAGTACTTTCGGGTCCGGTGGGGACCTCGGTCCAGGTGTTTGATGCGTACGGCCGTGACATGGTTGCGACCATCGCCCTTGGGATTCCACAGGGCTCCCAGGTGGCGATCGTCGATCCGACGGATACGGGTGTTCCTCGTTTCAACGACGGTATCGGTCGGATCAACTTCCTGGCGGGAGACTCGCGGTCGAAGCTCACGATGTGGGGCGGCGAGATCACGACGGGTCAGGCGCCGGATGAAGATACTCGGGCCTTTGAGAACGGCTTCCTCTTCAAGCTGCCCGGTTCCGCTGCGGGCTTGCTAGATGATTTCGAGCAGGCCGGCTTCGGCTATGCGCTTACCCAAGGCACGGATACGCCGACTGTGATCGGCCTCCCCGCGGGCAATGCGTCGATTGTCATCGGTAGCCCGTTTGTCAGGAACAATGCGACGACCGCGTCCTACTTGGGCGAACTGGTGGTTCGCGATCAGCAGTTGTTCTCAACGTGGCAGAACTTCCTGAACGGCGCCCAGATCACCGATTCCACGCTGTTCCGCAACCCCAACCAGGGGCTGTTCGCTCCGGCGGGGCTGAACTGGGGCACGGTCAACATCAATGGGATCATGCACGGGCAGATTCAGTTCGGCGGTTCACTGGGGAGGCTGTCGACTGGAGTCCAGCTGGGCAACATCTCCGTGAACGGCGACCTGGGTTCGCTCTTCGTTGCGTCCGACTCGGGGCTGTGGGTGCGGGATGACGTGCCTGACGTGGACGACGTGGTGATCGATCCAGACAGCGGGTTCACCGGTTTTACCAACTCGAACATGACCGTGGGTCGCACGGCCGGCCAGATTACGATTGGCGGTCGAAACGCGATGAACATCACCGTGCTCGGTGATGTCAACAACCCGACTCGTTCCCGTGTGGACTTCCGCGCGTACCAGGAGCGGGAGGTCATCTACACCTTCGCTGATCAGACGGACGCCGATATCCGCGACACCATCGAAGAGTTGATGGACGCCGCGTTCCTGAGTCAGAACCAGTTCAACAGCTTCTTCTTCGGGCTGTTCTTTCCAGAGCAGGCCATGGCGATGGGGCTGGGGCTGTACCGCAACGACACGATCCAAGGCGCCGAGTATGTCGGCAGTCCGAACACTTCGGTGCGGATCGTCGGCACGATGGGCAACCGCGATCCGATTTCGACGAAGCGGGACTCGGCGGACGTCTACGCGTTTTCGGCGACGGCGGGGATTGCGGTTAACGCGGATGTGGTGTTTGACTTCATCGATATCGGGTTCGATGCCAGCCGCGGCTTCGATACGTGGGCGACGGCGCGCATCGTGGACGCTTTCGGCCGGACGGTGTCGTCGCAACAGTACCCGGAGGTGAGCGAGAACAGGCTCGCGGGGAGTTTGAGCCTCGGTATTCGTCTTCAGTTCATGCCGACCACATCGGATGTGTACTACCTGGTCATGAACTCGCCGCAGGACGGGGCGAATCGGCTGGGTTCCAACGAGTACGAGGTCGTGCTCTCGGGCATGGCATCGACCACTCTTGGCGGCGTCACCGTCGGTGCCCGGATGGGGTTCACGCAGACCCCGACCTCGATCATCGTTCAGAGCGGTTCCATGGGGATGCTGCGGGTCGGCGTCGGCTCTGTCGATGGCGCGGGGGCTGATTCGGACCCCTCGGCGATCATCACGACGGCCGACGACATCGCGGACCTGCTGGATCTGCGAGAATCATCGATCGCGGTCGCGGGAAGCCTGCATGCGGTGATCACAGGCGCCGATGTCATGGGCTTCCGCGGTGTCGGCGTGCCGGGTACGCAGTTCTCGATCGGCGGTAATCTCGGCACATTCCGGACCGGGTTCAATCCGCTTGTCGCGGCGGACAGCACCAATGGCGACGTGCTCGATCTGTCGCTGGATGTC
This sequence comes from Phycisphaeraceae bacterium, assembly GCA_019636655.1. Classification (NCBI taxonomy): domain Bacteria; kingdom Pseudomonadati; phylum Planctomycetota; class Phycisphaerae; order Phycisphaerales; family Phycisphaeraceae; species Phycisphaeraceae bacterium. The sequence continues at coordinate 367,816 of JAHBXB010000002.1, read as the reverse complement.
AGCGGCTCGATCGGTGAGATCGACATTAGAGGTGCGGTCCGGTTCGATCAGGATCGGGGCCGGTACCCGAGCGCTGATCGCGCCGTCTCGATCCGCACCGGCCTGGCGGGTGGACGTGGCGACATTGGCCGGATCTCGGTCGGCGCCCGGATCCAGGGCGACAACTTCAACGTCACGACCTCGCCCGGCTCCATCATCGACGAGTTCATCGCCGACGAAGCCGGCAGCGGCCTTATCGACGCGGCGACGCCGCGGTTCACGCTCGGCGCCGGTTCGGACCTGCGGTTCGCCTCGTTCACGCAGATCCAGTCGGGCCTCAACCCCGATGTGTTCCGCCCGCTGGTCCCCGGCGCCCCGGTGACGCTGACGGACGACGCCGGCGGCACGGTCACGATCTCCATCGAGAACGGCCTTGCCGGCTCGGTCGGCCAGATCCGCGTGCTTCCGATCAACGGCTCGCAGGGCGTGGCGATCTCCCGCATCGACGTCAACCTGGTCGGCGGCGCCTCGCTGCTGATCCGCGGGACGCAGCAGTCGGGCCGGATCTCCATCGGCCGTATCGTGGTCACGACCGATGGGGGCGCGGCGCTCTCCTCGATCATCATCGATGGCCAGGGCCAGATCGACGTCCGTCGTATCGACCAGACCGGCGGGCGCCTCAACCTGGTGCAGAACCTCACCGCCGGCGGCGACATCGTCATGCTCGACGTTGCGCAGGTGGACCGCGTGCACATCGCCGCGGGCGATCTGGGCCGCACACAGACCGGCGCGCCCGGATCGACGCAGCGGTTGATCGGCTCGTTCCTGGGTATCTCCGGTACCGACAGCGGCGGCGCGGTCGGCGACCCGATCGCCGTGGTGGCCGCAAACCTGAACGCGGCGTGGAACGGCGAGCTCTACTACCCGCTTGATGCCTTTACCTCCGACTTCCCGGACGACGTCGCGCTCGAGGACATCGGCTCCCCGGTGCACCCGCACCTCAACGGGCTGCGCGTCCGCGGCGGGAACGTGACGGCGATCGCCGTCTCGGGCCAGGTGGGCGACGTGATCATCCAGGGCGGCGGCAACCTCGGCACCCTGATCGCCAACGACGACGGCGTCCGGGCCTCGCCCGGCCGGTTCGAGGGCATCGTGGGCGTGATCTACGCGAACGACATCACCCGGATCGACGTCGGCGACGGCGTTGCCTCGGCGGGGAACAGCGCGTTCGCCGCGGCCGGCATCTTCGCGAACGATGACATCATCGAGATCGTCGCAGGGCGGGGCCTGAACCCCGTGATCTCCGGTCCGATCATCGCGGCGAACGCCGCGGCTGATCCGGTTGGCGTATTCAACGGCATCGGCAGCATCCGCATCGAGGGCGGCCGGATCGACGGCGCCTTCATCGGTGCGGCGACGCTCGACTCGTTCTGGTCGTCGGCACGGTTCATCCCGATCACGGCGCACGCGGACGACCGCGAGACGCGCGGCGTGGTGAACGAGATCGCCGCCGTCGGCTCGCCGCTGACGCGGTCGACCATCGTCGGCATCAACATCAACAGCGTGGTGGTAACGGGCGCGAACTACGACGCCACGTCCATCGAGGCGACGGGCGATGTGGGCAACGTGTTCGCGGACAACTTCGTCAACTCGACGCTGCTGGGCGAGCCGCTGGAGTTCCGCCTCAACTCGATCAAGGCCTCGCGGAACATCGCCTTCGTCGCGACCCACAACCGCGCGGGCGACATCTCCGACCTGACTGTGGACGCGGCCAACTCGATCACGCAGGGCGTCACGGCCCGCCGTATCAACCGCCTCGACCTCCACGCGGCGGGCGACGTGCAGGAACTCTCCGCGGTCATCGACATCGCGGCTACTAGCGTCAGCGCAGGCCGCCTCGTGCTCGCCTCGGCTGGGCAGGACATCCGTTCCAGCTCGTTCGACATCGCCGGCCCGATCTTCCAAGTCGTCGCGGGCGCCAACATCACCTCGACGCGGTTCTCCTCCACCGGTCCCGACGGCCGCATCGACCTGATCCAGTCGGTCGGCTACCTCACGGGCGAGATCCGCTCCGAGGGCCCGATCAACACGATTACCTCGCTCACGGCCGATATCGTCGCCAAGGTCTCGACGGTCGGATCCAACGGCACCCTGGCGCTGCTCCGCGCTGCGGGTAACATCCTGGTCGACCTCGACGCCGAGGGGGACGTCAACACGATCCTCGCCGGCGGCCACATCGGCTCCCGCGACTCGACGCCCCAGGCCCGCGCGATCAACGTCCGCGGCAACCTCAACATCATCGAGTCGCAGAATGGCCAGATCTACTCCGACATCAAGGTCGGCAACAACATCACCGGCTACGTCCGCAACGCCGCGGTCGCCTCGGTGCCCGGGTTCGACCTGGTCTCCACCGGCTCGATCCGCGCCTACGGCCGGATCAACTCCATCGAGATCCACGGCGACCTGAACGGGTCGATCATCTCCGAGTCCGGCGGCATCGGGTCCATCCTGATCGTCGACGGGTCCTTCCGCCCGGGGAACCGGATCGAGGCTCGCGCCGGCACGATCAGCTCGTTCGTCATCGTCGGCGGGCACCTGCTGGGCGATATCTACGCCGACGAGGACATCAGCCTGGTCTCGGTCCGCCGCAGCGCGACCTTCTACGGCGACATCGGCGTCAACCCCAACCTCTCGCAGTTCACCCCCGCCGACGCGCTCCGCAACCAGCTCCCGCCCGGCGTGGCACCGATCCCGACCTTCCAGGGTGCCCGCATCGAGGCGGGCCGGAACGTCGGCGTGGTCGAGGTGACGGATGGGTCGTTCTGGGAGTCCGCGATCGTCGCCGGGCACTCGGTCGGCAAGGTCTTCATCCGGGGCGTCATCCTCAACGACAACATCACCCCGGGTCTTGGCGGATCGTTCATCATCGCCGGCGATGCGATCGGCGCGATCGACGTCGGGGCGTACGCCGGCGGCGCGATCATCGCCGCGGGCGTGACCTCACTGGGCGCGGACAACCGGCCCGGCGGCGTCGGAATCAACGCCGACACCGTGCAGTTCGGCCGCATCGGCGACCTGCTGTTCCGCGGCGGAACGGGCGCCGTCACCATCTCCGCCGGCATCAACGCCGGGGCGGACGGGATCTACAACACCGACGATGACTCGGTCGCCGACGGTCTCTCGCTGATCAACTCGGTCACCGTCCACGTGGGCTCGGCGCTCACGTCGGTCTATGCCGATAACGGCATCGGCTTCACCTCGCCGGGCCTGATCCGCGGCGGGCCGGGCCTGCGCCAGGCCAACCCCGGTCGAGTCATCGAGTTCGTCCCCTCGACGGGCCTGATCGCCAACGGCGTCCCCACGCCGTTCGTGATGCCCTCGGGCGAGACGGGCCGGATCACCTTCACCGGCCCGGGCCAGGCGTATTTCGAGCAGACGTTCGACGCCGAAGCCGGGCGCGTCATCGGCCGCCTGGCGATCATCAACTCGACCCTGGCCTCCAGCGTCGTTGTTGACACCGATCAGGGCACGCTCACGGACTTCAAGCTGATCTCCAACGACGGCTCGTCGCTCGGGTTCGCATCGGTCCGGGCGAGCCTCAATGGGGCCTCGTCGTTCTACTTCGACGGCTACGTGCAGTTCGCCGAGTTCGGCTCGCTCAACACCACAGGACTCCTGGGTGCGGGCAACGACTTCGGCACCATCGTGGTGGGCCAGGTCGTCCGCGGCACCATCTTCGGCAACTACGTCAATCAGATCATCATCGGGCTCGATTACGGCATCCGTGGCGACCGCCAGGCGGCGACCATCGATGTCCTTGGCGTCGGCTCGGTGATCATGGCCGGTTCCAACTACGGCCTGATCACCTCGGCGCGTGACATCGGGTCGATCCAGGTCAACGGCAACATCGACACCGCTAACATCCGCGCCGGGCTGAGCCTCGGCTCGGTGCAGGCCAACAACGTCACGGATTCCCGTATCTCCGCCCACACCCGGCTGTCCAGCGCCAGGTTCTTCGGCAACGTGACGGATTCGTCGATCCTCGCCGGGGCCGACCTGGGCTTCGACGGCGAGTACGGCGGCACCGGCACCAACGCCGATATCCTGGATGACGGAAATATCGGGGCGGTCGCGATCAGCGGCAGCTTCATCCGGTCCAGCATCGTCGCGGGCTCGCACCCCGGCCCGGACCGGTTCTTCGGCACGGCGGACGACGTCGGCGACGAGGGCCTCTCCTCGATCGGCTCGGTGGTCGTCGCCGGGCAGGCCGTTGGCTCGCAGCTCAACTCCCAGGCGTTCCGCATCCAGGCCACCGGCGGCACGCTTGGCCCGGTGGTGGTGGGCGGCGTCAACTTCACGGCCAACGGCAATCTCGCCGCGATCGGCGCGACGCCCGAGTCGACGCCGCTGCAGGTGGCCGATCTCCGCGTGGAACTCGAGTCGGGCGTCTACATGGCCCGGATCACCTTCAACCAGGAGATCAACTCGGCCTCGCTGGCCAAGTCGCTCCGGATCTCCGAGGTGCGCAGCAGCGGCAACGTCACCATCGCCCTCGCCGAGGGAACGGACTACATCCTCAGCTACAACGAGGCCGAGCGGACGGCGACCATCGCCTTCTCCGCGGCGATCACCAGCCGCGCCCTCCCCGAGACCCCGGCGCTTCCCGGCCCCGGCGTCTACCGCTTCGAGCTTAACGCGGACACCCTCCGCGGCGAGACGCAGAACCAGTCGCTGGACGGCAACGGCGACGGCTTCGCGGCGGCGGGCGACCACTACTCTCGCGATGCCTTCGTCGGCGATGCCGGCGACAAGCTCTCCTCCAACGTTGCGACCGCCAACGGTACGACCATCAACTTCCGTGCCGCCTCCGACCTGAACCAGGTCCTCGACAACAACTACACCCCGGACGGGTTGCCCGATACCAACACGGTCCTCACGCTCCGCGGCGTCCTCGGCGACCACCCGAACCACGACGTGAACAACTTTGGTCTCGGCGGCGACGCCGACGTGTATAAGGTCACGCTCCTGGCGGGTCAGATCCTCCGCCTCGGCGCCATGCAGGGCGGGGCCCAGTTGGCCACCCGTGCACTCCTCGACGCGAACGGCACGACGATCATGTCGACCTCCAGCGTCACGTCCACCGGCACGGAGACCGCTTCGGTGCTCCGCCTGCCCGTCAACCTGTTGGCGTCCGACGCCCGCAGCATCGAGGATGCCTACCTGATCCTCCAGACCGGCACGTACTACATCCTTGTCACGGCCTCGCCGGCCAGCGTGGATGTCGCGGACAACTCGGACGTGGCGAACGTGACGCCGATCGGCGGAGCGACGGGCACGTACCAGTTCTCAGTCGAGATCTTCGACGACGGCGACACCGGCTTCTCTGCGACCAACAACGCGGGCGACGGCTCGCGGATCGTCCACGCCCCGTCCCCCATCGCCTTCGCGGGCGCCGACGGTGTTCTGAACACCGCCGACGATCTGGGCGCGGTCGCGATCCAGAACTTCGTCTTCCAACTCAACCGCGGGACCGACGGAATCGCCGGGACCGCCGACGATATCGTCTCCGGCTCGAACGGGGCCGGGATCAGCGCCGCCCGCATGGCGGGCGCCGACGGCGTCTTCGGCACCGCCGACGATGCTCTCAGCGAGTCGGTCTCCTCCTCGATCGGCGCCAGCGCCGGCGTCGGCGTCCCGTCGCAGGTCCAGGCCGACGTCGATGTGTACCACCTCAACAACCGCGAGGCCATCCTGCCGGGCACGGTCATCCGCGCCACGCTGGATCTCTCGGAGTTCGGCTCCAATATCGGCCTCACGCAGGATCCAAGGAGCCTCGACCTGCGGGGCGATGTTCAGCTCGCCGTGTTCGATACCTCCGGGTCCATCGGGATCACGGACGCTCTCCTGGTCGCCTCGTCCTCGGATATCGAGGCGGTGGGTGGGCAGCCGGGCCACGTCGTCAGCCGCGGCAGCACGGCCTACGGCTACGACGAGAACGGCAACTTCTTCATCCAGTGGGTCACGTCGGGCCGGCTCGATGTGGCGGGCAACGCCCCGGCGACCTACGCGGTTTACGTCCAGGGCGCCATCCGCTCCGACTACGTGCTGAGCATCAACCAACTCGGAACGGCGACCTCTACACCTGTGGCTCAGAACGTCTTCGTCGAGACCCGCGGCGGCATCATCGACTGGCTCGAGGCCGGCGACCGCCAGACGTCGCTCGCACCGTTCTCCGCCGCGGTCCTCGGGTTCACCGGGTTCATCGGGAACCAGACCGTCAACGACTACATCGTCACCCGCCTGGTTACCAACGTCACCAACGTCTTCCGCAACGCCGGCGTGAACATCCAGCTCTCGACGAACGCGGCGGCCTTCGCTGGTCAGAACTTCTCGACCGTCTTCCTCGCCGGCTCCCAGGCTCCCACGGCGTTCTTCAACAACCGCGAGTTCGGCGCCGCCCAGCATGTCGATCCGTTCAACGCGGACCCGAATGACCAGGCTGTTGTCTTCCTCCCGGCCTTCTCGCAGCTGGTTTCGGGACCCGACCAGGCCGATGTGGACGTGCTGATCCAGGCCCTCACGGCCGCGACCACACGCCGCGTCGCGGAGCTGGTCGGCCTCCGCATGCTCAGCAACGCGGGTCAGGGCGTCGTCATGTCGGCCAACTCGGTGACCAACACGTCGACCACCTACGCGTTCTCTTCGAACAACATCCGCCTGTCCAACAACCACGACACGGTCCGGGGAACGAACTTCTACCTCGGCCACTCGAACGACGTCGCACTGCTCCGCCGGCTGCTGCCGTCGGTCTGAGCGTCCGCACAACGATCATGAGGCCCACGGCTGTCCGAGCTGTGGGCCTTTTTCAATTCTAGAGATTGGGCACGACTGGTATTCACCCTAGGTATTAGCTGTAAGTCCAAGAATTTCACCCTGCTTCGGGCGAGCGTGGGCACACGTGGCAACACACCCCATGGGGCACGGAAAATGCTTGCAAACGTGCGGCAGTGGGGTATCCTGTTCATACTGGTTTCGGGAGAGAGAGAATCCCCCGAAATCTCGACGGCGTTCGGATTCCTTGGGTTTTCCCTTGGATATATCCGGTGCTGGCTGCGTTGAGCGAACGGATTTTGCTCCCGTAGTAACGCTTCGTCCCCGGCATGGCCGGGGATTTGGTTGGCAGTGCGCCAGCCTGGGCGGCATGGTCCTAGTGGCCCTCTCGGGCCTTCATCTTGCTCTCTCTCGCCGGGGTGGCGAAAGCCCCCCGGCGAGTTTTCGTTTTGGCCGATCTGGTGCATTCATTGGGGATAAACCGGAAAACCGGACTGAGTGGTTGACAGCAGCCCGATCGTGATGTACCTTTGCCCCGTGGAGTTCCTTCTTGGCGTTGTGAGAGGCGCCAGGGCAGGGACGACTCAACGACAACGTCTTGAGAGAGACGATCCAACCGCCGGCGGGCAGCCGACGGTTGGGTTGTTTTTGGACCAATACAGTTTTGGCCTGTCCCCCGTCCGATGGTTGTGATAGGCCTGACTGGACCCCTCAATCCCCCCTTGAATCCATCAGCCCCGCATGGCGTGGCGCGGTATAACCGTTCAGTGCCCGAGGCGGTCGCCGCGGGCTGTTGAACAGGAGCAAGCCATGAAACGGACCATCCTCTCTCTGGCGGTGATCTCGGCGGCGGCGATCGGGCTCGGCATGGGGGAACCCGACAAGCAGGCCAACAAGGCTCCGACTCGTCTCGACAGCATGAAGAAGCTCGCGGGTACGTGGGAGACCGACGATGCGGACAAGGACGGGAAGCCGGACGGCGTCTGCGTCTTCCGGGTGTCCTCGGCTGGGAGCGCGATCGTGGAGACGATGTTCCCCGGCACGAACCACGAGATGACCAACATGTACGTTATGGACGGCCCGGACATGCTCGTGACGCACTACTGCGCCGGTGGGAACCAGCCGCGGATGAAGTGCGCTGAGCAGAAAGACCCGAAGGTGTTCGCGTTCACGTTCATGGACGGCACCAACCTGGACCCCGCAAAGGGCAACTACATGGGCGGTCTGACGATCACCATGGTCGACGACGACACGATCACCGAGGAGTGGACGTCCTTCCAGAACGGCAAGGAAAGCCCGGACAAGACGATCTTCCACCTGAAGCGATCGAAGGCGAACGCGGGCGCTGGCACCAAGTAGCCGCCGACGGGAGAACCGAGTGGCCAGGCAGGCGACGCCGCGTGCCCGCGTCGAGGCGTGCGGCGCGGTGACCATCGAGATTGATGTCGCGATCGCGGCGGACGCCGACCGGGTGTGGCGTGCGCTGGTCGACGAGACCGGCAAATGGTGGCACCGCGACTTCTACACCAGCCCGTTGGCCCGCGGCTTCCGGATCGAGGCCAAGATCGGCGGCCGGATGTACGAGGATTGGGGCGGGTCGTCGGGCGCTGTGTGGGGCACTGTCGTGGTGTTCGACGAGGGCCGGGTGCTGGAGTTTGCCGGTCACCTGACCCCGTCGTTCGGGGGTCCGGCAACGACCATGGTCCGGATCGAGTTGCTGCCGGGGGAGCGGGGGTGCACGCTGAGGCTCCGCGACGGGGTCTTCGGGAGAGTCGACGAAGGGACCGCCGCGTCGCTGGAGAACGGGTGGCGGATGCTCTTCGGCGACGAGGGGCTCAAGGGGTATGTGGAGAAGGGCGAGCGGAAGGTGCGTGATCGGTGATGGCGCGGCGCTAGCTACAGCGTTCCGAGCCGTCCGCCGTCCACCGGCAGGTTGATGCCGTTGATGTACGCCGCCGCCGGGGTTGCCAGGAACGCCGCGGCGGCCGCGATCTCCTCCGGCCGTCCCAGCCGCCCTGCCGGGATAGTTGCGATCGCCTCCTTGGTGACCGCATCGAGGGGCTTCCCGGTCTTGGCCGCGCGGCTCTTGAACAGTTCAGTCAGCCTTGCGGTGTCGGTAAACCCGGGCAGGATGTTGTTGACGGTGATGCCAAACGGGCCCAGCTCGTTGGCCAGCGTCTTGGCCCAGGAGGCCACGGCGGCGCGGATCGTGTTCGACACGCCCAGGTTCGGGATCGGGGCCTTCACACTGGTTGAGATGATGTTCAGGATCCGCCCGAACGTGGCCGCCTTCATCCCCGGCACGAGGGCCTGCAGCAGGATCTGGTTGCAGACAATGTGGGCGGAGAACGCGGCGAGGTAGGCCTCGGTGGAGGCATCGAGGGCGGGTCCGCCGGGCGGGCCGCCGGTGTTGTTGATCAGGATGTGGCAGGGGTCGGAGCCCTCCGCCGCGGAGGCCGCCGCGACCTTGACCGTCTCGGGGCTTGAGAAGTCGGCGACGAGGAAGTCGTGCTTCTGGGAGGCGGGGGTGGGCAGTTCCGCGGTGACGGTGCGCAGGCGGTCGGCGTCACGAGCCAGGAGGGTGACGCGGCACCCGAGCAGGGCCAGTTCCTGGGCGCAGGCCCGGCCGATCCCCTGGGTGGAGCCGCAGACCAAAGCACGCTTTCCGACGAGATTGGTGTTCATCGCAGGAGAGGATACCTCGGCCCCCGCCGGGCCGCTCCGGCGTGTCGAGGGGCCGGCACGCGGCGCCGCGTGCACCCCAGGCGGCGGGTAGAGTGTGACCATGACAACCGAAGGCGACAAGGTGACCTACGGCTCGTACCTGCGTGTTCCGCAACTGCTGGAGCTGCAGCGAGAGCGGTCGCAGCCGGCCCATCACGATGAACTGCTGTTCATCCTGTCCCACCAGGTGTACGAGCTGTGGTTCAAGCAGATCCTGCACGAGTTCGGCGCGATCTGCGACTGGCTCGACCAGGACCAGGCGCTGCGGGCGAGCCAGTTGCTGCACCGTGTGCACCGCGTGCAGCACCTGCTGATCGAGCAGATCCCGCTGCTGGAGACGATGTTCTCGGTGGAGTTCGCCAAGTTCCGCTCGAACCTGGGAACCGCGAGCGGGTTCCAGAGCGTGCAGTTCCGCAAGATCGAGTTCCTGTGCGGCGCGAAGAACCCGAAGATGCTCGCGTTGGCGGGGGACGATCCGGCGATCCGGTCCGACCTTGAGGCGGCGCTTCGGGCGCCGACGATCTACGACCACTTTCTGAGGCACATCCACCGGGCCGGGTTCACGATCCCCCAGTCCGTGCTGGATCGCGACACCTCGCAGCCGCACGAGGCAAGCAAGGAGGTCGTGGCGAGCCTGACGCGCCTGTACCGCGAGTCGGAGGCGCACTTCCCCCAGTTCTTCCTTGCGGAACACCTGCTGCAGATGGAGGAGCTGTTCTCCATCTGGCGGTTCCACCACGTCAAGATGGTGGAGCGCATGATCGGCGGGATGATGGGCACGGGCGGGTCGTCGGGGGCGAAATACCTGGCGAGCACGCTGGCAATCCGGTTTTTCCCGGAGATCTGGATGGTCCGGGACGAGGTGGGAGGCGGCTACGGCGGGTAGGGGACGGCCGATAGCGAGATCCCAGGCACGCTCCGGCCCGTACCGTATGGTGTCGAGAATGACGGATTCATGGGTCAAGCGTCCAACCAACAACACGATGCTGGAGTCTGCGAATCCAAGCGCGGCGTGGTGATGTCGCTGCCCGTGGTGCAGAGCATGCACGTGGGCGGGCACGGCACGAAGATCCGCCGGTCCAGGGCGTCGTGGTGGCGGGCCGGCGCGCTGATCCTGCTCAACGTGCTGATGGCGGCCCACATTATCGTGTGGTGGCTCTCGGGGATGAGCGACGGGGTGCGGGAGACGATCTCCCCGATCGAGCCGAGCGAGTCGATGTACACCATCGAGACGGGCGCGATCAACGCCGGGTTCATCTTCTTCGTCTCGGCCATTGTCGCGACGCTGGTCTTCGGGCGGTACGTCTGCGGGTGGGGGTGCCACATCGTGGCGCTGCAGGACCTGTGCTCGTGGATGATGGAGAAGGTCGGCCTCCGGCCGCGGGCGTGGCGGTCGCGGCTGCTGATGCTGGCGCCCCTGGTGCTCGCGATGTACATGTTCGTCTGGCCCACCTTCCGGCGGCTGGTCCTGCGCGACCTGATCGTGGGGCGAGATCACTGGGCCTCGTTCGCCCCCTGGATCGGCGAGGCGCACGACTTCCCGGGGTGGTCGAGCGGGCTGATCGTCGAGGACTTCTGGAAGACCTTCCCGCCGTGGTATGTCGCGATCCCCTTCCTGTTTGTGTGCGGGTTCGCGATCGTGTATTTCCTGGGCTCCAAGGGGTTCTGCACGTACGGCTGTCCGTACGGCGGCTTCTTCGCGCCCGCCGACCTTGTCGCGCCGGGGAAGATCCGCGTCACGGACGCGTGCGAGGGGTGCGGGCACTGCACGGCGGTGTGCACCAGCAACGTGCGCGTGCACGAGGAGGTCCGCGACTTTGGGATGGTCGTGGACCCTGGGTGCATGAAGTGCATGGACTGCGTCAGCGTCTGCCCCAACGACGCGCTGTACTTCGGTTTTGGCGCGCCGACCGTCATGGCCAGACCCCGCGACGAAGCCGCGACGAAACGGCTGGCCGCGAAGAAGGCCAACCCGCGCCAGTGGGACACGACGCGCCGCGAGGACATTGTCTTCGGCCTCGTGTTCCTGCTGTTGTTCTTCGGGTTCCGGCAGATGTTCAACATGGTGCCGCTGCTCATGGCGATGGGGCTCGCGGGCATCGGGACCTACCTCGCGTGGACGCTCTGGCGGCTTCTGAGGCTGGACAATGTGCGCCTGCACTCGTGGCAACTCAAGTACAAGGGGAGCCTGGCGCGGGCCGGGGTCGTGTTCGTGCTGATCGCGGTCGTGTTTCTGGGCGCGGGGGCGTGGGGCGGGGCGGTCCGCGCGAGTCTCTTCGCGGCGGGCCTCAAAGGCCTGGAAGTTGAACAAGCGGGGATCGGCGCAGCGGAGGCCATGGCGCCGGGCTTCAAGGCGCCGGAGGACGTGAAGCGAAGCGCCGCAAAGGCCCTGGCGCTCTACCGCCGGGCGGATGCGCCCGACGCCGGCGGCTGGGGGTGGCGGCTGGGGCCCGACGACCTGCTCAAGACGGCCTACCTGGAGCTGATCGCCGGGCGGAAGGACCGCGCCGAGCGCGACCTGCTCCGCATCATGCAGCACGGGCGACCGACCGACGTCCTCGTGAGCGAGCTCGGATCATTGATGCGATCGCGCGGCGCCAGCGAGGCCGAGGTGACTGGCGTCTTCGAGTCGACGCTCGCCGCGCAGCCGCAACTCAACGGGCTGAGAGCCGCGCTGGCGACCAACTACGCCCGCAGCGGCCGGGTCGATGACGCCGTGCGGCTGTATGACGAGGCGATCGTTCTGCGGCCCGGGGATCCGGTGACGAAGAAGGACGCCGGCATGCTGCTGGCGCAGGTGGGGCAGCGGGAACGCGGCATCGCGCTGCTGGACGAGGCGGCCGCGCTCGCGTACGGGCACCGGTTCCGACGGAGCGCGGAGACGCTGCGTCAGATCTCCCGCGCCCTGGGGCTCGTGGGCGAGACGGACAAGTCCAGGAAGGCCCTGTCTCACGCGATCGACATCGCGCTCGCGGAGGCCGAGCGGTCCCCCCGCAACCCCGAACTGGCGGCGCAGGTGGGCACGCTGTACGCCGAGGCTGGCGATGCGGAGAAGGCCGGCCAGTGGACCTCGCGAGCGCAAGAGTTGCTGGCGGAGTGGCCGAGGAACGCCCCGTCTTCGACGCGGCCGCCCGCCGAGCACTGAGCGGCAGGGCCGATAACGCAACTTCGTACGTCCCATCACGCTTATCTCGCTCCGGGCTGAACTCTTACCGGTCCGCTGGACGATGGGGATAGCGGGCGGCGACGTGGCCGCCACGGCCGGCGAAGGGCCGGGCCGCAGACGTACGCACTCGGTCAACAAAGGCTGGGACGAGTCATGGCTGTGAAGAGCCCCGAAGAGAAGATGGATTCGATGGAGCGGTCGCTCTGGCGGTACCGCGTGGCGTTCTTTGGAGCGCTGGTGGTGATCATCGGAGCGCAGCGGTACCGCATCGTGGGCTGGCTCGACAACGTCGAGACCTGGGCCTCGGGCGTGATCGGCACCTCGAAGTACTGATCCGGCCACGCCGGCGGCCCGCGGCGGATGGGTGGCTACTGTCATGGCCATGGCGAGGCTGTGCCGTGCTGGCAGCGTGGAGATCGGGGAGGGGCGGCCGCTGGCGATCATCGCCGGGCCGTGTGTCCTTGAGAGCATCGAACTCGGGCTCGAGGTCGGGCGCGTGGTAAAGGCCGCGTGCGACAGCGCGGGGCTCGCGTACGTCTTCAAGGCGTCGTTCGACAAGGCAAACCGCTCGTCGATCAACTCGGCCCGAGGCCCGGGGCTTGAGCAGGGCCTGAAGTGGATGGCGGCGATCCGGCGCGAACTGGGCGTCCCGGTCACCACGGACATCCACGAGATCAACCAGGCCGAGCCCGCGGCGGAAGCGGGCGTGGACCTCCTCCAGATTCCTGCGTTCCTGTGCCGGCAGACCGACCTTCTGGTAGCCGCGGGACGCTCCGCCGCGAAGCATGGGCGAGGGGTCAATATCAAGAAGGGGCAGTTCCTGTCGCCCGGCGAGATGGTCGGACCGGTCGAGAAACTGGCCGAGGCAGGGTGCACGAACGTCATGCTCACAGAGCGGGGGACGTTCTTCGGCTACGGCCGGCTGGTGAACGACTTCATCGGCGTCGCCGAGCTGATGAGCCTGGGGCTTGACGGCGGGAGCCCGCCGGTGTGCTTTGATTGCACGCACTCGACGCAGCGGCCGGGCGGCTGGGAGGGGGGCGCGAAGGTCACGGGCGGGGCCAAGCCGGGGATGGCGGCGATGCTCGCGCGCGCCGCGACCGCCGCGGGCGTCCATGCGCTGTTCCTCGAATGCCATCCCGAGCCGTCGAAGGCGCTCAGCGACGCAGCGACCATGATGCGGCTTGCGGACGTGCCCGCGGTGCTGCGGTCGGTCGCCGCGGTGCGGAGAGCCATCGGGCCGGTCGGCGCGGCGTGACCCTGAAAGATCGGGAGGATCAGCGCGGCGCCTGGGCCTGGGTCGCCGCGTTGGCGTGGTTGCGGAGCCGCTTGGTCACCATGCGGCGCAGCACGGCGTCCTCGATGCCCGGGAACGCGGTGCACACCGCCATGCCCAGCCGGATCGCGGTGCTGGTCCACACTTCGGCGCGCGGCCGCCGTAGGCACCGGAGCGTGGCGCGGGCGACGCGGTCGGGGCTCTGCATGAAGATGTCGGGCGAGTGCTCGACAAGCTTGGCGCTGCCGCTGCGGGTCTTCACCTGGTCGAAGAACTCGGTCCGCGTGCCCACGGGGTGCACCGTGGAAACCTGGATCCCCCGCGGCCGAAGTTCCAGGTTCATGGACCGCCCGATGTGGTTCTGCGCGGCCTTGGTCGCGGAGTAGACCGCGTAGTACGGAAGCGGCATCTTGGCGACGCACGAGGAGCACAGCAGCACGTGCCCCCGCGGTCCCCGCCCGCCGGGCGGTTCAGGGCTGGCGAGCATGCGGGCGACGGCGGGGCGGATGACGTTGAGCGAGCCGAAGAAGTTGGTCTCGAACATCGCGCGGATTTCTGCGTCGGTCATCTCGAGGACGGGACGCTCGAGGCCGTACCCGGCGTTGGCGTAGACCGCGTAGATGGAGCCGAAGCGTGCGACGCACTCGTCGATCAGGCGGCGGCAGTCGTCGGGGTCCGTGACGTCTCCCGGGACGCAGATAGCTTTGCCACCGGCGCTCGTGATGCGGTCGACGACCTCGCGGAGTTTGTCCTCCCGACGGGCGGAGAGGGCCACGGGCATCCCGGCCTTGGCGCACGCGATGGCGGTGGCGGCACCGATGCCGCTCGAAGCACCGGTGATGGCGATGGGCTTTCCGGCGAGATCGATGGCCAAACGGACCTCGGGCGGTCAGGGGTGGCGCGGCCCGGCCGCGGACGGTCGCGGCGCGGGGGTGGCCGTGCAGCGCCGGCGCCGGCGTCGGCACGCCGAGACAAGCGTACCACCCCGGTCGCCGCGGCGTCGATCCGGAACGGCCGAGGCTACTTATGGCGGGGTGGCGGTGCGCCCGTTTCACTCGAGCCGAACACGCTCGACTCGATGTCGGTGCTCGCCGACGTGATGTCACGGCCCATGCCCTTCATGGTGTTGCATCCGGCGACGAGGAGGATCATCCCGGTGAGAGGAAGAGCGATCAGGGCGAGCAGAAGGCAGCGGCGGCCTGCGGGCAGTTTCATTGCGAATCTCCGGACGTCCGGCGGTCGTCATGACCACCGACCGCTTTTTCTGGTCGGCCGTCGAGTCACGAACGCTTGAGAAGCCAGGCGAGCTCGGGCCCGCGCAAGATTGAGGTCAGGGCGGCGTACGCCCCGACGCCGACAAGGCAGGCCTCGACCAGTCGCACCATCGATCCCCTCCATCCGGGGGGCGATGGAATGAACGTGATCGCGAGCCACACGGCGAGGCCCATCAGGAGCCCGGCCACGACGAGCCGGGCGAACGCCACGGCCGTGTCCCGGTCCAGGATGCGGATCTTGAGGGTGCGCGAACAGACGATCGCGAGCACCGCGCACTGGACCACGGCGGAGGTCGAGGTCGCCCAGGCCAAGCCCGCCTCCCGGAGGAACCAGATCAGCGTGCAGTTGAGGGCGAGATTGACGCCGACCATAGCAATCGCGATCCGCATCGGTGTGCGCGTGTCGCCGCGTGCGTAGAACGCGCGGGTCAGGACGTGGTTGATCGAATAGGCCCACACCCCCGGCGCAAACCCGGCGAGGACCGCGGCGGAGCGAGCCAGCCCCTGCTCGTCGAAGCCCGATGTGCCGCCCGAGAACAAGACGCGGGTCAGGTCGCTCCTGACGAGCACCAGGCCGATCGACGCCGGCAGCCCGATGAACATCGAGAGCCTGAGGCCGCGACGGAGCGTCGAGATGAAGAGGTCGGGCCGGTCGGTGTGCCTGGCCAGGAGCGGGAACGTCGCGGTGGCCACCGCGATCCCGAAGACTCCGAGCGGGAACTGGTACAGGCGGGTCGTGAGCGAGAGGATGATGTTGGAGCCGTCGTCGAGCGGGTAGGCGTAGCCCAGCAGCGTCGGGCCGACCCAGATCGGCCACATCGCGACGAGCGTGTCCAGGAAGGCGTTGAGCTGCAGCGTGCCCATGCCGATCATCACCGGGATGAAGCGGTGGAGCATGCGGGAGGCTCTGTCGCGGACGTGGGCGAACACGCGGGTCCAGCGGACGTGCGGCCTCAGCAGTCGGGCGAACCAGAACGCCTGCGTGAAGCCCGAGAGGAGCGTCGCGATCGCGAGGGCGTAGGCCGTGCCCTCGGTGGCGTGCGTGGCGAACAGTTCGTGGTACAGACCGACCGCGATGATGAACCCGTTGAGCAGCAGCGGGCCTGAGGAGGAGGCCGCGAACCGGCCGTGGACCTGCAGCATCCCGGCGAGGACCGCCACGATGCAGATCATGGGCATGAACGGCAGCATGACCATGATCAGCCGGAGCGAGAGTTCGCGGTCGGCGTCGCGCGGCAGGGTGAGCAGCAGGGCCAGGAGCACCAGCTCGATGACGACGGTCAACCCGCCGGCGACCGCACCCAGGATCCGGACGGTGAGAGAAGCCAGTTCGTCGGCGCGCGCCGGGTCGTCTTTCAGGGCGTCGGTGTACTCGGGGATGAACGCGGCGGAGAGGGCGCCCTCGCCGAACAGGCGGCGGAACATGTTCGGGATGGCGAAGGCCGCGGCGAAAGCGGACCCCATCGCGGTGTTGCCGAAGATCCGCCCCAGGAGCACATCGCGCACGAGGCCGCCGAGACGGGAGAGCAGGGTCACGCCGGAGACGGCTCGTACCGCGCCGGCCAGTGCACGATGGGAGTGGTGCTCGTCGCCCTTGGGATCGGGCGTGCGACCGGGGGCGGGCTGGGGCGGCTGATCATCGGGCACGCGTCAATATCGGCCCGCGCTGGGTGCCGGGCCGCAACGAGGCCAAGTGGGGGCTCTACTTGATGAAGATCGCCCAGACCACCACGATGACCGGCGCCAGCAGGACCACCGCGTACCCGACATACCCGATGAACGACGGCATGCGCAGCCCGTTGGACTCGGCGATCGACTTGACCATGAAGTTGGGGCCGTTTCCGATGTAGGTCATGGCGCCGAAGAAGACCGCGGCGAGCGAGATGGACTCGAGGATCACCGGTCCGGACACGGTGACGGGCGGGCTGCCGTCGGCGTGGGTGATGGTGTAGGTGCTGTCGATGAACATCCGGATGCCCTCGGGGTCGACCGGGAGCCCGATCGCGGCGAAGGCCACCTGCAGGAAGGAGAGATAGGTCGGGGCATTATCGAGCACCGCCGAAAGGACGCCGGTGGCGAAGAAGAACTGGGTCGGTGTCTCGAGCCCCAGGCTCCCGCCATGGGTCTGCAGGTACCCCAGGGCCGGGGCCATCGTGGCGAAGATCCCCACGAAGAGCAGGCCGACTTCCTTGATGGGCTCGAAGTTGAACGAGTTCGCATCGTGGTACTTGCGGTCCGCGATCGCGTAGGCCGTCGCCGCGACGATGATCTGGAACGTGGCGCCCACCGGGAGGCCGGAGATGCCGGCGTAGGTCTTGAGCAGCGGATCGATGAAGACCCCCGCGACCAGCAGGGCCAGGCAGATCACCGCGGAGGCCCCGTGCACGCTCACCGGCGACACCGGCAGGGGGCGGGCCTCGCCAGGAGGGTGCTCGGCGGCGTGCTCGCTGACGGCCGTCCGTCCGATGGCGGTGTCGATCACGATGAACACGGCCAGCAGCCCGCCCACGCAGGCGATCCACATCGGCCACAGGCTCGTGAGGGTCCATGCGAATGGGACGCCCTTGAGGTATCCCAGGTACAGCGGGGGGTCGCCGATGGGCGTAAGGCAGCCGCCGCAGTTGCTGACGATGAAGATGAACATCACCACGTGGATCGGCCGGAGGCGTCCGGCGTTCATCCGCATGAACGGCCGGATCAGCACCACGCTGGCGCCCGTCGTCCCGATCAGGTTCGCGAGCACGGCGCCGCCGGCCAGAACCAGGGCGTTGTTGAGGGGCGTGCCGCGGGCTCGGACGTTGACCATGATGCCCCCCGACACCACGTACAGCCCGCCGACCAGCGCGATGAAGGAGTAGTACTCCAGCCCCACGTGGAGCATCTCATGCCGGCCGTAGCCCCCGAACGCAACCAGGTAGTACACCAGCACCGCTGAGCCGAGGAAGAACGCAAAGTCGGGGTAATGATGGTGCCAGAACCGCAAACTGATGAACGGCATCAGCGCGATGCTGCCCAGCAGCAGGGCAAAGGGGATGCACAGTACCAGCGGGATCGTCGGGGCCACCGCGTGGGACCAGCCGGCACCCCCGGGTTCCCCATGCTGATTCTTCTCTGCGCCGGGGCCGCTGACCGTGCGCACCTCGCCGGTGCTGCGTCGCTCGATCACCGAGCCGCGGGGGTGGTCATCGCCCGACGACGGCGCGGGGTAGTTCGCCGGAAGGACGAACGTGAGGCCGTAGCCGATCAGAGCGCCGACGATCGCGCTGATCACCCAGCAGAGGGGGCCGTGGAAGCCCTTGGCGTGATGGGACGCGTCATGGGACATCGGTCGGGCACCTTGTTGCGGGGCCCGTGCCGGAACGCACGGGCTTCAAAAACAAACTGAGGCCCGGCGGGGAGCGCTGGGCCTCATTGGAGAATCCATCGAAGGGTCCGCCGGAGCGACACTAGGCCTTGTTCTGCGCGAGCCAGATCGGGCGCGGCGTGGCGGGATCGCTCGGGTCGACGTGTACCTTCCGCCCCTGGAACACGACCTTGCCGTGCGCCACCGAGAAGAGGGTGTCGTCCTTGCCACGCCGGACCATGTAGCCCGGCATGAACGGCGTGCCGACCTGCCGGACGATGATCGAACCCGGCTGGGCGACCTCGCCGCCGTAGAGCTTGATACCGCGATACTGGGGGTTGGAGTCCCGCCCGTTCTGGGTCGAGCCCTGTCCCTTTTTGTGTGCCATGACGAAGAACTCCGCGCGTAATGCCCAATCATCGCGGGGGCCAGCGGCCTCCAGCGACGGGCGGGAACGATAGCGGGGTTCTATCGCATGATCCAGCGCTTCTCGATGACCTCGAGCGGGGTGGATCCCTGCCCGACCAGCGTCCCGGGGACCCGGTAGCGGATCATCAGGGTCTTCCTGAGGGTCTTCTCCTCGGCCTGGCCCGGGGTCTTGACCTTGGCGGTCTCCCCGGAGAAGCCCGCTCCGTACAGGGTGAGTTCCGCGGGGGCCATGGAACCCGCTTCGAAGATGATCACCCCGGTTTTGGCGTTTTCCTCGCCCCGGCGAAGCTCACCGATGATCTTGATCTGATCCTGGACCATGGGGTTTTCCAGGCTCTCAACGATCTGCCGGGTGACGTCCACGGGAACGTTCCGGCCTGACCGGATGAGGTCCCCCGCGGTGCTCGCCAGTTCAAAGGACGGGGCGAAGAGCTGGTCGTCCGGGGAGTTGTTGGTCACGGTGTAGGTGAAATACAGGTAGGTCCGCGGCCCGGTCCCTGGCGTCGAGAGACTGATGACTCGCATCGGGCCCTCGGCAACATCGAGCTGCCAGCGGCGTGGCACCGGATCCGGCTCGGGCGCCATGGCGCCGGCGAGTATCGCGAACGCGGCGAGGACCACGGCCGCCAATCCGGTACGACGGGCAACGCTAAACTGACGCGGCTGGCTCGGTTGCGGCATTCGGCGGGACTCCGGGCGGGTGGTCGGTTCGGAACGTTCTAGTCTAATGGGTCGCGGGCGTCCGTCAAACAGGGCTGGGCACGAAGGGGAGCGTGTGACAACGGCGGCGGTCAAGGTTGTGCCCGTGGAACCCACGTGGGAGCTCGCGGCGGCCGAACGGCTAGTCGGCGACCGGGCCCGATCCACCGCCCCCGCAGAGCGGCGGGCCGCCGCCATCCGATTCGTGCAGAACGCCCGGGAGTTCGGCATCGATCTGTCGCTTTTTTGGGCGACTATCGAGGAGGGGGCGGTTGCGGGGCCCGCATCGGCCCTCCCCGGGGGGCCGGTGGTGCGGCAGGTGTGCCTGGCCGTGGTCGGGAGCGGGCGAACTGCCAACCTGTTTGTTTCCTCGGGTGTGCCCGGAGGCAAGCGGGACCACGGGGCCAGGGCCGCCGCGCACGCCGAGCGGGTGGGGCTGCTCGAAGCAGCATGCACCGCGATTGGCTCCGCCGGCCCGCGGACGGGCCGGGGGGCCCGCCTGGGACAGGGCCTGCTGGAAGCCACCGAGACCGATGCCGCGGCGGCGATGAGGGACGCGGGATTTACGCGCCTGGGCGAACTGGCCTACCTCAGGCGCCGGATGCCCTCGGGGAAAGACTGGCAGGGCGCGGCGGTGTTGGAGGGGTTCGAACTCGTCGCGATGCCGGAGCTAAGTGGTGCGGAAGCGGTGCTCTCGGGTGTGCTGGAGCGGTCGTACATCGAAACCCTGGACTGTCCCGAGTTGGCAGGGCTGCGCGACGTAAGCGATGTGCTGGACTCGCACAAGGCGGTTGGGGTGTACGACCCCAACCTGTGGTGGGTGCTGCGATCACGTGAGCCAATCGGCGGCGAGCGGCATCACGGCTGCGTGCTACTGAGCGCGTGCCCGGAGCAGGACTCGGTGGAGTTGGTGTACCTCGGTCTGGCGCCAGCGGTGCGGAGACGGGGGCTCGGTGCGTCGCTGCTCGCGAGAGCGCTCGACCGGCTCGCGGGAAGAGGTGAGCGGTGGGTGACGTGCGCGGTCGACACGCGCAACGCGCCGGCGATGGCGCTGTACGAGCGCGCGGGTTTCAGCCCGTTTTCATCGAGGATTCCCTTCGTTCGGCGCCTTGGCGCGCCGGCGTAGCGGAGCGTCCGCTCGAGTTATCCACGGAGAATCCAGCCGTTGATCGGCGTGCCGTGGACAAGATTTTTTTCGTCGCGCAAGTGCCTGAAATCTGCGGCTCTTGGTGCGCTCGGTGAAGATTGTGTGCAGGCGTGTGTTGAGGCGTCGGGGCCGGCGCGGTATGTTTCCGCCCGGTCACGGAACGACCAACGGTTGTTGCGAACGAGACGACGGTGCACGGCGCTTCGGGCCCGGCACCGCCGAGAATCGAGAACGGCATGACGACACGAAGCGGAGCGCCCGCGGCGCCGTGGTGGTGTCATCGCGCTCTCGATCCTGGCGTTCGCTGCAGCCGCGTGGACGGACTCGGTTTTCGGCCATGACCAAGGGCGGTCTCGGCTGCACCGGAGCGGCGCGATGTTCTTGACCAGAATTGTCGGCCTCGCTGGGCAGGGAGAGGAAAGGTGTGACCTGTGGAGACACGTCACGCTGCAAGCGATGTGTGCGCTGCAACGAAGGACTCATCGGCACCCGGGCGTCAGGCGGACGCCCAGGGCCCCAGACGGGGGGCTCCGACGAAGGCCCGGCATGGCGCCGGCCCGGCGTCGCGAGAGGACCTCGCCCGCGGACGCACGGTACGCGCCGCGGGCGGTGGTCAACCGGGCGCTGCGGGGCGTCCGGGCGTCGGTTCGGCCTGCCCGGTCGTGACGAGGATCGTCGCGCGGGTGGCGGACCAGATGGACGCCGAGTCGTGCCGGCGGTACTTCGGGAACCCGTCGCTGCTGACCTGGCGCGGCAAGCGCCTCGAGGTGCGGGTTTCGAGCCGGTTCATGGCCGACCTGCTGCTGCGGCGGTACGGCACAGCCCTCACCGAGGCGGCTCGCGTGGAGTCGGGTGAACCCGATGCCGGCGTGGAGTTCGTGGTCGAGACCGCGCCGATCCCGGCGGATCCGGGCGAGGCGAGACCGTCCGCGCCGGCTGAGCAGCGAAGCGCCGATCGTCCGCGGGTTCAATCGCGCCGGCAGCAGTGGGCGTCCTTGGATGACTTCGTCGTCGGCGAGAGCAATCGGCTGGCGCACAACGCGGCGATGGCGATCTCGACCCCCGATTCGTCGTCGATCCTTCGGCTGTTCGTTCACGGGCAGTGCGGCCTTGGCAAGACGCACGCGCTGCAGGGCACCGCTCGGCGATTCAAGGAGCTGAACCCGGCCGCGATCGTCCGGTACACGACCGGCGAAGCGTTCACGAACGAGTTCATCGCCGCCGTGCGTGCGGGCCCCGCGGCGTGCGAGAAGTTCAGGCGCCAGTACCGGGCGGTTGACCTGCTGTGCATCGACGACGTCCACTTCCTCGCCAACAAGCAGGCGACGCAGAGCGAACTGCTGCACACCTTCGATGCGATCGATCTCTCCGGCGCCCGGGTGGTGCTCGCCTCCGACGGGCACCCTCGCCAGATCTCGCGATTCAGCGAGGCCCTTGTTTCTCGCTTCATGGCCGGCATGGTCGTCGAGATCCGCCCGCCCGAGCGGGAACTGCGTGAGCGGCTGGTTCGGAGGATCGCCCAGCGCCGCGGCCTTCCGATGGAGGAGGCCGCGGTCAAGGCGATCGCCGAACTGGCCGGGCCCCCCGCGGCCCGAACGCCCGCCTCCATCCGTGAGTTGGAGGGAATGGTCACACGGGTCGAGGCGGTGTGGCGCCTCATGCCCGCGTCGGATGCGGGGACCGTTGCGACATCGA
Organism: Phycisphaeraceae bacterium; assembly: GCA_019636655.1. NCBI lineage: Bacteria > Pseudomonadati > Planctomycetota > Phycisphaerae > Phycisphaerales > Phycisphaeraceae > Phycisphaeraceae bacterium. The sequence goes on along the minus strand of JAHBXB010000002.1, from coordinate 345,253 downwards.
TCGGGCTCGTCACCGTCCGCACGGCCCTGCTGGGTGATTCGGGCGCTGCGAGCGGTCGACCCCGCCGGCCGGTGAGGGTGGCACACATCATCCTGGCCGCGTGCGAGATGCTGGGCGTCGAGAAGGAGGACTTCACGGGCCGCGGCCGCCACAAGCGAGTCGTCCTCGCAAGGTCGATCGTCTCGCATCTCGCCCGGCGGCTCACCACCGCCAGTTTCCCGGAGATCGCCAGGGAGATGGGACGGCCGAACCACTCCACGATCGTTACCGCGGTGCAGCGGTTCGAGGGTCAGCTCGCGGCCGGGTCGGCGGCGGGTCTTGAGAGCGACCTCGCCGGCGTGTCGCTCACGGAGTTGTGCGACCGGATCGGAACCCAGGCCGCAGCCATGGTGTGAGGCTTGGCGGACATCACGGGCGAGCGGGTTGTGTCCGGGTCGCTTCTTCAATCGGCGAGCGCACGGTCCGGATGCACCTATCATCAAGACTGTGCAATTCCTGATCAGACTTCTACTGGGCGCCGGTGTCGCGTTGTTGGTCGCGGATACCGGCAGCGGTGCTCCCAGGGAGCGCGCGGGCCCCGGGCGCGACGGCCCCGCTGCGGTGGCCGCGCCGAGTGAGGCACTGCCGAGCCTCTCGCTAGGCCCCGAAAGTGAGCCGCTGGTCAACCAACTCCGGGCGGCGCTGGTCGATCAGCGAGATAGCGGGCTGGACCAACTTATGCGGGCGCTGCGGCTCCTTAAAGATCCGGCGCTCAAGCCGCTGTACGCGCAACTCGCGTCGGCGGACCGCCCCGTGCTGCGGGTTCACGGCATCCTGGGCCTTGCGGAGCTTGAAGGCGGGTCGGGGATTGATCTGCTACTGGTCAAGAGGTTGTCCGAGGCTCGGGACCAGGCCGTGGTGCTCGGCGAGGCGCTGCGCAGCGGTTTGCTTACGGAAGGGCAACTTGACGATGTCGCCCAGTGGCCCGGGCTTGACGACACCCTTCGCACGCTGATCTACGGCGAGCTCATCCGGCGCGGGCGATCCATGAACGCGGCGGAACTGATCCGGCTCGCGCAATCACCCAACGAAGCCACGGCCGTGTTCGCGGCGCTGTTCCTGCGGCAGATCGGGCAGTCACTCAAGGCTGCGGACGACCCGCTCGAGAGGCTGCTCGCGGCGGACCAGTCGGACTCACGGAACGTGGAGACGGTCCTCGGCGTCCTCTCGCAGATCCGTGAGGCGAAGCTGGACAAGCTTGTGGGCTACGTCCGGGACATCCAGCGCAAGTGGGTGGAATCGCCCGGCGTCGGATTCGAGTGCGTGCGGACGATCCTTGCTCTGGAGCCGCGAGATGCTGAGGCGCTCAAGCAATGGGCGGGGCTGTACGCCGGGTACGACCTGGCGCGGCGCGTCCGAATGGGCTTGATCGGACTCGGAATGTCGCGACGCGACGGCACGCTCGCCGCGCCGGCGCTGTTCCAGCCGATGGCTGATGACCCCGAGCCGGTCATGCACGCCATCGGCGAGGTGGGGCTCTCGATCGTCGAGGACAAGCCGGCTGAAGCGCGGCTGGCGGCGCTGCTCGCACTCACCCGCCTCGGTCACGTCCCGACGCTGGAGTGGGCCCTTGCCGACAGCGATTCGCTGCCCGGGCCTGATGCAATCGCCGTCCGGCTTTCCGTGATCGCTGCGGCGGCGGACCCGAGCCAGCAGCCCGGGCTCTACCAGGTCGGTGCGGCCGCCGCGGCGGTTTTGGCTGGCTCCGACCCCGAGGCGCTCAAGGGGCCACTTTCCCGGGCGATCGCGGCTGGTGATGAACGATTGGTGGTGGCGATCCTGGCGGGAGTGCTCCAGTCGGGGAACTCCGGGTCGGCCTCGCTGGCCGACGAGGTCCCGGCCTCGATGGCAACGGCCCGCGCCGTGGCCGATCTGGTCATAGCGCAGCACACCGCCCAGCCCGACCGGCTCGACTTTGACCGCCTCGCGGCGATCGCCGGCGGCGCCGGATCCCTCCCCGAGGCCTACCGGGTGCAGGCCGCCTGGCTCGCGCTGAGAGCCAAGGGTGAGCAGCGGGTCGCACTGGCCCGCGTGCTGGCCGAGGCCCCGCCGAAGTAGCGGCGATCGCTGCTCCCCGATCAAGTTTGAAGCGCGCCGATACGCCCCTTGACACGGCGAGGGCACAGCGCGCCGATAATCACACCCCAAGGGGCGGGCCCGATTCCGTTCCATCACCCGCGACGCGAGCACCGGAAGCCAATCGACATGAGCCACGAGATCCCGCTCTCCCGCCCCGACATCTCCGGACTTGAGGTCTCGCTCGTCGAGTCTGTGCTGCGATCCGGCCGGCTCTCGATTGGTCCGATGCAGGAGCAGTTCGAGCAGCTTGTGGCCGCCGCATCCGACTGCGACCACGCGGTCGCCTGCTCCAGCGGCACGGCGGGGCTGCACATGGCGATGGTCGCCCTCGGCATCGGGCCGGGTGACGAGGTGATCACGACGCCGTTCTCGTTCATCGCGTCGGCCAACGCGATCCTCTTCGTGGGCGCGCAGCCGGTGTTCGTCGACATCTGTCCGCGGACGCTCAATATGGATCCCGAGCGGCTCGAGTCCGCGATCACGCCGCGGACCAAGGCGATCATCGCGGTCGAGACCTTCGGCAATCCGTCGCGGATGGACGAGTACGCCGCGATCGCCGCGAGGCACGAGATCCCGATTGTGGAGGATTGCTGCGAGGCGCTGGGCTGCTCGCTCAAGGGCAGGCCCGCGGGGTCGTTCGGCCGCATCGGCGTCTTCGGGTTCTATCCCAACAAGCAGATCACCACGGGTGAGGGCGGGATGGTGGTAACGAACGACAAGCGGCTGGCGGACCTGTGCCGATCGCTCCGGTCGCAGGGCCGCCCGGTGCTCGACGGCGTGTCGGCGGCGGGCCCCGCCGCGCCCGGCATGGGGTCGTGGCTGGCCCACGAGCGGCTGGGGTACAACTACCGCCTCAGCGAGATCAACGCCGCGGTGGGCATCGCCCAGATGCGGCGGCTGCCGGAGATCATCGCGAAGCGGCAGCACGTCGCCCAGCACTACATGAAACTCCTGCTGGAGCACCACGACATCGTGCTCCCGACGTGCGATCCGGGGGTCGTGATGTCGTGGTTCGTCTTCGTGGTCCGGCTCTCGAGCACCTACACGAGGGACGAGCGAGACCGCATCATCCAGGGCATGCGGCGGCACGAGATTGGCGCCGGCGACTACTTCCCGTGCATCCACCTCCAGCCGTTCTACCGCGAGCGGTTTGGATTCAAGCCGGGCGACTTCCCGATGGCCGAGACCGTCAGCCAGCGGACCATCGCGCTGCCGTTCTTCAACGACCTCTCAGAGCATCAGGTCGAGATGGTCTGCCAGACGCTGGCCCTGATGATCAGCCGGGAGAACATCAAGCGCGGCTGAGCCGGGAACGCCGGCGGACGTGTCTGCGGCCGCAACACGGGTTTTTTGACTGAATTTGGGCCACAACGCCCATCCCCTTGCCCCTTGCCCCGACCCCCTCTAATCTTCCCGTCCCGTTTACCGGAGGTCCCCATGCCATTTGTCTGCCACTACACCGGCAAGAAATCGTCCTACGGCAAGCAGCGAACCTATCGCGGCCAGAAGATCGCCAAGGGCGGCTTCGGCCTCAAGCCGACCGGCATCACCCGCCGGAAGTTCCGCCCCAACCTGCAGTCGGTGACTGCGGTCGTTGACGGGGTTCCGACCCGGGTCAAGGCCTCGGCTCGTGCCATCAAGGCTGGGCTGGTCGTGAAGCCCCTCCGCCGCAAGTACGGCTACACCCTGCAGCAGAAGGCCCTGGCCCAGAAGGCCTGAGCCGCCACTCGAATCAACTACACGACACCCCCGCCTGGTCGCGGGGGTGTTGTCTTTTTGCGGTACTCTGGATCCCCACAGATGCTCGCAAACGGGACGAATCCTGGGGATCACGAGTCGGCTGAGGAGATTCCCAGCCGCGATGATCTGTCCCGCCGTGGACGCGGCTTCACATGGCCTCCGCGGCGGGAACTTGTTGACTCGGCGGCGCCTTGTAGTGCGGCACCTGTGGCGCCACGTCCGGTCGCGGCCGAACTTGGGACTGAAGCGCATGGCGGCCGGCCCTCGACCTGGCTGGTCCAGGCAATCCACGACATCGAGAGAACCTGGCTCGATGTCGTGGCGCCCCCGTTCGCCGAGCGACTGGCGGAGCACGGGGCGGGCCCCGACGACGGCTCGCGATACTGCCATCGCTGCGGGCTCGCGGCGGGCCCCCATGAAACTACAGCCAGCGGGTGCGCGGCGTGCCGCGACGGTTCCGCCGGGTCGACCCCGTGGGACCGGCTTGTTCGATTGGGGGAGTATGTGGAGCCGTGGTCCGGCATCGTGACCGACGTGAAGTTCACCCGCTGGCGGAGGCTGGGGAGTGATGTCGGGGTGATGCTCGGTCGTCAGGCCGGTCAGGGGCTGCGCGAGGCCGGGATCGGGCCGCGGGGCCGGGTTTTGGTGATCCCGGCCCCGGTCTCGTTTCGGCGACGCGTTTTTCGGGGGATCGACCACGCTCTGGTGCTGGCGCGGGGTGTGGCAAGTGGCCTCAGGGAGGGGGGGCACGAGCTCGCGCGAGTCCGCCGGGGGCTGTGGCGCCGGCATCGACCGTCCCAGGCAAGCCTGCCGGCAAGCGAACGCAAATCGAACATTGGCAGGACAATACGGCCGCGAGGCGGCCTGTCGCGGCTGCTGGCCGGGACGGCCGTCGATGCGATCGTCGTCGTGGATGATGTACTGACCACGGGGGCCACGATGAGGGCGTGCTGCCGAGCGGTGCGGGCGGCCTGCCGCGGTTTGCCGCGGGATCGGCGACCGGTGGTGCTGGCGGCGATCGTGGCCCGGACGTCGGCCGATCGGCGTTGATGGCTGTTCACGGGAACCCTTGGCGGGTCGGGACGTAGCATGAGTGAGCGGGGGGTGCATCGCGTGGACAACTCGCCCTCAGCGGTGGGGAATCGGTGGAGAAAACGCCGGGAATTGGGCGGATTTGTGCATTCTTCTGGGCCGGGGCGGAAAGTTTGACACGTGCTTGACTGGGTGAGGTGCAGGGCTACACTCTCCCTCGCCTCTGCGGGAACCCGCGGGGGCCGCTTCTTCTCGGCGAGACGCCGGAAAGCAGCAGACCTCTTTGAAAAGTGAACAGTTGGGTGGCCACGAGAATGTGCGACCGTCGCACTGGTGCACGCCAGGCCCTTTCAGCGGGGCAGCGACGATCGATTCAACAGCGAACCGGGTGTTCACAGCACCCGGTCTCTGAGAGTTCTCGTGCCACAGACAGATCAGCAAACCAAAATTTGTATGAAGTTTGTTGAGAACCCTCAGAAATCAACCCGTCGGCTTTAGCCGGCCGGCGGGCAGTCCGAGGCTCGCGCAAGCGGGTCGCGGATTGAGACCGGCCCGTTCGCCCTCGACGCAAGAAGAGGCCGGGCGGGCTAAACAGGCAGACCTCCATTTGAAGTACTCTCCGGAAAGCCGGCTTGCCGGTCCGACGGAGATCAAAGGATTTCAATTGAAGAGTTTGATCCTGGCTCAGATTGAACGCTGGCGGCATGGCTAAAACATGCAAGTCGAACGAGAACCTCGCAAGAGGGGACAGTGGCGGAAGGGTCAGTAATGCGATCGAACGTACCCCGAGGTGGGGGATAGGCACGGGAAACTGTGCGTAATACCCCATGATGCCTCCGGGCCAAAGATTTTTCGCCTTGGGAGCGGCGATCGTCCTATCAGGTAGTTGGCGGGGTAATGGCCCACCAAGCCGAAGACGGGTAGCGGGTGTGAGAGCACGGCCCGCGACATCGGGACTGAGACACTGCCCGGACTCCTACGGGAGGCTGCAGTAACGAATATTCCGCAATGGGCGCAAGCCTGACGGAGCAATGCCGCGTGCAGGATGAAGCGGCTTCGCCGTGTAAACTGCTGTCAGGGGACAGAAATACTGATCGTCCCCAGAGGAAGAGACGGCTAACCCTGTGCCAGCAGCCGCGGTAATACAGGGGTCTCAAGCGTTAATCGGAATCACTGGGCTTAAAGGGTGCGTAGGCGGCCTAGCAAGTGTCCTGTGAAATACCCCGGCTCAACCGGGGAACAGCGGGGCAAACTGCCAGGCTCGAGGAAGGTAGAGGCCGGTAGAACGATAGGTGGAGCGGTGGAATGCGTAGAGATCTATCGGAATGCCGAAGGTGAAGACAGCCGGCTGGGCCTTTCCTGACGCTGAGGCACGAAAGCGTGGGGAGCAAACCGGATTAGATACCCGGGTAGTCCACGCCCTAAACGATGCGCACTAGACCGGAGCGGCTCTGACGTCGTTCTGGTCGTAGAGAAATTGATAAGTGCGCCGCCTGGGGAGTACGGTCGCAAGGCTAAAACTCAAAGGAATTGACGGGGGCTCACACAAGCGGTGGAGCATGTTGCTTAATTCGAAGCAACGCGAAGAACCTTACCTGGGCTTGACATGCCTGGATTAACCCCTGGAAACAGGGGCCACACCCGCAAGGGTGGAACAGGCACAAGTGCTGCATGGCTGTCGTCAGCTCGTGCTGTGAAGTGTCGGGTTAAGTCCTCTAACGAGCGCAACCCCTATCGCTAGTTGCCAGCGGGTTATGCCGGGTACTCTAGCGAGACTGCCGTTGTAAGACGGAGGAAGGTGGGGATGACGTCAAGTCCTCATGGCCCATTTATGCCCAGGGTTGCAAACGTGCTACAATGGTGCGTACAAAGCGACGCAAGGCCGCGAGGCGGAGCAAATCGCATAAAACGCACCCCAGTTCGGATTGCAGGCTGCAACCCGCCTGCATGAAGTTGGAATCGCTAGTAATCGCGGATCAGAACGCCGCGGTGAATACGTTCCTGAGCCTTGTACACACCGCCCGTCAAGTCATGGGAGCCGGTAGTGCCCGAAGTTGCCACGATACTGTGGTGCCCACGGCAAGATCGGTGACTGGGACTAAGTCGTAACAAGGTAGCCGTAGGAGAACCTGCGGCTGGATCACCTCCTTTCTAAGGGATTTCCTTGGACCGGTCACGCGGGGAGACCCGCAGCCGGTACTGTCAGCACATTCTTGTCCGTGAGAGCGCCACAAGCCTCGCACGGATAGCCGTTCGGCAACGACCGGCGAAGGACACCCAACTGTTTCACGATATCTGCCATATGGCCGATGACCCCCGCCCCACGAAGGCGGGGGTTGTTGTTTTTGTCCCCGTGCTACGGACCGGGTGAGCAAATGAATAGTCTGTGATTAGGTTGGCATTCGGTGGCCGTGCCCCCGGTGCGCGCCGATAAGTGGTGAGCCCAGCGCGAGTTGGGCGGGGCGGGCAGCGTACCGGCCGATCGCATGAACCAGATCGCGATACCCAGCGACCGCATCCGCTTTGAAGGCGTAGATGCCGCGCGCGTCATCGCGTCGCTGGCAACGGTTTGGTTCCACGCTGCCGAGTCCTTGTCTGGGCGGGGGGCAGGCGGGAATCGCGTCGCCCAGAGCATGCTGGCCTGGGCCGAGGTCACCCGGTTCGCCGTGGCGTTCTTTGCGATGGCCGCGGCGTTCTTCCTGGTGCTATCGCTCAGGCGCGATCCGTCGAAATCCTACCGGACCTTCGCGGGGGGAAGGTTTCGTCGTCTGTACCTGCCGTTCCTGGGCTGGGCGGCGATTTACTACCTCGCAAGCGAGGTCAATCACCGGTTCATCACGCACACGCCGAGCCAGGGACTCGGGGTCAGCGTGCTGTGGTGGGGCACGGCATACCACCTCTGGTTCCTGCCGTTCCTGTTGGCGTGTCTGCTTGTCGCATTCCCCGTGGTGAAGTTCGCGTTGGCGAGCCGACGGCGCGAGGTGTTGGTTGGGTTTGCGGCGCTGCTGCTCGGGGCGGTCGTGGCGTTGTGGCCACTGCACGGCAGTGTCGACTCCCAGATTCCACAGATTAAGGACGGCGACATCCTCGGGATTCACCTCCCGGTGCTGGATGTCGAGAACACGGTGTTCGCGCTCGGCAAGTGGTGGGCACGGGCGCCGGGGTTCCTGTGGGGAATCGGTCTTGGCTTGTTGTGGGACGTGCGGAACGCTATGGGCTCCCGACGTGGCAAGACGCCGCTCTCGGTTGGGACCGGGCTGGTGGGGGTGGCGCTGATCGGCGTGTGTGTTGGCGTACTGCTGGATCAGGGTCAGATGAACGTGTACCACAACCTCGAGGGTGTGGGGCTGTTCGTGGCCGCGCTCAGCCCTTTGCTTGCCGTGGCGGTGGGGCTCGCGAAGCTGGGGAGGTTGACCTACGGGATCTACCTGGCCCACGTGCTGGTCGTACAAGTCGTTGAGGTCGTGGCGCAGAAGGCGGGAATGCTGAACTACTGGTGGGCGTACCCGGTGGTGTTCGCGATCGCCGCCGCGGGGAGCGTGGTGGTTGCGAAGGCCCTCAGGTGGCACCGGTGGACGGCGTGGCTGACGCCCTAAGGCAGCCTACGCGGGCTGGGACGCCCCGTCCGAAGATTCGCCCGCGGCGGGTTTCACCCGGCGTTTCTCGTGCCGGATGATCTGCCCGGTCTGGAGGTAGACGATGTCCTCGGCGATGTTGGCCATGAGGTCGCCGATCCGCTCCAGTTCGCGTCCCACGCGGTACACGAGCAGTCCCACGATGTGGTAGTTGGGGGCGCTGCTCATCAGTTCAAGGGTCTCGTCGAAGAGGCGGCGGTGGAGCGTGTCGATGGATTCGTCGCCCGCGACGATCGCGCGGGCCGCCTCGGCGTCCTCGGCCATGAGCGCCCGCAGCAGTGTGTGGCAGACGATCGGAACTCGCTGGCCGAGCTCCACGAGCGCGGTCGGCCACTCGGGGGTGAACTCCGGCGGGACCTTGTTGACCGTCTTCGCGATCGATGTCGCGTGATCGGCGACGCGTTCGATGTCCGCGTTGGCCTTGAGGATGAACGCCAGGGCACGGAAGTCCTTGGCGAAGGGGTGCTGCAGGGCCATGAGCCGCAGGCATGCCTCCTCGATGGCGACCTCCTCGACGTCGATGCGGTCGTCGCGTCGACGGACGTCCTTTGCCGCGGCGCGGTCGGCGCGCCACAGGGCATCGAGGGACGACTCGAGCATTCCAACGGCGCTGGTGGCCTCCCGGACGAGGCGCTGCTTGAGGGCGCCGAGGTCGCGCGTAAAGGTGCTGGAGATGTCGCGTGGAACCGGGGCGATCGGGCCCGAGGGAGGGTTGGGAGTCTGGGGCTGGCTTGGCATCGGGAGAAGGTTCCAAGGTGCGGCGTCGCGAGGCGTCCAATGCCCGCGACGGGGGACAGGGACGATACGCAGGCACAGGCCTCCGGGTGTGCGGCAAGAGGTTGGGGGCGCAGAAATAGCGCACCGGGCGGGTCCGGGATAACGCCATCTTCGCTCTCGATTCGAGGGGCTCGGGCGGGCGGTACGATACCAGACGCCGATGCGAATCGAAGGACAGAACCCGGGCCTGCGGCCGGCCATGCCGATGCGGGTGGCCAATGCCTACGGCGTGCAGCCGCCCGCCGCGGCGAGGCCCGTGCAGAACCAGGCGGGTGAGCCGGCCGCGGGCGCCAGGGTGAGCACGAACACGGCGAGACTGGTCGCCGGCGTGGTTCCCGGAGGCGTGGAGTTCGGCCAGGAGACGTCGGGCACGAGCCGGATGACCATGTACCGTCACCCCGCAGACCGCAACGCCGCCGCGACCGGAGTGACCCTGGGCCGGGTGCTCGACCTGAACGGCTAAACTGGGTCGTGAGCCTCCCAGCAACCCAATCGCGTGGAGCCGGCCGGAAGCTGCCGGTGTGGTCCGATCTCGCCCCTCACTGGCGGCTCTCGCCCGAAGTGGTGTTCCTGAATCACGGGTCGTTTGGGGCCGTTCCGTCGGTGGTGCACGAGCATCAGCGAAGGTTGCGTGATCTGCTGGAAGCCGAGCCGGTGCGGTTCTTCGTCGAGTTGTACGAGCCGATGATGGACCAGGCCAAGGCTGAGGTGGGGGCGTTCATCGGGTGCTCGCCAGAGGACTTCGGGTTTGTGCTGAATGCGACGATGGGTGTGAACACGGTCGCGGCGTCACTGGAGCTCTCGCCGGGCGACGAGCTGCTGACCAGTGACCAGGAATACAACGCGTGCAACAACGCGCTGGAGCGGGCGGCCCAGCGGGCGGGGGCCAGGGTTGTCCGGGCGTCGCTGCCGTTTCCGGTTGCCGGCGAAGACCAGGTGGTGCAAGCGATCACCGGGAGGATTACCGACCGCACGCGGCTGGTGATGGTGAGCCACATCACGAGCCCGACAGGGCTGGTGCTGCCGGTCGAGCGGCTGGTGCGCGAGATCCAGGGCCGGGGCATCGATGTCCTGGTGGACGGCGCACACGGGCCGGGCATGGTGCCGCTCAACGTCGATTCGCTCGGCGCGGCGTACTACACGGGCAACTTCCACAAGTGGGTGTGCGCCCCGAAGGGGTCGGCGTTCCTGCACGTGCGGAGGGATCGGCAGGCGAAGATGCGGCCGTTGATCGTCTCACACGGCGCGAACTCGCCGCGGAAGGACCGGAGCCGCTTCCGGCTGGAGTTCGACTATCCCGGCACGATCGATGTGTCGGCGTGGCTGAGCGTGCCGGAGGCGATCAGGTGCGTCGGGGGGATGATGCCCGGGGGCTGGCCGGAGGTGATGAAGCGGAACCGGGAGATGGCGCTGCTGGGACGAGAGACGCTGTGCCGGGCTCTTCGCGTCGAGGCGCCCGCGCCCGAGTCGATGATCGGGTCTCTTGCGGCGGTGAGGCTGCCGGACCGGCGTCAAGAGGAGGGGGCGCCGGTGAAGTACGCGGACCCGCTGAATGAGCGGCTGGTCTCGCGGCATGCGGTGCAGGTGCCCATCGTGACCTACCCGGCGCCACCGGCCCGGCTCGTGCGGATCGCGATGCAGATGTACAACTCGATCGAGCAGGTGGAGTACCTGGCCGAGGCGCTCCGCGAGGAACTCGACATTCGGTAGCTGGTTGGCGAGCCGTTCACAATTCAGGGCACTGCAGGGGGTACGGACGGTTGCGGTTCGTGCAACCATGGGCCATGCTTGGTCACTCGATACGTGGGCTTCGGAGGAGACGCGGAACATGGTGAACTCAGTTCGCGCCCTGAGCATGGCGCTTGCGGGCGTTGTTGCGGTCCTTCTCGCCGGTGCGCCGCTGCACGGGCAGGTACCGCAGAGTGTCGTGAGGTATGACGGATACCGTGTTGTCCGGGTCAACGTCGGATCCATCCGGGACCTGCAGACGATGGAGGCGATCGGGGGCGAGGTGTGGCGGTGCGGGGGGGTTGTGGTCGGGGTGTCGGACTACCTGGTCTCTCCGGAGGCGCAGGAAGGGCTGAAGGCGGCCGGCCTCAAGTCGACAGTGGTGATCGACGACGTGCAGCGGCTCATCGACGCGGAGCGGGATCAGATCGCGGCGGTGCGGGAGCAGGAGGCGGCGGGGCTCCGCGGGCCGGGGTACTTCTCGACGTACCGCACGTACGACGAGATCTCGGCGTTCGTGGACACGCTTGTCGCCGCGCATCCGGAGTTGTGCTCGCGGTTCACGGTCGGGCAGTCGCTGCAGGCGAGGACGGTGTTCGGGATCAAGATCACGAGCATCGTGGGCGGAGCCGGGGTGAAGCCGCAGATTGTGCTTTACAGTCTCCAGCATGCGCGGGAGTGGATCACGGGGGCGACGACGATGTGGATCGCGGACCGCCTGGTGAACTCGTATGCATCGGATGCGAGTGTCCGACGGCTCGTCGACGGGTACGAGATCCTGATCGTACCGATCGTGAACCCGGATGGGTTCGTGTACACGTGGACGAACAATCGCATGTGGCGGAAGAACCGGCGCGACAATGGGAACGGCACCATTGGCGTCGATCCGAACCGGAACTGGGGCTACCAGTGGGGCGGCGAGGGGGCGGCCACCAATCCCGCGGAGGAGACGTATCGCGGTCCGGGGCCGTTCTCCGAGCCGGAGACGCAGAACATGCGGGATTTCCTGCTGGCGAACCCGAGGACGGTGTTCGCGGTGGACATTCATTCGTACGGGCAGTTGATCCTGTCGCCGTGGTCGTACACGAGCGAGCTCCCCAGCGATTCGGGCGTCTTCGAGACGCTCAACGCGGGAATGAAGAATGCGTTCGAATCGACCGGCGGGCTGGCGTATCGCGCGGGGCCGACGTACTCGACGATCTATCCGGCGTCGGGGGCATCGGGCGACTGGGGGTACGCGGTGGCCGGCGCGCTCGCGTATGGCTTCGAACTTCGGGACACCGGCCAGAACGGGTTTACGCTGCCCGCCGACCAGATCGTGCCATCGGCGACGGAGTGCTACAACGCGATCGCCTGGGCGGCCGGGTGGCTGCTGGATCACCGGCTGTACCTCGGCTTCCCCACGGGGACGCCCGTGATGGTTGAGGCCGGGACGACGACGCCGATCACGTTCGAGGCCCGGCGCGGCATGAAGCAGCCCGCTCCCGGATCGGCCCGCCTCTACTCGCGGATCGGCCGTTCGGCGGCGTTCACCAGCAACACGCTGACCGACGGCGGCGACGGCACCTTCACAGCGATGGTGCAGGCCGGGCCGTGCAACTCCGTTGTGCAGGTGTACCTTGAGGCTCAGACCGTCGACGGAGAGACCGTGTGGTACCCCGCCGCGGGTCCGAATGGCGCGATTGAGCTCGCCGCGATGCAGAGCGTGGCGGCGTTCTCAGATGGGTTCGAGACCAATCTCGGGTGGACCGTCGGGTCGCCGCAGGACAATGCGACGAGCGGGCAGTGGGTGCGGGGAGACCCCATCGGCACGGCCGCCCAACCCGAGGATGCTCACGCCGGTTCGCAGTGCTTCTTCACCGGTCAGGGGACGGTGGGGGGTGCGGCTGGACAGGCGGATGTGGATGGTGGGCAGACGACGCTGACCAGCCCCACCTTCAGCCTCGCCGGATCGGCCGATGGGCTGATCTCATATTGGCGGTGGTATTCGAACAACCAGGGGGCCGCCCCCGCGGCGGACACCTTCCTCATCGACGTGTCATCGGACAACGGCGCCACGTGGCGGCGCGCCGAGACGGTCGGACCGGCCGGTGCGGAGGCGGTGGGCGGCTGGAGGTCAGCGTCGTGGCGGTTGTCGCTGCTGTCGCCGGCGATGACTCCCACGGCGACGATGAAGGTGCGCTTCATCGCTCAGGACCAGGGGGCGGGCTCGATTGTCGAGGCGGCGGTTGACAACTTTGCCGCGGTGCGTGTGGGGTGCCCGACGCCGGCGTGCGCCGGGGACTTTGATCGCGACGGCGTGGTACAGCCTGTGGACTTGGCCCAGTTCGTGAACGCGTGGGCGCAGGACCTTGGCGCCGGCACCCTTGTGGCGGACTTCAACGGTGATGGCGAGGTGACGCCGACGGATATCGCGGTCTTTGTGAACGCGTGGTTTAGCTCGATCGGTGCGTGTGGGTGAGCGGTCTTTGCCGCGGTTGGTTGAGGTCGGGATTGGCCGCCCACTTTCCTGGGTTCGCTCCTTACACTGGGCCAGGGAGCGAATGTGCACGCGGCACGGCTGACGGTCATCACACCCGAGTGCATCCGGCTGGAGTACAGCGAGAGCGGACGGTTCGTCGATGAGCCGACGCTGTTCTCGCTGGGCCATCGATCCAATGTGCCCGAGGACCTGTCGGCGCGGGTGGTTGTTCAGGGCGATGCGCCGGCCGTGGTCGACACAGGCCGCATCCGGCTGGAGTACACGCCCGACGGAAGGGAGTTCCACGCGGGGAACCTCGCGGCGACGGTGAGGGACTCGGGCGGCCGATCCGTGGTCTGGCGGCCGGGCGATCGGGCTGAACGCAACCTTGGGGGGCCGCTCCGAACGCTCGACGGCGTTCGCCGGGCGGTGCCGATGGGCGATGGCTTGCTGACGCGGGACGGGTGGTTTGTGCTCGACGATTCGTCGTCGGCCGTTCTTCGGGATGGGTGGATCTCGCCGCGAGCATCCTCGGGCGAGGGGCGCGGGATCGACTGGTACTTCTTCGGATACGGGCGGGACTATCGAGCAGCGTTCCGGGCGCTGGCCGCGGTGGCCGGGCGGGCGCCGCTGCCGCGGCGATACCTGTTGGGGGCGTGGTACTCGAGGTATTGGCCGTACACGCAGGAGGATTACCAGCGGATCGTCGAGGAGTTCGACGAACACGGGTGCCCGCTGGATGTGCTGGTGCTCGATATGGATTGGCATAGCGAGCCGCCAAAGGGGAGCGGCTATCCGGGGTGGACGGGTTGGTCGTGGAACCGCGAGTTGCTGCCGGATGCTCCGGGGCTGTTGAGTTGGCTCCATGCGAGAGGGCAGCACGCGACACTAAACCTGCATCCGGCGGACTCCGTCCGGCCGTTTGAGGATGCCTACGCGGCGTTCATGCGGGCCCTGGGGAGGGACTCGGCGAGCCAGGAGACGGCCCCGTTCGAGGCGGCGGACCGGCGATACATGGACGCGCTTGGCGCACAGGTGCTGGCGCCGCTAGAGCGGGACGGCGTGGATTTCTGGTGGATGGACTGGCAGCAGGGGGAGGAACTCCGCGGCGTGCCCGGGGCAACGATGACGCCATGGCTCAACCGGGTGTTCTTTGAGCGGGCGTGGGGGAAGGACGGCCGCGATGGGTCGGCACAGGAACTGCGTGGCGCCGGCTTCAGCCGGTGGGGGGGGTGGGGTGACCACCGGCACCCGATCCACTTCTCGGGTGATGTGGCGTCGACCTGGCGGGCGCTGCAGTTCGTCGTCCCGTTCACGATCGCATCGGGCAACGCGGGGTGCTTCTACTGGTCGCACGACATCGGCGGGCACTTTGGCCGGCGCGATGAGGAGAGCATGACGAGATGGTCGCAGTTCGGCGCGCTGAGCGCGGCGTTGCGGTTCCACTCGGCCCGGTCGGCGGCGCTGGACCGTCGCCCGTGGCTCTGCGAGCCGATGTTCGCGGAGGCGATCCGGAAGGCGATGCGGCTGCGCTCGGAGTTGATGCCGAGCATCTACACGGCGGTCCGGCGGTGCTGGGACGAGACACTGCCGCTCCTGAGCGGGATGTACATCGGTGAGCCGGCGGATGAGCGTGCGTACCGGTACACCGATCAGTACATGCTGGGCGATCACCTCCTCGCCGCGCCGATCGTGTCGATGGGGATCGGGCCACGCCGGGTCGCGGCGCGGGCCGTCTGGTTTCCTCCCAGGACGGGCGGGGTCGAGGTGGAGCGGTGGTACAACCTGGAGACCGGGGAGTCGTTCCAGGCGGGGACGGAGGCGATTGTCAGCGCGGAGATCGACGAGATCCCGTTATTCGCGCCGGGGGGTGTCCCGATCGTCTGCGGCAGGCCCACGCTGAGGATGGGGAGTGCCTCGCTCGAAGCGCTGGTCGTGAGGGTGTTCCCGGGCGCCCCGGGGAGTATCTACGACACAGCGCTGTACGAGGATGACGGCCTGACGAGGGGGTACGAGCGGGGCGAGCACGCGTGGACGCCGCTGCGTGCAGCGTGGGGCGATGGGCGGGTGCGGCTGAGCATCGGCCCGACTACGGGGCGCCTCGACGGGCAGGCTGCGGAACGCGAGGTCGAGGTGGTGCTGGGTGGAGTACGCGAGGTCGGAGCGCCGGGCGCCATGGACACTGGCCGTGGGGTGGCGACGGTGCGGTTAGCCACGGGATCGATCCGCAAGGCGATCGAGTTGGACCTGACGTTCACGAGAGCGGAGCCGGGTGACGTGTCACGGCGACATCGGGCGAGACGGCTGGCCGGTGCGATGGGGGCGTCTGCGGAGACGAGCGGCTGTGGGATCGAGGCTCTGCTCGCGCTGGGGCGAGTCGGCGGGCCGGCCCATGAACTGGTCGAGATTGGGCTTGGGATCGGCGTATCACGCGGCGACGGGGGAGCGTGGTTGATCGATTCGGAGGGGTTGATCGACGGCGGTGAAGCGGTGGTCGAGGCGATTCATGTGGTAGGCCGCGAGACGCAATCGCTTGGTAAGGACCATATGCGAGTATCGCCGCACGGGGCGGTGCGGCTGGAACGGGCCGAGGCGCCGCCGCCGGAACCGCCGCTGGGGCTTCGGTCGTCCACGGTGGCGCGGGTGGCGTTCCGCAAGGGGGGTGAGGAGGTTGCGTTCGATGTGCCCGTGGCGTGGCGGCTCACGCCGGTTCGCGCGTGGCGGGCGGTCGGGCCGTTCGCGTTCGATCCGCAGCGGCGGATCGATGAACAGTCACATGGTCCTGAAACGGAGGGTTGGGATCGTGACCGCACGTACTGCGGTGTGGACGGCGCGGACGTGCGATGGCATCTTGCACACGGTTCCGACGACTGGTCCGGTGGACGCGGCTGGGCGGTCGATCTCCGCCGCCACTTCGCGGGCGCGTTCCGCATGGGCTACGCGGCGACCCATCTGTTCAGCGAGACCGAGCAGCGGGCGACCATGCACATCGATTCGGGCGATCGCGCGGAGGTGTGGGTGGGCGAGGACAAGGTGCTGACGATGGACACCGGGGACACGATGGACTCGCCCACGGGGAGCGCGGAGGTAGTGCTGCGGGCCGGGTGGAACCGGGTGGTGGTCAAGGTGAGCGAGGGGGGCGGGGGCTTCGGGTTCACGCTGACGGTGGACGGGGAGCGAGCCCTGCAGGAGGGGCTGGACCCGGCGTGACTACTCCGACGCGGGGGGCTCGATCTCCTCGCCCTCGCTGCGGGCGATGATGACGGCGGTCATGCCGTCGCCCGTGACATTGGTCACCGTACGGCACATGTCGAGGATGCGGTCGACGCCGAGCACGACCGCGATCCCCTCGGCGGGCAGGCCGACCTGCTTGAGCACGAGCAGGAGCATGACCGTTCCGCCCGACGGGACGCCCGGGGAGCCGATCGATGAGAGTGTCGCGAGCAGCACGATGCTGATCTGCGCGCCGACGTCGAGGGAGATTCCGTACAACTGCGCGATGAAGAGCACCGCGACGCCCTGGAACAGGGCTGTGCCGTCCATGTTGATCGTCGTGCCCAACGGGCAGACGAACGAGGTGATCCGTTCGGAGACGCCGATGCGGTTCTGCACGCAGTCCATGGTGACGGGCAGCGTCGCCGCGGATGAGGAGGAGGAGAAGGCCAGGACCTGGGCCGGGGCCATGGCCTTGAAGAAGCGGCCATAGCTCATGCGGCCGAGCAGCCACAGCAGGAGCGGGTACTCGACAAAGGTCAGGATGGCCAGCCCCAGGACGACGACGAGGCAGAAGGCCCCGAGCGCGGCCAGCACATCGAGTCCGAGCGTGGCGACCTTGGGCACGACCAGCGCGAACACCGCCACGGGCGCCAGGCGCATGACCAGGTGAACGATCTTGATGATCACGTCCGTGAGCGCATCGAAGAAGGCGATCACGGGGGCCGCCTTGTCGCGGGGGATCATCGTCAGGCCGATGCCGATGACCAGGGCGAAGACGATGATCTGGAGCATCTCGCCCTGGGCGAGCGCACCGAATGGGTTCTCGGGCACCACGTCCAGGGCCTGCTGCCAGAGGCTCTTGACCTTGCTGATGTTCTCGACGCTCGCGGCGACCGTGGCCTCGTTCGCCGCGAACTGGGCGGTGCGGGCGCTCTCGCCGACGAACGAGCCCGGCTTGATCACGTTCGCGAGGACGAGTCCGAGGACCACGGCGAACGCGGTGGTGCCCAGGTAGAGGCCGAATGTCTTCCCGCCGATGCGGCCGAGTCGGCGGAGGTCGCCGAGGCCCGCCGCGCCCACGATGAGCGAAGTGAAGACCACCGGGACGGCGATGAACCGAAGGGCCCGGATGAACAGGGCCCCGACAAAGTCGTTGAGTTGGGTGAGGAACCGGATCGTGCCCGCGGCCGGCCCGGTGTCGCCCGCCGCGGCCTGGATCGCGGGGCCGAAGGAGTTCAGCAGCAATCCGACAAGGATGCCGGCGATCAGCCCGATGACGATCTTCCAATGCAGGGCGATTCTCATGGTCCGCCGATGGTACCTCAAAGCCGCTGTGCGCTGCGGGGTATTGGGGGCCGTGTCTGGGAGTGTGCGGGATACGATCGATCGATGCGTCCAGTGTGGGTATCGAGCAAGAGACGGTTCCGCGAGTACCTGCGTGCCCACCGCGAGCGAGACAAGCTGGCGAATACCGGGGCGGCCAAGGGTGCTCCGCCCGGGGCCGCGCTGCTGAGCGATGAGGAGCAGAAAGAGCGGCGGAAGCGCACGCGGTCGTTCTGGGCACTCGTCCGGGAGTTCTGGGGGCTGCTGCGGGGCGAGCGGCTCAGCATCCTGCTGGCGCTGTCGACGCTGACGGTGGCGGTGGGCGCCGGCCTGATGGCGCCTCTGGCGACCAAGGTCGCGATCGACTACATCATCACGGACCATCCTGGCCCGGCCGGCATCCCGGCATGGATCCCCGTTGCGGGCTTGGACCGGTTGTCCATGCTGTACGCGCTCGGGGGAGGCCTGCTCTGCGTGACCTTCCTTGGCGCCGGGGTGTCGCTGATCGGGCGATGGAAGATGACGCAGCTCACCAAGCGGCTGCAGGCCAACGTGCGGAGGCGGGTGTTCATGCACGCGGTGCGGCTGCCGCTGCACCGGGTGTACCGGATCAAGAGCGGGGGGGTGGCCAGCATCCTTCGGGAGGACGCCGGCGGCGCGGGGGAGATGGTGTTCACGCTGATCTACAACCCGTGGCGCGCGGTGGTGCAACTGGTGGGCACGCTCGGCGCTTTGGCGCTGACGGATTGGCGGCTGCTGATGGGGGCCATCCTGCTGATCCCCGCTGTCTGGATCAGCCACCGGACGTGGATCGCCCGCATCAGGCCGGTGTACCGGGATATCCGCGCGAACCGAACGGCGATCGACGCCCACGCGACGGAAGCGTTCGGAGGCATGCGGGTCGTGCGGGGATTCGGGCGGCAGCGCGGCGAGAGCTTGCGGTTCTCCGGCGGCGGTCACCTGATGGCCCGTCAGGAGGTCTTCGTCTGGTGGTGGTCCCGGATCGTCGAGATCGTGTGGACGCTGAGTATTCCTACCGCGTCCGTCGCGGTGCTGGTCTACGGCGGGCGGGCTGTTGTCCGCGGCGAACTGACCATCGGCGACCTGATGATGTTCTCGGCGTACATGTTCATGCTCCTCTCGCCGCTCGAGGTGCTGGTGTCGACCGCCACGACGATCCAGAACAACCTCGCCGGCCTTGACCGGATCCTCGACCTGCTCCAGGAACCAACGGAACTGGACCGAGCGAGTGATCATGCATCAAGCCTGCAGCAGGTTGAGCCGGCAAGGGTGCGGGGACGCGTGACGTTCTCTGGTGTGTCGTTCGCCTACCCGGGTCACGGCGAGCGGGTGCTCCACGGGATCACGCTGGATGTGGCGCCGGGCAAGACGGTGGCGCTGGTCGGTCCGAGCGGGTCGGGAAAGACGACGCTGTGCAACCTCGTAGCGCGGTTCTACGACCCCACGGAGGGGGTCATCACCCTCGACGGGGCCGACCTTCGGCGGCTCGACGTCGAGTCGTACCGGAGGCTGCTGGGGATCGTGGAGCAGGACGTGTTCCTCTTCGACGGCACGATCGCGCAGAACATCGGCTATGCGCGGCGGAGCGCTTCGGAGTCGCAGATCCGGGAGTCGGCGCGGGCCGCCAACGCCGACGGCTTCATCGAGCGGCTCGAGTCGGGCTATCAGACGCTCATCGGCGAGCGAGGCGTCCGGCTCTCCGGCGGGCAGAAGCAGCGCATCGCGATCGCCCGGGCGGTCCTGGCCGACCCGCGGATTCTGATCCTCGACGAAGCGACGAGCAACCTCGATTCCGAGTCCGAGACACTGATCCAGCAGTCGCTCAAGGGGCTGATGCGGGGCCGGACATGCTTCGTCATCGCTCACCGGCTGAGCACGATCCGGCACGCGGATCAGATCGTGGTGCTCGAGCACGGCCGCATCATCGAGACCGGCACGCATGACGAGCTGTCGGCCCGCGAGGGGCGGTACTGGGAGATGCTGCAGCTCCAACTCTCTGGACCGTCAGTGGTTGCGGGTGAGAAGGAGCGCCGGCTCGGGGACGCGGCGCCCGTTGGGGGATAATCCCGAGGCCCGAAGCGGGCAGGGTGTGCGTACCCTTGGCCCGAGATTCTCTGCTCCCCTCGAGGAACCCGCCCCGCCATGTCGAATTCCACCACCCGCGCCCCGGCGTACGACCAGCTCCGTGCCATGCTCCGGGAGGCGGCGACGCTCAAGTCCGTCTCGCACCTCGTGGCCTGGGACGAGGAGACGTACATGCCCGAGTCCGGCGCGGCGACGCGAGCGGACCAGCATGCGCTGATCTCCCGGCTAGTTCACGAGCGGGACACGGCCCCCAGACTTGGCGAGTTGATCGCCGCGTGCGAGGCCGATGCATCGATCCTGGCCGATGAGTCCGCCGCGGCGAACATCCGCGAGATCCGTCGGGACTACGACCTGGCGACGAAACTCCCGGCGGACCTGGTCTCGGAGATGGCCCGCACGGCCAGCCAGTCTCAGCAGGCGTGGAAGGAGGCGCGGGCGAAGTCCGAGTTCGCGCTCTTCGAGCCATGGCTCGGGAAGATGATGGCGCTGCAGCGGCGCAAGGCCGAGTGCCTGGGCGTACCGAAGGGCGGCGAGTTGTACGATGCGCTGCTGGACCAGTACGAGCAGGGGATGACCGCGAGGGAGATCGCCTCGATCTTCGGCCCGCTCAGGGATCGGCTCAGCACCCTGATCGCGAGGATCGCGGGCAAGGGGACTCCGCCCAACACCAGCGTGCTCAACGCGGCGATCCCGGCCGACAAGCAGCACGTCTTCGGCCAGGCGGTGCTCAGGGCGATGGGGTTCGATCTCGCGGCGGGCCGCCTGGATGTCACCACACACCCATTCTGCTCGGGGATCGCGCCCGGCGACACGCGCCTCACGACGCGATACCGTGACGAGAAGTTCACCGATTCGCTCTACGGCACCATGCACGAGGGCGGGCACGGGCTCTACGAGCAGGGCCTGCCCAAGAGCGACCGCTTCGGCGAGCCGCTGGCCGACTCGATCTCGCTGGGGATCCACGAGAGCCAGTCGAGGATGTGGGAGAACTTCGTCGGGCGCGGGCGGGAGTTCTGGCAGTGGGCGTTGCCGCTGGCCAAGAAGGAGTTCTCGCCCGCCCTGGCGGACTGCACGGTCGAGCAGATGTACCGCGCTGTGAACACGTGCACACCCACGTTCATCCGGGTCGAGGCCGACGAGTCGACGTACAACCTGCACATCATGCTGCGGTTCGAGATGGAGCGGGACCTCATCTCCGGGTCCCTGGGTGTGAAGGACGTGCCGGCCGCGTGGAACGCCAAGTTCGAGAAGCTCTTGGGCCTCAAGGTGCCCGATGATCGGCGCGGCTGCCTGCAGGACGTCCACTGGTCCCACGGGCTGGTCGGGTACTTCCCGACCTACACGCTGGGCAACCTCTACGCGGCGCAGATCTGGGAGACGATCAACACGCAGATCCCCGATCTGAGCCGGCAGATGGCCGGGGGCAACTTCATGGCACTGCGCGAGTGGCTGCGGACGAACATCCATGTCCACGGCAAGCGGTATCGGGCCGGCGATCTGTGCCGGAGGATCACGGGGCGGCCGCTGTCGGCCGATGCCCTGCTCAGGCACCTGGAAGGGAAGCTGGCGCCGATCTACGGGGTGTAGAGGGACGGGACTCGCGCGCAGACGCGAGCCGCTTATTCCGGCCGGCTGCCGAAGTCGACCTTGCACACACGCTCTGCGCCAGGGCCGAGGGTGATGACGTTCTTGCCCTTGCCCTTGCTTTCGAGCGCGAGGGCATCGGCACGCGCGACGAGTTCCTTGGGTGTCGTGCCGTCCCACGGGAAGGTGGCGAGTCCGCCCGAGATCGTGAGCGTGCCCGGGGCCTTCTCCGCGAGCTTCGGGAAGCGGTGCTCGCAGATCTGCCGCTGGAAGCGGCTGGCGATCCCCCAGATGCTCGACGGCGGCTTGCTGGATGGGTCGCGCGGCCCGGCGGGCTCGAAAAAGACCACCGCGAACTCATCGCCGCCGATCCGGCAGACCTTGTCCGTCGGGCGGATGACGCTCTTGAGCAGGCGGACCGTTTCCTGAAGGATCTCGTCCCCCGCGATGTGCCCGTAGCGGTCGTTGTACATCTTGAAGTCGTCGATATCAAAGTAGAGCACCGTTACGGACTGCCGCTCGCCGCGGGCCCGATCGATCGCCGCGGCGAGGAACCGGTCGAAGTACCGTCGGTTGAACGCGCCCGTCAGGTCGTCGGTAAACGCCGCATCGCGGAGTTGCTCCTGCTGGTCCCGCAGGGCCACCCACGCCCCGAACCAGTTCGCCGCGGCGGCGAGGGCCTCGCGCGTGGCGGAGCGGCTGGAGAGCGTGCCGAGCGACCGGCCCCGGTGGACCACGGAGACCTCGGCCGTGCCCATCACCGCCGCCGGCGCCCCGGGAGGGGTGAAGACGACATCGGGAGAGCCGGTTCGGCGACGCACGAGGGCGAGCAGCGGCAGCAGCAGGTCCCGTCCCGTCAGGAGGGCTTCAAGCAGGTCAGATTCCTCCGGCCCTGCGGCGCCTCCCGCCGGCGGGTCAGCCGGTGCGATGGACGCCGCGGGTGGGCGCGATGTGGCCGGTGCGGTCGGCGCCGGCCCATCGGTGGTCGAGACGATCACTTGGTCCAGTTGGCGGGGACCGGTGCTCGTTGTCGTCGAGACCGGGAGGGCATTGACGCCCGCGATCAGCGACGACGGGCGCAGAGGGGTGGAACGCCCTCCGGTGGGCTGTGGCGTGCTGTCGATTGCGGGCGGCGGTGCAACCGTCGCTCCCTGCTGCGGGCGGACCGGATCCGGCTGGGATATCGGGTCGAGCCTCGGCGTTTCGGCGGCGATTGACCCGGCCGATGGCTCGTGGCGCCGCAGGAGGCGCCTCAGGCTCGCGGCGGGCACGTCCGGGGAGAGGATCACCCCGTCGTACACCCCGCGCGTCGAGGCTCCCATCAGCATGACGCGTACCCCGGGGTCGACCATTCTCAGGCTGTCGATCAGCGCCGACGCCCGCGGGCCCGGGTCGGCTTCGCGGGAGAGGATCACGGTCGCCGCCATCGGGCTCTCGCTGTCGATCGGCTGCGCGAGCTCGCCGATCGCATCGATCGCAGTGCGGGCCCGGATCAGTTCCACCCCGGCGTCCAGACGGAGCGTGTGGTCAAGCCCGGTGCGGCCGACGAGGATCACCCGTGCATCCAGCCGGTCGCCGCCGTCACTTCCGTTGAATTCGTTGGCATTCGGCGTCACGGTCGCCCTCCGCCGTTCTCACCGTGCCGAGCGACTCCGGTGTTCCCGGGTTGGCGCTGCGAGGGGGCTCCCGGGCGTGGCGGGGCCTCGCTCAGGAGCATCTCCAGTTCCTCGGCGCTCAGGAGCGAGCCTGGTCGCGAGCTCGGCGCCGGGGGTGGTGCAGGCTCCTCGCTGGCGAGACGCAGCATGGGACCCGGCGGCGCGGCGCCGCCTGCCTGACCTGAAGCCCCGCCTGGTGTCGACCATGCTTCCACATCCGCTTTGACGATCCGCCGGAGGCGAGGGTTCGCGGCGGCGTCGTACATCCAGCATTCCCACGCCGGCGCGTACTTCTCCGCGGCAACGACCAGGTCGGCCGCATCGGCGACCGTGGCCGGCGAGACGATGATCAGGAACCGTCCCCCCGATGGGGCTGGAGCGGTCGTTGCCGCGTGGTCGATGGTTGCGACGCGGGCCATAGCCTCGAACGCATCGCCAACCAGTGCGATCTCGACGCGCCGCTTCTCGAGGCTCTGCATCAGGTCCGCCGGCGCGGGTGCCTCCTGCTGGCGGAGAAGCACGCACTGCGCAGAGGGGCTGCTTCCGGGCGAGATTTCACCGGTACGGCCTGCCATTCCGCAAGTTTATCACGCCGGCGCACGCGCCCCATCGATTGGGCGTCTGGCGGTGCGAGTTTGCCCCTGTTGGGGCCGGGTTATCGGGTCGTGGTTGATGCCGCCGGCTCCAGCAGCGCCCTCGCGATGCGTTCGGCCCCATCAGCGGGCCCGAGCGAGCGAAGCGCCGCCCGCATCGAGTCCAGGCGGCTCGGATCGTTTATGAGCCCCGCCAGTTGGGGACCGACTTCGGCCGCGTTTACGGCCAGTTCGATCCGGTCGACGGCGAGCACCGCGCCGCCAGCGTCCACCAGCGGCATGGCGTTGAAGCGTTGGTGCTCGTCACGGTGGTACGGGTACGGCATGAACAGCGTTGGGACGGCGTTGGCCCACGCTTCGGCGACGGATCCGGCGCCAGACCGAGAGACCGCCAGATCGGCCGCGCCCCACCAGTCGGCCATTCCCGAGACGAATTCATGGACGATGGCCGGCACTCCCGCGGCCGCGTATGCCTCGCGAACCGTCGCTGCGCCATCCTTGCCACACTGGTGGATCACTTGCCAGCCGGCAAGGTCCTTCGCGTGGTCGCGAGCGAACCCGGCGAGCAGGTCGTTGATCGTCCTCGCCCCCTGGCTGCCGCCGGTCACCATCAACGTCCGCAGGGAAGGATCGATTCCAAGGCGTGCCCGGCACTCTGACTGCTCCCCCTTGGCGACCGCGGCGCTCCGTACGATCGGGGGAACGACGGTCCACCGGCGAGCCGCTTCGTGCTGCACCGGCAGGGCGCTGAACACGCCTGCATCGGCACGCCGACCGATCCAGCGGTTGGCCTTGCCGGGCACTGCATCAAGGTTGACCAGCGTCACGGGCGTCTGCTCGGCCCGCGCTGCCTGGGCGATCGGAGCGGCGACAAACCCTCCCATGGCTACGACCCGCACGACGCGGCCGGCATCGCGCTCCCGCCGGATCGTCTGCCTTCCGAGGCGAACCGATGGGCCCCACGCACGGGCGAACCGCACCAACCCCATTGGTCGCAACGAGAGTGGACGGGCCGGCATCACCACGAACTCGGCCCCTTCCGCCGACAGGATTGTCGAGTCCAACGGGCGATTCGAGCACAGGAAGAGGCACCGGAGGTTTGTCTTGTCGTGTCCGGCGAAGGTGCGCGCTGCCTCGGCGATCGCCAGCCCCGGGAAGAGATGCCCGCCGGTGCCACCGCCCGCGAAGATCAGGGTGAGTTCGGACACGGCTGGCCCTACGCCGTTTCCGCGCCGCTGGTGCCCGCGCCACCCGCCGCGTTCCGGAAGTAGTCGCGGCCCAGGGGCGTCACGACCACGGCCGCCGCGAGCGGCATTGGGGAGCCAAGGCCGGCGACCGGGGCACCGTCAGCGCCGCTGGGCGCGAGGGAGTCGCTCTGCGTGCGATCGATAGCGACCAGCAGGCCGAGGGAGGCCGCGGTGAGGATCCACCCGGTCCCGCCCGAGGAGAGCATCGGCAGGGCGATCCCCTTGGTCGGCCCGAGGCCCGTCACCACCGCGACGTTGATCACGGCCTGCAAACCCACCGTCGCCGTGATCCCTAGAGCGACAAGCTTGAGGAACGGGTTGCTCTCCCGGCGCACGATCGTGAGCCCCGCGATCAGCAGCCCGACGTACAGGGCGACGACCATCGCCGCGCCGAAGAGGCCCAGTTCCTCGCAGATGACGGCGAAGAGAAAGTCGGTCTTGTCTTCGGGGAGATACCCGAACTTCTGCAATCCAAACCCCAGGCCGCGCCCGAAGACCCTGCCATTCGCGACAGAGATCATCGATTGGATCATGTGGTAGCCGGTGCCCTCGGGGTCCGCGTAGGGGTCCCAGAAGGCGGTCAGCCGCTTGACGCGGTACGGGCTGACGACCACCGCCGCGGCGATCCCCACCAGGCCGATCGGGGCGAGCATGGCAAAGTGCCAGATCCGGGCGCCCGCCGCGACCAGCACCAGGCACGCGACGAAGCCCAGCAGCACCCCCGTGCCGAGGTCTTCCTTGATCACGACCACCGAGACGATGCCCACGGCGCACAAGGCGGGGAACAGACCCATCCAGAAGCGGCCCATGAGCCGGGCCCGCGTGACGCCGTACCACGCCATGAGCACGATCAGGCCCCACTTGGCGAACTCGCTGGGCTGGATCGAGAGGCCGCTCTTGGCCGTCGGGATTCCGATCCAGCGATGCGAGCCGTTGACCTCCTTGCCGATCACCGGGAGGTAGGTCAGTGCCAGCAGCGCCAGCAGGCCCGCGACACCCAGCCACAGCGGTTTGAGGCTCCTGGCGGCATCGAGCAGCGACACGGGCTCGCGCCGGATCGGCTCGCTCAGCGGGCCGGCAAGCGTCCGCAGCGGCAGCAGGGCGGTGCCGAACATGGCCAGCACGGCGAGGGCCATGTACGCGGTCGACCGGGAGAAGATGATCGATTCGGCCGTAACGGCTTCTTTCGGGTCAATGCTCAGACCGGCGCTGTTGACCATGACGACGCCGATGGTCAACAGCGACAGCACACACAGCATGACGGCATGGCCGGGGCGCAGCATCCGTGCCAATATCGGCCGGGGACGCCGCCGCGGAGCAATGGCGGCGGGTCGCAACGACTGAGGTGGATCGACCGCGCATTCGCAAGTTCGAATCGTATTTTGTTTGGGATGAGCTGCGTCGGACGAGAAACTCGATTGGCCTACCTGATGACCTTGAGGCCGACCCGGTGCTCGAGCTCCTCAACCGGTCGCGCGATCAGGTCATAGCCGTCAGCGGCGACGATTGTGCAGCGGACCAGTTCCCCGGGGGAGAGGTCTCGCTTGGCATGCACGTAGGTCAGAGCGTCGATGAGGGGGGCTTGGAAGTACGCGCGGCCCTGGTGCAGCCGGCCGCTCTTGCCACCGGTCACCCCGCTGGTCGCCAGGCCCCGGGTCGGCGTCGCCGAGTCGATCAGCACATCGAACTGCACGCCGGACTGGGTCGGTTTTTTTTCATCGAACTGCTCCGCGAGGTACTCGGCCTGGGCGAAGGCGATCCTCTGCTGCAGTTCCATCAGTTCGGCCTTGCGCCGGGCCTTGATCTCGGCGGGCACGGCCAGGTTCGGGTCGTTCTCCATCGTTCCCGCGACCGTTCCTTCCTCGTGGCTGTACTCGAACACGCCCATCGCGTCGAAGCCGATCTCCTCGACAAACTCCATCAGGGCCGTGTGGTCCGCCTCGGTCTCGCCGGGGAAGCCGGTGATAAAGGTCGTCCTGATGGCCATGCCGGGGATTCGGTCCCGCAACTTGAGCATCAGGTCGCGCTGCTGCGCGGCGCTGACGTGCCGGCGCATCGCGGTGAGCACGCGGTCCGACGCGTGCTGCAACGGGATGTCGATGTACGGCAGCACGCGGCCCTGGTCGGCCAGGCGCGCGAACGCATCGATCATGTCATCCGAGAAGTTCGATGGGTAGGCGTACATCAGGCGGATCCACCCGCCGGACCGCCCGCGCGGTGCGCCGGCCTCGTCGTACGCCTCATCAACCGCTCTGAGCATCGCCGGGAGGCCCCCGCCCGCGGCCATGCCGGCCCCGAGATCGTCGCCGTAGGAGGTGGTGTCCTGCCCGATGAGGTGGAGTTCAAACGCCCCGTCGGCGAGCAGCTCCTTCGCTTCGGCCTTGATCCGATCGATCGGCTTGGACCGCATCTTGCCGCGGATCGATGGGATGGTGCAGAACGCACAGTTCTGGTTGCACCCTTCCGAGATGCGGAGGTAGGCGTAGTGCCGGGGCGTGAGCCTCAGCCGCGCGGCGTCGTCCTCGAAATAGCCGATGCCCTTGCCGTCCTTGCCGTGGACCGTCAGACCGGTGGTCGGCATGCCCCGGGCCTTGGCGGCCTGCAGCGCGTTGCCGGCGATCCAGTATCGCGGCTTGTCGGAGGCCTCCCCGAGCGAGGTCCGGTCGGCCTTCGCGCCCCGGACGGCCTCGACAATATGGTCCCGGTCAAAGACGCCGATCATGGCGTCGATCCCGGGCGCCCAGTCGAGCATCTTGGCCCGGTGCCGCTGCACGAGGCAGCCGGCGACCACCACGCGCTTGACCCGCCCGGCTTCCTTGTCGCGGATGGCCTCGCGGATGACAGAAAGGGACTCCTCCTTCGAAGCCTCCAGGAACCCGCAGGTATTGATTACTACCGCATCGGCCCTTGGGCGATCCGCGGCAGCTGTTGGCGATTCGTCGGCGTGGCCGTCGACAGCCGGCTCCTCTGCGTTGGCACCCTGTCCATAGGAGACCACTGCGAGACCATCCTCCGCGAGCAGCCCGAGCATCTTCTCGGAGTCGACGAGGTTCTTGGGGCAGCCCAGCGACACAAACGCGACCGACGCCACCGGGGCATCGGTCGTGTTGCGTTTGGACGGGGTTGCGGCGGTCTTCTTGGCCATCGGGGCCAAGTGTAGGGATGCGATGCGCGGATGAACGTCGTCCCTAACGGGTCGCGTCAGACCGCCCGATCTGGCCTCGGACCATTTGCGGGGTCATTCCGTCCATCGGGTAGTAGCGCAGCAGTCCCTCCCCGAGGGCTTCCGGCTCCGACAGGACGAAGAAGACATTGCTGTCGATGTGCGCCGTGGCGAAGTTCAGGGCCCGCACGAGATGGTCCCTCGTGGTGCAGACCAGCAGCGAGCCGCCCTCGTACCGGAGCGGGAGCACCCGGAACTGCCAGGCCTGCCGGCGCGTAATCAGCGGGAGCACGTCCGAGTCGACCTGCTCAAGCGTCGGATCGACGTGGCGAGTCAGCTCGGAATACTGCTCGGCCCAAGCCGCCTCGACCGCGCGGGCCGAGATCCCGAACGACTCCTCAGCGATGTCGCCAAAGGGGCGGCCGGAGGCCTTCTGCTTCTCAAGGATGAAGCGGCGCTGCTTGTCGGTAATGTGGCCCATCTTGACGAGCAGTTCACCGATCGGAAGGTTCATACATATGGCCTCGGATGCCTGGGGAGGCGGACTCCATTTCCGCTCCCTTGACCGGCCTGTCATCGACGGGTTCGCCGCGGGCCCTAACCCCCGATCATGGGGATGCACTGCTCGAGCCACTGCCCCTGACGCGTGCGCGGCGTGCACAGGTCGCACGGGCCGGTTGGCCCGCCCGCAGCGCGGTTCTGGGTCTGGTTACCGGCCAGGGCCATCCCGCCCCGAAATCACCGGCCAGGGCCGGTTGGGCGGAGTCGGCGGGGGCGCTAAAGTCCCCGTTTTTCCGGACGCACTCTCGTGAAGCACTTTCTCTCCATCCTGGACACGCCCACCCCGGCGCTGACGGCGATGCTGCTCAGGTCGGTCCAGCTCCGCATCCGGACTAACGCGCAGGGGCTGCTGGCGGGGAAGACCCTTGCCTGCCTGTTCCAGAAGCCGAGCCTCCGCACCCGCGTCTCATTTGAGCAGGCGATGCGGCGGCTCGGCGGCGAGGCACTGTCCCTGGGACAGAACGAGGTTGGCGTGGGTCAGCGAGAGTCCGCCGAGGACATCTCCAGGGTGCTCTCGGGCATGGTCGACGCGGTCATGGCGAGGGTGGTGTCGCACGAGACACTGGTGCGGCTCGCGAGGGTCTCGGTGGTGCCCGTGATCAACGGCCTGTCCGAGATCGAGCATCCGGCCCAGGCGCTCGCCGACGTCCTCACGCTCATGGACGAGTTTTCTCCCGGCGACCCGCTTGGACTGGCCGGGAGGGTCGTCGCGTTTGTGGGCGACGGCAACAACGTGGCCCGCTCGCTCGCGGTGCTGTGCGCCCGTCTGGGGATGGAGTTTGTGATGTGCGCACCGCCGGGATTTGACCTGCCCCCGGCGTGGATCGACGATGTGCGGGCCCGGATCCCCGGCGCCCGCCTGTCATCCATCGGGACGCCGCCTGATGCCGTCCGCCGCGCGGACGCTATCTACTGCGACACCTTTGTCTCGATGGGTCAGGAGTCGGAACGGGCATCCCGGCTCAGGGCCTTCGAGGGGTACCAGGTGTCGGACGCCCTCTTGGCCGGTGCGCCGGGTCACACCGTTGTTCTGCACTGCCTGCCGGCCCACCGCGGCGAAGAGATCACCGATTCGGTCATGGACGGACCGCGGTCTCGCGTGTTCCGCCAGGCCCACAATCGTGTCGACGCGCAGATGGGCCTCCTGGCCGAACTGCTCGCACCCTCCGACGGAGCGCACGCCAATGGCTGAGAAGGATTTCGCCGATTTCGGCGGCTTTCACTCGGACGATCCCGGCGCCGAGGAGCCCGGACCGAACGACGAGGGCCACGGGGACGAGGCGGACGCCGGGGACCCGATGATCCTGATTGTGGTGGGGGCCCATATCCGGGCCGAAGTCGGCGATCGGCCGTTGGCCTACCGCCTTCGAGACCGGATGATCGAATGGCTCTCCGAGCACTTCGACTCGGGCGACACCGAGTCGTGGCGGGCCGGGAACGTCGGGGGCGACTCGGACGCAGGGGCGGAGGAGTCTCCGTCGATCGAGGTCGTGGTCTGTACCGATGTGTGGTACATGAATGATGCGCACCTGCGCATCTGGCCCGCGGTCTCGCTCGGCGGCCCCGGGGTCAACGCCCTGAGCGCCTACCTCGGCGACAAGCTGCCGAGCGTCCTGGTGATCGACGATGTGCTGATGATCCAGATGGATGCGGCGTTCGAGGAACTGACGGCGGCGGTCTGGGGTGTCAACCACGACGCCACGGTTGCTGCGCTCGACGCCTTCATCGAGCGGTACCTGGTCCCCTTCCTGCAGGCGGCGACCCGAAAGCTCCGCGGTTCGCACGGGGCCTGACCCGGCTACTTGCCGATGCAGAACGTCGCAAAGATCCGTCCGATTACATCGTCCGGTGCGATGTGGCCAGTGACCTCACCGATGGCATCGAGCGATTCCCTCAGCGCCACGGCGGCCAGTTCGGGTGAGGCCATCTGACTGCCATTGCCCGTCCCCTCCGCCGCGGCCGCCGCATCGCGGAGACCCGCGGCGGTCTGCCGCAGAGCCCGGCGGTGGCGCGACGGCACCCATTCGGCCAGATGATCCGCCTCCCTGCCCCACGCGGCGTCCGCAATCGCCCGGCGCAGGGGCGCGAGATTCCAACCATCAAGGGCGCACACCACCAGGTCGCCCGCCGGGCGGGCAGTTCCCGGAAGATCGGCCTTGGTGCGGATCCGCAGAACGGCTGCTTCTGGCCCGGCCTGTTCGATCGGGGGGAACCGCCCTGCCGGATCGCAGTGAATGATGACGTGGGCGGCACGGATCGCCATGTGGGCGGCCCGCTGGGCCGCGGCGTCCGTACCGGTAGACGTGGCCGAGTCCAATCCGGCCAGATCGACCAGAGTGACCGTCGGGCCGCCGGGGACCTCCTGGCTCAGATCCAGCGGCTCCTCGAGCACGTCCCGTGTCGTACCCGGTTCCGCGGAGACCACCGCCCGCCGCCGCCCGAGCAGCGCGTTGAACAGTGTCGACTTGCCGGCATTGGGCCGGCCGACGAGGACCACCCGGGTGACCTCGGTCTCGGCCTCGCGCCCGGCGGAGGCGCCCAGCAGCGAGTCGATCCGGTCGGCGAGCGTCCCGCACCGGGACCGCAGGTCGCGGGCGCTGATGGCGACAACGTCTTCCTGATCGGCGAAGTCGATACCGGCCTCGACGAGCGCCAGCAGCGTCGCCGTCTCGTCGGCCCAGGCTCGGTACTCGCGGCCGCGCTCACCCGTGAGCAGCCGCTCTGCGGCATCCAGTTGGGCGTCGGTCCGGGCTGCGATCGTCGCCGCGACCCCCTCGGCCTGCTCGATGCTGAGGCGGCCTCCGAGGTACGCCCGTGCCGAGAACTCACCGGGAGTCGCCGGACGGACGGAATCGAACGCCTCCAGGCGATGAAGCACCCGCTCGATCAGCGACGGGTTCCCCGCGGTGACGATCTCTGCGGCATCCTCGCCGGTGTACGACGAGGGCCCCGGCATGACCAGCACGATCACGGGGAGGACCAGGGACTCGGTCAACCGCAGCCGTGCGCGGACCACGCCGCGACGAGCCATGACGACAGGCGGAGCGAACGCCTCGGTGAGCAGGGCCCGCGTAGCCGGGCCCGATATGCGCACGATGGCACGCTCGGACCGCCCGGGTCCCGAGGCCGCCGCGATGATCGTGTCGAGCCCGGGCACCGGCAAGGCTAGGGCCCGCGGATGACGCCGCGCAGCCTACTTCCTCTGCTGCCGGTCCCTCTGGGCCTTGAGCTGCTCGGCCCTCTTCTGTGCCATCTCGATGCGTTCCTGCATGCGTGCCAGGAATCCGCCCTTGGGCTTGGGATCGGGCCGACCGCCGAGTTGTTTCATCCGCTCGGCCCGAGCGGCGTCTTCCTTCTCAACCTGGGCGCGGATGTGCCGGCTCTCAAAGATGCCCAGGATGGAGTTGGTCATCGTGTACAGCGTCAGGCCGCTGGGCATGTTGTACATGAACAGCGGGAACATGACGACGCTCATGACCTTCATGATCTTCTGCTGCTGCTCCTGCTCGGGGGTGAGGGTCCCCGAGGTCGGCGGGCTCATGTACTTCTGGTGGAAGTAGAAGACCAGGCCCAGCACCAGCGGCAGCAGGTTGATCGATTCGATCGGGCCCATAAGGCTGCCGATCAGCGGCGGGTTGTACGAAATGCCCAGCGAGATGAAGTGGTCCGGCTCCGAGAGGTCGGCGAGGAACCCCCATCGACCGCCCGTGATGGCCTGGAACACGCCGAAGAACGCCGGCTGGTGCCGCAGCTCATAGGTGAAGTACAGCATGGCGAACAGCGCGATCCACACCGGCGTCTGCAGGAACATCGGCAGGCACCCGAGCATCCCCGCGGGGTTGATGCCCTCTTCCCGCATCAGGCGTGAGAGCTCCTCGTTCCGCTTCTTCGGGTCGTTCTTGTACTTCTCCTGGATCGCACGCTGCTTGGGGGCCAGCGACTGCATCTTCTTGCTGAACCGCTGGATGTTGGACTGCGACCACTTCGTGACCGGGTGCAGGATCGTCCGGACGCAAACGACCAGAACGATGATCGCCAGCGACCAGTCGAAGAGCACTCGGTCGTGCAGGAACCCCAGGAATCCTCGGAGGACGTACGTCAGCCACTGGAACGTGCACATGGCGCACGGGCCGCCAAATGTGTAGATGACCAGATCGCCCATCTGCAGTCGTGCCCGCAGGGCCCCGTCCGGTGTCGCCGGGTTGTCGATCAGCCGGCGGGAGAGCGGGCCGGCGTAGATCCCCGCGGAGAGGTCGGCCGATTGGCCGGCGGCGAGGTTCATCTCCGGCGTTGTGATCCGCAGCACCACCGAGTCGATCGGGCGTCCCTGCGGGTCGTCGCCCTGGTACACGACGTATCGATCGAGCTTCTCGATCAGGCGGAAGACGCGGTCCGAAGGCGGCCCGCCCGCGACGGGCTGGGGCACGAGCGGGTACATCGCCGTCGCGAAGTACCGGTTCGTTGTCGCGAACCACACCAGCGACCACGAACTGCGGTCCGACCGCTCGTTCGGCCAGATCACCTTGTCCTCAAAGTTCAGCCGGTCGGTGTCGAGTGCCTTTCCGACCACGTCGGCGTGCGGGGTCAGGAACGCCTCGGTCTGCACCGACCGCTGCGCGGTGTCGGTGTACCCCAGCCGCACCCGCCGCACGTCCCCGCCGTAACGGATCGTGCCCCGCGGCAGGTCCATCGGCCCATACTGAAACAACCGGATCGACATCGGCTCGCCGGTCAGGTTCTCCACGCGCTGGTCGAGCCGAAGGCCGTACGTGCCGGGCTCCAGCACGTACGCGCGGGTCAGGCGAGCCGCCCGCTTGCCGTCGCCACCGATGATGAACGCCTCGAACCGGCCGGGCGCGGTCTGACGCCAGATCGGATCCTTGCCGAACAGGCTCACGTACGAGCCGTTGATCTGCAGGCTGAGCGCGGCCATCGGGGCCAGCGAGAAGGTACTGCCGTTCTTGACTACCACGGTGACCTGCTGCTGGATCAGGTCATGCTCTTTCTTGGCGATCGTCTCGTAGGAATCGGTCAGGCGGATTGATTCGATCGAAGCGCCCGCGTTCGCGAACCGGATCTCCATCTTGTAGTGGTTGCTCTCGGACGTATCGAGGCTGCCAATGGGATCAAACGCCGCGGCGGCTGGATCGTCCCGGAAGACCTCCGCGGCGAACGCGACCCCGGGAGGTGGTGGGGGAGTCGCATTCGGCGGTGGCGCAAGCGAGGGCTGCTCCGCGGTGCCGGACTCGGTCACGGGTTCATGGGTCGATTCGAGGCGTGCCGCGCCGTCTCCCGACTCGGGCGTGGCCTGGGCCGACGGGGACTCTGCCGCGGGAGCTGTCGGAGTCGCCTCGGCCGGACCGACTGGGCCCCCCCTGGTGGCGGCCGCCGGCTGCTTTGCCGCCGCGCCTGTTCCCGGCGAGCCGCGGCTGAGTGAAAAGAACACGGCACCGCCGAGACCGGCGACGATGAGCACCGGTACCAGCAGTCGCAGGACGGGGTTCTTGGCAAGGGCCATGTCTGGATCGACTTCCTGGGCTTCGGCGGCGTTGCGGGCGGGCGACAGGCCGGCCCGGAACACCAGCCGGGTCCGAAGCATACCCAGTTTGGAAGAGCAGCCCCGGCGTTCCGCCGCGGGCCGTCAGCGGCCCTCGTACAGCCGATCGCCGAGCCAGTCGTTGAGCTGCGGGATGGCCTTGATCTTGTTCGCGGTGGAATCGATGTTGTACTCGACCCGCACAAACTCGGCGTACCCGGCGCTGGAGCCGTTGTTCGTGTCCGCGGCCCCTTCTCCGGGCGGGTAGAGGATCACGAAGCTTGCGCGGGGGTCCTGGTCCCGGGGCTGACCGACGCTTCCCACGTTGATGATCGCCTTCTCCCCCTCGGTGAACCGGTAGATGCCGTCGGTCAGTTCATTGGGAGGATAGAAGTCCGGCTCATCCGTAAAGACGCCCGGAAAATGGGTGTGGCCCACGATGCACAGGCGGGGGACACGCTCGAAGATCGTCGTCACCTTGTCGGGCGCGGTGACCACGTCATCCGGGAAGATGTATTCGTTGATGGGCCGCCGGGGCGAGCCGTGGACCGCCAGCAGCGTCAGCCCGGGGTCCTTGGCCCAAGTGGTATCGACCACGCGCACGCGGAGGCGATCAAGGAAGTCGTATCGGGCCTTGCGCCGGGACTCGTCGGTCTCCGCATCGAACTGTTCGCGGGTCCAATACGCCGCGGCCTCGGCCCCCGGGTTGAAGTTCGTCGGCTCGTACAGCACGCCGAAGTCGTGGTTGCCCATGAGCGACCACTCGCACCGTTCGCGGACCAGGTCCACGCATTGGAGGGGGTCCGGGCCGTACCCGACGATGTCGCCCAGCGAGATGATCCGGGTGATCGGGACGCCCGCCGCGCGCCGGGAATCGATCTCGGCGAGCACGGTCTGCAACGCCTCGAGGTTGGCGTGAATGTCGCTGATAACGGCGGTGGCCAAACTTGCGCTCCGGTGGCGGCGTTCGCAGAGGGGCAATGCTACAGGGCGTCGGGCGCGCTGACAATCAGATCCTTGGCTCCATTCGTAAGGGCCCTTTGCCGATTTACCCCGGGCTATAGTGGCCCAATCCCTCCCTGGGCCGGATTCGGCGGCCCAGAAGGGCTCGCCGGGAGCGGCCCGGCGCGATCCCGCCTGGGGTCAGCAGGGACGAGTCAGCAGCGGGGGACGACGGAGCGGATGCATGCCAGCAGCGAACGTGACCTACCAGCGCACCCGGGAAATGACGATCGACGAGCTCTTGCTCGAAAACCGGGTCGTCTTCCTGATCGGCGAGATCAACCAGGCCTCGGCCGCCCGGGTCATGATGCAGATGCTCTACCTGGAGAACCAAAAAAAGGGCCAGGAGATCAACTTTTATATCAACTCGCCGGGCGGCGCCGTGGACGACACGCTGGCCATCTACGATACAATGCGATTCCTCTCTTCTCCGGTTTCGACCTACTGCCTCGGTCGCGCCTATTCCGGCGGGGCCGTGCTGCTCACCGCGGGCGAGAAGGGCCGGAGGTTCATCCTCCCCCACGCCAAGGTGATGACCCACCAGCCCTACGGCGGTGTCTACGGCCAGACCGAGGACATCAAGATCCAGGCCGAGCAGATCATCAAGTCCAAGAACGAACTGATCCGGATCCTGTCCCGCCACACCGGTCAGTCCGAGGAGATCGTGCGTCGAGACTCAGAGCGCGACAAGTACTTCACCGCGGCCGAGGCGAAGGCCTACGGCCTGGTGGACGAGGTCATCGAGGATCCGAAGAAGTGATCGAAACGGCGTCCGGCATCGCCGACAGGCGCCGGGCGACCGCCGGGCACCCCGGCATCGCCGAGCCTGTTACCCGTTCCTGACGCCTCCTGCCCAGGCGAATACGACACGAGGCCCCTATGTCCTACCTGGTTCCCATCGTCATCGAGCAGTCCGGCCGCGGCGAGCGGGCGTACGACATCTACTCGCGCCTGCTCAAGGACCGCATCATCTTCCTCGGCGGTCCCGTCATGGACGAGTCCGCGAACCTCATCGTCGCGCAGCTGCTGTTCCTCGCCAACGAGGATCCCAAGAGCGACATCCATTTCTACATCAACTCCCCCGGCGGCTCGGTCTCGGCCGGCCTGGGCATCCTGGACACGATGAAGTTCGTGCAGTGCGACGTCGCGACGTACATCATCGGCCAGGCCGCCTCCATGGGCTCCGTCCTCGCCTGCGCCGGCACCAAGGGCAAGCGGTTCACGCTGCCCAACGCCCGCAACCTCATGCACCAGCCCCTCATCGGCGGCGTGCTCGAGGGCCAGGCGACCGATCTGGAGATCGAAGCGCGCGAGATGCTCCGCATTCGCGACCGCCTGTACCAGATCTACGCCGAGGCCACGGGCCAGCCCATCGATCGCATCGCTCTCGACTGCGACCGGAACAAGTGGCTCGACGACCAGGAGATGCTGGACTACGGCCTGGTCGACAAGGTGCTCCGGCAGATGCCGAGGAACAAGAAGGAAGGGTCCGGCGGCGCCGATTCTCCCTCGACCTGATGAACGACGCCCGCTATGGGTCGAGCCGGGGTCCCGTGGGTTCGCTGGGCGCCTGAACCTGCGACCTGTAGGTATTGGTCAGCCGCCACAGGCCCGGTGCCGGTTGCTCCAGGGGTCGCGCCGTCGCTTCGCCCGCAGCACACTGCGCACGCAGCACCAGGATAAGGTCGGACAGCGCCGCGGGGTGCTCGAACGCGTAGGCGTGCGAACTCGAGAATCCCGAGACGTCGCAGTCGATGAACTCGATCGCCCCGTACTCCTGCAGGCGCCGGGCCGCCTCGGGCTTGATGTCCGTGGTCCTCGTGTCTCCGAGCCGCCGGTCGCTGCTGAACAGCCACTGGGCGATCCCCAGGGCGCCATCGTCCTTCCGGGAGTAGATCACGAGGCGCTTCACCGCCGCGAAGGCGTTCTCCTCGATGAACCGGACCGTAAACACCTCCAGGTCCAGGTCCGGCGCGGCGAGCACAAGCGTCTCGAGCTTCAGGCCGCTCCCCGCGATCCCGGTCGCCGTGCGGGTCCGGATCGCCAGTTCCCGGATTGCTGTGGTCGCGACGTCCGTTCCGCGGCTGTGCGCGATCACGTGGATCCGCTCGATCGCCGGATCCTCGGCCAGGACCGTGAGCAGCATCTTCAGGTGCAGCACGGTGAACTCGCCGGACTCGCGGTCGTAGGCGTATCCGAACGGGCCTCCGAACCCGGCCGGCCATGAGTACACGATCGGCACCCCCACCCGCCCCATGAAGTGCCAGACCTGCGCCCACCTGAGCACCGCGTCGTCGAAACTGTTGTTGAACCCGTGGACAAAGACGTACACGTCCTTGCTCGAAGTGGCCGCCAGGCGCCGGTCGATCTCGGTCTGAAGCGGGGCGAACTCGGCGCGGACCTCGTCCAGTGCGGCGGCCGTGTATTCGGCCCGGCCATCGGAGAACGCCTGGCGCTTGCCAATCGCCCCGATTGCTCCCATCGGCGTG
The DNA here is from genome assembly GCA_019636655.1 of Phycisphaeraceae bacterium. Lineage (NCBI taxonomy): Bacteria > Pseudomonadati > Planctomycetota > Phycisphaerae > Phycisphaerales > Phycisphaeraceae > Phycisphaeraceae bacterium. Next base: position 307,287 of record JAHBXB010000002.1, on the reverse strand, counting down.
ATCAGGCCAACGTCCAGCTCGTACGAGCGACTCCGATCTCCGGTGGTGCTGTCCTCAACGAGTTGTTCCCACGTCGGCGCCGGGTCGAGGTCAACCTGTGCCGTGCCCCATTCAAGCCCGCGGCTGCGTCCATAGCCGTAACGACGGCCGTCGTCATCATCCTCCGCGGCGCGGTCCGTGACGTACAGCACCCGGATGCTCGCTGTGCGATCTTCCGGCGGGGTCGAATCGAAGTGCGACGGCCCCTCCGCCTGCACCACGTAGGGCGTGGTGACGAGTGTGGGGCGACCGCAGCCGGCCAGGCACACGGCCACCACGAGCAACCAGGCGAATTGGGGGCGTCGGTCCGATTGCATGCGGGCTCCGTCTTCCGGCGGAGTCGCCGGACGCTGGCGAAGGATCATCTGAACTTCGGCGACCGCGACGGCGTCTCGATCGAGTCGAGGTCATAGGCCGCCTTGAGCCACTTCATCACAGTGTCATCGATATCACTCGCCCCTTGGATCTCGATCCGGTGCGTGATCCGGTCCTTCTTCGCCTTCCCCCCGGTGTCGATCAGCCGCTTTGGGATCTTTGATGCCGGCATGCTGCCCAGCGCCAGCCCGAGGTCGATCCGTGCGGTCGTGGTCGCCTTGATCTGCGCGAAGACGTGGTTGCGGTACAGCGGAACCATCGTCTTGCACGGGCACGCCTTCACATCGGCCCCTGCACTCAGCCCGATCGCCAGCAACCGGTCGTACAGCGGCCGTAGCGCCGACCGCTTTCCCGAGTATTGCCCTTCGACATGGCGTTCCGCGGCCTCGAGATAGCCCTCGGCGGTGTCCTCCTCGACGCCCTTGCCGTCGGCCCGTTCGGCGATCCACCATGCCGCGTTCGTGCCCATCCCGTGCTCAGCCTTGAGCCACTCGCGCCGATCCTTGACCGAGCGAGGTCCCTTGTTCTTCGTGAGGTCGATCCACTCGTCGAGCGAGCGGCCGGTCTTCTCGCGCAGCGACGCCACCCAATCCTGGACCATGCGGACCCCGGGGTGGACGCTGTACAACGACCTCGACTTCACAGCCTTGGCTGGCATGGTGGCACTCGCTCGCCGCGGATGCCAGGAAGCCCGGCCCGCGTTGGCAGAGCATACCACCGGCCGCGACGGAGCCGAACCGGACCTAGACCGCCCGGCGCAGCTCGGCCGCGGGCAGCCTTGCCCCGTGCATCAGCCGGAGCACCTGCCGCAGGCCCGGCCGCGCGACCAGCCGCTGGGCCTCCCGCAACGTGACCCACGCCCGCCGCCGCAACCCTTTCTCCGGCCAGTCGCTGAGCAACTCGTCGACCATCATCGTGTAGACCCGGACGCGGTGCACCTCGGCATCACGCACGTAGCGGAACTGCCCGACGTGCGGCAGCACCATACTCCCCAACACCCCCGCCTCCTCCATCGCCTCGCGCTGGGCGCACTCGTCGTGCTCCTCCCCATCCTCGACATGCCCCTTGGGCACGCCCCATTGGCCGCTGCTGGTCGTGACCAGCAGCACCCGGGGCTCGCCGCGTCGGGACATCCGGATGGGCACCGCCGCTGCTTGCTCGATCTGCATCTGCCAGGTCTCCGAGGCCGGCGCCGCTTCGGAGACAGGCCCCGGCCCTACCGGCCGCCGACAGTCCCAGAACCCGGCATCGCGAACCTCTGGCACATCGACCGGACCTCCCCCCGCACTTGAGCACAGGTTGCAGCATCTCCGTTGGACCCCAAAACTTGGTCAATCCACTTCGCGACCTGCTTGAGATCCCCTTCCCTCAGGCCCCGTGTCGTAACCGCCGGCGTGCCCAGCCTGAGCCCGCTCGTCACACGCGGCGGCCGCGGGTCATCCGGGATGCCGTTCTTGTTGCACACAATCCCGGCGGTCTCGAGCCACTTCTCCGCGTCAGAGCCGGTCAGGTTCTCGTTTCTCGCCCGCAGGTCGACCAGCATCAAGTGGTTGTCGGTTCCGCCACTGGTGATCCGGTAGCCGTGGCTGATCAGCGCTGAGGCGAGCGCCTTCGCGTTCGCCACCACCTGCTTGGCATACGCCCTGAACTCCGGCCGCAGGGCCTCGCCGAACGCGACAGCCTTGCTCGCAATCACATGCATCAGCGGCCCGCCCTGGACTCCGGGAAAGAGCGCCTTGTCGATCTTCTTGGCCAGCTCCTCGTCGTCGGTCATGATGAGCCCGCCCCGGGGGCCGCGGAGCGTCTTGTGCGTGGTCGTGGTCACCACGTGTGCATGCGGGAACGGGCTCGGGTGCACACCCGCGGCGACCAGCCCCGCGATGTGCGCGATGTCAGCGACCAGCAACGCCCCGACTTCGTCGGCCACCTGCCGGAACCGTGCAAAGTCGATCACCCGCGGATACGCCGAATAGCCGCACAGGATCGCCCTGGGCCTGTGCTCCAGGCAGACACTCCGGAGCGCGTCGTAGTCGATCCGCTCATGCTCGGGGTGGGCCTTGTCGTAGTGGAGGGGGTAGTGCACCGGCTTGAAGAATGTGCCGGAGAAGTTGATCTTCATCCCGTGGGAAAGGTGCCCGCCGTCCTTGAGCACCAGAGACGCGAAGGTGTCCCCCGGCTGCATTGTCGCCATGAACGCGGCCATGTTCGCCTGCGCCCCCGAGTGCGGCTGCACGTTCGCGAACCGGCACCCGAAGAGCTGCTTGGCCCGGTCCCGGGCGATCGTCTCGATCTCGTCGTGGAACTCGCAGCCGCCGTAGTACCGGGCTCCGGGGTACCCCTCTGCGTACTTGTTAGTCAGCCACGACCCCATCGTGTGCATCACGGCCGCGGAGACGTGATTCTCCGAGGCGATGAGTTCGAGCGTGTGTTCCTGCCGGTCCCGTTCCTTCGAGAGAAGCGAGCCGATCTCTGGATCGCACGTGCTCAAGAGGCTCAAGAGGTCATTCGCGATGGTGCTGTGACTCATGCACGATCATAAACAGCCCCCTCACCGCGGAGAGATCACGCCTGAACGATCCTCAACACCCAAAAACGCGAGGCCCCCGCGCCATGGCGGGGGTCTCGCGAGAGATACTCCAATCTCGTGGACTCAAAGCGGCCTGATAGGTCGACGACGCGGTCGACCGATCAGGGCGGGTTGAACCCGCCACGGCGACGTCTGGACCGCCGGCCATCTCAATAGGCCTGAGTCACAGCGATAGCGTGACGCAAAATACAGAAAAAATCCACGACGAGCGAACTTTAGGTATCCATTCGGACTTCGTGGCCAGAATCACTCGCCAAATATCCGTATAGAATAAGAACAACTAGATAGTGGTTGAGGATAGAGGGTGGATAGACCCGGCGACAGATGCCAGCGCCGGAATGCCGGCCAGATCGAGTTCTAGATACACGCCTTGTTCGTGATCCGAGTTCAGAACCACCGCGTTGGGCTCGATCGCCGCCCAGCCCGAGTCAGCCTTCTCGTGACCAAGCACGAACAGCCCGACATTCCACTGCTCGCCAAGGGATCGAAGCTGCTCGGCCTTGTGGCCGCGGCCCCAGATCATCAGGTGGGCCGAACCCCGACGCGGTACGAAATCCGCGTCAACGAGGTCTCGCGACAGCACCCCAGCGTCAAACCGATCCATGACCTCCGGCCCCGGAAGGCTGTGGGCGCACAGGATTGCACCGTCGCCGGTCTCGCACCGCAGGGCCAGCGGCATCGAGCGAATGAACGCGCGGATCGCCTGGTGCACAACCCCCGCCTGCTCCCCGAACGCCTGATCGACCGCCTCGCTGAATGCCTCGACCACCCGTACGCCGTCCTTGACAATCCCCGAGCCGAGCACCTGCGACAGTTCGTGGTTGGCCAGCAGCGTGTGGACATGTTCCGGGTGCGCGGACTTCAGCGCGGCGACGCGAGTCAGCGCCCGGTACGAGAAGTCCATCCCGTTCACCAGCCGGTCCGAGTGGATGATCTCGTGCAGCGTGAGGTGCGACGGCGGGCGCTCGGTCGTTCCGCCGAGCCCCGCCGCGGACACAAGCCTGGCAAGGTGCAGCGGGTTGTCGTGCAGGTCCCCTGTTGCCACCAGCCTGCCAGGTCCGTGAATGACGTCGATCGAGCCGGTTCGACATGCCGCGGTCCGGTTGGCCTCGGCCGCGGCGAGCAGCACGCGGGTCACCTCGTCGGCGCTGGTCAGGTCAAGCTGGGTGAAGAGCGGGATCACACCCGGGGATGCGACGGTTTGGGCTCGCCATCGCCCGCATCGCGCCGTGTCGACGCCGGGCGTCCGTTGTCCGCCGCCTCGCGGTCGTCGCTGTCAGATCGGACCGCCGGATCCTCGATCTTGGGGAGCACGCCGCTCTTGCGCAGTTCCCCCTCGGCCACAAGTTTGCCGCGGATGAGGTTGAGCCGCTGAGCCACCGAGGGCATGTCCGGCCGCTTGGACTGCTCGACCTCGACGCACTCCATGATCAGCCGGTCGAACAACTCGGGCACCCGTGGGTTGAGCTCGATCGTTCGCTTGGGCCGCTCGATCAGGTGGTCATCCAGCGAGCCGACGAGCGAGTCGCCCTTGGCCAGGGCCGTCGGCACGAACTTGCGCGTCAGCACCCAGTACATCGTGGCCCCGAGGTTGTACACATCGGTCCTGTCATTGAGGGCACGTCGGTGCACCTGCTCGGGAGCGATGTAGTCGGGGGTACCCTGTATCCGTTCCTTGACCGTGCCGATCTTGCACGACTGGCCCAGGTCGATGATCTTCGCGTGCCCCTCGGCATCCACGATGATGTTGTTCGGCTTCATGTCCGCATGGACAAAGCCGCGGGTGTGCATGTGGGCCATCGCCTCGGCGACCTGCTCGAAGATCTCCGCGGCTTCCTCGAAGGTCCGGGGTGTCTTCCGCTCCAGGCTCGCCCCGTCGACCATCTCCATCACCAGGTACAACTCCGAGGCGGAGAGGGAAACGATCGAGTCCTTCTTCTTGATGATCCGGGCGATCTTTCGGATCCGGGGATGGTCAAGCTGGGAGGCGATCTGGTACTCCGCCTCCGCCTGGTCCAGGAACCGCTGGTCCTTGGGGGTTTCCTTGGCGACGTGCTTGATCGCCCAGACTTGCTTGGTCTTCGGGTCCAGGACAAGGTAGATGAGCGAGGCGGCGCCGCGCCCCAACTCCGACATCACCCGGAAGCCCTCAACCATGTCACCTGGCTTCTTTGGTTGCACGTCGGACGTTTCCCAAAGCCCGGCCCGGAATCAGGCCCGGCTGACACATTCCAACCCTAGTCCGACGGCCGACTCCGGTCGGCCGTACACAAAGGCTACACCCATACGGGGCCGCTGGGCAGGGGGATTCCCGGCCCGTTTTTCCCGAACCACCCCTCCATGGCCTGCGCCGGTGCAGGCCCGCCGCCCCAGAGCGGATCGTAGTATCCGCTTCATTCGGTCAAAGTTCAATGCGCATGCAGGCACCGGACCGATCCGACGGCGCCGCGGCTGCTGAGCGAGACGAGTGGGGGATGTGGGTGACCGGACCTACCGCAACTGCGAGAGTTGCTCGGCCAAGGCCGTCGCAGGGAACAGCGGGCCGGGGTCGGTCCCCTCGGCGACGTCGCTGTACAGGAACACCCGGTCCTTCGGGATGTCCAGGTCGCGGCACAGGGTCGAGATCACCTCGGCGAGCCGGCGGATCTGCGTCGATGTAAACGAGTGGCGTCGTCCGTCGCCCACCAGGCAGATGCTGATGGAGTGCTGGTTGTAATAGTCACCGTTCTTGCCGCCGGCGTGGGCACCCGGGAGCTGGTCCAGCCAGCGGAACCCGACGTGGAGCTCACCGTCCTCCATCCCCTGGCCGTTGCCAATGATGAAATGGTGCCCAAGGCCGCGAAATCCGGCTCGCTCGTGCTCCGCCCCGATCGTGGCAGGCGAGCCGATGGGCGAGCCGCTGCTGTGGATGACGATCGCCTGCCAGCGATCCTGGTCCAGCGTCGCGCGTGTGCGGGTGATGGTGGCGACGCCGCTGAGCCCGCTCGAGGCCAGCAGGGGCGCGAGCGAGAGACCGTCAAGGCGCGGCGCCGGGCGGTTGTCCAGGGCCAGCAGCCCGCCGCCGACCAGCGTCATCGCCGCGATGAAGCTCACCCACACCAGCTTGAGCCGGCGCGACGCCGCCTGCTCCGCGGCGGACCGTGGGTCGCGCTTCGCGGGGCGGCTGGATGTTCGCTTCGCGGATGGCATGGTGGGGCAGGAACTCGCGTGTGATCCGTTGCAATGCTTGGGATCGGGCCGACTTGGGCCGTGTCTTCTCAAAATCTCCGAGAAAGCGCGCTCTGGCGCGATCAGCGAATCGCTTCCGTCCGCGCACGTCGCATACGCCGAAACTCCGGCCGTTATCGGGACCGGAGCCGAGCTTGGTCCCGCCGCTATCTGGGGGCGAGCCGGCCCTCGAGGTTCGGCGATTGCCGGCCGAATGCGTCCGTCTTGTACTGCTTGGCGTACTCGTTCCGCACCGCGTCGTAGTGGTCGAACGGGGTGCGGGTGTCATCCGGCGAGAGCAGGGGCTTGGAGCACCCCACGCCGAGCAGAACCGCCACGACGAGAACTCTGGGCATCCACCAACGTCCATGCGGGATGGGTCTCATATCTCTCAATCGTCCTCCGCGCCCGATCATACCGCGAGCACCGTCAGGCGTCCCGCAATCGTCCGGTCGCGTCGAGCGAGAGGTCGCCGGAAGCGACACGCTGCCGCACACCCTCGTACACGACCGCGCAGACTGCGGTCGCAAGGTTGAGGGACCGCTCCTCGGCGACCATCGGCAGCGTGATCAGTCGGTCGGGGTGAGCCGCCAGCAACTCGTCGGGCAGTCCCTTCGACTCTTTGCCAAAGACGAGGTAGTCGCCCGGCCGCAGGGGCACCTCCCATGCCGGGCGGGCCGACTTGGTCGTGAGCAGCCAGAGGTTCGCGGGGGCCTGGTCGCGGCAGAACTCCTCCCACCCCGCATGCTCGCTCGGGCTCAGACGCGGCCAGTAGTCAAGCCCGGCTCGCCGGCATGCCTTTTCAGAAGTGGAGAACCCCAGCGGGTGGATCAGGTGGAGGGCGCACCCCGTCGCGACGCATGTCCGCCCGATGTTCCCGGTGTTGTTGGGGATCTCGGGCTCGTGCAGCACGATGTGGAACAGGGGCCGGGCCAATCGAACGACGATAGCCGCGGGTCACGATGGTGGGCGTGCCAAAGAAACAGGGCCCGGGAGCGGTTCCCGGGCCCTGTTTCGGTTGGCTGGGTTGGAGCGTCAGCTCTTGTTGGTCTTTAGGTACTCGACCTCGGCCTGGCGCCGCGCTGCGACCCCGGGGTCCGCGGCGATGACCGCGCCCACGGCCTTGGCGAACGCCGGATCGAGCGGATTGCCCTGCCACCGCACGATGCCGTCGGTGGACATGACGACTACGTGGGGGATGCCCTGGACTTGAAGAGCCTTGCTGATCGTCTTGCTCGTGTCCGTCGCCTGCGAATAGGCGTGCCGGTGCGAGTTCAGGAAGTTCTTGACCGTTCCGGCGGGCTCGTCGGAGAGGCCGATGACGACAAGGTCCGCCTTGTTGGCCTTGTACATCTCATCGATCTTGGGCATCGCCTTCTTGCAGGGGCCGCACCAGGTGGCCCAGAAGTCGATGACGACCACGCGACCGTTGCTCTTGGGCGGATCGGTCAGCCACGTCTCGCTGCCGAACGAGGCCGGCAGGGCCTGACCCTGCACGTTGGTCGCGGTGAGCGATTGCGTATTCTTGTCGGGCCACTTGGCCCCCTCGTACGCCGAGATATCCGGCAGCTGGAACGGGACGTCGAGCAGCGCGCCGGGCCGGTACTCCCCGGAAATGGTGCGGGACCGCATCGCTTCGTCGGCCCGCTTCGCCGCATTGGCAGCAACCGTGCCCGGCACCGCCGCGGCCTGTTCTTTGCTCTCCCCAGCGACGATCGAGAGGGCCTTCTCAAGCGACGAGGCGTCGACATCGGCGAACCGGACGTTGCCGGCGCGGTCAAGGATGTAGTACGCGGGAGCGTGCTTGGCGTTGAGCCCGGAGCCGAAGGCGCCGGTGGAGTCGTGAGCGATGGGCCCCGTGTAGCCCGCGTCCTTGGCCACCTGGGCGGCCATGTCGTAGCCGCGGGCATCGTGGACGCCAACGACCACAAGGCCGTCCTTGCCGAACCGGTTGAGCATGCGTTGAGCCACCGGGAGCGAGGTCTGCGACACCTTGTGCCACGAGCGCCAAGTGAAGATGAGGACCGGCTTTCCATCGGCTGCCGCGGCGTCCACGGCGGCGCCGTCCGTCCAGCCAGTCAGCGTGCCCCAGAGCGAGGCATCGAACGGCGTCAACTCCATGGCGTTCAGGGTCGCCCGGGTCTCACCCGAGCCCACGCGCATCACACCGTCGGCGGGCGGTGCAGCAAGAGACACGGCGGTCATGGTCAACGCGGCGGCGGCCAGTACAAGACGCGCGGTTTTCATGCGCAAACTCCGTGGGTGGACGGGACGCGATCCAGGAGGAGGATCAGTGTTCAACTCGGCTGCTTGCTTGATGATAACGCAGAGTTTCAGTTTTGTTGCCCCCTTTGTCTGAGACTCGCCACACCCTTTCGATTCTCCCCCGATGACCCCTTCGTGCATCGACGTGATATGACGCCCTTGGTCAGCAGTATATATGGTTAATGTTCGGATATCAAGGCCTGCATGGCGATGGCCGCCGCAACTGATACGTTGAGCGAATCGACACCTGGCGTCATCGGGATCCGCAGCCGGAGGTCCGCCGCGGCAAGCACAGCCGCCGACAGCCCGGCACCCTCCGTTCCAAGGACCAGCGCCACGCGCCCGTCTGTTTCGCCCGCCCGCCTGACGTCAATGGCATCTGATGCTGGGGTCAGGGCGCCAATGGTAAACCCCAGGTCCCGAAGCCCCAGGAGCCCCGTCGGCCAATCCGCGATCGTCGCGTACGGAACGCCAAGAACATGGCCCATCGACACCCGCAGGGACTTTCGGTACAGCGGATCGCCACACCGCGGCGACAGGAGCACACCAACCCCTCCGAACCCAAGGCCCGCGGCGTTGCGGAAGATCCCGCCGATGTTGTCGTGGTTGCAGAGATCCTCGAGCACCAGCAGCAGGCGGGAGCGGCGGGCGATCGATTCTGGGGTGTCGATGGCCCCGTCCCCGCGGCGACCCAGCGCGAGCAGGCCCCTGTGCATGCTGAAGCCGACGATGCCGCTGAGCAGGTCCGCATCGGCGACGTAGAAGGGGCAGTCGGCGGGGATCAGGGCGTGAACATCAGCCAGGGCCTCGAACCGCGTCCTGGTGCCGAAGATCGAGACCGGGCGGAATCGGGGCTCGGAGGTGATCAATCGCCGGACGACTAGGTCCCCTTCGGCCATGAACAACCCGGGCCTGCTTGTCACCGGGTTCACGGGGTCGGTCCGGTGCCTGAGCTCCGCATCGCGCAGGCCTGCGTACTCGGCGATACGAGGGTCCGAGAGCGACTCGATGGGGATGGTGGTGGCCATTTCCTGGAGCAACGGGCAATCGCACACGGTATGGCAGGCCCGGCGCGAGTCACCGCACACCTGACCTGCCGTCCGTACGGCACTAGACTTTGCCATGAAGACTCACCTTGTGCGTTGTGCCGCGGCGTTCGCCGCCGGTCTTGCCCTTCTGGGATGCGAGGAGAAGGCTCCGCCCACAGCGTCCCCACCCGCGACGCCGACACCCGGCGTGGCGGCCAGCCGCGGGAACGGGGCGCTGAGCAACCTGTCTGAGCAGCCGACCTCCATGTACGGCCGCTCGGCCAAGACGGGCAAGGACACCGCCGCAGGCATCGAGCAGAACCAGGCTCGCGCCGCGGGCCTTGCGGATGAGATTACCGGTCAGGCGAACTCCGTCGAGGTGGCGGGACTGGTCTGGAGCGTGCCTTCCGAGTGGGAGAAGGTCAACGCCGGCCCGATGCGGGCAGCAGAGTTTGTCATTCCCGGCGACGGCGCCGGCGAGGCGAACGTCGTGTGGTTCTTCTTCGGCACCACGCAGGGCGGCAATGTGAAGCAGAACCTGGATCGCTGGAAGACGATGGTGACGGCTTCCGGCGGCGGACCGGCTGACTGGCGGGTGAACCAGCGCATGATCGGCGGCTTCCCGGTTACGATCGCCGAGGCCGATGGAACCTACCACGAGGGCATGCCCGGCCAGGCGAAGACGCCAAGGACGGGGTATGCCTTCCGCGGCGCCATCGTCGAGGGCCCGCTGGGCAACGTCTTCATCCGTCTCACCGGTCCCGCCACGCCTGTCGAGAACGCGGCCCTCCAATGGAAGAGCCTGATCGACGGCGTGCGCAAGAAGTAGGCGCCAGCAGGCGGGCAATCAGATCGCGGCGCCACGGGCCGTTCCCGCCGGCCTATTGAGGCGGGGGGGGGTTGATCCGATCTTGGGTTGGTGCCACGCCCGTCCTGCGTGGAGTCAGGAGGCGGCGTGGAGTGGTGGCAGTCGATCATTCTCGGACTGGTTGAGGGGATCACGGAGTACCTGCCGGTCAGTTCGACGGGGCACCTGATCCTCGTGTCCAACCTTATCGGCCTGGGCGCCGATACGGGAGTGGGGGGCGGGCGGAGCGAAGCCGTCAAGTCGTTCGAGGTCGTGATCCAGGCGGGAGCGATCCTGGCCGTGGTCGGCCTCTACTGGCCGCGGTTCGTCCAGATGCTCCGCGGGCTGATCGGACGCGATCCGGTGGGGATGCGTCTGCTGGTGAACCTCGGGGTGGCATTCGTGCCCGCCGTCGTGGTGGGCCTTCTGGTGAACAAGTTCATCAAGGCCCATCTCTTCTACCCCGTGCCCGTCGTGGCGGCGCTCATGCTCGGCGGCGTGTACATGATGGGTGTGGAGGCGTGGCGGGTCGGGAGGTTCTCCGTGCCAAGGGCGCGGGCCGAGGAGGTGGGGATCGAGGATCTCACCGTCGGCAAGTCGCTTGTCATCGGCCTGCTGCAGTGTGTCGCGATGTGGCCCGGTACCAGCCGGTCGATGATGACGATCACCGGCGGCTATTTCGTCGGGCTCCGCCCCGCGGCGGCTGCCGAGTTCTCGTTTCTTCTTGGCGTGCCGACCCTGACCGCCGCGGCCGCGTGGGACCTGTACAAGGACCTCAAGGGCGCCGGGCCGGAGAACGGCGGCAACCTTTTCCAGCACCTGGGGGCGACGAACGTCGTGCTCGGGATCCTCGTCGCGGCAGTGAGCGCGGCGCTGGCCGTCAAATGGCTCGTCGGGTTCCTCAACCGGCGCGGGCTGGCCCCGTTTGGGTGGTACCGCTTGCTCATCGGTGTCGTCATGGCCGGGTTGATCCTCGGCCAGATCGTTCGAATTGCCCCCGAGCCCCGTCCGGCCGCCGCTGTTCCCGCGCCGGCCGCGACCAACGGAAACTGACCACCGCGAGAGACGCGCACGTGAAGACGTCATTCCCAAAGAGCAAGATCCGCGTCGTGCTGCTGGAAGGGATCCATGCGCGCGGACGCGAGCGGCTGGTTGAAGAGGGCTTCACGGTTGACGCGAGCGCCAGGGCGCTGGAGGGGGAGGCCCTGGCCGCGGCGATCAAGGCCGGTGGCGGCGCTCATGCCCTGGGCATCCGCAGCAAGAGCGGCGTGACCGCCGGCGTGATCGCCCCCGCCTCGCGACTCCTGGCGATCGGCTGCTTCTGCATCGGCACCGACCAGGTGGACCTCAAGGCCGCCTGCCTCGCCGGCATCCCGGTCTTCAACTCCCCGTTCTCCAACACCCGGAGCGTCGCGGAGTTGACGATCTGCGAGATCATCGCCCTGCACCGCCGCCTGTCGGACCGAAGCACCCAGATGCACCGCGGCGAATGGGACAAGTCCGCTTCCGGCGCCCACGAGGTCCGCGGCCGCACGCTCGGCATCGTCGGCTATGGCCGAATCGGGTCTCAGGTCAGCGTGCTCGCCGAGGCGCTCGGCATGCGCGTGATCTACTTTGATGTGCGCGCTGTCCTCCCGCTCGGCAACGCCCGGCCGGTCCGCACGCTCAAGGAACTGCTCGCGGGCAGCGACGTGGTCACCGTCCACGTCCCCGACACCGATCGGACGCGGGGGCTCATCGGGCGCGACGAGCTTGGCGCGATGAAACGGGGCGCCCATCTGATCAACAACGCCCGCGGCGGGGTCGTCGACGTGCCCGCCCTTGCCAGGGCGATCAGGGATGGCAGGCTCGGCGGCGCGGCGGCCGACGTGTTCCCCAGCGAGCCCGCTGGCAAGGGGGATGCCTTCGCCAGCGAACTCCGCGGGCTGGAGAATGTCATCCTCACGCCGCACATCGGCGGCAGCACGGAGGAGGCGCAGGAGGCGATCGCCGAGGATGTCGCCGCCAAGCTCGCCCGGTTCATCAACAACGGAAGCACCGCGGGTGCGGTAAACGTTCCCGAGGTTGACCTTCCCGAACAGGGAATGGCCGAGTCCCGCGGCAAGGCCGGCGGAAGGAAGGCCGAACGCCGCCACCGCATCCTGCACTTCCACCGGAACGTTCCCGGCGTTCTGAGCAAGATGCACGCCGCGATCGCCGCCCTTGGTGCGAACATCGCCGCGGAGTACCTCCAGACCAACGCCGACATCGGCTACGTGGTGCTCGATGTTGATCCGACCGATGCGAGGGCGATCGTGGAGCGGCTCCGGGAAATCCCCGAGACGATCCGTGTCCGGCTGCTGTGGTAGCACGCTTCGGGCTAGTTCGACCCGGTCGGTTGGCGCCATAGATCGACAAGACGATCGACGATCGCATCGATGCCGGCGCTATTCGTGTCGATTCGCACGCTCGCGAGCCGCTCGTACACCGGTGCTCTCTGGGTCAAGAGGTGTTCGATCTCGTCCATCCCGGCGAGGCCGGTGAGCGGGGGACGGTCCTGGAGCATGTCGCCGCTGATCCGGGCATGCAGGACCGCGGCCGGAGCGGTCAGGTATGCGATGATCGCCTTTCGGTCGATGCGGGCTCGGTCAAGGGCTGCTGCGGCGGCGGGGATTGTCGGGGTACCACCGCCCAGCGCGATGACCCGCGGCGGGCTCGGCATTACGGCGGTGAGGGCGTTGGCCTCGGCGCTGCGGAATGCGGGCTCGCCAAACCGTGCCCAGGCCTCGGTAACCGAGGCGACGCCCAGAGCGGACAGCACAACATCGTCGAGATCGGTAAAGCCGGCGCCGACACGTTCAGCCACGGCCCGGCCCGCGGTGGTCTTGCCGGCGCCGCGAGGACCGATGAGGATCAAGTGTCGCGTGCGTGACGTTGGGAGTGTCGACACAAAGCGAGGGTATCGCCGGCTGCCACGCTCGAACGCGAGGGCGAATCCGCCCCTCAGGGGCGACCCTCGGACCCCTCGTCCAACTGCAGACCGGCGAGAGCCATCATCGGGTCGGAGGCGAAGCGGAAGACCTTGTCTAGGCCCGTGAGCATCATCACCGACCAGACGTCGTCGCCCATCGAGCACAGCACGATGGCCCGGCCGGCCTCCTGGACTCGCTTTCGCATCCTCAGCAACTGGGCGAGGTGCGACGAGTTGAGGTACGTCACCCCGGCGAAGTTGAGCACCACGTTGGGAACCGGTTCATCACCCTGGAGGCGATCGAAGATGGCCGAGAACTCCTCGGAGAGTTCCGGTTCATCCGCGAGTTCCGAGATCAGGATGCTGTCGCTCCATTGCTTGGGCATGGGTCAAGTGTAACCCGTGGCCAAGCATCAGATCGGACGGGCCTCCGGGCTCCCCGGGGAGACCTGCCCGATGCGTCGGCCCTCGGCCGGGGGTATGCCCCTGAGAAGTGCCGGGGACATGCCGCTGGCGTCCATAGCCATGCTCTCGGCGCCAGCCGCCATCCGGAGTTCCGTGGCCGGCGAGGAGGCCACGTCGCCGATCGTTCGGGAGAGGGCTCCCATCGCCCGCGAGCCGCTCCCCGAGGGCGCCGCGGCGACGCCCCGGGACCGCACGGCCGCAAGCTCTCGTTCCAGGGCGTGGTCGATCTGCTGCACGGTCGTCATGATCACACCCGCTTCCACGCCGGATCGGAACCACACGCCGATCATGACGGCCGCGACCAGCACGGCGAGGGGCATCAGGGCGTAGACCCCCAGCAGCGTCAACGCCGTCTCGCCGTCAGCCCGCTGGGCCTCGCTTGCAGCGACCATCGATTCGTACGAAGAGAAGACCCCCGGCCACAGCAGTGAGGGCACGGCATCGCGGAGGGGCAGGACCAGCATGGCCAGGACCATCGACCACACGCAGGCGGTGACCGCCTTCTCAACGCCGGGGATTGCCGCGCCGCCGGCCACCGAGACACCCAGCATCGTCAGTAAGCAGAGGACGACGGCCGCAATCGACCCGGCCAGCGTGGCAAACTTGCTCGCTTCGCGCATGAAGCCGTCAGTGGGGCTGAGGACGCGGTTGACGTCCACCGGCTTTGGGGCCCGCTCGTCCATCGTCAGCAGGACCTTCTCGCCGCTCTTGGGCTGGGCCCTCACGACCTCGGCCGAGACGCGATCCGGGGCCTTGGCCTCGACCGAGGTCCACCGTACATCCGTGTAATGGACAAACCCGAAGATCAGCAACTGGGCGGCGGTCGACAGGACGAGCACGGCCGCGGCGAGCAGCACCCACTGACGCAACTGCACCACTGCTGCTGAGACGTGCGGCGTGGCCATACTGCGGTACCTGCCTTCCGTTCCTGCGGCTCTGGGTCTGGCGCCGGCACGACACCAGCGCCCTCTGGGGGTGCATCGGCCACGGGGAAATGCGACCGAACAGCTCTCCTTACTCCCGCGATTTGCCCCCCCGTTACGAGTGCTCCCGCCGTGCCAACTGGCGCAGGGTCTCCCCGTTCTGGGACCATGGCTACTCCAGCGCAGCGGGCCCCGTATGCTTTCAACGATTCCTGAAACCTGCGAAGGCTCCCCGAGACGTCCCGATGACTGCGATCTACACGCCCCTGCCTGAACATCCTCACTTGGATTCTCAGGACCCCGGCCTGCTCGCCGCGGTGGCCGAGGGCTGCGCCCGGCTGACCCCGGAGCAGGCGATTGCCGCGATGGCGACGCTCCCGCTGACCACCCTGGCCCGGTTCGCGGATGCTCGCTGCCGGTCGCTCCACGCGGACACGTTCCGCACGTACGTGATCGATCGGAACATCAACTACACCAACGTCTGTAACGCGCGGTGCACGTTCTGTGCGTTCCGGCGCGATGCCGACGACAGCGATGCGTACACGCTGTCGTTCGATCAGATCCACGAGAAGATCGGGGAGTTGGCGGCCGTCGGGGGAACGCAGATCCTGATGCAGGGGGGGATGAACCCGAGTCTCCCGCTCGAGTGGTACATCGAACTGCTCACGGGGATCAAGGAGAAGTTCCCGGGGATCCACATCCACGCCTTCTCGCCTCCGGAGTTCATCGAGTTCGTGCATTTCTTCGACCCGCCCGGCTCCACGCTGGAGGAGAAGCTCCGGTGGGTGATGGTGCGGCTGCGCGACGCCGGGCTGGATTCGATCCCCGGCGGCGGCGGCGAGATCTTTGCCGACCCGGTTCGACGCAAGATCGGGCTTGGCAAGTGCGACGCCGAGGCCTGGCTTACGACGATGTATGTCGCTCACTCTCTGGGCATGTTCACCAGCGCCACGATGATGTTCGGCCACATCGAGGGGTACGCCGATCGCGTGCACCACATGGTCCAGGTCCGCGCGTGGCAGGACCGGGCCCTGGCCGGCGCCGCGGCGGGCGGAGCGATGGGACACTACAAGGCGTTCATCTCGTGGCCGTTCCAGCGGGAGAACACGCCGCTGGGCCGAGTCAGGGACTGGGGGGCCGACGCCGCGGAACTGACCCGCGAGTTCCCTGGGGACGCCGTCGCGCGGGCCTACGGCTTTGGCGCCAATCCCGATGTCGACTATCGCGACCTGGGCCCCGCGGCCGCCGAGTTCGGGCGGCGCGTCCGGATGTCCGGCGCGGTCGACTACCTGAGGACCCAGGCGCTCTCCCGGTTGGTGCTCGACAACATCTACTCGATCGGTGCTTCCTGGGTGACGATGGGGCCGCACATCGGGCAGGTGGCGCTCGCGTACGGCGCCAACGACATGGGCAGCGTGATGATGGAGGAAAACGTGGTCTCCTCCGCCGGAACCACCTATTGCCTGGACGAGGCGGTCCTCTGCCGCCTGATCCGCGAGGCCGGGTTCACTCCCGCTCAGCGCAACAACACGTACGACCTGATCCGCACGCACCCGGCCACGCCCTCGGCGCCGGACCTTGCAGTGACCGACTGGTCTCGCCACCGGGCGAGGAAGATGCACCAGCAGGCTCCGGCCGTCCGCGAGCCGCGGGCCGAACTCTCGGTCAGTGCGAGATAGTCACGCGGACGCTTTGGGCGCCGGCATCGCGGTGTTCCGCAGAAGCACATCGAACTTGAACCGCTCTACGACCTCCCACGCTCCGGGCAGCCGCTTCAGAATCTCTGCGAGGGGTATCTGGCCCTCGTACATCGCCTGATCGCTGAACTCGGTGAACAGCAGCCTGGTACGGGCCAGCGTCTTCGGGCCGCCCGCGATCATCAGGTCCTCGGCGCCCTGCGTATCCGCCCAGATCAACTCGATGTCTCCGAGCCCGGCCTCCGCGGCGTAGCTATCGAGCCGCACGCCCCGAACCTTGGCTGTGTCCTTGAACTTCACCCAGGGGAACGCCTTTAGATGGCCGCTGGGCATCTTGAGCGACGACGACTGCGTCCACGCCCGCGGAGCGTTGGCGTGGCCGGCCCATTCCGGGTGCCGCCCTCCCGAGAGGTGCATCACCGCCGTGCCGTCGGTGTCCGAAACCGCGGCCTCCACCAGCGTGAGGCCCGCATCCCGCCCCAGGCGACGAAACTCGTACGCGTTCCTCGGATCGGGCTCGAAGCAGATCAGCCTCGCCTGCGGGTACATCCGTCGCAACCGCGCCGAATCGTCGCCGATGTGCGCCCCGACTTCGATGATCGTTCCGGCGGTGTCGCCGCGGAGCAATCCCGCCTGCAGCGCGTCGTAGATACTCATGGCTCGCCCGGCAGGAAGCGGACCTCGGCCGCGAAGCCCGGAGGTCCGGTGTTCGATTCGCTCTCCGGAAACATGCAGTACCACGACGTCGGCCCGCTGAGGGCGGGGTGCCGCGCCAGGGTGACGCCCACGGGAGGGGCCTGATCCATGATCACGTACACCCTCATCGGGTCGTTGGTCTCGTACGTCAGCGTGGCCCGTCCGAACGAATCGGTCTTTGCAACGCCGCGCGCGGGCATGGGCGGGATGCCCAGCGCCGACCGCAAGGAGAGCGGGCCCGTCACGTTGATGGCTTCGATCCAGACTTGAGCACCCTCGATCGGTCGGCCGCTCGAGGCGTTGCGGACCTCGACGCTCATCGGCGCCGTGGAATAGCACCCGGCGCCGGCGCAGGCCAGCCCGGCCAGAACCAAGGCCCGGCTAGTGCCCTTCGTCACGCTGACGCTCCTCGATGATCTCGTCGTACACGGCGCCGAACGCGGCGGGCCTCAACTGCGGGCGGGCGTAGTCGGCGTACGCCTCGAGCTCCGAGCGGGTCACGTCGTCCCGGCTCTTGCCGGCATCGATCATCTTCGAGACACCGTCGCGAACGGTATCAAAGTAGACGATCTGAGCCTTGAGGCCCTCGAGGTCGGTCACGTCGCCGTGCCCCGGCACCACGATCGTCTCCGAATCGCACAGCGTGATCATGCGCCGGACGGCATCGCACCACCCCGTCGTCGAAGCCCCGGCGGCCCGGTCGATGAACGGGTGGCTGCGGGCGAACAGGAGATCCCCGGTGTGGAGGACGTTCAGGCGGGGGATGAAGACGAAGACATCGTTGTCGGTGTGGCCGTTGCCGGCGTGCTGGAGCAGCAGCCGCTCGCTCGCGGCCTCCATCTCCGTGTTCTCCGTGATCGTCTTCGTCGGAGCGAAGGCAGCCGGCGGCAGGTCCTGGATCTTCGCTGCGAGCGACTCGGCTTCGGCCATGATCGCCTTGGCGGTTTCGCTGTCCGACTTCGCCAGCGCCCGGATCGCGGCCTCCACGTGCGGGGCGTACCGATCCCGGTTCTCGCCGGACGCGACCCGCTTGGCGCACTTGGCGTGCGAGATCACCGGGAGGCCCGCGGCGATCATCGCGTAGTTTCCTCCGGTGTGGTCCGCGTGGTGGTGCGTGTTGATCACGGTCTTTACCGGGGCCCGGGATGAGAGCGAGTTGGCTTCCCGCAGCAGAGCCGCCCCGAACGCGGCCGTCTTGCAATCAACCACGAGCGACTCGTCCTCGCCGACGAGCACGAGCGAGTTGCCGCCCTCGCCAACCGCAACCCAGATCGGCCGGTCGTTGCCGCCCGGTTGCTCCCAGGTGAAGTACCGATCACGATCCCCCGATCGCCGCGTGACTCTCGCGCCGGAAGCCGTCGCGGCGGCCACCGCGGGGCCGCCAACCAATCCGAGCCCCGCCAAGCCCGCGGTCAACCTGAGGAGATCTCGCCGTTGTTGGTTCATGGCTTCCTCCCGTTGTTATCCGCCCAGTCCGGCGTATTATTCTGCCCGGCGGACGCCGGACGCATCCCATACGGATGACCGTACGCACGATTCTGTTCACCAGTCAGGATACCGCACATGAAGGCCACCGACCTCCGCCCCGGCTACGGCGTCAAGATTGACGGCAAGCTCTTCGTCATCACGAACTTCGAGCACCGCACCCCCGGCAACCTGCGTGCGTTCATCCAGATCAAGATCCGGAACGTCATTACGGGCCAGATCATCGAGAAGCGGCTGTCCTCCAACGACGACATCGAGGTCGTGGACCTTGACCGCCGGCAGATGGAGTACCTGTACTCTGACTCCACCGGCGCCACGTTCATGGATTCGGAGAACTTCGACCAGCTCGTGATCCCCGAGAAGGTCCTCGGGGATGCGCTCCTGTACCTCCGCCCCAACTCCACCACCGTCGTTCTGATGCACGACGGCAACCCGATCTGCATCGAGATGCCCCTCTCGGTAGAACTCAAGATCGTCGACTGCGCTCCGGGCGTGAAGAAGGCCACCGTTACGAACGTGCAGAAGGAGGCCGAGTGCGAGACCGGCCTCAAGATCCGCGTCCCGGACTTCATCGAGGTCGGAGAGACCGTGAAGATCAACACGACCGACGGCTCGTACGTCGGCCGGGCATAATGGACGTCCGGGTGGGGGGTGGAGGGTGAACGTGCCGCGGCGATCTACGGATCGATCAGCACCTTCAGCGACCCCTCCTGATCGGCCGCCCGCAGCCCGCCGAGCGGATCGTCGAGTTTCAGTCGCTTCGATACCAGCGATCGGACATCAAGCTCGCCGCGTGCCAGAAGGTGCAGCGCCTCGGACGCCCCCGGCTGACCATCCCGGCACGCGAGGATCGAGACCTCGTTGGCCAGAGCCGGCGTCAGGTCGACGCCCCTCGCCCACGCCGGTGGCGCCGCCTCCGGTAACGGAACCCCCGCCGGGAACGGCGGGACCAGCGTCGGCGACGCCAGCACGATGGTCCCCCGGGGCCGGACCATCTGCAGCGCTGTCCTCAGCCCTGCGCTCGACGCGGAGCAGTCCACCACCACATCCTGGTCCTGCCGCCGGCCCGCATCCTGCAGCGGGCGGTTCTTGATCGCCCACCGATCCGCCACGGCGAGCAGCGGCTCGCTCCGCGAGAGCAGCCGTGCGGATGCGTTGTGCAGCGAGAGGATCTTCGTCACGAGCAGCGCCGAGAGATCCGCCGGCCCCCCCGGAAGCCCCGGGTCGGTATCCGTGCTCAGCACCGTGATGAACGCCTTCGCCGCGGTCCGCGCGATCTGCGCCGCGTGGGAGGCGTGCGCCACACTCGCCGCGAAGACCGCTGCGTCGTCGTCGAGCGGATCGGGAACCTGCATCAGGTTCGCGAGCGGAAGCGTGATGAACTCGGCGAGGCACCCATTCCGCCCGACCAGCCCGACCACCTGGCGCGAGCGGCAGTGGGCCGAGAGGCCCGCCCGGCACATGTCGCAGTGCCCGCACACGACCGTCGGCGACGCCACCACCCGCTTGTTCTGCAGCGACTTCCTGCTCGCCAGCGACGCCGGTGCATCCGCCGGAAGGCTCACCTGCTCCACGACCCCCACGAACTCGTGCCCGATCGTGATCGGTGCCGGCGGCTTGAGTGTGCCCTTGAATATCGCCAGGTCGGTCGGACCGATCGCGGCCCGCGTCACCCGCACCAGCGCCTCCCCGGGCCCCGCGTCGGGTGCGGCGACCTTGCCGAGGGTCAGACCGGACTGTTCATAACGGACGGCGCGCACGGTTGATGATCCTCGGTACGGCGCGAGGGCGCCGAGACGGGCCTACTTGGACGGCTCCGGGGTCGGTGTCGGACCCGCCGCCGCCCCGCCCTCTGGTTTCTGCATCGTCGGCGTCGTCGCGGCGGCAAGGCCCACCGGCGACGCGGCTACTTCATTGGGCGGCGGCGGCCAGAACGGGAGGTACTCCCAGAAGTAGTTCTCCCGCGCGAACGTCGGGTAGATGTAGGTCGTCCGCCCGGCGAACGGGTCCTTTGACGTGCTGACCCACGCGAACCACTCGGCCCGGTCCAGCCGGAAGTCCTGCCCGGTCAGGGTGTGGAGCGAGGTGTTCGCCGCGATGTTGACACTCAGCCGCTCGTCGTCGATCGCTGCGATCAGCGCCTGCAGCACCCGAGACTCGGCGTACTGCCCCAGCGCCGTCGCGGCCGCCGCGCGAACATCGCCGTCGATCTCCGACGGATCCAGCCGCTCCAGGAGCCCCGGCACCGCCACCGGGTTGTGCAGACGCTGCAGCGCCCTCACCGTGTTGAGCCGGACATACCTGGAATCCTGCTTGAGAAGCGGGAGAAGCAGCGGCACATCCTCCGGCGAGCCGTGCTGCCCGACCGCGAACGCCGCCGCCGCGCGCACGGACGCATCCGGGTCCGAGAGGTGCTCGATGTACCCCTTCACGTACACCGATTCGCCGCCGAACGGGGCGTTGGCCAGCAGCACCGTTCCCCGGTACCGCTTGTCGGAGTCGTACGGATCGAACATCCACTTCGCGGCGTCGACCGGAGTCGGCGTATCCGTCTTCACGAGCTGCAGCACGCTGGTCGTGTTGGGGTCGACGTTGGAGTCGCACCCGCCAAGGGGCAGAAGCCACGCGACGGCCACAGCCGTCAGCGTCGCATCGAATCGGGCCCGGAGAACTCTCGCTCGCAGCATCACCCGAGTATATCGGACCTTCGCCCGCGGCAGGGCTACGGGTGGAGTACCGTCCTTCCATGACTCGCAGGGCGCTCATGATTCCTCCAGCCCGCTTTGCAGCGTCGCTTCGGTTGATTGGGCCTCTCCTAATCGTGGCTCTAGGCGGGTGTGCAAGCACTTCCTCGACCGTCCCCGCCCCAACCGCGCCCGCCGCGCCATCCTCCGCGTTCGACGTCGTCGGTCCCGCCCCCGCGCCCGCCGACACGGACTTGGTGGCGATCATGCTCTCCGTAGCGAGCAACCCAGAGATCACCTTCCGCCCCTGGGACCCATCGGACACCCGGCGGGTCCGCCTCGCTCGCGGCGGGAGCGGGGGGCTCGTCGACGAAGCCGGGTGGACCGAGACCTGGTCGATTCTCGGCAATGGGGAGGGCGGCGGTGGTGACGGAGGCAACGTCCAGTCCGAGGACCACTTCCGGCTTGATACCGCCGGCATCGTGCTCCTTGAGAACCGCGATGCGGGCGAGAGGGTCGTGACCGTGTTCGTGCCGGCGATGGCCGTCGCGCCCCGCGGCCTTTCGCCCGGCGAATCCCGCACCCAGGAACTCCAGATGTCCGTCCATCCTGCCGCCAAGCCCGGCGAGACCAAGGCCAAGGGGAAGGCGGAACACACGGTGACCTTCGTCGGCTTTGAGAGCGTGCGGATTCTGGAGCAGGCCGAGCCGATCGTCGCCGCGCACGTCCGCGCCCGGCTCTCCGCCGACCTTGGCGCCGCGAAGGTGCGGAACACCACCGATCAGTGGTTCGCCCCCGGCGTTGGCCTGGTAGCGCAGCGACGATCAGAGCAGACCAGCGTGCTCGGCGTGGCCCTCCGATCAATTGATGAAGCGTGGGTGATCGACGAACCGGCCCGCGGCTCCGCTGATCCGTGACCGCTGCTGCTATTCGGACTCGGGCGGCCTGAGCGCCACCGGCTTGGCGAGCACTTCGGCGATGAGGATGCCGCGACGCACATTCCTGCGGATGTCGTCCCCGACCGGGTCCGCATTGCCGAACAGCCGCGCCATCGCCGGCGCCCCCTTGGTCTTCAACGCGAACGCGGCCTTCGTCGCCCTCCGCAATGCCTCCGTTGAGGCAAAGTTCGCGTCGGCGGCCTGCGGAAAATCCGAAGGCGACCGCTTCGACGGCGGTGCAGCAGGGGCCGGGGCCGGAGCGGGCTCGGGCGATCGCCGCCGATCCTCTCGCCGTTGGGAGCGGGATGCCCGGGGGCCTTGCGGAGCGCGGATCGGCGGCGCCTGGGGAGCCGGCGCCGGCGGCGTCTTCGGCCCGTTGCGTGGCTGGATCAGGATCGGACCGTTGGGCCCCATGACGACGATCGGCGGACGCCGTCCACTCGGCGGCGAAGCCGTGGGCGGTGCGATCGGCCCGGGAACCCCCGTCCGTCTGGCCGCGATCTCGGCCTGGCGCCGTCGGGCCATCTCACGGAGGCGTTCTCGCGGCTCGTCCGCCGTCTGCGCCATGGTGGCGCCGCGGGTGAGTTGCGGCGAGGGAGCGCCAGCCTGCAGCACCGTCCGTCCGGTGCGCAGCGCCTCTTCGAATCGCTGCTGCCGCTCCATCTCGGCGCGCCGCAGATCCCGCTGCTCCTTGACCTTCCGGATAATCCAGGAGATCACCGAGGCCGACACGATCAGCCCGAAGATCAGGAACTTGATCGAGTTCACATTGATCCACTGCGGCCAGTTCATACCCGGATTCTACGGCCGCGGGCCGTCGGAGGTCGTCAACTCTGGAATCAAAGCCGTCACCAGCCCGGCAGAGGAAACCGGCGCAAACCGGACGCCGAAGACCGTGTCCAGCACCGCTGGCGTCAGCACGTCACGCACAGTCCCGAATGCCGCCACGGCTCCCTCACCGGTCAGCACCAGGGCGAACCCGGCGAACCGCAGGGCAGCCGTCAGGTCGTGCAGCACCACGACGACAGTTCGTCCCGAGTCCGCTTGATGGCTCAGCAGCCGCATCGTCTGCAGTTCGTGCGCGGGGTCCATCGCCGAGCACGGCTCATCCGCGAGGATCACCTGGCTCGCCGCTGGCACATCGCCTCCGTCCAGTTGGGCCAGGGCCCGCGCGACCGTCACCCGCTGCTGCTGCCCCACAGAGAGGTGCGCAAAGGGCCGATCCGAGATCGCCGCCAGTTCCATCGCCTCGATCGCCCCGGACACCGCCGGGTCATTCCGGGGCCGGGCGTACCGCGAGAGGCGCACCACTTGCTCAACAGAAAAACCCTCAGACAGGCTCGGCGTCTGAGGGATGTACGCGATGCGAGCGGCTCGCGCACGACCGGGCATCGCCGCGACCGGCTCCCCATCCAGCGTGATCGAGCCCGCGAGCGGTCGCAGCGCTCCAAGCAGCAGCCTAAGCAGGGTCGACTTGCCCGATCCGTTGGGCCCCACCACGACCGTCATCGAGCCGGGCCGGAACGCCCCGCTGACCCGTTGCAGAACCGGCCTGCCGGGGTGATACTCGTAGCCGACATCCTGCATCGAAAGGGGCATGCGGGGATGGTATCGAGTCGCCGGGGCCCACCCGCACGTGCCTCTGTTGCACCAGGCGCTGGCCGGCCCCTAACCTACTTCCCCATGGCTACCCAACCCGCCGTTGCTGTCCTTGGCGCCTCCGGCTTTGTCGGGCGCTACGTGGTTCGCGAACTGCTGAGCCGGGGGTACCCGGTGCGTGCACTGGTCCGATCCCGCGGCTCCGCGCGCGAAGCCCTTCCCGTCAGGGACGACCGGCTCACCCTGGTTGAGGGCGACGCCCTGGCCGACGGGGTCGCCGATCGGCTCGTCGCGGGCTGCGGCGCCGCCATCAACCTCATCGGCATCATCCGCGAAGGCCCCCGGGGCCAGACCTTCCAGCGGATGCACACCGCCATCCCGGAGGCCGTCGTCAGGGCGTGCTCCGCGGCGGGCGTCCGCCGGCTGGTCCACATGTCCGCCCTCGGCGTCGGCGCCGATAGCCGGAGTGCCTACGCCCGCACCAAGTGGGACGGCGAACAGGTCGTCCGCCGCAGCGGACTCATGTGGACGATCTTCCGTCCGTCGCTCATCCACGGGCCCGACGGCGAGTTCATCCAGATGATGCACGACCTCATGTCCGGTCAGACGGCGCCCTGGTACTTCATCCCCTACTTCACGCGATCCCAGCGCGACACCAGCGTGCCCGCGGGCTCGGTGTCGCAGGTTTCGGCGAGTGTCCAGCCCGTCGCCGTGCAGGACGTTGCCGCGGCGTTCTGCGCCGCCCTTGATACGCCGCAATCCGTGGGCGAGGTCTACAACCTCGTCGGGCCCGATGTCATGGATTGGCCCGAGTTGATCGAGTTCCTCCGCGACACGCTCCCCGGCACCAACCACCGCCTTGTCCCGTGGGGCATCCCCGGGGACGCCGCCGCGGCCGGCGCGATGGTCGCCGAGAAACTCGGCCTTGGATCGCTTCTCCCGTTCAACCACGGCCAGGCGGTCATGGCCATGAACGACTCGACCTCCGAGTCGGCAAAGGTGAAGACCGACCTCGGTCTCACGATGCGCCCCTTCCACGAGACCGTTCAGGCGTATGCGTCTCAGGTGGAGTAGCGGGGGGCGGGGGGGGGACGCCGGGTGCGGTGAAGTCGCCGCAGAATTCGGTCGATGCCACCCACGGGGCTCCGTGGCGGGTGATCGCCCGGACGGGGGCTATACTTGTCTTGTGAAGGTTCGGGGGCAGGGTTCCTGAGCGAATGTCGCTCTCTTTGATTTCCCACTTCAATCAACTCTCAGTCGGCGACTCCTGACGCACCCGTCAGCGAGCGCGTGGAAGGTGTATTTCAATGACTCTCAAGTACAAGCAACGGCTGCTGGACCATCTCCAGCACGATCGCTACGAGCCCGCGACGCTGCGGGCCGTCGCCGCGGATCTCGGCATCGCGGACGGCGATCTCGACGACTTCAAGTCGGCCGTCGCCGAGCTGGCCAAGGCCGGCTCGCTCATCCTCGACAACCGCAACGGCAGCGTGCCCGCCGATGCCGCCGTGATCAAACTCCCCTCGATGCCCGACGAGATCACCGGCTCGTTCCGCAAGAACCAGCGTGGCTTCGGCTTCGTCATCACGGACATCCCCTACCGCGAGGGCGACCTGTTCATCCCCCGCGAAGAAACCCTCGACGCCCTCACCGGCGACCGCGTCCGCGTCAAGGTCGAGCGCACCATCCGGCGCGGCGAGCGCGACACCACCGGCATCATCCTCGAGGTCCTCAAGCGAAAGCGCAAGAGTTTCACGGGAGAACTGAACCGGCGCGGCGGCCTCTGGGTGGTCTTCCCCGATGGCAAGGAGCTCACCCAGCCCATCACCGTTCCCGATGCCTCCAGCAAGAACGCCAAGCCCGGCGACAAGGTCGTCGTCGAAATGGTCAGGTACCCGGAGGGAGACAGCGTCGGCGAGGGCGTCGTGGTCCGCGTCCTCGGCGAGGCCGGCCTGCCGGACGTCGAGACCCAGGCCGTCATCGCCGCGTACGACCTCCCCTCCGACGACTTCCCCGAGTCCTGCGTTCACCAGGCCCGCCAGGCCGCCTCCCGCTTCGCCGAGGAGGTCGAACGCGGCGAGGCCGCCGGCGAGGGGGCCTTCAAGGGCCGCCTCGATCTCCGGCACGACTTCATCATCACCATCGACCCCCCGGACGCCAAGGACTACGACGACGCCATCTCGATCCGGCGCATCACCGTCGACGGCCCCGGAGGCAAGGAGCCCGGCTGGGAACTGGGCGTCCACATCGCCGACGTCGCCCACTTCATCCCGCCCGATTCGGCGCTCGACGTCGAGGCCAGGGAGCGCGGCAACTCCTGCTACCTCCCCCGGCACGTCATCCCCATGCTCCCGGAGATCCTCAGCAACGGCATCTGCTCGCTGCAGGAGGGAGTCGTCCGCTACTGCAAGTCCGCGTTCATGACCTACGGCCGCGACGGCCGCGTCATCAAGGAGGGCGTCGCGCAGACGGTCATCAAGTCCGCCAAGCGGCTGACCTACCTTGAGGCCCAGGCCCTGATCGACGGCGACCTCAAGGAAGCCGTCAAGCACGCCAAGACCGAGCCCAAGTACACCGACGACCTGATCCGCATGCTCCGCGAGATGGACACCTGCTCAAGGGCCATCCGCGAACGCCGCAAGCGCTCCGGGATGATCCACCTGGAACTCCCCGAGGTGAACCTCGTCTTCGACGACAACGGCCACGTGGTCGATGCCGAGCCCGAGGACAACGCCTACACGCACACGCTGATCGAGATGTTCATGGTGGAGGCCAACGAGGTCCTCGCCCGGCTCTTCGAGGGCGTCTCCGTCCCCCTCATCCGCCGCATCCATCCCGAGCCGACGCCGGGAGACGTGCAGGAACTGCAGATGTACGCCCGCGTCGCCGGCTACAAGATCCCCAAGAAGCCGACGCGAGAAGAACTCCAGAGCCTGCTCGATGCCACCGCCGGCACCGGCGCCGCCCGGGCCGTGCACATGGCCGTGCTGCGCACGCTCACCAAGGCCGAGTACTCCCCGGCCCTGATCGGCCACTACGCCCTCGCCTCGGAGGCCTACGCGCACTTCACCAGCCCCATCCGCCGCTACGCGGACCTCACCGTCCACCGCGCCCTGGCCGAATACCTCGCCCGCACCGACAACGGAACCAGCCGCCCGCGCGACGAGAAATCCAAGCGGGAACTCGGGCGCGAGATGATGGAGAACCCCAGGACCAGCAAGCACGCCTGCCCGGATCAGGACGAACTGGTCGAGATCGCCCGGCACATCACCGGGACCGAGCAGAACGCCGAGGGCGCCGAGCGGAACCTCCGCCAGTTCCTCGTGCTCCAGCTCCTCCAGGAGCACATCGGCGAGTCCTTCGAGGGGATCATCACCGGCGTCAATCCGAGCGGAGTCTTCGTCCAGCTCGAGAAGTACCTCGCCGACGGGTTCATCAAGTCCGCCGACCTCCCCGCGGGAGGCAAGGAGGGCCAGGCCCGCTTCGGCGTCCGATGGCAGGTCGACCCGAGGTCCGGCGCCCTGGTCAGCCAGACCGGCCGATCCTTCAACATCGGCGACCGCCTCTCGGTCACAATCGCCGCCATCGACCTCGCCCTCCGCAAGATGGACCTCGCCGTCTCCGATCCCAACGCCCGCGCGGCCGGCAAGAACAAGGCCGCCCCGACCCGCTCCGGCGGTCTGGGCGGCGGCGGCCTCGCGATCGACTACGACGTTCTCAAGAACGGCCGGACCGGCGCCGATCGCCGCGCCCAGCGAAGCAAGTCGCGGGAGCGGAATAAGTCCGACTTCCGCCAGCAGCGAAAGAAAGGCGGCAAACGCTGACCGCTCCGGCCGCGCCGCTCAGCCCCGCCAAACTTCCCACGGAAACCCCGCCGGCATCACCCCCGGCCGGTCGTTCAGGTACCCCACCAGCCACTCGAATGCATCCACCAGCCGCGGCCCCGGCCGGTTGAACATCTGGTTTCCATCCACCAGCGCCACACGCCCGGTCCTGACCGCCGGCAACTCCCGCCACCACTCCTGCCGCGAGAGCGCCGCCACCTCCCGCCGCGTCTGGTCCAGCGGCAGCCCGCAGGGGCACACGATCACCACCTCCGGTCGGCTCGCCGCCAGCACCTCCGGCGGCACCACCACCGACTTGCCTGCTACCCGCAGCGTCGATCCGATCGGCCCGGCCCCGGCGCCAGCTCCATCCACAGCCACTGTCGGGTTCAACGGGTGCCGCCCCCCGGCCCGCTCGATCAACTGCGGCGTCCAGTGCCCGCCGACAAACACCGGGTCCGTCCATTCCAGGAACGCGACCGACGGCCCATCGGCGTACGGATTCACGAAATCCGCCGCGGCGTAGAGGCGTTCCCGCAGCCCCACCAGCGCCCGCTCGGCGCTCCCCTCCAGTCCCACCGCCGCGCCGACGACCAGCAGGTCGTCCAGCATCCCCTCCAGCGACGTCGCGTTCAGGCTCACAACCCGTGGCGGCGGCGATACCCCCTCTGCCGCCCGCCGGACGGTGTCGGCATCGATCGAGCAGACCCCGCACAGATCCTGCGTCAGGATGACTTCTGGCGCCAAGTCGACCAACCGCCGGGTATCGAGCGTATAGAGGGATGCGGACGCCGCACCGGTTCCGCCAAGGGTCTCCCGGACCTCTCGGTCGACCTGGGCCGCAGTGGTGAATCGGGTTCTGGCTGCGGTCAGAATCGGGAGTTGGTCGATACCGGGTGGGTAGTCGCACTCGTGCGAGCGGCCGACCAGCAGGTCCCGCCCGCCCGCCGCGCAGAGCAGTTCGGTTGCAGAGGGAAGCAGGCTGACAACACGAGGGTTCCGGGGCATCCGGGGGAATCGTAGTTTGTTGGCCCCCGACGGATCGGCCGGGGCAGCGAGCCCCCTTGGGCTCGGGCCGGTCCGCCGGGGGTTTATTTGGAGAGCCCGTGGACGGAGTCCCGCGGCTTGTGCATCAGGGCGGGGTGTCTATCGTTGGGCCTCGCAAAGGAGGGCGAGCCTTGCGCATCACAGAGCATCCCCGTACCACCCGCCGCGGCCTGCGGATCCTGATCGCCGCGGCGAGCGTGGGTCTCTACTGTTCCGCGCTCCTGGCTCAGCAGGATGCCGCCGACCAGGCTGGCGAGATGATCCCCGTCGCGCCCGCCCCCCCGCCGGCCCAGAACCCGCAGCCTGTCGCCAACGACCACCCCGCCGCCGATGGCGAGGTCTTCCGCTTCTCGGCCTTCTCCGAGCCAGTCGAACTCACCAAACTGGTCGACTTTGTCAGGGAGGAACTCGGCGTCTCGATCCTGGCGACCGATTCCGGGCTCTCAGGCCAGAAGGTGGTCCTGAACGCTCCGATCACCCTCCCCCGGGCGATGGTGCTCCCGTTCCTGACGCAACTGCTCGAACTCAAGAACTACACGATGACCCGCGGGATCGCGGGCGTGTACATGATCCAGCCCGTCGCCGAAGCCCAGGCCTTTGTCGGCGCCGACCCCTTCAACACGACCCAGATCCTCTCCACCGGCGGCCTCCGCCCGAGCTCCCTCGGGCCGGCCCTGTCCGCCATCGGAGTCACCGCCGCCACGCCCGGCTCGCAGCGCCCGGCCAACGCAACCGCCGCGTCCGTCGCCTACGTCGACGAACTCGGGCTCATCGTCGCGACCGGAACGCCGCGACAGACCATGCAGGTCTCCCAACTGGTCGAGCGACTCGTCGCCGAGCAGTCCGCCATGCAGCCCATGCGGTTCAACCTCCGGTACGTCGCCGGCTCGTTCGCCAAAGACCGCGTGCTCGAGCTCATCGGCGCCGGCAGCGGTGGCCTCTTCAAGGGCGCCCGCGTCGCGCAGAACCCCAACCAGCAGCCCCCCCCGGGCCTCGCCGCCACCGGTTCCTCGCTGCTCCCGTTCGATGAGCGCCTCAGCGTCGACACCCAGTCCAACGCCCTCTACTTCCGCGGCCGTCCGGATGAGATCACCTACCTCCGGGAACTGCTGCTCAAGGTCGATGTCCCCAACACCCTCGAGTCGCGCATGTACAACGCCGGGCGAGCCTCCCGTGCGATTGCCTCCGAGGGACAGCGCCAGGGCCTTGGCGAGATCATCGAGGAAGAGACCAGAAACCCCGACCCGCAGGCCGCGGCGCTGAGGCAGCAGTTCCCCCAGTTCGGTCAGGCCACGACGACCACCGCCGGACCGGGCTTTGTCATCTATCCCGACATCGGTAGTTTCGCCTATCGCGGAACCGTTGAGCAGCATGCCCGCGTCGCCAAGCTGGTCAGCGATCTGAGTGAGCTCGTCAACTCCGAGGCCGTCGTCGTCGAGTTCTACAAGCTCAAGCACTCGAAGGCCCCGGCGGTCGCCGAGATCATCCAGAACCTTCTCACCAACCAGCTCCCCTCCGCGTCCAACGCCCTTCTGGGCACCGATGTCCGTCGGCGCGACCAGACCGCCCCGCAGCAACCCCAGGGCAACCAGACGACCACCACCACGGATTTCAGCGGCACGGGCGTCGCCATCGCCCAGCCCTCGGAGGACGTCTTTGTCCTCGCCGACGAGGCGAACAACCAGGTCCTGGTCAAGTCGCCCTCGCGTCTCCAGCCGCAGTTCGGGCGTCTGATCGGCAAGCTCGATCTCCGCCGCCCGCAGGTCTACCTCGATGTCAAGATCGTGGCCGTCACCGCCGGGGACACCTTCCGCCTCGCGTTCGAGTACCAGCTCGTCACCGGCCAGTTCGCGTTCAACACCAACTTCGGCCTCAGCCAGTTCCCCGACGGCTCGACGTTCAACCAGTCCAAGGATGTGCTCACAAACCTCTTGGGGGCGACCGCCGCCTACATCCGCTCGGACATGGTCCCGGTCATCATCAACGCTCTCGCCAGCAACACCGACACCCGCATCCTCTCCTCCCCGCAGTTGCTCGTCGACGACAACGAGGAGGCGAAGGTCGAGAGCGTCGACAAGCAGCCCTACACCTCCATCAGCCAGTCCGCCGGCAACCCGCAGGTCACCTCCTTCGGCGGCGAGGTGCAGGCGGGCACCACGCTCCGCATCAAGCCCCAGATCAGCGAGGGCGACTACCTCAAGCTTGATTTCGCCGTCGAACTCTCCAACTTCACCGGCGAGTCGCAGGCGGCCGGCGTCCCTCCCCCGAGCCAGGTCAACCGCATCGAGTCCAAGAGCGTCACCGTGCCGTCGGACACATCGATCGTCGTCGGCGGCCTGAGCTTCGAGCAGCAGACCAACACGGTCCAGAAGATCCCCTTCCTGGGCGATATCCCGCTGATCGGCTTCCTCTTCCAGGACCAGCGGAAGAACAACCGCAAGATCACCCTCTACGTCTTCATCACGCCCAAGATCATGAAGGACCCGACGTTCGCGGACCTCCGCCTGCTCACCGAGGGTCCCGCCGCCGATTCCCAGCTCCAGATCGGCCTCCCGCCGCCCCAGCCGGTGCGCAGCGAGATCATCGAGCCCGTGCCGACGCAACCGGACACCCCCGGCGGCCCCAAGGGAGGCTGACGCCGATGGCCCGTCGCTGGCTCCCGCTTCGAGGCAATGGCAACCGCGGCGCCGACCCCGCGCGCGCGGTGACCGAGACCGCGCTGGCCGCCGATGGCGCGGCGGGCGGGCCGCAGTGGGGGGCCGTCGCCGCGCAGTTCGGCGCCCTCACCATCAAGCCCGACCAGGCCCGCGCCTTCGCCCTCATGCCCGGCTCCGACGAGGAGCCCTGGGATGTCCTGCTCTCCATGCTCGCCGTCGACGAGCACACCGGCCTGGCACGCCTCGCCGAACGCACCGGGCTCAAGCTCGACAGCGAGCCGCGCCTCCACGAATCCGCCGCCCGCTTCTACGAGACCATCTCCGCGTCGTTCGCCCGCGAGCGCCTGGTCGCCGGCCTCGAGAGCGACGGGCACGTGATGAACATCGCCACCGCCCAGCCGATGCAGCCCGCGGTCTTCAGCATGCTCGAGGACCGCCTCGGCATGCCCGTCCGGATCGTCCTCGCCCCGCGAGCCGCCGTCGCGAACCTCATCAACCGCGGCTACGAGCAGCGGCAGGACCTGGTCACCGAGATCGTCGAGGACATCCCCCTCGACGAGCGGGCCATCGCCACCGCTGCCGGCTCCATCAGGGCATCCACCGACCTGCTCCAGCTCGCCCGCCAGGGCCCCGTCATCCGCCTGGTCAACATGATCCTCTTTGAGGCCCTCCGCCGCCGCGCCAGCGATATCCACGTTCACCCGATGGAGACCCGGCTGGTCATCCGCTTCCGCATCGACGGCATGCTCATCGACGCCTTCCAGCCCCCCCTCGCCCTGGCCCCGGCGATCTCCAGCCGCCTCAAGGTCATGACCGAACTCGATATCGCCAACCGCCATGCCCCGCAGGACGGCCACTCCTCCGTCCGCATCGGCAACCGCAAGATCGATATCCGCCTCTCCTGCATCCCCACCGTCTACGGCGAGCGGCTCGTCCTGCGCCTCCTCGACCAGAGCCAGACACAACTGTCGCTCGACGAGGTCGGCATGACCAAGCCGATGCAGGAGGACCTCACCCGCCTTATCGAGCGCTCCACCGGCATCATCCTCGTCACCGGCCCCACCGGCTCGGGCAAGACCACGACCCTCTACGGCGCCCTCGGCCGGGTCGACCGCACCAGCCGCAACGTCATGACCATCGAGGACCCCGTCGAGTACCACCTCGAGGGAATCAGCCAGACGCAGGTCAACGTCAAGCGGGGCGTCACCTTCGCCGCCGGCCTCCGCGCCCTGCTCCGCCAGGACCCCGATGTGATGCTCGTCGGCGAGATCCGCGACAAGGAGACCGCCGACCTCGCCGTCCAGGCCTCGCTCACCGGCCACCTCGTGCTCGCCACGCTGCACACCAACGATGCGCCCGGCGCCATCGATCGTCTGGTCGATATCGGCATCGAGCGGTACCTCATCACATCCTCGCTCCTCGCGGCGATCGCCCAGCGGCTGGTCCGGCGCACCTGCCGCGCGTGCAGCGGGTCGGGCCGCTCGCCCGGCGACGACTCGAAGCCCTGCGACAAGTGCTTCGGCACCGGCTTCTACGGCCGGCTCGGCGTCTTCGAGATCATGAAGATGACCGACGACATCCGCCGCCTCACCGCTCAGCGGTCCGACTCGGTCGCCATCGCCGAGGCCGCGCGCGCCGGCGGCATGCGGACGATGTGGGACGACGCGATGGACAAGATCCGCGCCGGGATGACGACGGAGGCCGAGGTCCGCCGCGTGCTCTCCTGACCGCTGACGCACCCCCCGGCGTCGCCGCACCGACTCGTCGCTGGACTCGCCCCGCCCGCGACGAATGATCAAGGGCCCATGACGACCCACGCACACCCCGCAAGCCACGAGCCCGCTGCCGCCGGCAGCGACTCCGCGCTCGGGATCTCCCGGCTCCGATTCCGCTACCAGTCCCCCTTCAATGCGACCACGCCGGCTTCGCCGTGGATGATCGACATCCCCGCCCTCTCCCTGGCCCGCGGCGAGCAGGTCCTCCTCACCGGCGGCTCGGGCGCTGGCAAGAGCACCCTGCTCTCTCTCATCGCCGGACTTATGGATCCCTCCTCGGGCACGATCGAGGTCGCCGGCCAGAACATCCATGCTCTCCGGCCCGCCGCCCGCGATCACTTCCGCGGCCGCTCCATCGGCATGATCTTCCAGACCTTCAACCTTCTTCTCGGCTTCACCGCCGCCGAGAACGTCATGGCGGCCCTGATGTTCTCCCCGATCCCCCGCCGAGAGCACCGGCCGCGGGCCCTCGCCCTGCTCTCCCACCTCGGGCTTGACCGCCCCGACGCCGAGGTCTCCCGCCTCAGCGTCGGGCAGCAGCAGCGAGTCGCGGTCGCCCGCGCCGTTGCCTGCGACCCGGTCCTGGTTCTCGCGGACGAGCCCACCGCCAGCCTCGACCCCGAGAATGCCGGCGCCGCCATCTCGCTGATCCAGCAGGCCTGCCGGGAGCGCCACGCCGCGCTCCTCTGCGTCAGCCACGACCCCTCCATGGCCCACTGTTTCACCCGCCGAGAGTCCCTCTCGGCCCTGACCGCCGGTGCCCCCTCCGCAACGCCCGACCGCTGATCGATCCCAGATGACCGACTTTACCATCATCCTCCGCAGCCTCACCTCGCGGCTGTTCTCCACGCTGACCACGGTCATCACCGTGGCCGTCGCCGTCGGGCTCATGCTCGTGCTGCTGAGCATGCGGGACTCGGGCCGCCGCGCGTTCGAGCGGGGCAGCGGCTCCATGCACCTGATCGTCTCCCGCGACGCCAGCCCCATGGTCAGCGTCCTCAACGGCGTCTTCTACGCCAACCCACCGCCCCGCTCGATCGACTGGGCCAAGTACAACCAGATCGCCGGCGGATTCCCGCTCGACTTCGCCGTTCCCATCCAGCAGGGGGACTCCTACCGCGGCTACCCGGTCCTCGCCACCACCCGCGAGTTCTTCACCCTCTTCCGGCCCGACGAAGCCGAGCCCTGGTCGTTCGCCCACGGCCGGGCGTTCGACAAGCCCTTCGAGGTCGTCGTGGGCTCTCAGGTCGCGCGAGCCACCGGCCTTCGCGTCGGCGACACCATCCTGCTCAGCCACGGCATCGCGCAGTCGCGGGACCTCGGCTCGGGCTCCGATGCGATGAAGCCCCACGTCCACAGCGACTACAAGTACACCGTCGTCGGCGTCCTCGATCCCACCGGCTCCGCCCACGACCGCGCGCTGTTCACCGACCTGAACAGCACCTGGATCATCCACGCCCACGACCGGCGCCTCCGCGAGGACCCGCGCGCCGGCCCGACCACCATCGACGACCTCGCCGACTCCGACCGCCAGATCACCGGAATCTACCTCCGCGCCCAGACCCGCCCGGGCTCCAATGTCTCCGCCGTCCTGCCCCAGGTCTTCGATGCGCTCCGGCGCGACACCTCCATCGTCGTCGCGTCCCCCCGCCAGCAGATCGACAGTCTCTTCAAGATCATCGGCAACATCGACCAGATCCTCCTCGCCATGGCCGCCGTCGTCATGGTCTCCAGCGCCATCTCCATCATGCTCGCCCTCTACAACTCCATGGACCAGCGACGCCGCCAGATCGCCGTCCTCCGTGTCCTGGGGTGCACCCGCTTCCGCATCTTCGGCCTGGTCGTCACCGAGTCCGTCCTGATCGGCCTCCTCGGCTCCGCGGCGGGCCTGGCCCTCTGCTTCGTCGGCGTCCGCCTCGTCGCGGGCGTCATGAAGGAGCGGCTCGGCCTCGTGATCGACCCGATCCTCGACCCGCGCACCGCGATCGCCGTCCTCGCGGGCGCCGTGCTCCTGGCCGCCCTCGCGGGCATCGTCCCCGCCATCACCGCCTACCGCACCTCGGTGGCTCGCAACCTGCGGCCCATCGGCTGACATCTGGCGGCTCGCGAGACCCGGGCGTCGTTGCCGCCCGTACTATTCAATGGGTCTCCCAGCCACCCGCCGGAGCGAGCCGTATGAAGGCATTCTGGATCCTCATCGCCGTGCTGGTCGTCGCCGGCGCGTTCTACGTCGTCGCCGGCCCGCGCGCCAACCCCAGCCCCGCCCCGGTTCCGCCACCAGCCGAGGAGGCTCCCCCAGCGCCGCCCACCCCCGCGCCCGCTGCACCCGCCGCCCCCGCGCCGCTCTCCCAACCGGCGCCCGAGCCCGCTCCCGCTCCCGTCCCGTCTCAGCCCGTCGAGGCTCCCATGCCGGACCTCCTCCCCGACACACTCTCAGCAATGGTCGCCGAGTCGTTCGGCCCCGCGCCCATAACGCCACTACCCGAGCGTGAGCCCGCTTCCACGCCAGACTCCCCTGCCCCACCCTCCACCCCTCCCGCGGCCGAGCCCGGCGCCATGAAGGTCGTGACCCGCGACGACGGCTCCATGCTCATCGACGACCGCTTTGAGATCACCGGCAAGGGTACGCGCGAGAGCCCCTACCTCATCACCTGGGACCTGCTCGTCTCCGCCCAGCAGACCTACAAGCCTCGGATCGGCAAGACCGACCTCCCCCCCTGGCTCGATCTGGTCAAGGACAAGTACGTCCGCATCAACGGCTTCGTCGCGTTCCCCCTCATGGCCCAGTCCCCCGACGAGATGCTCGCCATGCTCAACCAGTGGGACGGCTGCTGCATCGGCGTCCCCCCAACCCCCTACGACGCCATCGAGGTCCGCCTCCGCCAACCCCCCGACCAGGAGCACCGCCTCGCCGTCTACGGCTCGGTCGAGGGCAAACTCGGGATCGAGCCCTACCTCGTCAAGGACTGGCTCGTCGGCCTGTACACCATGGACGACGCCGAGCTGAAACTCGAGCGGTAGCCCCCGCGCCACGATTCTCCCTCTCTTCCCTTCTGACTACCCTTCCCTCATGCCCTCCCCGCCCATCGACCTCCGCTCCGACACCGTCACCCGCCCCACCCGCGCCATGCTCGACGCCATGGCCAGCGCCGAGGTCGGCGACGATGTCCTCGGCGACGATCCCACCGTCCTCCGCCTCCAGGAACGCATCGCCCACATCATGGGCAAGGAGGCCGCCTGCTTCGTCCCCTCCGGCACGATGGCCAACCAAGCCGCCATCCGCGCCCACACCGAGCCCGGCGATGAACTCCTCGCCCACAAGGACTCCCACATCATCCACTACGAGACCGGCGCCCCCGCCGCCCTCTCCGGCGTGATGATCCGCCCCCTCCCGCTCACCCCAAAGCCCGGCGACCGCGGCCTGTACGACGCCGCCGACGTCGACGACGCCGTCCGCCCCGATTCCGCCCACTTCCCGCACTCGCGCCTCCTCATCGTCGAGAACACCCACAACCGCGGCGGCGGCGCGGTCTGGCCCCTCGATCAGGTCCGCGCCGTCACCGAGCGCGCCCGCGCCCACAAGCTCCGCCTCCACCTCGACGGCGCCCGCCTCTGGAACGCCTGCATCAAGACCGGCCACAAGCCCGCCGATTACGCCCGCCACTTCGACACCGTCTCCTGCTGCTTCTCCAAGGGCCTCGGCGCTCCCGCCGGCTCGGCCGTCTGCGGCGACAAGGCGATCATCGCCCGCGTCCACCGCTTCCGAAAGATGTTCGGCGGCGCCATGAGACAGGCCGGCCTCCTCGCCGCCGCGGCGCTGCACGCCGTGGAGCACCACGTCGACCGCCTCTCGCAGGACCACGCCAACGCCGCCCGTCTCGCCAAGGGGCTCGCCGAGATCCCCGGCCTCTCCATCGCCCTCCCGGTCGACACGAACATGGTCTTCTTCGATGTCGACCCCCGCCTCGGCTCCGCCGCGGAACTCTGCGCCCGCCTCAAGCAGGCCGGCGTCCTCATGCTCCCCAACCTCCCGCACCGCGTCCGCGCCGTCACCCACCTCGATGTCTCCACCGACCAGATCGACACGGCCGTCGCCGCCCTCGGCGGCGTCATCGCCGGGCACGCCGTCGCCTGAGCCCCGCCCCCCGCCTTCCCCGCTGTTGCGCCCCCGTGACACACCGCGCTCGCGCGCTGCGATAGCCTGCGCCAAGCGGGACGAAAGGGGGGGAAACGGAGAAACCCCATGAACGCACGCCGCCGCCTCCCCACGTCCACCCTCGCGGTCGCCGGCCTCCTCGGGCTCGCTGTCACGCCCGGTCTCTGGCCCCAACACGTCGCCGCGACGGAGCCCCCGGCCCCGGCCCCCGCCGAGCCGCACCCCGCGCTCGTCTCGCTCTGCGGCCCCGACAGCGCCATCACCGAGGGCCCCGCCTACCACCGCATCGTGGACGCCGACGCGTGGAAGGCCCTCTACCTCAAGCACCTCGGCGACCGCGCCGCCAACGCCCCCGCCCCCTGGCTCCTGCCACCGGACGTCGATTTCTCCCGCTGCATGGTCCTCGCCATCTTCCGCGGCAGGAGCACCAACTGCAACGGCGAGTTCCTCGTCAGCCTCGACGATCGCCCCGACGATCTGCTCATCCGCTTCGACAGCCACACCTTCCAGACCGCCTCGTTCACCGGCGAGCCCGACCGCGGCGTCCCCTCGACCCCCTACGGCATCTTTATCCTCCCCCGCAGCGACAAGCCCATCGTCCTCGAAGAAAACGTCCAGGGCCTCATCGGCCACCCACCGGTCTGGAAGCAGCAGTACCGCTTCCCGGCCCTAACTCAGTAGAACACACTCGGTCTTTCCACAAAAAAAGAACCCCGCCTCCATAGGCGGGGCTCCAAACCGCGCACGCGCAGCACGCAGCCCTACGGCTTCCGCGTGAATGTCACCGTCTGGTCGCTCTTCACGCTGAACTGCACCTTCTGCGTCTCCGGCGACCGCCCCGCGAAGGTCGCGTGGAACACCATCGCCGCCAACCCCCCGGCCTTCGCATCCCACGTGTAGCGCCCCTCGATCGTCCCCAACTCCACGACAAACCGCACAGGCTTGTCCTCGGGCATCGGCTCCGTCTCGATGCGCCCCTTCAGCTTCACCTCCGCCCGGTCGTCCTTGATCGATTCCAGCGTGTGCTCGACGATGAAGTTGAACTGCCCGCCCTCATCGACCGAGCCCTCGCTCTGCGCAACCGTCCACGTGTCCCCCGCCGCGGCGGTCGCCGGGTTCTTCCCGTTCGAGAACAGCGGCCCGAACAGCGACTTCACGCTGTTCTGCTCGCCGAACTCCGTCGCGTACGTCAGTGCGCTCGCGAGCACATCCCCGCCCGTCGCCGACGTGATCTTCCCGGCCGCATCGACCTGCAGCGTCAGCGTCAGCCCCACGACAGGCCGCATCATCGGCGCGAGCGGGTTGTCCCCGTCCTCCTCCTTCGGCTTCGCCGAATCAAACTCCAGCGACTCCATCGGCAGTTTGACCGACTCGCGCACCGACAGGTACTCCAACTCCACGGTCGCGCCCCCCTCCTCGGTCACCTCCTTGACCCTCACCACAAACTCCAGCACCTTCGAGTCTTCCTGAAACCCCGAGACCTCCGGTTGGTCGACGACGTCCGTCGTGGACTTCCGCACCGCCTCGAGCGTGTACCGCGTCTCGCTCCCCTTCTCGAACTTGGGCTTCAGGTCGATGGTCTCCTGCGCCACCGCGGTCGAGGCGCCCAGGCTCAACACACCCGCGGCTACTACCGCCGCGCACGTCCTCATGAATGACATTCGATGCTCCACCTGCTCCGAGCTGGGGCCGACGCCGGTGCCCGCTGCACCCGCTTGATCCGCCCCTTCCTTTCGCGACGCGAACTCTACGCCCTACCGCCCCAGCGTCGGGCATCGCAGCCGCAGCGACGCCGTCACGGCGAAGTGATCCGACGGGTACCGCCCCTCCTCGTTCGTCCGATCGATCGACGCCCCCTCCACCACGCACCGCGGCGGCGGCGGAACCAGGATGTAGTCGATCTTCGCTCCCCCGGTGGTCTTCGCATCCCCCGGGTCCCCGAACCCGTTGAACGTCCCCACCACCGTTTCCCCGGGGTGCTCCGCCCGGTACGAGTCCACCATCCGCGGCCCCGCCGCGCCGCCGTCCCCTTTTCCGCTCCGTGTGAACAAGGCCACCGCTGCGTTGTCCTCCCCCGCGTTGAAGTCCCCCATGAGGATCACCGGTTCTTCCCCGTGCCCGCGCGCACCGATCCGCGCTGCGATCAGTTCCGCGCCCTTCTCGCGCGACGACTGCGACTGGTGGTCCAGGTGCGTGTTGAATACCCAGAACACCGGCCGCGGTGGCGCCACGTTCATCGGCTGCCCCGGCTCGCCCACCGGGCACGAGGGGGTCCGCTCCGCGAGCCGCGCCCACGTGCAGATCCTCGTCACCGTGTTCCCCCACGACACCGAGCCCGGCTTCTCGGGCGTCTCCGAGAGCCAGAACGTCCCCGACTCAAGCACCTCGAACCGGTTCGACCGCACCAGGATGGGGCTGAACTCTCCGGACTCCTTCCCATCATCGCGCCCCACGCCGACCACGGTGTACACACCCGCCCGCTCGACCAACTCGTCCAACTGCGGCTTGAGCGCCTCCTGCAGGCCCAGCACATCCGGCGAGTGCCGCTCCACCACCCCCGCGACAAGATCGCGGCGACGCTCCCACCGGTTCTCCCCATCGCCCGCGTTGGCGTACCGGATGTTGAACGTCATCACCGTGAGCGGGAGTTCGATCGCCTCCCCCGGCCCGCCCGGGGCCGATCCGCCACCCGCGCCCCCGGCGCCCACCAGCAGCAGCCCCGCCACCGCCCCCGCCAGCGTCCTCCAGATCCGCATGACTCGCTCCACGCTCCCCTCCTCCCATATCAACGCCCCGGCCCTCGCCTGTGTTGCACGGTTTTCGGACTCTTCCCTTCCCGCTCGAAGCCATCCCGACCCTGACGACTGTGCCGCCCGTGCCGTTCGCCCGCCGCCCGCACCGCCGTCAATCCTTGCCCAGCCCCGTTCCCGTTCAGACCCCGGTCCCCCCGGCCGACCACATGGTGGCGGGCTCCCCTTTCCGTTCAGCCGGTCTTACAGAGGCAGTCATGGACAAGGCCAGCATCATCGGCATCCTCATCGGCGTCGCCGCCCTCGGCTTCGTCTTCGTCGAGGTGTCCCACGGCAACCTGGTCATGTTCTTCTCCCTGGAAGGCGTGCTCATGGTCGGGGTCGGCTCGATCTCCGTCACCTTCATGGCGCTCCCGATGGAGAAGATCAAGTCCGTCCCCGGCTACATCCGCCGCTTCATGTTCCACAAGGGCCGCAGCACCGTCGAGACCATCCAGGTCATGTCCACCATGGGCGAGAAGGCCCGGCGCGAGGGCATCCTCGCCCTCGAGAGCGAGATGGACAAGGTCGGCGACTCCTTCCTCCAGGCCGGCCTCAAGATGGCCATCGACGGCGCCGCCCCCGAGACGATCGAGTCCACCCTCCGCATGGAACTCCTCGCGATGCAGGACCGCCACAAGGCGGGCAAGAAGTTCTTCGACCTCCTCAAGCTCTACGGCCCCGGCTACGGCCTCGTCGGCACCCTGATCGGCCAGATCGGCATGTTCGGGCAGCTCGGCTCCGGCTCCATCGAGGCCATGGGACACGCCCTCGCCGTCGCCGTCGTCGCCACCATGTACGGCGCCATCCTCGCCAACGCCATCGCCGGCCCCATCGGCGACAAACTCGCCATCCGCTCCAGCGAGGAGATGCTCAACCGCGAGATGATGCTCCAGGGCATCCTCTCCATCCAGGCCGGCGACAACCCGCGCGTCACGCTCGACAAGATGCTCGCCTTCGTCCCCCACGCGTCGCGCACCCAACTCAAGATCGCCGCCTGATCCCCTCTCCGCACCCCACCACCCGCCATGGCCGATCACGAGAACAAGGAACACGGTTCCGGCGAGTCCGGCCACTCCAAGGGCGGCGGCCACGGTTCCCACGGCAACCACGGCGGCGGCGGCCACGAGGAGCACGAGGGCGCGCCCGAGTGGCTCATCTCCTTCGCCGACAACGTCGCCCTCATGATGGGCTTCTTCGTCATCCTCCTTGCCATGAACATGAACAAGCCCTCCGCCGGCGGCATCGGCGGGCAGGACAAGAACCCCTCCAACGAGATGACCGACTTCGTCCTCGCCATGCGGGCCGCGTTCAACAACCCCGTCTCCATCGACTCCACCAACCCCAACGACCAGGAACTCGTCCGCCGCCTCCGGCAACTCCAGCAGGAGGGCGAGACCAAGGACCCCGGCCCACCGGGCGACAAGCGAAACCTCCAGTCCATCCGCCCCAGCGACTACGCCGTCCCCTGCGCCGTCGTCCCCTTCGAGGAGGATGCCAGCGATCTCTCCACCTCGGCCCGGAACACCATCGCCGAGACCGCCCGCCGGCTCGCCGGCCACCGCTTCGTCATCGACGTCCGCGGCAACGTCTCCGCCGCCGAGGCCTTCCGCACCGACGACCGCGGCATGATGCTCTCCTACCGCCGCGCCTTCGCCGTCGCCAAGGCCCTCGAAGCCAACGGCCTCAGCCCCCGCCAACTCCGCGTCATCGCCGACGGCGACACCCACCGCATCACCCCCCGCGCCTCCAGCGCCTCGGGCCACCGCTCCAACCAGCGCACCGAGCTCTACCAGACCGTCGACATCATGCCCGACGACCCCTACGCCCGCGACGAGTCTTCCGCCTCCGCCGACGGCCCGGGCCACTGATCCGCGGCCGCGGATGCCGCGCTCTGCAACACCCAAACTCCGCTCCTGATGCCGCCGCCCGTTTGACGGGCGATTTTGTCTCATAATCCCTTGACGGACCGTCCAAAAGCCGTATACTGACGGCCTGTACGAGGTACCCGACTGCGCAAACAAACCCTCTTTGGAGACCTGCCCATGAATCGCACCGCCCCCTGCCTTGCCGCTCTCGCGGCCGCCGCCCTTCTCTCCACCTCCTTCTCTCTGGCTCAACCGGCCAAAGACGCCAAGGCCACGACCTCCGACAAGTCCCACCAGCCCGCCGCGGGCGATCACGCAGTTCCCCCCGGCATGAGCGAGGCCGATATGCAGGCCTGCATGGCCGCCGCGATCCCCGGCGAGATGCATCAGTACCTCGCCAAGTCCGTCGGCACCTGGACCGGCAAGGTCAAGATGTGGATGCCCGGTGTCTCCGAACCCATGGCCAGCGAGTGCACCACCGTCATCACCCCGGTGATGGACGGCCGATTCTTCCGCTGCGAGACCGAGGGCGAGATGCCCGGCATGGGCCCCTTCCAGGGCTCCGGCGTCAACGGCTTCGACAACGTCTCCCAGAAGTTCCAGGGCACGTGGTACGACAACATGGGCACCGGCATGATGGTCGGCACCGGAACGCTCGCGGCCGATGGCAAGACCATCACCTGGAACTTCACCTACAACTGCCCCATCACCAAGGGCCCCGCCACCATGCGGCAGGTTGATCGCCGTATCTCCGACTCGGCCATGTCCCTCGAGATGTTCGGCACCGACCCCGCCACCGGCAAAGAGATGAAGATCATGGAGATCGCCTACACCCGCGCCGCCGGCAAGGATGCCGATCACGGCGACCACAGCCACGCCAAGTAAGCCCGCGGCTGGTCGACAACCTCACGCAGGAACTTCAACCCAGGACGCCGGCCGCAAGGCCGGCGTCCTGCTTCGTGGTACGCGCTCAAACCGTCATGCCCGCCCGGCAACCGCCGCAACGACCGCCCCGAAGACCTCCTCCGGCTCGCTCATGCGCCCAACCCCCACGTGCCGGCACGCCTGCCACCCGCTCCCGGGCCCCACGATCCGGAACCCGTCGTCAACGAGCGTGCGCACATTTCGCTGCGTCGCCGGCTGCGCCCACATGACGTCGTTCATCGACGGCGCCAGCAGCACCGGCGTCTTCGCCCGATCGATCGCGCTCAGGATCAGCGTCACGACGTCGTCGGTCCGTCCCGTCGCCAGCCGCGCCAGGCAGTCCATCGTGCACGGCGCCACCACCGCCACGTCCGCACTGGACGCCAGCGAGATGTGCTGGGGGTCCTGCGACTCGATGTGCTCCCACGCGCTCGTGTACACCGGGCGGGCCGACAGGGCCTGGAAGGTCAGCGGCGCCACAAACCGCGTGGCCCCCTCCGTCATCGCGACCGTAACCTGCGCGCCCGCCTGGGCCAGGCGGCTCACCAGCGTCGCCGACTTGTACGCCGCGATCCCGCCGGTCACGCCGACGATCACCCGCGCTCCGCTCAGCCGATCCGCAGCAGCACCATCACTCATGCCGGGGCCCCACGGTCGGCGCCGGACCTACCGCAGCGGCGGCAGCGCGCCCTTCACGTCCGCATCCGAGGTCGGATCGAACTCGTACCCGATCTTGTCCTGCAGGATCTCCTCGATCGCCAACTCGAGGTCGGTCCGCCCATCACGCTCCACCAGCGGGCGCGCGCCGTCCATCAACTGGACCAGCCGCCGCTGGATCAGGGCGCACAGCTTGAACCGTCCGCCCGCCTTCTGCGCGATTCCGTCGTCCTTGAGAGCCTCGATCATCGATTCAATCACTCCCCGGCGGGCCCGCGGGCCGGCCGATTCGCTGCGTACCTCTTCCGTGCACCCCCGTGGCTGAACACCCTCGATCCATCGAAGCCGCCCCCCCGCCCCGGCTTCAAATGGGCCCACCGAACCCATTGCCCGACACTAGCGGGAGCCCCGTTCCGGGCTATACTAGGTCGTCGGGGGATTGCAGGACAAACGCATTTTCGCCGTCGGCCCCTCCGGAGACCCGGAGCGGCCTGACCACGATTATCCCGGCCGCCTACCGGCCCGGAGCAGGACCGCACATGGTTCAACCCAGGGAATGGAACTACGGCGACAAGGTCGTCCACATGAAGCGCCCGGAATGGGGCACCGGGGTGGTCACCGCTGCGGCCAAGATCGTCCACGAGGGGACGCCGTGCCAGCGGCTCACCATCCGGTTTGACCGGGCGGGGGTCAAGACGCTGTCGACGGCGCTGGCGGAGCTGGGCGAGCCTTCTCCATACATGGTTTCCGCGGGACCGGGATCGGATATGCCGGAGCGGAGCGACACGCCGGGCGGGGAGGTGGGCGGGGGGTGGCTGGACAAGCTGTCGGCCCCCTCGGCCAAGGAACTGATGAGCCGCCTCCCGGAGGCGTGCACTGATCCGTTCAGCGGATTGGGCAGCCGGCTGCGGGCGACGCTGGCGCTGTTCCGGTTC
Organism: Phycisphaeraceae bacterium; assembly: GCA_019636655.1. Classification (NCBI taxonomy): domain Bacteria; kingdom Pseudomonadati; phylum Planctomycetota; class Phycisphaerae; order Phycisphaerales; family Phycisphaeraceae; species Phycisphaeraceae bacterium. The sequence goes on along the minus strand of JAHBXB010000002.1, from coordinate 262,870 downwards.
TCGAACTCGGGGGCCTCGCTGCTGGACTGGGCGGCGTCGCAGTCGGGGCTGAAGGACCCGCTGTCGCAGTTCAACCGGCACGAACTCGAGGTCCTGTTCGACCGGTTCGCGTTCGTCCGGGATGACCATCTCAAGAAGGTGGCGCTGGACCTGAAGAAGAAGGATCCCGCCGAGTTCAGCGCCGTCGTCAAGACGGCCCCTGCCGGCGCGCAACAGACGTTGAAGCGGCTCGACCTGCTTCGTTGATTCCACGCAACAGCCCGCGCAATCCCACCCGTCGGCGCGCCCTCGCGAGCGCGGCGATAACTCGCGCGAGAGCGGCCGGCGCGGCGGGGCGGGCGGTTTTATCGAACGTTGGGGCGTTGGCACGGGATCCCTGCTTCCGGGGCCCGGCGGTTGTTTCATGTCCTGCGTCCTCGCGATGGACGCGGGGTCGACAACCGCCAAGACACGGAGCCGACCATGAACGAGCAGGATTTCCAGGCGAAACTCTCGGAGTTGATTGAGCAGATCAACCACCTCCCGGCTCCGGAGCGCGAGCAGCTCCATCGCCTCGCGGACGATGCGCGGGACCGCCACTCGCGGATGAACAAGACGGTGACCGAGCTGCAGGAGTCGCTCGACTACCTGCGGCTGAGCGTCAAGTACCTCGTGTTCGACCTTGAGGCTACTCGCCGGGAAAACCAGTACCTCCGCAAACTGCTGGAGAAGCAGGCGGGTGGGGGCCAGGAGTAGGCCGACAGGATTATCAACCATTACGTTCCGCTCCCCCAGGATCCGTCGCCCGTGCCGGGCAAGTCTCCTCCCGGCACCCGTGGCGGAGCATGAGGGCCGGATCCTCCGACGCAAGGCCGCGCTCCCGAGTCACGCACGGGATCGCGGCCTTGTGCATTTGTCGGGGTCAGGGGCCGCCGGCGCGCGGGGTGGGTTGCGGGAAGGCTGGGGAGAAGCGGGCGAGGTGGGGCTCGGGGCTGAATGTGAGCCGGGGAGATGCTGGAATGGTGGCCGTGGATTCGGAGGGTTGAGGGGCGTGCGCGGGGGAGGAGACGGGGATTGGAGGTGCTGGGTGGTGTTGCGCTGGGGGCGGTGTCGTGGAGGGGACGGTCGGGGGCGGTGGGGGAGTGTGGTTCGTGAAGGCGTGGCGGCGCGGGCCTGGGGTGAAGTTGGCGAGGCGAAGCAGGAGGGCGGCGGCGCGGCGGGCGGTTTCTCGGGAGCGGCGGCGGAGTTCTAACCCTCGCTGGTCGCCGGGGCGGACGGGGAAGTGGGATTCGTCGGCGTTGTGCTCGTCGATGGAGCGGCCCAGCGCGATGGTGGCCGCGGGGAGGAAGTTGGAGGCGACGATGCGGGTGCGGCGGGCGATGGTGGACTCGATGTGGTCCAGCCGTTCAGCGATCTCAGGCTCGGCGAACCAGAGGACGAGGGCCTCGACGGTGGTGTGGTGGAGGTCGGCGACGTCGCGGAGGGTGAGGGTGGGGTCGGTGACGGAGTCGAGGATCTTGGCCGCGAGGTCGAGTGAGGGGTTGAAGGAGGAGGGGAGGTTGAGCATGACTGTGCAGGATACGGGTTTTTGACGGTGTGTCAATAGGGTTTTGATAGGAATGTAGAAAATGTCGCAAGTGGTGGGTGGGGCTTGGGTTGTGTGATGTGGTGGAGATGCAATGCCAGGGGGCTGCTGCCCCCCGGCACCCCCTGCTTGGAAGCACGGGCAGTCGCCGCCACAGAGGGGCCTTCCAGGGGCTTGCTCGCCTTGGGCTCGCGGCGCCGCCTGGCAACGGGCGTGCGCTCCAAGGGGGGGCAGGAGCCGCGGGGGCTGGGGCTCGGGTAGGCGGGACGCCTGCCCCACCATTCAGTCGTATCTCCTGGCCGCGCGGGTGCGGGCATTGGGTAGGCTCTGTGTTGATCGATGTAACAGGTGTGTGGGCGATTGGGTGTGGTGTGAGGTTCACGACGAATCGGGAGGCGTACATGGCCATGGGAACTGGATCGGGCGCAGCGCGGCCGTCGAAGGCGGCGTTCTGGACCGGGTGGATTCTGAGCGTGGCGGTTGCGCCGCTGCTGGCGTTCAGCGCGCTGATGAAGTTCATGCCGAACGAGGAGGTGGCGAAGGGGTTTGAGCACCTGGGGTGGCCGCTGAAACTGGCGGTACCGCTGGGGATCCTGGAGTTGGCGTGCGTGGTGGTGTATCTGATCCCGCGGACGGCGGTGGTCGGGGCGATCCTGCTGACGGGGTACATGGGGGGCGCGATCGCGACGCATGTCCGGCTGGAGGAGCCGTTCATCGTGCAGGCGGGGCTTGCGGTGGTGGCGTGGCTGGGGTTGTACCTGCGGGAGCCGCGGCTGCGGGCGCTGATTCCGATCCGGTTGTGAGCGGGTGGTGGCGGGCGCGGTGGGTCGGCGCTTCGGCAATCACTGGCCGTCGCGCAGCGCCTCGCGGAGTTGGGTGGTGAGGGGGCCGGCGTCCCGCCGCGTGAGGTCGGCGAGGTCGCTCGCGGAGAGCGCCGAGGCGGGGAGGGGCGGGGGCTCGATGCCGGCGCGGCGGAGTTGGTCGAGCAGGTGGCGGATGGCCTGCTTTTCGGCTTCGGTGGCAGGTTCCCAGGTGGTCATAGGAGCACGCGGCCTGGCTATTCTTGCACGGGGTGGGCGGGAGGAGCTTCGGCGGCGGTGGGTGGGTGGTCGATGCGATTTTGGGAGTACATTCGTTTAAACACGCGCCCTCCGCCTCGAGTAGCGGCTATCCGTCTCATAGTCTCCTGTCCGAGATAGATGCGGGGGCCGTCCAATGAATCAATAGCGGACGTCCGTGCATCAAGTGGCCTGATCTTGATTGTCTGCTCAATGTGCCATCCAATTCCATCCATTCCAGGAAACAGCGTCGCAGCAGTGATGTTTGTTCGATGGAGTTGCTTCAACATGTCCGGCTTCATGAGTGCCGGAATGCGAACGAGCACCTTCGAGAATTCGTCTGACGAATCCTCTATGGCGCTGTCCAATAGCACGCCGTGATCCGTTGCCAACGTTCCTGCAATTGAAAAAAAGGCTTGTTGTGCCAGCATCCGCTGGTCAGTGACGGGTGGAGTCACGGTCGCTATCCAATTAAGTGATGGATGGCGAAATAGTAGTTTTCCCACATCTAGATCAGATCCGAATTGAAGCGTTGTAGCAATGTCTCCGTACTCCGGTTTGAACTTCTCGTAGAGCGGGGTCTGATCAAAAACGCGAACAATCCCATCTTCTCCGGGGTCCGAGGCACATGCAAAGAAGGCCGCAACCCAGGGCGAATTGGTCCAATCGACGAGTCGTGTAGGCGCGCGGTAGTGCTGCATCAGAGTGAGGCGGTCAAAGTCGCGATGCAGGCACTCGGCTTGATGCCAAGGAAGCATGGCTTTGGCAAATATAGTGAATTCATTAATCGCATCTCGTTCAAGAGATAGTCGCCTAAGGTATGATGCATCTGTCGATATAACTCTATCAATACTTGGGAAGATAGTATCGTTGTAACGAGATTCTCCCCTAAAGGCAAGTGTGTCCCTTAGTGCCATCGCATGCAATCTCGTGCAAGTTTCAGAAATACTGTCGCAGGTAATGGTGCGCCATGCCATGGAGGTGCCCTTGCTCAGATTCGAGGTGCAGAATGCCATCCAAGCGATCTTTGTCGCAGATCAGGCCTGCGGCCCATCCTTGGAGGCGATGAAGACGTCGCTTCGGGGGAACTTGTCGAAGAGGGCGGCGGGCTTGTTGAAGTTGGTGGCGAGGACGTCGGTGGGGTTGCCGGCGAACCACTGGGAGAGGTTGATCGCCTGGTAGGTTCCGCTGTTGAAGCCGATGAGGATGCGGCAGGGGCGGTCGCCGATGTTCTCGATGGAGTGGCCGTAGCCGGAGGGGATGTAGGCGACGTCGCCCTTGTCGAGGGTCTCGGCGCGGTAACGGCCGTGGGAGCCGAACATGGTGACGCTGATGCGGCCGTCGAGGACGTACTGCCATTCGTCGGCGTTGGGGTGCCAGTGGAGTTCGCGGAGGGCGCCGGGGTCGAGGTCGAGGATGACGCCGGTGACGGTGGTGGAGATGGGGAAGCGGGAGGCATCGACGCGCCACTCGCGGCCGCCTTTGAAGACGGCGTGCGGGGGCTGGGAGAGGAGTTCGTACTTGTGCGTGAGCGGGGGGAGCCTGCGGCCCTGGAGGGGGAGGGACTGGGCGGCGGGGGGGATCTCGCCGCGGGCGAAGTAGACCTCGCCGGTGGGGAAGTTCTCGAAGGCGGACTCGGGGAGGCCGAAGTTCTTGGCGAGGAGGGGGCGCGGGATGTGTCCGATCCAGTCGGAGATACTGAAGGTTCCGAACTCGGAGAAGTAGCCGTTATCGAAGATGAGGATGAAGGCGCAGGGGGTGTCGCCGAGGCACTGGATCATGTGGCCGTGGCCGCGGGGGAAGTACCAGACGTCGCCGGGGTTGAAATCGTTGGTCTCGGCTTCACCGGTGGGAGTGATGACGGTGGTGCGGACACGGCCGCTGATGACGAAGGCCCACTCGGCGGCGGTGGCGTGCCAGTGGAGTTCGCGCATGGCGCCGGGTTCGAGGACCATGGACACGCCGGCGAGCCCCTTTGAGATGGGGAGTTGCTCGACGGTGGCCTCCTTGCCGACGCTGTTGCTGATCGTCTTGACGCCCGGGCCGGTGGAGGCCTCGAGGGCGTATTTGAAGGTCGGCAGGTCGGCGCCGGCCAGGAGGGGGTCGGGGACGTTGTTCATGAAACTGGGGTCGCCGGACATCGCGGTACCTTATTCGAACGTGACAGGGAGTGCGGGCGCGGATTCGCTCTCGGCGACGGCGCTGCGGAGGGGGAGGCCGAAGTCGTCAGGCGGATCGGAAGAACTCGGATTCGTGTTCAAGGATGAACGGTGCGGCGCCGACGCTCAGGCCGCCGGCGGGAAGATCGAGCGAGAAGAACTCCTTGTTGAGGGATTCCCAGACGCCCTTGGCCTGCTCGTCCAGAGCGCCCATCAGCTTGAGCCGGGCGGCGCGGTCGGCGGGGGGGCCGCCGGGAAACACGGCGTTGCCGCGGTCGACCAGCCTGGCCACTTGTTCTTGCCCGAGCAGACGGAGGGCGGCGGGGGCGAGGGAGGCACCGTCGCCGGAGGAGTTCAGGTAGTACTGGTCGAACCCCCCGTTGTTCACCTCGGATTCGAGCATATCGGCCAGTATGACGGCTCGGCGTGCCTGGGTCAGGAGATCAAACCAGTCGATCTCTGGGTCGATTGACTGAAGTTCTCGGCGGATGCTCTCGACGACCTGGCTGCAGCAGTCGTAGAGCGTGTGAGACGATTCATCGGTGGGTGGATAGCTGCGGCGCAGCGTGGCCGCGACGGCGGCCGGGAGGCGGGTATCAAGACCGGGAGGGCGCGGCGGGGGCGCGCTGGGACGCGGCTCAAAGCCGGCGGACTCATCGATGATCTGCCGGCGGAGACCGCCGTAGCTTCCGATGCCGCCGCCGGCTTGTTTCCTCAGAATCAGGAACGCGACAACCGCCATGCCTGCAACGACGATTGCCGAGATTGTCCAGACCATTTCGCCTCCAGGTGCGTGCTTCGCGAGGGGCTCGGCGCGTTTCGGCCAGTGTACCTCGTGCGTGGGCGACCGCGTGTTGACGCGGTGGTCGTGATGCGGGCCTGCCTACTCGAAGAGGACCGGAAGTGCGGGCGCGGATTCGCTTTCGGCGACGGCGCTGCGGAGGGGGAGGGGGACGGGTTGGGCGGTGGCATTCTGGATCGCCCAGAGGAGGAGGGGCTGGCCGGCGGGGAGGGAGGTGGACATCGGGGAGACGACGTCGCGAACGGGGCCGCCCTTGGAGAAATCGAACTGGCGGTAGGCCATGCGAGGGCCCGGGACGGGAGCGGGGCCGCTGACCGCGGCGGCACGGGGGCGGTGTGGCTGGGTGTGGGCGAGGTGGTGTTCGACGAGCGTGATGGCGTGGTCGTCGGGCGGGGATCCGTGCCGGCCGCGGAGGAACGCGCAGGGGCATGTGGGGAAGAGGGGGACGCCGGGAGCGGGGAGCATGAGGTCACCGTCGAAGCCGGAGGCGAGGAGGGAGGCGACGAGGTCGGCGGGGTGGTCGGCGATGAGGCGGTCGGATGCGACGAGCCATTCGAGGCCGCGCTCTTTCGCGGCGGCGCGGGCGGCGCGGGCGTCGGAGATGATGGACTCGATCTCGGGGTGGAGGGGTTCGCCGCGCCACAGGGCGTGGAGGTCGGAGGTGTGGCGGGCGATGAGGAGGTCGGCGGTGTCGAGGGCGAGGGCCCGCTGGTCGGGGCCGCCGGCGAGGCGATCGAGGTCGGCGAGGGCGTGGGTGAGGGATTGGAGGGCGATGATGGGCGCGACGGCGGCGCGCCAGCGGTCACCCTCGGCGTTGCGCGGGAGGGCGAGGGAGGACTGAGCGAACTGGGTCCACTGGGCGAGGAGTGCGGGCCAGGTGAGGTCGGCGGCGGCGGCGGGGTCGCTCATGCGCGACTCTATGAGGGGCGAAAGGGCGGAGGGCAAGCGGGCGCCGCGCTGTTTCCAGCGCGGGCCCAAACTCCTCTACGGGGAAGGTACACGATGGATGGCGGCCGCGTTACTTGGAATCACGGATTTTGCGCCAGTCGTCCGGGGGTTGGCCGTCGGCGTATTCCCACTCGGTGACGCGGAGTTTCTTGACGCCCCAGCGGCGGGCTTCTTCGTTGGTCCGCATGAGCAGGTCGATGCGGTGGCCCTTGATCTTGCCGCCGCGATCGAGGACGGGGACGACGCGGTCGTTGTCGTAGCCGGGGACGGAGACCATGGAGCCGAGGGGGAGGATGCGGGAGTCCGCGGCGACGAGGTTGCCGGCGTTGGTCTCGACGCTGTGGAGGGAGGCGGTGATGCCGTCGGCGAAGGGGCCGCAGGAGATCTCGTCGGGGGTGTAGGCGGTGACGGTCATGGTGTAGGTGCGCGCGGGGCGGAGGGGGCGGCCGTTGAACCAGCGCGTGTCGGGCGGGAGGGAGGATGCGTCGGTGGAGTCGGCGGCAGCCGGGTCGGGGTCGGCGGGAGCGGAGGCGAGGGGGTCGACGATCGGGTCGGCCGGGATGGCGGGGTTTGAGGGCGTGAGGCTGGGGGGCGGGGGATCGATGGCGACGAGGGCGGCGATCCGGGAGGTGGACCGGAGCTGCTTGGCGACGACGGCGGAGTAGGCGACGAGGACGGCCATGGCACCGAAGACGATCCCCTGGAGGATCGCGAGGCGGTTCTCGCGCAGCCTTGCGGCGCGGACGAACGCGGGTGCGGCGGTGGCCTGGTCGACGGTCTTCACTTATCGCTCCGACAGAAGGACGTGGGGTCCGGGCGCGGTCCCTGAGGGTCAGGGCATGGCGGGCAGGTCTGAGGGCAAACGCATGGGTCCCTGTCCTGGGACGGCTCCGGCCGCGGTCCTGCGGCTGAGGAAGCCTATCCCAATCCCGCGAGAAGATGTACGAATGAGGGGATGAAGAGTGCGTCGGAGATTGGGATGTGAGGGATAAGCGGGGGTTGCGGGGAGGGGTCCGGGAATGTGGGGTCGTCCGGGGCGATCCCCGGGATGGGGCAGCGGGAATGGGGGGGGCTGGAGGGCCGGAGGCTGGCGGCGTTGGCCTGTAGAATGGCTGGCTGTGCTGCGGTTTCATGACATTTCGTTTGACCTGGCGGGCATTGCTGCCGCGTGCCAGCGCGCCGGGGTTGTGCGGCTCTACCTGTTCGGGTCGATCCTGACCGATCGATTTCGGGACGACAGCGATATCGACATGCTGGTCGAGACGGATCCCAAGCGGCCGGTCGGACTGCTGGCGCTCGGGGGTCTTCAGATGGACCTGTCCGATCTTCTCGGGCGGCGTGTTCACTTGACCCTGCTTGGAGGTGTGCCGGCGTCGGAACGGGCGGCGGTGCTCGCTGGGGCGAGGAGGCTTGATGCAGCGTGACCCGTCAGCGCCGGGAGGCGGGGGAGCGGCATCCCGAGAGGACCGCAAGCGTGTCGAGCACATGCTGAGGTGCTCGCGGGATGCACGGACGGTCGTGGGTGGGGATGATGCGGCCACACTGGCGGCGGACATGGTTCGATCGAGGGCGCTGGTCAACTGCTTTACCGAGATCGGCGAGGCGGCGGCGCGGCTGACATCGGAGGGGCGAGAACGGGTCGGTCCGATTCCGTGGCGGCAGATCGTCGGCATGAGGAACATCGTCGTTCATGTCTACTGGGGCATTGACCATGCCGAACTCGTGAAGACCGTGAGGGATGACCTGCCGGCGCTCATCACGGCGTTGGAGGCGGCGCTTGGGGCGTGGCCACGCACGGGCGATGGTCGACAGGTTTGACGACTGTGCCGATGCCAAGCGGCGCGGCGGGGTTGCGGGTACAAGTGGTGGATGAGAGGAGTCGTGGTGCTGGCAAGTGGTTGGGCGGCGGGGTTGTCGGCGGGTGGGGTGCTGGGGGTCATCGGGCTGGGGGCGGTGGCGGGGGTGATGGGTGGGCTGGCGGGGGTTGGTGGGTCGATGGTGATTCTGCCGGGGCTGCACGCGGCGATGGGGAGCGAGCCGCAGAGCGTGCACCATCTGTACATGGCGGCGGCGATGACGGTGAACGCGGTGTATGGGCTGGCCGCGATGCTGCGGCACCGCGCGGCCGGGGCGGTGCGGGGCGATCTGCTGCCGGGGCTGATGGGGTCGGCGCTGGTGGCGGTGGTGGCGGGCGTTGCGGTCTCGAACGGGTTTGATGGGAACGGGCTGCGGTATCTGCTCGCGGTGTTCATCGCGGGGTACTGCGTGTGGAACACGTGGCAGGTGGTGATGGGCCGGGCGGAGCGCGTGCGGGCGGGGCGCGGGCCGCGGGCGTGGCGGCTGGTCGGAACGGGGCTCGTGATGGGGTTCGTGTCGGGGCTGCTGGGGCTTGGCGGCGGGGTGTTGCTGGTGCCGATGCTGCAGGCGGTGTGCGGGCTGCGGGTGCGGGAGGCGGTGGCGACGAGTTCGGCGGTGGTGCTCGGGGTGTCGGTGCTCGGGGCGGGCGCGAAACTGGCGACGCTGCCGGCGCACGGGCACTCGGCGGTGACGGCGCTGGTGCTCGCGGGGCTGATGGCGCCGACGGCGGTGATCGGGGCGAGGATCGGCGCGGGGCTGACGCACTCGCTGCCGCTGGGCGCGGTGCGCGTGGCGATCACGGTGCTGCTGGCGGGCGCGGCGGGGAAGCTGGCGGGAGTGTGGTGAGGGGAGTTGATACGGGCGAAAGGGCGAGGGAGGCGTGCGGCGGCGCTATCCTCTGTACACAACCATGACGGGCACACGGCACGAGAAACCGGAGGTCGCCGAGGGCGCGGCGGATTCGGCTGAGTTTGGTCCATCGCCGCGGGCGCGGTCGAGCCGGAAGGCGCACTTCCTCAGGGCCGGTGTGGTGGGGCTGCTGTCCGGGGCGATCGCGCTGGCGTTCAAGATCGCGGTGACGGGGGCGGAGCATGGGCGCAGCGCGCTGCTCGCGGTTCTGCATGATCATCCTGCGTGGGGATGGGCGGTGTTGCCGGTGGTGGGGCTGGTGGTGGGGAGCCTCGTTGGGTGGATTACGCAGCGGTTTGCGCCCTCGGCGGCGGGGAGCGGGATTCCGCACCTCAAGGGTGTGCTGCTGCACACGGCGACGCTGGATTGGCGGCGGATCCTGCCGGTGAAGTTCATCGGTGGGGCGCTGGGGATCGGGGCGGGACTGTCGCTGGGTCGCGAGGGGCCGACGGTGCACATGGGTGCGGCGGTGGCGCAGGTGGTGTCGCGGGTGCTGCGGGTGCCCGCGGCGGATGTGCCGCAGTTGCTGTCGGCGGGTGCGGGTGCGGGGCTGGCGGCGGCGTTCAATGCGCCGCTGGCGGGGCTGGTGTTCGTGATCGAGGAACTGCACCGGGAGTTGTCGTCGAGAACTGCGGCGGGCGGGCTGGTGGCGGCGGTGTGCGCGACGCTGGTGGCGCACTCGCTCTCGGGGGATGTGCCGTCATTCGAGGTGACGGGGCTACAGCCGATCCCGGTGTCGCTGCTGCCGTGGGTGGTGGTGCTGGGGTTGGTGGCGGGGGTGGGCGGGGTGGCGTTCAACAAGGCGCTGCTGGGGGCGACGGCGTTCTCGTACAAGGTGAAGAAGGTGCCGCGGTGGGCGCTGCCGGGGGTGGTGTGCGCAGCCGCGGGGCTGATCGGGTGGTGGATGCCGCTGGTGCCGGGGGGTGGGCATGCGCTGGCGGAGTCGATCCTGACCGGGAAGCTGCAACTGGGGATCTGGGCGCTGGTGGTGCTGCTGGGGATGAAGTTCCTGCTGACGGCGGCGAGCTACGGATCGGGTCCGCCGGGCGGCATCTTTGCGCCGATGCTGGTGCTTGGGACGCTGCTGGGAGGGGTGTTCGCGGAGATCCTGCCGCGGGTGTCGCCGGCGCTTGCGGGGCACAGCGCGGCGCTTTCGGTGCTGTGCATGGGAGCGTTCTTCGTGTCGTCGGTGCGGGCGCCGATGACGGGGATCGTGCTGATCAGCGAGATGACTGGGGGCTACACGCTGCTGTTCCCGCTGTGCCTGGTGGCGATCGTGGCGTACCTGACGGCGGAGGCGCTGCGGGACAGGCCGGTGTACGAGGCGCTGATGGAGCAGGACATGGAGCGGCGGGGGAAGGCGGCGACGGTGGAGGCGCGGTCGGTGTACATCGGCGTGCAGTCGGGCTCGCCGGTGGCGGAGAAGAGGATCGCGCAGGCGGGGTTTCCGCGCGGGTGCCTGGTGGTGGGAGTGGAGCGGGCCGGGCGGTGGCTGCACCCGGCGGCGGATCTCGAGGTGCTGCCGGGGGATCACATCACGGTGATGGTGCCGGCGGGGAACGCGGATGCGATGACGGAGTTGGCGCGGCTGTGCACGGGGCTGTAGCACGCCGGCTCGCCGCGCTGCGTGCTACTTCGGGACCCGCCGGACGAAGCCGAAGATCAGCGAAATGAGGAAGAGGATGATGAAGACCACGAAAAGGATCTTGGCGATGCCGACCGCGCCGGCGGCGATGCCGCCGAATCCGAAGACGGCGGCGATGATGGCGATGATGAAGAAGACGGCGGCCCAGTAGAGCATTGGCGGCTCCTTTCTGAAGTAGCGGCGTCGAGGCGCGGCTTACGGTGAGGGCGGCCGTGCCTCTGCCTATTCAAAGGCCAACTTGCCGGAGTGGTGGGTTGTTCCGGGACTTTGGAGATTGACGACACGCCGGAATGGGATGGATCTGACGTGATCCGGTGTGGCACGCGAGACGGAGCGTGCGGTGGTGGAGGTTGTTGCTCAGCGCGCGACGGGCGCAGGCCGCGTGATGGTCGGGGTGGCGGTGGACGCCGGTGAATCGCCCGGGCCACGCGCGGGGTAGCGGTCGCCGGATTCGGCGCGGAGCCGTTCGCGGGCGGCGAGGCGGAGCGAGTCGATGGTGGTGCGGAGGAAGTCGAGTCCCTCATCGGGCTTCATCGCGGCGAGTTGGGTGTGCGGGATCACCGGTCCGACGCGGATGGCGATGCGCCTGCCGAAGAGGTGGGGGCTCTTACGGGTACGGGGCCAGGCGTCGAAGGCGCCCTCGATCGCGACAGGGAGGACATCGCACTTGGCGCGGGAAAGCAGGAGCCAGATGCCGCGTTTGAACGAGGCGATGGAGCCGTCGTTGCAGCGGCTGCCCTCGGGAAAGACGAGGAGGGCGCTGCCGGCTTTGAGCGCGTCGATGCTGGTGCGCATCGCGCCGGTGTCGCCGTGGGTTTCGGAGAGGGGGATTGAACCGAGCGTGCGGATCAACCAGCCGAAGAGCCTGTTGGAGAAGAGCCCCTCGCGGGCGAGGAAGTTGAGCAGGCGGCGACGGAAGGCCATGCCGATGGCGGGGGGATCGAAATGGGACTGGTGGTTGGCGACGACAAGGAGGGGGCCGGAATCGGGGATGTGCTCGGCGCCGTCGATGCGGAGGCGGTAAAGGAGTGAGAGGATGGTGAGGCAGAGACGCCAGCAGAAATCGTAGACCAGACGCTGGAGAATCGTCCGGGTTGCGTGTGCTGGAGCGGTCTTGAGCATGAGCAGGAATGTAGCCGCGGGCGAGGTGGGGGGGTGGGGTTGATCGGCACTGATCGCGGCGTCGAACATTGCTAGGGAGGTGATCCCCGGGGCGAGGCTACCTGATCAGGTACCACATGGAGAAGATGACCAGCGCCAGCATCAGGACATGGATGGCCCAGACCGCCGCGGCGAACGCAGTTTGACGGCGGGCGGCCCAGGACATGAATCGGTGCCGGTGCCGGTACATCAGCCAGACCGAGCCGGCGCTGAGGAACCCGAAGGCATCGGCAGCCACGATCGGCCAGGGCGGGCCGGGGAAGTTCTGAAGCGTGGCCACGGCGATCGGGATCATGACGAAGACCGCGGTGACGCCGGAGAAGCACCCGGGAGCCATGGCGAGCACCAGCCACCCGAAGTGGGCCCGGGGCGAGCCGATCGTCAGCACCAGCGGCTCTCCGCACTCCGGGCACATGGCGGTCCTGATATCGCGAAGGTCGTAGGCGCAGCGCGGGCAGGGGGCCGATCGGCCGCTTAGGAACGCGAGCACCTCGGCTTCCGAGTCGTGCGGTGAGCGCGGGGTAGTCGGATCGGTCTCAACGTCCATGGACGGGGTCCGGTGTGATGGCGGTTGGGTGGTTGATTGTTGGCCGTGTGCGGAGGCTTATGGGGTGATGGGAGCGTGAGTTGGAGCGGCAGGTTGCGCGGCGGGGGAAGGGAGTGTGCGTCTGGCATTGAGGGCTGGAGAGAGGTCGTAGCGGAGGAGTTCGGATCCATAGGGAGGAGCAACTCCTGACTGACATATTGCGCCCAGCCAGCGTCCGCCAGAGGAGAGAGAGATCCTTGGATTGTAAAGGCCGGAAGGGATTGGCATGTGCGCGAGCCAGAGGCTGCGGTGCACGTCACGGAGTCGGACAGACGCCAAGCGCCCGACCGCTAGAAGTGACCCATCGGTGCTGAGGGTGAGAGGGCAGGTCGCATGATCGGCGCCAATCCCAAACCGGCTCACCTCGCCGCCGGTCTCGGTGCTCATGGTCAGAACGAGGCGGTGGTCCACTACCAGGAGCAGTTGTCGGCCATCGGGCGTCAGCGCGGGCATTGCGAGCGGGTCGATGTTCGGCGTGATCGGAAGCAGTCGATCGGGGTCTCCTGGCTGGTGCAAGCGAACCTGGTATCGGCCGGTAACGAATGCCTCGGAAAAGGTTGGGACAGAGACAAATCGAGTTGTCGGTGTCCCACTGTGGACCAGGAAGCGGCGCGATCCCGCAGGTATGCTGGTTCTGGAATGGGCGACAGTGCGTAGTGCTTCGCTGACTCTTCCTGATGGCAGGTGCCATGCGAAGACCACGGACTCGCATGTGGAGTCGCACACCCGCTCGACATACGCGGTGGTTCCATCGGCGGAGAATCCAATGATCACGGGGCGCTGGAGATGATCGTCCATTCCCCACCAAGGCGTGGCGATGGAGCCGATCGCTCGTCCGGTCCGAACGCTGATGCGGGTGATCTCGTTGAGTCCGGGTCCATCCAAGAAGAGCGAGGCACCGTCGGGCGAGATCGACATGTTTCGGAATGTCCTGCAGGACCGCTCGGTGATCGTGCGAGTTACTTGGCCGTTTGCGAGGTCTACTTCGGCCACGATGTCGCCATCTCGTGACCAGTTGGAGAGCCAACCGATTTCGTGGTTCGCTGCGTACGCGGCGAGACTGTGGCCGGGCCAGGTCAGCCATGACGAGGCGGCGTTCACCCTTGGCACACGGGCAATCCACAGCGTGGTATAACTTCCGACAATCGCGACTGCGAGCACGACGGGGATCGCGAGGCGGCGGAGTGTGCTGCGGCCGATGACCGGAGCGGGGCGATGCAGGCTGTGCCCGCACTCGGGGCACACGACGCCCGGAGCGCCGATCGGGCGCGGACGACGGCGGTTCTTGTCGAGAACCACCTGCGGGGTGACGTCGTAGCCGCACCGGCGGCAACACGGCGCGCCGCGGCGCTGCGGCGATCGCCGGACACGAGAGAACCGCCAGAATGCAAGAAGGAAGATAAGACCGGAGAGTGTGCCGCCGATTTCGGGCCAGTAGCCGACGAGCACCCTCCAGACATCGATTACGGTGTCCGCTTGATGGACGTACGCAACGGATTCATCCGGAGAGAAGCAGACCGAACTTGCCGGGAGCCTTATCTGGAATGTGGGATCGAGATTCAGGGGCAGCGATTCTGCGGGAGTGCCGGAGGCAGGCTGCTGAGGGGGCGGTGGGGTGGCAGTTGCCGCGGTGCCGGCGACGAGGCAGAGCCCCGCGATGAGTGCGGCCGCTCGAGGTCGATCCGGGTAAGCAGAGCTGTGCAGCACGGCGAGAGGATGTCTGGGCATGCGTCTCCGCCTGATGTCACAGGTTTTCCGCACGGCCCACAATGACCGACGCCGGGCCAGCTGAATCGCGGGCGTTCAGTGGTGGGAGCCTGCGGACGCCGTGCCGGTGCGTGCGTGGACCAGGAGTTCGAGGCGGTCGAGGACCTGGTCGAACGTGAGGTTCGAGGTATCGACGAGCACGGCGTCGGTGGCGGGGACCATGGGGTTGTCGATGCGGGACTTGTCGCGCAGGTCGCGGTCCTGGATGTCGCGGAAGACGGCGCCCTCATCGACGGTGCGGCCGGCGGCGCGGAGTTCCTCGGCACGACGGCGGGCACGGACCTGGACCGAGGCTTCGAGGAAGAACTTCACCTCGGCATCGGGGAAGACGAAGCGGCCCTGGTCGCGGCCCTCGGTGAGGAGCAGCGGGTGGGCCGCGGCGATCTGGAGTTGCTCCTGCACCATGAAGTGGCGCAGGGCGGGGATGGTGGAGACGGGGGAGACGACGGCGGTCACATCTTTGTCGCGGATGCGGCCCATGATGGGGCGGCCGAAGGCGTGGAGGGCGGGCGGATCGGCCTGCCAGTCGAAGTGGAGATCGGCGCGGGCGACGGCTTCGACCAGGGCGGCATCGCGGATGCGGACGGGGCCCTCGCCCTCGCGGGTGACGATGCCCTCATCGAGCCCGATGGCCGCGGCGGCGCGGTACATGGCGCCGGTGTCGAGGAACTTGAGGCCGAGGCGGCGTGCGAGGGCGCGGCCGACGGAGGTCTTGCCGGTCCCGGCGGGCCCGTCAATGGTGACAATGAGGCGGGTCGGGCGCACAGGTTCTCCCGTGGGAGTCGAGCGATCGGTAAGGGTCGCCGATGCGGTCATTCGTCGGGCAACTCCAGGGTGGCGCCGCCGATGGCGGCGTCGAGGGTGTCCCGGGCGTGCGCGATCGCTGCGGCGGGGTCGCCCTCGCCGCGGAAGTCAATAGCCAGTGTACCCGTGTAGCCGACGGATGCCACCGTCTGGGTATAGGCCATGAGATCGTAGGGGGCGTGGGTGACCTCACCCTTCTTGGAGGTGAAGGAGACGCACGACGCGGAGACGGCCGCGGCGTAGGGGGTGAGGCGCCGGAGGTAGGAGATCGGGTCCGGGGCGAGGGAGGCGGTCTGGAAATCGGGGAAGGTGCCGATGCGGAAGCCGCCGACCTTCTTGATCAGCTCGGTGAGGCGGTCGGGGTTCTCGGTGAGGCCCTTGTGGGGGGCGAGCAGGAGGTTGATCTCGAGCTTGTCGCAGGCGCGAAGGGCGACCTTCAGGGCGTCGGCGGCGACGGAGAGGCAGTCGTCGGTGTCGTCTGCGGCGACGGAGACCGCGGCGGCGTTGCAGCCGAGGCGGTTCGCGGCGCGGGCGACGCGGATCATGCGCTCGACCGCGGCGTCGGCGCGGTCGTCAGCGAAGCCGAAGGGCTGCGGATCGGTCTCGATGAGGACGAGGCAGGGGCAGGAGGCCTTGTCGGCGGCGTCGCGGAGTTGATCGAGCTGCGAGAGATCCATGCCGACGAGCAGGTCGGTGGAGAGGTTGAGGCCGAAGAGGCCCAGTTGCTCGCGCGTGAACCGGGGGAGGTCGGTGAGCTTGAGGGACTTGGCCCCCGCGCGGTCTTTGCGGAGCATGGCACGGAACGAACTGGCCGCGAGAGTGAGGAGCATGGGCGGGGCACTGTACCGTGTGGCGCGGGCCGGTGCCAATGCGGGTCGATCTGGAGGTCTGGAGGGGGTCTGGTCGCGGCCTAGAGTCTTGGCTCAGGGGCGTCCGGCACCGGATCGAGGGTGCCGCGGCGACCCGAACGGGTGCGGCCCGCGAGCCGCGATACTGGATAAGGAACGGAGCGCATGGCAACGCCGACCGATCGGGTGTATTCCGAGTCTCACGAGTGGCACAAGGTCGAGGGCGACACGCTGACGCTGGGGCTGACCCAGTTCGCGGTCGACCAGCTGACGGATGTGACGTATGTGCAGATGAAGCCCAAGGGGACGAAGTTCAAGGCAGGGGAGTCAGTGGGTGAGGTCGAGTCGGTGAAGACGACCAGTGACATCTACTGCGCGGCGGGGGGCGAGGTGATCGAGGTGAACGCGGCGCTCACGGACGACCCGTCGCTGGTGAACAGCGATCCGTACGGGAAGGGGTGGCTGGTCAAGGTGAGGGTGGCCGACGGCAGCGGGCTGTCGTCGCTGATGGATTCCGGCGCGTACGGAAAGAAGTACGGCGGGTGACCCGGGGCGCTCAACCCATGGCGAGTGGTCCGAGTCAGACTGCCGAGGTGCAGCGCCGCGCGGCGGACGGGGTGGTCCAGCGCGCATCGGCGCCGGTGGTGCGATGCGAAGGGGTGACCAAGTCGTACCAGCTCGGGGAGCGCCGGGTCGAGGCGCTGCGGGGTGTGGACCTGGAGATCAGCGGGGCCGGGTTCTTCGGGATCATGGGGGCGAGCGGGAGCGGCAAGAGCACGCTCATGCACCTGATCGGCGCGCTGGACACGCCGGACACCGGGGAGGTGTACGTCGGGGGGCAGGGGCTGCGGGGGATGGGGGAGCGGGAGTTGACGGCGTTTCGCCAGCGGAAGATCGGGATCGTGTTCCAGCAGTTCAACCTGCTGCCGACGCTGTCGGCCCGGGAGAACGTGGAGCTTCCCGGGGTGCTCGCGGGTGAGGACGACCGGAACCTGGCGGCTCGCAGCGAGGAGCTGATGAGGGCCCTGGGCGTGCTGGAGCGGGCGCACCACCGGCCCGATGCGCTCAGCGGCGGGGAGCAGCAGCGGGTGGCGATCGCGAGGAGTCTGCTGTTTTCGCCGCCGGTGCTGCTGGCGGATGAGCCGACGGGGAACCTGGACTCGGTGAGCGCGGAGCGGCTGTGGAGGCTGCTGGGGGAGGTGGCCCAGGACAACGCGATGACGGTGGTGATGGTGACGCACGAGCCGGCGGCGGCGGCGCACTGCGGGCGGGTGTTCGTGCTGAGGGACGGGATGGTGGAGGGGACGATCGAAACGGAGGGCCTTGATGCGGCCGGCGTGGCGACTCGCTATCAGAGCCTTGTCAGCGCGTCGTAGCCGCACGGCCCTGCTGGCCGCGGCGGTGGCGCTCTCGGCGGGGCTGATCGCGGCGGTGGCGTGCGCGATGACGTCGGTGCAGCGCGGAGTGAAGTCGCGGGTGGAGGAAGCGGTCGGCGTCGCGGATGTGCGGGTGGAGGATGTTGGGCGCAAGAGCTTTGACGCCGCGGTGCTGAAGCAGGTGGGGGGGTGGCCGGAGGTGGCGGTCGTCGCCGGGCGGGGCAAGGAGGCGGTGGCGCTCAAGAAGGCGGTCGGGGGCGGAGAGGCGATCCCGTACGAGACATGGGGCGTGATCCCGGAGTTGGAGTACCGGATCCGTCCGCCGCGGCTGGAGACGGGCCGTGGCGTGCAGGGCGAGGGCGAGATCGTGATCGACTCGCTGCTGGCGAAGGAGCTCGGCGCCGCGCTGGGGGACACCCTGGCGGTGGAGAAGTTCGGCGATCCGGTGACGCTCAAGGTGGTCGGCATTTCGAAGCCTCCGGCGTTCGCGTCCTGGCTGAGGCCGGAGGCGTATGTCTCGCTGGACCAGTTGGGAGCGATCGTGGGGAAGCGGGGTCGGGTGCGGGAGGTGGACATCCTGGTCAAGCCCGGCGTGGACCCGGAGCGGGTGGCGGAGGCCCACGCGGGGGAGCTCAGCCGCGGGCTGGTGCTGCGGGTGTCGAGCAAGGTGACGAGCGGGCTGGACAAGAACGTTGAATCGAGCCGGATCGGGATGATCATCGCGAGTGTGATGAGCTTCCTGTCGGCGGCGTTCATCATCATGACGGGGCTGACGACGAACGTGACGGAGAAGCAGCGGGAGTTGGCGGTGGTGCGGTGCATCGGGGGGACGAAGTGGCAGCTGGCGGAGTCGCAGATCGCGGTGGGGGTGATCGTCGGGCTTCTCGGCGCGATCATCGGGGTGCCGCTGGGGGTCGTGGGGGCGGCGGTGCTGGTGGCGGTGTTCCCGGAGCAGTTGCCGAGCGGGTTCGAGATGTCGTGGTTCGGGGCGGGGCTGGCGGTGGTGGGGAGCGTGGCGGCGGGGGTGGCCGGGGCGGCGTGGCCGGCGTGGCGTGCCAGCCGATCGAGCCCGATCGAGGCGCTGCAGTCGCGGGCGCGGGTGGCGCGGGTGAGCGGGATCGTGCTGACGGCGGTGGCGGGCGCGTGCCTCGCCACGGTGCAGATTCTGGTCCTGAGCGTGCCGCGGGATGCGCAGGCGATCTTCTGGGGCGACGTGACGCTGGGGATGCCCGCGATGGTCACCGGGTATTTCCTGCTGGCGGTGCCGGTGGGGTGCGTGGTGACCCTGGCGCTGGGCGGGGTGATCGGCCGCGTGATGCGGATCCCGCGGGGCGTGCTGACGCGGACGGTGCTGGCGACACCGTACCGGCACGGGTTTACGGCGGGGGCGATGATGGTGGGGCTGGCGCTGCTGATCGCGATCTGGACGAACGGGCGGGCGGTGATGCGGGACTGGCTGGACGCGTTCAAGTTTCCTGACGCGTTCGTCGTGGGGGAGAACCTGAGCGAGGAGACGGAGCGGAAGATCGACGAGTTGCCGGGCGTGATCGGGACGTGCGCGATCACGACACAGCCGGTGAAGACGGACGCGTTCGGGGTGCGGGCGCTGAGCCCGCCGAGCACGACGTTCGTCGCGTTCGAGCCGGGTCCGTTCTTCGAGATGACGCGGCTGGAGTGGATGCAGCCCAAGGATGCGGCGGGGCAGGAGCGGGCGGTCTCGAGGCTGAAGGAGGGAGGGGCGGTGCTCGTCGCGCGGGAGTTCCTCGTGACCCGGGGCCTGGGCGTGGGGGACCGGATCACGCTCAAGCACGAGGAGCAGCCGTACGAGTTCGAGATCGTGGGGGTGGTGAGCAGCCCCGGGCTGGACATCGTGGGGCAGTTCTTCAAGGTGGGAGAGAGCTACCTCGACAACGCGGTGAACGCGGTGTTCGGCAGCCGCGGGGACCTGAAGAGGCTGTTCGGGAACGACGGGATCACGCTGATCCAGATCGCGATCGATCCCAAGGTGGACGATGCGGAGGTGATGGAGAAGGTGAGGCGGCTGGTGGGTGTGGGCGTGTTGTCGGCGGGGAGCGGGAGGGAGATCAAGGCGGAGATCTCGAAGGTGCTCAGCGGGTCGATGGCGGTGATGTCGACGGTGGCGATCGGGGCGATGCTGGTGTCGTGCTTCGGTGTCGCGAACCTGATTGTGGCAGGGATCCAGGCGAGACAGTTCGAGTTCGGCGTGCTGCGGGCCATCGGGGCGCAGCGCGGGCAGGTGGCGCGGCTGGTGATGGGCGAGGCGGTGATCATCGCGATCACAGCGTGCCTGCTGGGGACGGTGATGGGCACCCAGGGCGCGTGGGCGGGGCAGCGGATGTACCAGGTGCTGCTTGGGCTGGTGCTGAGCCTGCGGCTGCCGGTCGGGGCGGTGGCGTTCGGGTGGGTGGTGCTGGTGGCGATCACGCTGGGGGCGGCGCTGCCGGCGGTGGTGAGGCTGTCGATGAGACCGCCGCGGGAGTTGCTTGGGGCGATGAAGGGGTAGGCGAGGCGGAAGCGACATGATGCACGTGTGATGGCGTGATCGCGCCGACTGGCTTTACGCGGCTGGTGGTGGCGGCGATGATGGTGTGATGGGCGAGGTGATGACGGGAGCATCCGGCGGATCGGTTGTCGTGGATGACCGCGGGGACTCCGTGCGGGCGATTGCACTCGGGGATCTCGCGCGTGCCGGAGATGATGCGGATGCAGCGAGGCGGTCGCTGGCGCGGCACCTCAAGGACGCCGTGAGGGCCGAATCGCGTCGGCGGACGCCGGGGCGCATCGCGATGGTCGTGGTGCTGGTGCTGGTGCTGCTGGCGGTGAACGGATTTGTGGTGGCGCGGATCCGCGGCGCCGGCGTGCTGCCGACACTCACGTTCTGGGGCGGGATCGTGGTGATCATCGTCCTGGTGCGGATCGTGGCGCGCCGCAAGGTGGTCCGGGAGCTCTCCTCGACGGCGGTGGCGGAGGGGTTCTGCGGATCATGCGGGTACACGCTGGCGGACTTGACGACGGCGGCGGACGGGTGCGTGCAGTGCCCCGAGTGCGGCGCGGCGTGGAAGGCGGCGAGGGTGACGCGGCCGCACTGGGTGCACCGGGGAGCCACGCGGGCGTGGGAGCCGGCGTGGTGGCGGAGGTTCATCTTCGGGGTCGCGAGTGCGCGCGACCGCTTGAGCCCCGACGACCGCGGGCGGTTTGTGGCGGTGGTGGATTCGCGGCTGCGGGCTGTGCCGCCGACGAGGAGGGCTGAGATCGGCGCGGGGGAGGTGCAGCGGCTGAGCGGGAGGTTGAGGGGGATCGGGCGGTTGTGGCGGATCCTGGTGTCCTTCATTCCCTTTGGGCTGGCGGCGTGGGCGGCGTACGGCGCCGTGGCGGTGATGCACCTGGGGGAGGCGGTGGGCGCTTGGGTGTTGGCGGTGATTGCGCTGGTCCTTGCGGGTGTTGGGGTTCTCTTTGTTCGGGGGCACGGGTTCTACTCGCTGCCGCGGGCGGCGCGTGCCATGGTGGAGGAGGGACTGTGCGGGTCGTGCGCGGGATCGCTTGTGGGGCTCGCGGCCGATGGGGATGGGTTCGTGGTGTGTCCGAGTTGCGGGGGGGCCTGGAAGGGAGGCAGCACGTGGGTTGGTGGAGCGGCCGGGGTGGGCGGTAAGGGGACGCGGGCTGAGGCGGATGGCCAAGGGGCTTCGCCGCGGGGGGGAGTTGCAGATGCAATCGACCAGAGCGGACGCCCGGCCGAGGGAGAACAGGGTCGAGCCGCGGCCGGCGGGAGCGAGGAACGCGGCGGATGATGTAGAGTGGGGGGGGCGGGGCGGAGAAGGAGCGGCGTGATGAGGCGTGTGATGTGGTCGGTGGTCGCGGCGGGTGTGGTGTCGGCCGGTGCGATGGCGCAGGAAACCAAGCCGGAACCGAAGAAGGAAGGCGGGGCAGCCGTGCCGATGACGCCGATCAAGCCCGCCGCGGGGGAACAGCCGAAGCCCGATGCAAAGGAGGAGGTCACGCTGAAGGTGGGGGATAAGGCTCCGGCCCTGGTGTTCGACGAGTTTGTGAAGGGAGAGAAGGTGGCGGGGTTTGAGCCCGGGAAGGTGTACGTCGTGGAGTTCTGGGCGACGTGGTGCAGCCCGTGTGTGAAGCAGATCCCTCACCTGACCAAGGTTCAGGCGTCGCACAAGGACGCGGTGGTGGTGATCGGGATGGCATCGAGCGAGCGCCAGAAGGAAGGCGAACGTGATGCTCGGCTCGAGCGGCTCAAGGCGTTCGTGGAGAAGCAGGGGGACGCGATGGGGTACCGGGTGGCGTACGACGCGGAGCGTCGGATGAGCAAGAGTTGGATGCAGCCCGCGGGCCAGAAGTTCATTCCGACGGCGTTCGTGGTGGATGGCGAGGGGACGATCGTGTACATCGGCTCACCCGCGGAGATGGATGGGGTTGTTGAGGGAGCGGTGAAGAAGGCGAAGGAGAAGGCCTAGGCGCGGAGGGATCGGTCCGTTGCCTGCACGTCCACGTGGGCAGAAGGGCGAGGCGGTCGGATGAATCTCTGGAGTCATCTGGGGATCGGGCGTGTAACTCCGGCGCTCGACGACCGAGCCCGGGAGATCCACGTTGCTCCGGAGGGGGAGATCCGGGAAGCATTCCGCGAAGCCGGGGTCAGCCCGGACGATCTTCGAGCCCGATTGCGGGCCGCCGATCTGAGTTCGCCCAAGTTGCTCGTCGCCGTTGTACTTGGAATCGTTCTTGTTCAGCTTCTCGACACGTTTTGGCGCGACGGTGGGTATCTCGTCGCCGTGCTGCTTGTGGTTGTGATCGCGGGGATGCAGGGCGTGCAGTGGTCGAGTCGCCGCGTCGGCGCACAGCAGGCGAGAACGATCGCGGCCGAGGGGTTGTGCGGCCAGTGCGCCTACCGGATCGATGGGCTGGCCACGGCATCGGACGGCATGCTGGTGTGCTCCGAGTGTGGCGCGGCGTGGCTGGCGGAGCGGGTGACGCACTCGATCTTCGACCCGGAGCGGCGTACGGGGTCGTCAGGGTCGGACGCGGGGCGATCCGGCACGAAGGGGGCCTTGTTCACGGACGATGCGGGGCGGCTCGTGTTCCTCGCCACACGGGGCCTCAGCGCTTTCAATGCCCCGTTGCGGGCCGAGATCGGCGGGTGGGAGATCGCCCGGCTGCGGGACCGGGTGCGCCAATACGGGAAAACGACGAGGCAATGGGTGGGGCTGGGTGCGGCGGGCGTCGGGGTCGTGGCCGCAGGAACGTGGGTGGCCGGGGTGGCGACGGGTCGGATGGAGTTCACCACAGTGGCGCTCGCGTTCATCATCGCGCTGGTGGCGGCGGGGGTGTGGCTGGGCTCGGTCCTGGGACGGTGGTTCATCACACCAGCGGATTTTCGCGAGGCGCTGCTCGGGGAGGGGCGCTGCCCGGTGTGTGTGGCGACGCTGCCCGGTGGGGGTGGTGGGGGGAGGGAGGTGTGCAAGCGGTGCGGGAGCACGTGGGAGACGGGGGTGGCGGGGTGCGGCGGAAAGGGATGACGCGGCGCCCGTTCCTATGATCGGGCGATGCCGAGCGAGAGCGGACGATTCGAGGTGGTGAGCGAGTTCGAGCCGACGGGGGACCAGCCGCAGGCGATCGAGGCGTTGGCATCCCGGCTCGGGGGCGGGGCGGGGTGCGCGTGCCTGCTGGGGGCGACGGGGACGGGCAAGACCTTCACGATGGCGCACACGATCGCGCGGCTGAACAAGCCGACGCTGATCGTCAGCCACAACAAAACGCTCGCCGCGCAGCTCTACGAAGAGATGAAGGAGCTGTTTCCCCGCAACAGCGTGAACTACTTCGTCTCGTACTACGACTATTACCAGCCCGAGGCCTACATCCCCCAGCGTGACATCTACATCGAGAAGGACTCGTCGAAGAACGAGGAACTGGACCAGTTGCGGCTGGCGGCGACGAGCAGCATCCTGTCGCGGCGGGACACGGTGGTGGTGGCGAGCGTCTCGTGCATCTTCGGCCTGGGCTCGCCGGAGGCCTACGGCGAGAAGGTGCTGACCATCACCCGCGGTTCGCGGATCAACCGGCGGGAGTTCCTGCTCGCACTCAACAGCATGCAGTACAACCGGGCGGAGGTGGAGTTCAAGCGGGGCACGTACCGGGTGCGAGGGGACAGCGTGGAAGTGTGGCCCGCGTACGAGAAGTACGCTGTGCGGGCGGAGCTGTTCGGAGACGAGATCGAGCGGCTGGACCTGATCAACCCGACCAGCGGCGAGGTGCTCGCGGAGGAGTCGCAGTTCTTCCTGTTCCCGGCGGTGCACCACGTGATGCCGGAAACCAGGATGCAGGCGGCGCTTGCGGCCATCCGCGAGGAGCTGGACGCCCGGGTGATGCAGCTGCGGCACGAGGGGAAGCTGCTGGAAGCCCAGCGGCTCATCGCGAGGACCAAGTACGACCTGGAGCTGCTGGAAGAGGTCGGGATGTGCCCGGGGATCGAGAACTACTCGAGGTTCATGGACGGGCGGGAGCCGGGGGAGCGGCCGTTCACGCTGATGGACTACTTCGATTACGCGCCGCCCGCCACAGGGGCCGGGCGGTTGATGAGCAGCGTGGAGCGGATCCGCGCGGCGGGCGGGGGGAGCATGGGGGAGGCGCCGCTGCCGCCGGCCAGCAGGCCGAACTTCCGCGACTGGCTGCTGATCATCGATGAGTCGCACGTGACGATGCCGCAGGTACGGGCGATGTACAACGGCGACCAGCAGCGCAAGGCCGTGCTGGTGGAGCACGGGTTCCGCCTGCCGAGCGCGCTGGACAACCGGCCGCTGCGGTTCGAGGAGTTCGAGTCGATCGTGCCGCAGTGCCTGTACGTGAGCGCGACGCCGGGCCCGTACGAGCTGGACCGCTGCGGCGGCGAGGTGGCGGAGCAGGTGATCCGCCCGACCGGGCTGCTGGACCCGGTGATCGAGGTACGGCCCGCGGCGGGACAGGTGCCCGACCTGGTCTCGCGGTGCAAGGAGCGGGTGGCGAGCGGCGAGCGTGTGCTGGTGACGGCGCTGACCAAGCGGCTGTGCGAGGATCTGACGAACTACCTGGACCAGCAGGGGCTGAAGGTGCGGTACCTGCACAGCGACATCGAGACGCTCGAACGGGTGGAGATTCTCTCGGATCTTCGGACGGGGCAGTTTGACGTGCTGGTCGGCGTGAACTTGCTCCGTGAGGGGCTGGACCTGCCGGAGGTGTCGCTGGTGTGCATCCTGGACGCGGACAAGGAGGGCTTCCTGAGGAGCCCGACGAGCCTGATCCAGCAGATGGGGCGTGCGGCGAGGAACGTCAACGCGCTGGTGGTGATGTACGCCGACGCGGTGACGCCGGCGATGGAGGCTGCGATCAAGGAGACCGAGCGCCGCAGGGTGAAGCAGGTGGCGTACAACGAAGCGAACGGGATCACGCCGCGGACAATCCAGAAGGCGATCCGGCGCGGGCTTGAACTCCAGCTCAAGGCCCGGCGGACGGCGCGGCAGGCGGTCTCCGACACCGAGGAGGCGTTCGATATCGACGAGCTGATCCGGGACATGGAAGGGGAGATGGTGGAGGCGGCGCAGTCGCTGGACTTCGAGCGGGCCGCGAACCTGCGCGACAAGGTGAAACTGCTGAAGCAGCGGCGGGAGATCGAGAGCGTCCGCGGCGGGGATGGGAAGGTGCGGCGGTCGGAGGTGGAGCAGGAGTTCGCCGGCCGGGGAGCGAAGCGTAAGGCGGGGATGCCGGGGGTGAAGTCGGGCAAGAGACCGGGCGGGAAGGGTGGACGACGGGGAGGCGTGTCGTGAGCGATCAGAAGAAGGTGGCCGGTATCAGTTCGAGGCGGTGGCGCGAGGGGATCGGGCTGTACCTGATGGGTATGGCGATCGGCTGCCTGCTGCTGGGGCTGCTGTGGATGGGCAGGGCTCAGCGGGCCGGGCAGGCGGGCCAGGGGCAGGCCGTGCCGAGCCTCCCTGGGCCAGGAGCGGCACCGTAAAGACCCTCCGGACTGGCCAAACGGAGTGCCGCGGCTACCGTGTGCGGTTCGCAGTGAATAAGAGGAATACAGGGAGAACGGTGTGGCGAAGGGACGAGCGGCGACGGGCGGGCCAGCACCGGTGGTGGTGGATGCGGGGTCGGGCAATGGGTCCCCCCGGGCCCGAACGGGCCGGGGCCCGGGTGGGAGCGGTGGAGGAACGGAGGCGGGGCGGTGCATTCGCGTCCGCGGCGCCAAGGAGCACAACCTCAAGAACATCGACGTCGATATCCCGCGCGACAAACTGGTCGTGATCACGGGTCTGTCGGGGAGCGGGAAGAGCAGCCTCGCGTTCGACACGATCTTCGCGGAGGGGCAGCGGAAGTACATGGAGTCGCTGTCGGCGTACGCCCGGCAGTTCCTGGATCAACTCAAGAAGCCCGATGTCGACGACATCGAGGGGCTGCCCCCGACGATCGCGATCGAGCAGCGGTCGGGCGTGAGCAACCCGCGATCGACGGTGGCCACGAGCACGGAGATCTACGACTACCTGCGCCTGCTGCTGGCGCGGTGCGGGCACGCCTGCTGCTGGGCGGCGACAAAGACGGGCAAGGACGGGAGCGTGCTGGCGCGGTGCGGCCTGCCGATCGAGGCGACGAGCGCCACGCAGATCGTCGACGCGATCGTGGACATGGGGCGGGGCGCGAAGGGCTCCGAGCCGGTCCGGCTGATGATCCTGGCGCCGGTGGTGCGCGGCAAGAAGGGGCACCACGCGGAGGTGCCCGAGCGGATGCAGAAGGGGGGCTGGGCGCGGCTGCGGGTGAACGGCGCGGTGGTCGACATCCGCGACGCGATCAAGGCCGGCGGGGAGAACCCGCTGGGGCTGGGGCGGTACGAGCGGCACGACATCGACGTGGTGGTCGACCGCATCGCGCTGGGGGCGGAGGTCGAGGCGGAGCAGCGGCAGCGGGTGGCCGAGTCGGTGGAGTCGGCGCTGCGGCTGGCGGAGGGCTCGGTCATCGTGTCGGTGGAGGAGCAGGCGGGCGCGGGTGGCGCCCGCTGGGCCGACCGGGTGTTCTCGAGCCGCTTCGCGTGCGCCGTGCACCCCGAGTGCGCGCTCGAGGAGATCGAGCCGAGGCTGTTCTCGTTCAACTCGCCGCACGGCGCGTGCCCGGAGTGCCACGGGCTGGGGATGATCGTCGAGTTCGACGAGTCGCTGGTGATCCCGGATGAGAGCAAGAGCCTCGCGGACGGCGCGGTCGTGCCGTGGAAGGTCCCGCCGCCGATGGGGCGGGTGTACCGGAAGCGGCTGAGGCAGTTCGGCGCCGCGTTCGGGATCGATCTCGGCGATCCGGTGTCGGAGCTGCCCAAGTGGGCGCGGCGCATCCTGTTCTACGGGACAACCGCCGAGGAGGCCAAGAAGCACAAGGCGACGTTCGAGGGCGTGTCCACCGGTCTGCGGCGCTGGTACGAGAAGACGGAGTCGTCGTTCATCAAGGAGTGGCTCGGGCAGTACATGGAGGAGAAGCAGTGCCCGACCTGCCTGGGCGACCGGCTCCGGATCGAGGCGCTGCACGTGCTGCTGCACTCGACCCACCGGGCGGATACGGCCAAGGCGTTTTCCGGCTCGGTGATCGGCCGCGGACGATCGAGGGACGACGGCTCGGCGATCAACATCGCGGAGTTGAGCCGGCTGACGATCACGGATGCGAGGGGGTTCATGGAGGGGCTCGTCCTGGGGGAGGAGCAGAGCCGGATCGCCGAGCCGATCGTGCGCGAGGTGCTCAGCAGGCTCGGGTTCCTGGAGAGCGTGGGGCTGGAGTACCTGTCGCTGGACCGGAAGACCGGGACGCTCTCGGGCGGCGAGGCGCAGCGGATCCGCCTCGCGACGCAAGTGGGGAGCAAGCTCGTCGGCGCCTGCTACGTGCTCGACGAGCCGACCATCGGGCTCCACCAGCGGGACAACGCCCGGCTCATCCGCACGCTGCGCCACCTGGCGGACATCGGCAACTCCGTGCTCGTAGTGGAGCACGACGAGGAGATGATCCGCTCGGCGGACCACGTCGTGGACATCGGGCCGGGCCCCGGCGTGCACGGCGGGAGGATCGTCGGTCAGGGGACGCTGGCGGAGATCATCGAGGCTGGCCGCGGGGGCGGGGCCTCGCTGACGGGAAAGTACCTCTCGGGCGTGCTGTCGATCCCGGCGCCCGGCGCCGCGGCGAGACGGAAGGTTGACGAGAAGAACGCCATCGTGGTGAAGGGGGCGAGGCAGAACAACCTCAAGGCCGTGGACGCCGCGTTCCCGCTCGGCGGGCTCGTGTGTGTGACCGGGGTCTCGGGGTCCGGCAAGAGCACGCTGGTGAACGACATCTTGCTGCTGGCCGCGAAGAAGCACCTGGGGGCCCAGAGCGGCATGACCCGGGCGCAGGTTGCCGCGGCGGCGCGGCTGCGACCCGGCGAGCACGCGAGGATCACGGGACTGAACCGGATCGATCGGGTCATCGAGGTCGACCAGAGCCCGATCGGCCGGACCCCTCGGAGCAACCCCGCGACCTATACGGGGATCTTCGACGACATCCGCAGGATCTACGCGCAGACGAAGGAGGCGAAGATCCGCGGGTACAAGCCGGGGCGGTTCTCGTTCAACGTCAGCGCCGACCGCGGGGACGACGCCGGCGGCGGCGGCGGGCGCTGCGAGGCGTGCGAGGGGCAGGGGATGAAGAAGATCGAGATGCACTTCCTGCCGGATGTGTACGTCGAGTGCGAGGTCTGCCGCGGGTCGAGGTACAACAAGGAAACGCTGGAGGTGCACTACCGCGGGAAGTCGATCGCGGACGTGCTGGGCATGACGGTCGACGAGGCGTGCGGATTCTTCGAGAACCACCCCGTGATCCTGCGGTTTGTGCGGTGCCTGAAGGACGTCGGCCTAGGGTACATCGCGCTGGGGCAGCCGAGCACGACGCTCTCCGGGGGCGAGGCGCAGCGGGTGAAACTGGCGACGGAGCTGGGCAAGGGCAGCGGCACGGAGGCGCGGAATGGGGCGCACTCTCTGTACGTGCTCGACGAGCCGACGACCGGTCTGCACTTCGACGATGTGCACAAGTTGATCGGCGTGTTCAATCGCCTTGCGGACTCGGGGAACACGCTCGTGGTGATTGAGCACAACCTGGACGTGGTCAAGTGCGCCGATTGGATCATCGACATGGGCCCCGAGGGGGGCGACAAGGGCGGGACGATCGTCGCCGCGGGGCCGCCGGAGGCGGTCGCGGCTGTGAAGGCGAGCTATACGGGCCGGTACCTGAAGGACATGCTGGGGGGATCCGGTCACCAGCCGAACCGGAAGTAGCCGCGCGTAGGCAGCGCTGTCATCCAAGCCCCACTTCTCCGCGTTCTTCCATTCAGAGCGGGCGACGCTCACAGGAGAACACCGATGGAACGGATGTGTGGGATTTGGGTGGGTCGGGTAGCCGTAGCCGCGGGACTGCTCGTCATGGCGGGGTGCCTGGAACGACGGGAAACAATCAGGGTCCAGCCGGACGGTGCGGTCATGTTCTCCGGCGAGTTTGTCGGCGACCCGGCGGACTTCCGAGGAGATGGGGATGCGCTGCCGGAGGCGGGCGTTGCCGGCTGGGCCGTGTCGCAGGTCGAAGACAAGGACAAGGACAAGGACGGCAAGCCGCGCATCACGCGCACGGCATCGCTCACGGTCCCTCCGGGGCGGCCGCTGCCATCGACATACCTGGCGGTCGAGGATCCTCGCGCATCAATCGTGCTGCAGTTCCCGACGGAACTCCTGGCCGAGCGGCGGGCTGATGGAACCTACTACCAACTGAGGCGGGTGTACCAGAGGAGGGCGGATGCGCCCTACACCTACGAGCAGCGCCGGCTTGAGAACAACCCCTCTTCGAAGCGGCTCCTCACTGCCGACGCTGACACCCTGACAGATATGGAGCGATCCGAGTTGCTGGCACTGATGAAGAAGGTCGAGCTGTCGAAGCAGTTGCAGGGTGTCATGGCGGGCATCCGGGCGATCGGACTCGGTGCGCAGGACCGGGGGCTCTCGGTGTACGCGGCGGCGGAGCGCTATGTGGCCGGCTACGACACCGCCCCGATCGCTGCGTTGCTCTCCCAGCCCAAGAGCGAGCAACGCGACACGTCGATTGTGCAGGTCGCGGAGGACTTCACGAACGGGCTCCATGGCGCGATGATGAAGGCCCTGGAGTCCAGCGGCCTGAGCGCGGAGCAGCGGGGGCTCTTTAAGGCGGCCGTGAGGCTGGAGCACGATCGGCGAGCGGTGACCGAGGACCTGTCCGACGAGCGGTGGGAGGTCCGCGTTGAGATGCCCGGCGAAGTGATCGGCCACAACGGCGGTCGGACGGAGGGGTCCGCTGTGGTGTGGGAGTTTGAGGCGCTGGCGATCATGGACCGCGACCAGGAGATCCTGGTCAGCAGCGTCGTGAGGGACCCCGGGCGGTGAGCATGCCACCGGCCATCACCGCGGCGATCAACGCGGCCCTCGCCGCGACCGCGCAATGCGGCGCGCCTCTCGACCACGAGGCATGCTTTCTCGCGCACCGTGGAACCGTCTATCGATGGGCGACGGCGCTCGGCGTCGACCATCACGGCGCCCTTGAGTGCGTTCAGGAGACATTCTTCAGGCTGGTGCGAACAAACCCGCGGTTCCCGAGTGCGGCCGCGCAGACGGCGTGGCTGCGACGCGTGTGCGCGAATATCGCGGCGGACCGCGGGAGAGCGCGGACCCGCGGCCCTCGGCATCTCGGTGCGGTTGCGGAGCCGGCCGATGAGCGAGGCGGCCGCGATCACGAAGCGGAGAGCGCCGTGGCGCAAGCGGTGGATCGATTGTCCGAGATGCAGCGGCTGGTGCTCCTGTGCAAG
This sequence comes from Phycisphaeraceae bacterium, assembly GCA_019636655.1. Taxonomy (NCBI): domain Bacteria; kingdom Pseudomonadati; phylum Planctomycetota; class Phycisphaerae; order Phycisphaerales; family Phycisphaeraceae; species Phycisphaeraceae bacterium. Next base: position 232,497 of record JAHBXB010000002.1, on the reverse strand, counting down.
GTGTGCGACCAGATGACGTTTGCGCAGGTTGCCGAGGAGCTGCAGATCGCGGTTCCAACGGCGAAGACGCACTACATCAGGGCACTCGATGCCGTTCGGGCCCAGATGGCGGGGCGGATTGAACGGCCACAACGACAAGGAGCCAGACCATGACGACCAGTGGTACGAACCGGAGCGAGCCATCGGAGTGTGATCATGTCGAGCTGGTGCTTGCCGATGTGGTCAGCGGCGAACTCAAGGGCGCGGAGATGGAGCGTGTGGAGCGGCACGTGGCGTCGTGCGATGCCTGCCGGGAGAGGATAGAGGGACTGCGCGGGGCGCTGAGCGTTGTGTCTGGCGGCACGGCTTCGGCGGACGAGGCTGGCGTGCGGACGGCCAGCGTTCAGCTTCCAGGGGCCGCAGGCGGACTTGTATCGCAACCGCGCCGGGTTGGCTGGCGTGGGGTGCTGGCCGCCGCCGCGGTGATCGCGGTCAGTTTCGGGCTTGGCTACGTCGCCCGCGGCCCAGGCACTCCAGGGCGGGCGGTGGGTCCGAAGGATGCGACGTCCGGGGAAGTGCTCGCGGACCGGTATGCAAGGCTTGCCCGCGAGCGGCCGGAGGCGTCGGGGATGTCCCTGGCGCTGCTGACCATTGCCAGGAGGTAGGAGGGCAGGGGCTACAGGCGCTCGTGGATCAGGTCATTGAGATCCGGCACCCACCGGCGAGCCGTGGCGGCATCGAAGCGATCGGGAAGCGGCTCGGCGCGGCCGGAGGCCAGAACGGATTCAATGACGGCCTGCGCAACCCGCTCCGGTGCAACCCGGCCGTGGGACCAGAACTCGTAGTCGGCCCAGGAAAGTGTGAGCGTGACGTGCCCAGAGGGCTCATCCGCATCATCGACGGTGATGCGGTATACCCAGCCTCGCTCGGTTTCCGTCTCAGACTCGACGCGAATGGTCGCCACTTGTTGGCAGTCTCCCGGTAGGATCGGGGACGGTAGGGCGGCGGGCGACAGTTCGACCAAGCGACGAGGGCCGGCGATTGACGTTTCTGTTCGAGATGATGAAGCTGGGGCTGGGGAACCTGCGGCGGCACAAGCTGCGCTCCATCCTTACCGCGCTCGGGATCATTCTCGGTGTCGGGGCCGTGATCACGACAGTGAGCGTGGGAGAAGGATCGAAGCGGCAAGCTCTTGACCAACTCGAGCGGCTCGGAGCCAAGAACGTCATCATCCGCTCGCAGAAGCCCCCCGAGAGCCAGCAGATGGGCGGGGGCCAGCAGCAGCAGTCGTTCGTGGCGAAGTACGGGCTGACCCGCGACGACCTCAAGAACCTGCGTCAGAGTTTTCCGGATGCGGAGAACATCGTGCCGCTCAAGGCCGTGGGATCGCAGATCCTGCGGCAGGACCGGCGAAAGACGAGCCAGTCGTTCGGGACGACGCCGGAACTGAAGGAGGTGGCGAATCTCCGAGTGGCCCGCGGGCGCTACCTGACGCAGGAGGACCTCGAGGAGCGGTCGATGGTCGCGGTGGTGGGGGCGGAGGTGGCGAAAGAGTTCTTCCCGTTCGACGACCCGCTGGGAAACTCGATCCGGATCGATGACAAGATCGTACGGATCATCGGGATCCTCGCGCCCGTCGGGCTCTCGGGCGGTGCGGGGGCCGCCTTAGTGGGGCGGGACCTGAACCTGGACATCCACCTGCCGATCACGACCTGCGACTCCGTCTTCGGGGACACCATCTTCCGGCGGGAGAGCGGGTCCAGGAACATCAGCAAGGTGGAGGTGTCGGAGATCTACCTTGTCGCTCCCGAGCGGGAGGAGGTGCTTGGCTATGCGGAGCTCACCAAGCGTCTCATGGCCGTCCGGCACGACAACCTCAAGGACATCGGGATCATCGTCCCGTACGAACTGCTGGAGAACGCCAAGCGGACGGCCCTGCAGGCCCAGATCATGCTCGCGGCGATCGCCGGGATCTCGCTGTTGGTCGGCGGGATCGGGATCATGAACATCATGCTGGCATCAGTGACGGAGCGGACACGCGAGATCGGCATCCGGCGGGCCCTTGGGGCGACACGGTCGCACATCGTCTGGCAGTTCCTGATCGAGACTGGTGTGCTGAGCGCCATTGGTGGCCTGATCGGCGTTGTGCTCGGTGTGGGGTTCAGCAGGGTGCTGACCTGGGGGGTGCCGAAGTTGCCCGGCGTCTGGTGGATCGGGCGGTATGTCTCGGCGGATGCGGCGCTGCCGACCCACGTGACACTCTGGTCGATCCTGGTGGCGTTCTTGGTCGCCGCGGCGACGGGACTGGTCTTTGGGATCTACCCCGCGTTGAAGGCGGCCAAGCAGGATCCAATCGTGGCGTTGCGCCACGACTAATGCGGGCGCCGCCGCAGGGTGCACCGGTTTCCGCGTGGTGCCGTGGGAACCCCGTGTCATGCTGAGCGGCTTCGCGGGTGGTAACCCGCCCGGCAACCGGCACCGGCGGGCCTGCGAATAGACGCCCACACGGCCGCGAGCCCGAGCGACTCGGGCGGCCGAAACAGCATCAAAGCCTGGGTGAGTTGGACAGGAATCAGTGCCGGCGCGCCCGAGGGCGTCCGGATCGAGTACCATTGCCAGCGAAGGGATCGTGTCGTGCAGAACAACGAGTCGGTGTCGGGGGCCTCGGTTGGCGGGAATGGTGTCAACGGGGTGGCAAGGGCGGGTTCAAACGGCACGGGACACGCTGGAGGTGGACACGCGATGAGCCTGGACTCGGATTCGACATCGGCGCCGGTAGCGGGACACGTTACCCTCGACCCCGATAAGAAACATGACCCGCACGCGACGCGGTTCGGCAAGTTCCTTCAGACGTGCATCAAGCTCTCGGCGTCCGATCTGATCATGAAGACGGGGCAGTCGCCGAAGGTGCGGCTGCGCGGCGCCCTCAAGGCGCTGGACACGCCCCCGGTCCAGGGTGACGAGTTCATCGAGATCGCCAAGCACATCCTCACCGAGGAGCAGTTCAAGGACCTGCACCACTACGGCTCGGTGGACTTCGCCTACGACTACGACGAGAAGAACCGGTTCCGCGTCAACCTCTTCCAGGCCCGCGGCAAGCTCTCGGTGGCGGCCCGCCTCATCACCAGCAACATCCGCCGTTTCGAGGACCTTTACCTCCCCGAGATCATGGGCGAGATCGCGATGCAGCCGCAGGGCATTGTCCTCCTGTGCGGGGTGACCGGCTCGGGTAAGTCGACGACGATCGCGGCGATGCTCGATTACGTGAACGAGCGGAAGCCCGTGCACATCGTGACCATCGAGGATCCGATCGAGTACATCTTCACGGACAAGAAGGCGACCATCAACCAGCGCGAAATCGGGATCGACGTGCTGGACTTCAAGATCGCCCTCCGCGCCCTTGTGCGAGAGAACCCGGACATCGTGCTGGTCGGCGAGATGCGCGACAAGGAGACGTTCGAGGCCGCGCTGCACGCCGCCGAGACCGGCCACTTGGTCTACGGCACCATCCACGCGTCGAGCACCACGCAGACGTTCAGCCGCATTTACGGCCTCTTCGAGTCCGAGGAGGTCGATCAGGTCCGCCGCATCCTCGGGTACCAGATGCGGGCGTTCGTCTACCAGAAGCTCCTCCCGACCCTCCACGAGAAGATCCACCGCATCCCCGGGCTGGAGATCCTCATCAACGACGCGGTGGTCCGCAAGCACATCATCGAGGCCCGCGAAGGCGAGCTGCGCGAGTACCTCAACAGCATCGAGGCCCAGCAACGCGGCATGAAGGACTTCAACCAGTCCCTGGTCGAGCTGGTCGAGGGCGAGTACATCCACATGCGCACCGCCCTGGAGGCGACCCCGAACCCCGACGAACTCACCATGCGGCTCAAGAAGCTGGGGTAGGCCCTTCTGGAGCGCTCCCGGACCGTCAGAGCAGGCCCCCAAGCCCATGGCGGGCGGGGGGTTGCCGCTGGCTTGATCGGACTCGGTGTGGTATCGTCCCCCTCCCCCCCTCCCTGCGCGGGGCGGCCGGGTGGGACGGCGGGGGTGGCGGGACGGAGTCGGCCCAGCGGCCGTTGCATCGAAGATGGCGCACCAAACCGATCAACTCACGGTGCTCACGCTGGCTTCCAGCGGCAGCCCGCTGTTCCTCGTCTCGTTCTGGAAGCCGGTCATCATCCTGCTGGTGTTCGTGCCGTGGGCCTGGGTGATCACCAAGGTCTACGACAAGCACGCGGCCAGGTTCTTCCTGCCGCGCCGCCAGTGGAACCTGGGGCACCTGATCGCTGGAACGCTGGCCTTGGGCGTGCTGCTGGCGATGCCGATCCGCGGCGAGTTGTCGTTCTGGATCGGCCTGCTGGCGATGATCGCCATCCTCGCCGCTGACCTGGTCATCTACGCGGTCGTCGCCAACAAGGACGAGCGCGTTCCTGAGCGGTTCCACATCAAGCTGAACATGGCGTCGCTTGGCGATTCTAAGGCCTCCAAGGCCGCGGCGAAGGCGCAGGCGAAGGTGCAGCTCGTGGTTCGGTCGCCCGACGAGAAGGGGAAGTTCACCCGCACGGTTCCCGCGCCGCAGCCCGAGACGCCGGAGTTCGAGGTGCGGGTCGCTTCCGAAGAGGTATACACCAAGGCGATGCTTGCTCGCGCGGCCCAGATCGACATCGGGCCAACCGGGAAGGAAGGGGTCTACGGCGTTGCGCTGCTGGTCGACGGCGTGCGGCAGGCGCTCGAAGGTGGTGGGACGATGCCCGCAGCGCAGGCCGTCAAGATCATGGACTTCTGGAAAGCGGCCGCGGGATTGGATGTTTCCGACCGCCGCCGTCGCCTGCAGGGCAATGTGCAGATCGAGTTGGCGGGTGGGAAGAAGGTCGTGCGCGTAACGAGCCTTGGGGTGCAGGGAGGGATGCGGGTTTCGATGCTGATCGACCCCGAGGGGTCGGTGCTCCGCAAGCCGACGGATCTTGGCCTCCTTGAGGTTCAGCAGGCCGAACTCAAGGCGATCGCGGAGGAGGCCAAGGGCGTCGTCCTTGTCGGAACGCCGCCGGACGGTGGTCGCACGACGATCGGCTACTCGCTCTTGCAGTTGCACGACGCGTACACCATGAACGTCCAGACGCTCGAGTCCGACGCGCAGGCGTCGCTCGAGGGCGTGCGGGTGAACAAGTTTGAGCCTGAGAAAGAGGGCGCCGAGTTCAGCACGCTGGTCCGCTCCGTGCTCCGCCGCGATCCCCAGGTGGTCCTGGTGGCCGAGGTCCCCGACGCGGCCACCGCGAAAGAGATCAACAAGGCGGATCTCGAGCGCACGCGGGTGTACGTCGGCGTGAAGGCCGACTCGGCGTCCGCGGCCATTGAGTCCTGGCTCAAGAGTGTCGGCGAGGTGAAGACCGGGGCGAACGCGCTCCACGGCGTGATCGTCGGCAAGCTCATCCGCAAGCTCTGCCCGAACTGCAAGGCCGCCTACCCGCCGCCCGCGGACATGCTCAAGAAGCTCGGACTCCCGGCGGACAAGGTGAAGCAGTTGTTCAAGAAGGGCGGGCAGGTACTCGTCAAGAACAAGCCGGAGATCTGCCCGATGTGCCAGGGCGGGGGGTACTTCGGACAGGAGGGCATCTTCGAGGTGTTCGCCATCGGGCCCGACGAACGGGCCATGGTCGCCGCCGGCGACCTGAACGGGCTCCGGGCCGCGATGCGGAAGAAGCAGCAGCCGACGATCCAGCAGGCCGCGATCCGAAAGGCGATCGACGGCGTAACGAGCGTTGAGGAAGTGATGCGGGTGACCGCGCCCGCCGCGTCCCCGGCAGCGCCGGCGGTGGCGGCAGCAAAGCCCGCTGGCGGCGCGGCCTAGGCGGGGTGCTGGGTTCGGGGTCTACGGAGCAGGGAGCGGCATAGCGCCGCGTCGGATCGATCGGAGAACTGCCATGATCATGTCCGCGGCCGTCATCCTGGTCACGCTTGGTATCGCCTACATCTGGGCGTCACGGGGCTTTTTCTCGGCGTTGGTGCACCTGGTGTGCACGGTCATTGCCGGCGCTGTTGCCTTCGGCGTTTGGGAGCCGCTGGCGGTGCTCTGGCTTGGCAACACGACCGATGCGTCGTACATCGGATTGGCGTGGGGCGTCTGCCTGGCTCTGCCATTTGCGATCGTGCTGTCGCTGCTGCGGCTGGGGATCGACCGCCTGCTTCCGGCCAACACCGACCTGGACTCGGTCTCCAACTTGGTCGGGGGCGGGGTGTGCGGCCTGGTCTCGGGAACAATCACCGCGGGGATCATGGTGATCTCGATCTCCTACCTGTGGCTTCCGAGCGAGTTCATGGGCTACCGGCCGATCGCCTTCGACGGCAAGGGATCGCCGCGCCGGGAATCGTCGCTGATCTACCCGGCCGATCGCATCACCGGCGCGATCTACTCGTGGCTCAGCGACGGCGCGTTCTCGACGTCAACGCCGCTGGCTGCTTGGCGGCCGGGTGTCGTCGATAGCGGTGCGATGATGCGGATGTCGTTCAACGACGGCGGCGCCCGCCACACCTTGACGCCGAGCGCGTTCGTCGTGGTCGGCCGGTACCAGGTCGAGGGTCCGACGGGTAAGGAACTGCTCAGCGACACCTTCGCGCCCGACTTGACGCAGACCGCGCTTGATCTGGACGGCACGCCGATCCAGGGCGGCCTGATCGAGGGGTTTGTCGTCAACTTTCGCGCCGCCGCCCGCGACAAGGGGGGTAGCACGATCGTGGGCAACGCCCAGATCCAGCTCGTTTGCCGCGACAGCAGCGATACCGAGTCGATCACGCTTACCCCGATCTCGATGATCTCTCAGGCCGAGGGCTCGAGCCCCGACCTTGGTCGGTGGCGATTTGATTCCGGCGGGTCGGGGACGTTCATTCGGTCGGCCGGTGCCGGAGCCGACACGCCGATGGCGTTCGAGTTTCTCGTGCCTCGCGGATATACGCCGCTGGCGCTGTACGTCAAGGGTGTTCGAGAGGACGTCAGTGAGATGGTCGTGTCGCAGAAGTACACCTCGATCGAGGCCCGCGACGGCGCCATCCGCACAGGCAACATCATCGCCGGTGCTGCACTCGGCCCGACGGGCGAACTTGATTCGTCGCAGGCTCTGAGTGTCTCGCTGAACCTTGCTTCGCCGGATAATGATGTCGTCCTGGGCGCGCGGTTCCCCGGCCGGTTTGTTCTGGACAAGGGCAACCTGATGGGCGTTGAAATCGACGACTCAAACCGCGTCACCAACGCCGACAATAAATTCCTGCCCAACGATCTCAACAACAACTACAGCCTGGGTCGTGCCCTTCGGGTCGTTGAGTATTCAACCTCGGAGGATACGAAGATCCTTCAGGTCCGAGTCGACCAGAACTCCCGCCTGGGCATGCTGTCGCCCGCGGCCGCGAGTGCCGACCTCACGCAGCCTCCGCTGCTGTTCGACACCAACGGCACGCGGTACGCCGCGGTAGGGTACTTCTACGACGACAATCAGGAAGTCCATATCCGCTACATGCCCGGCCAGCCCATCCGTGCGGCGTCGGAGCTGCCTTCGCTCTCCAAGAGCCGGCCTGATCAGCACCTCATCTTGCTGTTCCGCGTGAGCGATGGTGTGAGCATCGATAAGTTCACCATCGGCAACAAGGTGGTCGGGATCTTCAAGCCGCCACTCAAGATGCAGAACTGACAGTCGCCCGTTATGGCCCGTTATTGGTTGTTCGTCCCGGCTGTCCGTTCGAGGAGCTCGGCAACCGCCGCCTCCAACTGCGGATCGAGGCCGGCGGCCTCGTCGGCGGGTGTCTGCAGAACGATGATGTCTGGCTGCGCTCCGTTGTTCTCCATGTCGACGCCGGTGGATGCGACGTACCACCCCCTGAAGGGCGTACGGACCAGCGTGCCGTCGATGAGCGTTGCCGCCCCGGTCGAGATGACTCCGCCAAATGTCGGCGCACCGACGACCTTTCCGCGTCCGGTGGTCTTGATGGCGTGCGAGAAGATCTCGGCATTGGAGAACGAGTTCTCGTTGCACAGCACTGAGATGGGCCTGGAGTAGGCGTAGATGAGGCGGCGGTCACGCGGATACGAGTCATGCGGCACGCTGGCCGCGTCGACGCCCCGGGGCATGGTCCATGCGTGCCGCGGCGCGGTGAGCGACGTGAGCAGGATGTCGGCGGTCCAGCCGCCGCCGTTGTCGCGGACGTCGATGATCAGGCCCTGCTTCCCGTTTGCCGCGGCGAAGAGATCCCGTTCGAACTCGCGCACCGACGGCTCCGACATGCCGCGGATGTGCAGATAGCCGAGTTTACCGTCCGACAGGCGTGAAACGGTCTGCCGGCGGGACCGGACCTCATCGTCGTAGCGCAGGTCGTCGTTCGCAGACGAGGAGACAGGAGTGATCAGGACGTAGGGGCTCATGCCGGGTTCGGTGCGGACGACTTCGAGCAGCGTCTCCTTGCCCGCGCGGCCGACGAGCGCTGCGCCAAGATCGGTCGTCGGCAGAGCCCCCGCGGCGCCCAGCGAGACCCCGTCGATCGCGGTGATCACGTCTCCCACACGGAGGGTGGACGTCTCGCGTGCCGCGGGGCCGTCGGCGAGCACTTTGTCGACACGGAACCCGCCCGGGACCGCCGTCGCATCGATGCCCAGGAAGCCGATCGCGGGCGCAGGGGCGGAGTACGACGGTCCGCCCATGATTCCCAGGTGCGACCCATCGAGTTCGCCGAAGAGCATGTTGCCCACGCGGTTGAACTCGTCGCTGGTCCGCGTTTGCGTCGCGAGCGAGAGGTACCGCTCGCTGAGGGCGGGCCAATCGAGTCCCTTGAGCGTCGGGTGGTAGAAGCGGTCGCCAATGATGCGAGCGGTCTCGATAAACTTTTGCCGCTGCTGCAGCGGCACCTCGATCACCACCGGCGCATCAATCGCTATCGCCTCGACCTTGCCGCCCGAGGGCGACGAGGTTGCGGCCGATCCGGCCTTCACGTACACCACCTTGTCCCCGGTAAGCGACACGGTGACGTTCGATGGGTTCGTGGTGTCGATCGTCTTGCGATCCTCCCCCTTGTGGTCGACCGAGACCAGCGTCCGCTTTCCGTCGATGTCGGCCGAGAAGATGATCCGGTCCCCACCGGGAGTGATCGCAAGGTCAGCCTCGCTGCCCAGCATCGATACGACCCGCCGTGCGCGCAGGTACGCATCATCCGTGTCGAACTTCAGCGGCTCCGGTTTCTTCGCCGGTTTTTCGTCCTTCGCCTTGTCGCTCTTGTCGGCGTCCTTGTCCTTCTTCTCGTCGGCGGCAGCGCCGAGCGGCTTTGCCTTCTTGGCGGCTTCGGCGGCCTTCTTGACGTACTCATCAAGTTCGTACTGACGCAGACCGTCGAGCTTCCGATCCAGGTTGATCGCCCACACGTCGAATCGGTCGTTCTCACCCGATCGCTCGGAGAGGAAGTAGAGCACCTTGCCGTCGGCGGTGAGCCGGGGCGACACGTCGTTGTCGGGATGCTTCGTGAGGTTGAGAGGCTCGGGCTGTGCTCCCTGCTCATCGAGCACGGTGTCCATGAGCCAGATGTCGCTGTTGTAGTCGAGGTCCTCCCGGCAGAGGACCAGGTGCCTCGAGTCGGGGACCCAGAGCGTCTCGGGATCGTTCCAGCCGTGAAGAACCGTCCGCGTTGAGCCATCCGCAAGTTCGAGCAGGACAAGGTCGCCCAGCCCTCGCGTGACCAGCAGCCTCTTGCCGTCGGGCGACGGGAGCGGGGCGTGCTCGTCCACGTTCTCCGGCACGCCGGTGCGCACCGGTTCAACCGCGAACCGCAGCGACTCAGACCAGCGCTTGCCGTGATCGGGCTTCTTCTCGGCTTTCTTTGCCTTGTCGGCCTCCGCCGGCTTCGCATCCTGACCGGCGTCCGCATCGGCGGGTTGACCATCGCCATTCGGCGCCTCGTCCTTGGCCTCTTCCGCCTTCTCATCCTTCTTGGGGGCGAGATCCTCACGCGACAGCGACACCGTCGCCTGGTACACGCGATTGCGGCCGGACTGGTCCGAGGTGAAGTACAGCACCCGCCCGTCGGGCGACCACGCCAGCTCCCGCTCACGGCCGGGCGTCTCGGTCACTCGCCGCGTCGGCCGACCCTCCTCGGTACTCCTCACGTAGACCTCGCCTCGCGCGACGACGGCGAGCGTTTTCCCGTCCGGGCTGAGCGCCGCTTCGGTCACCTTCTTGTCGAGGTTCATCCGGTCGAACTCGAGATCGGCCGTATCTGCCGCGGCGGCCAGCGCGATGGCTTCCGGCGCGGACCCCGGCTTGGTCAGGTCAAGGCGGTACAGCGTGTCCCACACCGCGAACACTGCTTCGCCAGATGGAGACACGTAGAGATCTCGCACTCCGTGTCCGATCGACGCCGCGTTGGCCGCGCCCGGCGAGAACCTCGTCACCTGGGTCAACGCTCCGGCGTCCGCATCCGTCTTGCCGGCGGCCAGCACGTAGAGGTTGTTCTGGCCGTCGCGGGAAGAAACGAACGCCATCGACCCGTCGGGCAGCGGGAACCCGTCGCCATCGCTGCCGTCGAAAGTAGTGAGTTGCTGGAACGAGGGAGTCCCATCGGCGCCGGTGGTCATGCGGTAGACGTCCATGTCTCCCGAGCCGCGGTACGCGGGCCGGGTGAAGTCGTACCGACCGCGCGTGAAGATAAGCCCGGCTCCGTCTTTGGTCGGATGCGGGGCGCTCCCGAACGCGTCGGCGATTCGAGTCACCGGAGCGGTCGCGGCGGCCGCATCTCCCGCGATCGGGACGCTGAACATCCGTGTTGCCCGGTAGATCGAGGGTTCCTGGGAGCTGAAGAACAGAACGGCGGAGCCATCGGCGGAGAATCCTGCCAAATTCTGGGGTTTATCCGAGGTCGTCAGTCGCCGGATCGGTCCGGCAAGCAACTGGCCGGATGGCGAAGTCCCCAGATTTGTTAGGTATATGTTTCTAGCCCCCTCCCGATCCGACTCGAACGCGAGCAGGGTGCCATCGGGGGAGAACGCCGATCGGCGCTCAAGGGCTGGGTGGGCGGTCAGGCGGGTTGCGACGCCGCGCGACGGGCCCGAGGTTGGTGCCGACCACAGGTCTCCCGCCCAGGAGAAAACGATTGCATCCCCCGCCGGCGATATCGACGGGAACTGAGGGAACCCAACCGGCGCTCCTCCTGTCGGCACCCCATTCTCGCCTGCCGACAGGGTCGGCTTGGCAGCGGCGTGGCAGCCCGGTGCGGCGATGACGGCGACGAGGAGGACAGCGACGGATGGTGCAAATCGGCTTGTGGACATTCGGGAACACCTGTGGAGAAACGTGGAACTGCGGCCGTGCGAATCCGAGGCGCGGCGGGGACCGGATTGTAATGGAATCTGCATACGGCGGTTCCAATCGCCCTCGGCCGAAGCCCGGACTCCCTGGCGGACCGGACTTGACTTAATTGCTGGAATACTGTGGACTTGTGATCCAGCCGGAGTCGGAGGCCCCCCGGGCCTTCGCCAGCCCACCCGGCGGGAGTTTGTGGCGGGTCGGTATCGAGTTCTCACGATTGGGTGAGGGCGAGCGATGCCGCCGCGTAGCCAATTGAGCTGGAGCCAAAGAATGTCAATGCGCCGTGAGCAAGCCGAAGGGACGATGTGGGATGGGGCGTTCGAGACGCTGGAGAGCCGCGTGCTCCTCGCGGCCGGGCAGAGTTCGGCGCCATTCGGCACCGGCTACATGACGTGGCACGGGATCACCGTGGAGGTGGTGCGTGACCAATGGCTCCTCACCTTCAACGACCGCAACGGCGACCCCGTGCAGCGGGCGTCGCAGGTCGCAGCGGCCCTCGGCGTTCGGGCCGAGCAAATCGAGGGAATCGGGCGGGGACGATGGGCGAAGTTCATTACGCACGACCATGTAACCGAGACCGCCGTGGCGCAGGTCATGGGCGGCGGTATCTTCTCGTTCCTGGGTGGCGTGGAACCGGACACGGTGTACCGTCCGACGCTGCTCTCGAACGATGCACGGCTCGCCGAGCAATGGGCGATCCAGAACACCGGGCAGTTCATCCCCGGCAGCGGTTTGGGCACGCCCGGCGCGGATATCAGCGCGAGTTCGGCGTGGAACATCACGACGGGATCGAGGCAGGTCTTGATCGCAGTGATCGATACCGGCATCGATCTGGTGCACCCGGACCTCGCGGCAAACCTCTGGACCAACCCTGGCGAGATCCCGAACAACGGCATTGACGACGACGGCAACGGCTTCATCGACGACGTTCGCGGCTGGGATTTCGGCAACAACGACAACAACCCGACGGCGACTGTCCAGGAGGATCACGGCGTCGCGGTCTCCGGCGTAATCGGCGCGGTCGGCAACAACGGCATCGGCGTCGCCGGCATCAACTGGCAGGTCACCATGATCCCGATCAAGGGGTCGACCGATGCCGAAGGCACGTTCCCGAACAGCGCGACCATCGCGGCGCTCGATTACCTGACGATGATGCGTACCCAGTTCGGATTCGACATTGTCGCGAGCAACAACAGCTACGGCGCCCTACGGCCGGACAACTTCGACTTCTTCGACACAGCCGCCGAGACCGCGATCCGAGAGTTTACAGATTCCGGGGCACTCTTCGTCGCCTCCGCGGGCAATGATGGGAACAACAACGACGGCGCGACTCGCGCCTTCCCCGCCTCGTACGACAATGAGTACATCATCTCTGTTGCGGCGACCGACAACATCGACGGCTTGGCGGACTTCAGCAACTACGGCCTGACCACGGTCGATGTCGGCGCACCCGGAGTCCGAGTGCTGACCACGGCGATCAACGGCGGGTATCAGTTCATCGATGGGACGAGCTTCTCGGCCCCGTACACCGCCGGCGTCATCGCGCTCATGAAGTCTGTGTCTCCCTTCGCAGACAAGACGCGGCTGCGCAATGCGCTGTACGCCTCGGTCGATCAGATCTCCTCGCTCGCGGGCAAGACCGTGACCGGAGGCCGCATCAACGCCAACGAAGCCGTGCGGTCGATCGGCTTCCCGGGCCCTGTCGTGCTCGATATCAACCCCGGTCTGGCCAGCAGTCCTGTCGACACCATCACGATCGGTTTCAGCAAGGCACTCAACCCGGCGTTCCTCACGCCGGCGGCTGTCGAGCTGCGTGCAGCGAACGGCGACGGCGATTTCAACGCCAACGACGCGTTCTTCAGCTTCTCGGCTTCCGACATGTCGCTCAACGGATCCGTGCTGACGATCACGATCCCGTCGGGGTCTCTCCCGATCGACAAGTACCGCCTCACGCTCTTTGCCGCCTACCTGCGGGACTTCACCGGCAACTACCTCAACGGCACCACGGCCGGCGGGAACGATCAGGAGTACGAGTTCAGCATCGTCAACAGCGGGGGACCCTATGAGCCGAACGACACCATTGGTCAGGCCACGCCGCTCATCCTCAATAGCGCCAACACGGTAACGATCACCGAGGCCGTGATCGGCGACGGCCCGAATCCTACGCGAGACGTCGATCTGTACCGCCTTGTGCTGGGAAGCTCCGGTCTGCTGACGATCACCATCGCCGCCCGCAACCTCCCGTCGCCGTCGACGCTCGACTCGTTCCTGCGGCTCTTCGATGCCTCGGGCCGCGAACTGGCGCGCAACGACAACTTCGACGGGATCGACAGCCGCATCCAGTTCTTTGTCCCCGCGGGCGGCAAGTACTACATCGGTGTCTCGGGCTACGGCAACTCAACGTACCAGCCTTCGGCGGCCGGCAGCGGACCCCTCGGGCAGTCCACTGGAACCTACAACCTGACCGTCGGCGTGACGCCCGCGCAGTCCGATACCGCCACATACCCGTCGATCGGCGGCGCCATCACGCTGCCGACGCAGGGCGAGATCAACGCAACGATTTTCGTGCCCGATATCCGTCTGGTTCAGGATCTGAACGTCCGCATCAACATCGCCCACAGCTACGTCGGCGATCTGCAGATCCGGTTGATTTCCCCCTCCGGCCGGGTGATCCCACTGGTCATCAACCGCGGCGGTCCGAGCGCCCTGGGCTTTGTCAACACGGTCTTCGACGACAACGCAGGCACTTCCATCGTCAACGCGGGGGCGCCGTGGACCGGTTCATTCCGCCCCGAGGGAACTCTGGCGGATGTGAACAACCAGTCCGCCGCGGGAATGTGGACGCTGCGGATCTCCGACACCCGCCCGCTCAACAACGGCACGCTGCTCAACTGGGCGCTGCTGTTCACGCTGGAGAACTCGATCTCCGGCCCCTTCGAGTTCAACGACACGCTCGCCACCGCGACGGACACCGGCTTCACGGGCGCGGGCACCAAGACCTACAACGCCGCGGTCGGCGACGGGGCGTACGGCCAGCGCGATGTGGACCTGTTCCGGGTCGTTGTGCCGGCGGGGTCGACGGTCACGGCCGCCATCACCATCCCCGCGCAGCTCTCGAACGGCTCGGCCAATGCGCTCGACTCGGTCCTGCGGATCTTCGATCAGCAGGGCAACCAGCTGCAGGTCGATGACCGCCCCGACGCGAACACCGCGCTGATCACCTTCCCGGTGACCTTCGCCGGGACGTACTACATCGGCGTCTCCGGAGCGGGGAACCTCGGCTACCTGCCCGACCAAGGGGGCAGCGGCCTCCCGACCGCGGGGTCCGGCGAGTACACCCTGAAGATCAGCATCCTCGGCGGCCTGACGGACGGCTCGGTGCTGCTCGCGGGCAACGCCCTCACTGTCGGCATCGCGAGCGACGGCACGTTCGGCTCCGCGGCTGGCGGCGACGGCCCTACGGGCATTAACCTGGGCGGCAACGAGCTGCTCGTGCCCGAGGACGATCTCGCGAGCATCGAGTCGTACTACGGCGCAACATTCAACACGTTCGTGTTCCGCAACGCCGGCACGTCGGGCAGCGATGTCCCGGTCAAGGTCTCGAATGAGTCCGACTTCTCGAATCGGCGTGTGCTGGTCGAGGGGCTGTTCCGCACTCCGCTCCCGAGTTCCGATCAGGGCGGCGGGCTGCTCGTCCGCAGGGCGGTCTCGTTCGCCGGGGCCGGTCAGTTCATGGTCGTCGACCTGACGCTGGTCAACACGACTTTCAGCGATCTGACGGGCGTGACCTGGGTCGAGGGCTTCCGTCCGCAGCAGGCCGGCAACCTTGGCAGCGACTTTACGAGGACTGTGAACAACGTCGACAACGCCACGCACCGGCTGGCCACCGCGAGCTACTACAACAACGAGTACCCCGGTGGACTGACGATCGGTCTCGGCGCCGCGGCCCCGGACGAGGGCGATCTGTATGTCGCCGCGAAGCCGGCCGGATCCGTGCGGGACGCATCGCAGGTGATCGACAACCCGACCGACCCGGATCCGTCCGGGACCGACCTCGGGGTCGAGGGCGACGCAACGCTCGCCCTGGCGTACGACGTCGGGACGCTCGCCCCGGGTGCCCGGGTGCAGTTGCGGTACTTCATCTTCACCGGTGGCTCGCTCGAAGAGGTCAAGGCCCAGTTCGCAGCGCTCGACACCGGAACGGGCACCGGCTTCCTGGTGGAGAACCCGATCGACGAGACGATCGCCGCGGAGACGCTCCCGTACTCGCTGTACTACCCGGAGGGTTACGCGAACGACCGCGCCAGTACGTTCGTTCCGATCACCAACCCGCACGCCGAGCCGGTCCGTGTCGTGGTTACCGCTCGGTACGAGAACCCGGCCCTGGCTCCCAAGGTTCTCCTCGACGGCATCGTCGCCGGCAACTCGCGCGACGGCATCACCATCAGCACGCCGGCGATGTACGCCGCCGGCGAGACGATGGTCGAGAAGGACACGCCCTACGCACTGGAGATCAAGTCCTCGCTGCCGATCGGGGCGATGCTCAGCCATTATGACTTCGGCATTGCCACCGGGCAGGCGTTCACGAGCCAGCCCAGCACCGTCTGGACCTTCAGCGAAGGCACGAAGGGCAGCGGCGTGAACGACTTCCTCGTCTACTACAACACCTCCGAGATCGCGACGAAGGTGACGCTGACGATCTTCCTGGAAGGTTCGTCGCAGAAGTTTGTGTCGATTCAGGAGGCCGGTCCCCAGCGCCGACTGGGTTGGGATCTGGGCTCGCTCCCGTTCATCCCGACGGGCAGCTACGCGATGCGGCTCGACTCCGAGCAGCCGATCGTCGCGGCGCTCTCGCACTTTGACCCGGCCCTCAAGGGTGGGTTCAGCATCCTCGGGCTGCCGAGCACCGGATCGACCGTCGGCGTCTCGCCCGAGGGGCAGATCGGCCGGAACGCCGAGAACGAGATCATCACGATCCTTAACACGACCAACACCCAGTCCGCGGTCACGTTTACGTTCTACTTCGATGACCAGAGCGCCTACCGGACGACCCTCAACGTCCCGGCCGGTCAGCGGTCAGACTTCAATGTCGGCGAGCTGCCCTCGTTCCCGAAGACGGGCCGGCCGTACTCCGTCGGCTACGAGTCCACCCAGCCCGTGACCGTCTCGATGGCCAGCTACGCCTTCGGCAGCGCCACGGGCACGCGGTTCACGGACCAGGCGCAGTCGGTCTGGCTCTTCGGCGATGGCTTCAAGCCCGGTATCGGCAGCGCCGTCACCGAGTACTTGCGCATCTTCAATCCCACCTCGGCGGACGCGACCGTCGAGATCACGCTCGACTTCGCCGAGGTGCCCGCCCTGGGCAACCTGCCGGCGATCGCGGCGGGATCAATCACGGTCCGTAAGCAGATCGTGGCACGGGCCGCGAACGACATCGATGTCCACTCGCTCATCACCGGAGCGAGAGCGACGCGGGACCTGTTCTACAGCATCCGAGTTGCCTCCCCCACCCCGGTCGTCGTCTACACCGGGCATTTTGACGCGTTCTTCGGCAGCGGCTTCGGAACGCTCGGGACAGCCCTGGGCAGCATCGCACCGGCGATCGCCTGATCGGTCGATCCAACCCCTCCCAGCGGGCGGACCATTGGTCCGCCCGCTTTTTCATTCGCCCGTGCCGAGCCTCCTGCCCGCGCGGGCTACCTATGATTGGGGCTTTCCACGGATCACCACGCCGGCAGCTCCGGCGGCAACGAGAGGGCGTAGCTCAGTTGGTAGAGCAGCGGACTTTTAATCCGTTGGTCCGGGGTTCAAGTCCCCGCGCCCTCATTCCCGATCGGGCGGCGACCGGTCCCTTGGTGCTCCACGCGGTCTGGACGGAAGGGAGCCTTCACCTGTGGGGCGAGGCTTCGAGCCCGGCCGACCGCGCCGAGGCCGGTGCGACAGATGCGCCCCTGCACCCGCTCGCCGTCAGGCCCGAACTTCTCGGTGAGATCGTCCGACACATGTCGGGCGGCGATTCAGCCGCCGAGCCCTCCCTCCTCCGCTTGCGGCTTCCCGCCCGCGAGAGCACGCCGCTGGCCAGCCCAAGCATGGCCCACGCGGCGGGCGCAACGTCGGGGAGCGACGCCGCCGCGACCCTTGAGGTGTTCGGTGTACCGTCGGTCGCTCTTCCGCCCGTGGTCGCCGCGTGGCTTCTGGAGCGTCTGGACGAGATCGGAGTCGGGTTCGACGGAGCGGGGGAACGCGGCCACGTCGGGATCGGGCCGGGGATCCGGTTCTTCGCCGCGGGCGCCCGCCTCGCCCGGCACCTCCTCGCCCAGCAGCGGTTTGTCCCCTCGTTGATGCAGGTCGCGAGCGGCGAGGTCCGCGGCGTATGGCAGCCGTGGCTCGCGGATGGTCCGACGGTCGAGCGGGTGGACCACCTGCTCTCGTCCATGCCCCCGATCTGCCGCGCCGTGGTCGATGCCCGCAACCACGACGCCTGGGGGATCATCGGCGATTTCCTGCTCGTCATGACCGACGCCCTCTGCCGCGATGTGCTCATCCGCGACACGATGGCCGACGCCATCGACGGGCGGGATCCTACCAAGGACGCCCACGTCTCCTGGCTCCAGGGCCTGCTCGGGCCCGGCGACGATGTGCCCGCGGGGCTGGTGATGCGAGGCGAACTGGTGCGACGGGTGCACCGGTGGATCTCGTCGCTGGAGGACCGGGGCGTCACCGCGCAGTGGCGGCTGCTGCTGCGGCTCACCGAACCGCTGGAAGTCGGTCCCATAGGCGATCTGGTCGCTCCCGATGACTCGCTGGTGTGGACCATCTGGTTCAATCTTCAGGCGGTGCGCTCGCCGCGGGTGATTATCGACGCATCGGACATCTGGCTTCTCCCCGGCGGCGCGGTGACAGTGGGGGGGGAGCGGATCGAGCAGCCGCACGATGTGCTGCTGGCCGAACTCGGGCGCGCGGCCCGTCTGTACAAGAAGCTGGAGTCCGCGCTGGGCGATGCGCAGCCCACGAAGCTGGAGCTGACGACGAGCGAGGCCTACCGCTTCCTGCGCGAGGTCCGCCCGATCCTGCTCGAACAGGGAATCGAGGTCGAGGCGCCCGCCTGGTGGGACCAGCCGACGATCCGGGTCGGGGCGCGCCTGCAGGTTGAGAGCGAGGACATCGATCTCGATGCCGAGTTCGCGTCACCCGGCGCTTCGCACGCGGCGACGGCCCGTCTTGGACTCCGCTCGCTCGTCAACTACCGCTGGCAACTGGCCATCGGCGATGTCGTCCTCACGCTCGAGCAGTTCCAGAAGCTCGCGGCCCAGCACTCGCCACTGGTCCGGCTGCACGGCCGCTGGGTTGAGGTGCGCCCCGACGACATCCGTGCCGCGATGGACTTCCTCGGAAAGAACCCCGGCGGCCAGATGCCCGTCAGCCAGTTGCTCCGCCTCGCGTACGCATCGGATCAGCGACAGACCGGCCTGCCCATCACCGGCATGGACGCCACGGGGTGGGTGGCCAGGGTCTTCGGCGGCGAGGGCTCGGGCGAGGCGATGCCGGTGCTTCAGACGCCCGAGGGGTTCGTCGGGCTGCTCCGCCCGTACCAGGTCAAGGGCCTGTCCTGGCTCGCGTTCCTCGACCGCTTCGGGCTCGGCGCCTGCCTGGCGGACGACATGGGCCTGGGCAAGACCATCCAGCTCCTCGCCTTGCTCGCGTTCGAGCGGATGGGCCGGCCCGAGGGGAGCGAAGGGTCGGTCGGCCCCACGCTGCTCGTCGCGCCGATGTCGGTGGTCGGCAACTGGGTCCACGAGGCCCGGCGGTTCACGCCGACGCTTCGCGTCATGGTGCACCACGGCATGGAGCGGCTGGGGGGCGATGCCATGGTGAACGAGGCCCGCGGGTCCGACCTCGTCATCACGACCTACGCCCTCGCGCACCGCGACCGCGAGCAACTCTCGCTCATCCCGTGGAACCGAGTCGCCCTCGACGAAGCGCAGAACATCAAGAACCCGGGCGCCAAGCAGACCCAGGCGATCAGGTCGATCCCCTCGGAGCGGCGCGTCGCGCTCACCGGCACCCCGGTCGAGAACCGCCTCAGCGAGCTGTGGTCCATCATGGACTTCCTCAACCCCGGTCACCTCGGCGCCGCGGGGGAGTTCCGTTCCCGGTTCGCCGTTCCCATCGAGCGGTACCACGACTCTCGCCGCAGCGAGCAGCTTCGGCAGCTCGTCCGCCCGTTCGTCCTCCGCCGGCTCAAGACGGATTCGAGCGTCATCTCCGATCTGCCCGAGAAGATCGAGAGCCGCGAGTACTGCTACCTCACCCCCGAGCAGGCCTCGCTGTACAAGACCTGCGTCAACGACATGCTCTCGGCGGCCGACCGGGCCGAGGGGATGCAGCGGCGCGGCCTTGTCCTCGCGGGGCTCATCAAGCTCAAGCAGATCTGCAACCACCCCGCCCAGTTCTACAAGGAAACCAGCGGCTCCGAGGCCGACGGCGGGCAACCCCCCAAGGCCGAGCGCTCGGGCAAGTCGCAGCGACTGGTCGAGATGCTCGGCGAGGTGGTCGATTCCGGCGATCGCGCCCTCGTCTTCACACAGTTCCGGCAGATGGGCCTGCTGCTCGCCTCGATGCTCAGGCACGACCTCGACCGCGAGGTGCTCCTGCTCCACGGCGGCACCCCCGCCGCGGCCCGCGAGGCGATGATCCGCCGCTTCCAGTCCGGCGATCCCGCGTGCCCGATCTTCGTGCTCAGCCTCAAGGCCGGAGGGCTCGGCCTCAACCTCACCGCCGCGAACCACGTCTTCCACTTTGACCGATGGTGGAACCCCGCAGTGGAGTCCCAGGCCACCGACCGCGCCTACCGCATCGGACAGACCCGCTCCGTGCAGGTCCACAAGTTCGTCGTGGCCGGAACGCTGGAGGAGCGGATCGACCAGATGATCCAGGAGAAGACGGACCTGGCCGATCAGGTCATCGGGTCGGGCGAGCGGTGGCTCACCGAACTGAGCACCGCACGCCTGCGCGAACTGCTCACGCTGCGGCCCGACGCCGTCGGCGAGCCCGCCACGGTCGAGGTCGGCGAAGCCGGGGAGGGCCCCGGATGACCGATCCACGCTTCTATCCCAGGCCGCAGAAGCCGACCGCCAAGCCCCGGCGCGTCACCAACGGTGTCAAGCTCCGATCCAAGGAGGGCCCGGACCAGACCGCGTGGGCCTCGCAGCGGTGGATGCGGCTGATCGAACAGGTCGCACCTCCGCCGCAACTGGCCGAGGGGCTCGAATACGCCCGCCTGGGCCAGACCCGCCGGCTGGACGCCCAG
This sequence comes from Phycisphaeraceae bacterium, assembly GCA_019636655.1. Taxonomy (NCBI): domain Bacteria; kingdom Pseudomonadati; phylum Planctomycetota; class Phycisphaerae; order Phycisphaerales; family Phycisphaeraceae; species Phycisphaeraceae bacterium. The sequence goes on along the minus strand of JAHBXB010000002.1, from coordinate 211,881 downwards.
CCCGGGTCGATCGTCGCCCGGGTCCAGGGCCGGATGCCCAACGCGTACGACGTCGCCATCCGCCTCCCGACCTTCTCGCCCGAGCAGTGGGAGCAGGTCATCACCGCCATGGCCGAGCAGGCGAGGTACGCCGCCTCCCTGCTCAGCGGGGAACTCCCCTCGGGTATCGAAGACGTCTTCATCCCCCTCGGGCTCAAGCTGTTCCCCGTCGCGTCGAGCGACTGCGCCGTCTCGTGCACCTGCGATGTTTCCCGCACGAGTGCGGCGGGCGAAGCCGGCTGGTGCAAGCACGCCTGCTGCGTCATGGCCCTCATCGCCGACAGACTCGCCGCCGATCCGTTCCTGATCTTCCTGCTCCGCGGCCAGAACGGCGAGGACATGCTCGAGCGACTCCGCCACCGCCGGGCCGCCACCCAGGCCAAGGCTGGCGCCGCCGGGGCGGGGCTAGGTGGCCTCACCGGCGATGTACCCCTGTACGTGCCGCATATCCCGGGAATCAGCGACCAGGCCGGCACGCCGCTGGAACAGTCGATCGATCACTTCTGGACGATCGGGCCCGAGTTGGCCTCGCTGGAACTGCCGATCGGCCCCCCCGAAGTCTCACACCCGCTCCTGCGTCGCCTCGGCCCCAGCCCGTTCGAGGCGGCGGCCGCACGGTTTCCCCTCGTGGGCCTCCTGGCGACCTGCTACGACGTGATCTCCGCCGCCGCGATCCGCGCCGAAGAGGGTGAACCGCCCGCCGACGCCGATTCTCTGCCCGGAACGGAGCCTCCGGCCGATCCGCCTCCCGAAACGGCGGATTGACTCGCGGGCGCCGTCTTCTACCATTGCCCGTTCACTTGGAGCCGATCGCGACGGACGCCCTCCGGGCCGAGGCGCGATCAGGGGCCTTTCTGTCGCGGCTGATGGAAGGTCCTGCTCTCCCGCTCGGGCATTCCCGGGCGGACATGGCCGCGGACTCCGCTTTGCCGGCTGACACCTCGCCGGCTGGTGCGGAACCGCGGGACGGCGGTTTTGCACCCTGGTTGCTCCCCAAGCAACCCAAGCAGGAGGACGCGTCCAACCCGCGGCTGACATTCTGGCCGATGGTGTAACGGTAGCACGACAGATTTTGGTTCTGTTTGTCCAGGTTCGAATCCTGGTCGGCCAGTTCCTCTGCCGCCTCAGCCGTCCCATCTCCCGACATGCCGCCCGACGCTCGGGCGATGACCCACGCACCCTCACATTCCAAGCCCGCTGCCTCCGCTCCCGCCGCGATCATCCTCGCGGCCGGGAAGGGGACTCGGATGAAGTCCGACCTCCCGAAGGTCGTTCATCCGATCGGCGGCCGGCCGATGGTGTGCGCGGTGGTCGACGCCTGCCTCGCCGCGGGGTGCTCGAGGATTGTGCTGGTGGTGGGGTACAAGCAGGAACTGGTCCGAGAGGCGATCGCGAACGATCCCGCGCTGCGCAACGCCGGCGTGGAGTTCGCGGTGCAGGACGAGCAGCTCGGCACCGGGCACGCGGTGCGGTGCGCCGAGCCGCTGTTCACGACGGAAAAGGCACAGGCAGGGCACGACGTCTTCGTCCTCGCCGGCGACGGGCCGCTCATCCGCGCCCAGACGCTCCGATCGCTGCGGGATCGGCACCGATCGACCGGTTCGGCGGCCGCGCTGGCGACCAGCGTGATTGCCGATCCGACCGGCTACGGCCGGATCGTCCGCGATCCCCTGCTGGCGCCCGACGGCGGTCCCAGCCGCGGCCGGTTTGTCGCGATCGTCGAGCAGAAGAACTGCACCCCGGAGCAGCTGCGGGTCCGCGAGGTTAATCCGTCGTACTACTGCATGGACGCACGGGCGATGTTCGAGACCCTCGCGAGGGTCAAGCGCAACGAGGCCTCCGGCGAGTACTACATCACGGACGTTCCCGAGATGCTGCTCGCCGCGGGCGCCCGCGTCGAGGTGATCGACGCCGTGCCGCCCGAGGATGTGCTCTCGATCAACACGCCCGAGCAACTCGCCGAGGTCGACGCAATCTATATGGCCCGGCGTCCTGCGCCGGCCGCAAAGGGGGCGCCATGAGCCGCGAAGACGCGAACTCCATGAAGATCTTCGCCGGGCGCCACAGCATCGACCTGGCGACGCGCGTGTGCAATGTCCTCGACCTCCCGCTGGGCCAGGCCCGAACCGAGGCCTTTCCCGACGGCGAACTGATCGTCAAGCTCGAAGAGGATGTGCGCGGCCGCGACTGTTTCGTCCTTCTCTCCACGGGGATGCCCGTGAACGAGAACGTGATGGAACTGCTGATCTTCCTCGACTGCCTCCGCCGCGCGTCCGCGCGCCGGGTCACGGTGGTCACGCCGTACTTCGGCTACGCCCGGCAGGACCGCAAGGACGAGGGACGGGTTCCGATCACCGCGAAACTCGTGGCCAACCTCATCACCGCGGGCCACGCCGACCGCGTGCTGGCGATCGACCTGCACGCCGCGCAGCTTCAGGGCTTCTTCGATCTTCCGGTCGACCACCTCAGCGCGACGCCGGTGTTCTACGAGTATTTCAGCTCGATCCGGGATCAACTCGGCGACCTGTGCCTGGTCAGCCCCGATGTCGGCAACGTGAAGGTCGCCGAGTCGTTCGCGAACCTGCTCGGCGGCGACCTGGCGATCATCAACAAGCGCCGCGTCTCGGGCTCCAACGTCGTGACCGAGAACCTGATCGGCACCGTGCGGGGCAAGACCGTGCTCATGTTCGACGACATGATCACCACCGCCGGCACCGTGTGCGAAGCCGCCCGGGTGGTGATCGACAACGGGGCCCGTGACGTCATCGCCGCCGCCACCCACCCGGTGCTCGTCGGCCTGGCCATGCAGCGGCTCGCCGAGGCGCCCATCTCGAAAATCGTAGTTACCAACACCATCCCCATCGGCGAGCGGGCCGCCCCCCTGAAGGGCAAGATCGTCGAGCTCTGCGTCGGCAAGCTGCTCGCCGAGGCGGTGCACCGGATCCACCACAACATGTCCATCAGCGCCCTGTTCAAGAAGACCGCGGGCGCCAAGCGGTAAACCAGTCAGTCTGAAGCACAAGCAACGCTCTGAGCGAGCGGAGAAAAGACAGGAGCAACCAAGCCATGCACGAGAAGCAACCAACCCTTGTCGCGTCGAAGCGTGACCGCGTCGGCAGCCGGTACGCCAAGCGGTTCCGCACCGCCGGCAAACTCCCCGCCAACGTCTACGGCCACGGCCGTCCGCCGATCGCCATCGCCGTCGACGCCAAGGAGGCCATCACCCACATCCACCGCGGCGAGAAGGTCTTCAAGCTCGATTTCCCGGGCCACTCCGACATGGACGAGGGGCAGATCGTCCTGCTCAAGGAGCTGCAGTTCGACCACCTGGGCACCAATATCGTTCACGCCGACTTCGCCCGCGTTGACCTCAACGAACTGGTGAAGGTCAAGGTGCACATCAACCTCATCGGCGACGCCAAGGGCCTCAAGGAGGCGGGCGCCATCATGATGCACCCGACCGCCGAGATCGAGATCGAGTGCCGCCTGGTCGACATGCCCGACGGCATCGATGTCAGCGTGGCCGAGCTCGAGGCCGGCCACTCCATCACCGCGGGCGACGTCAAGCTCCCCGCCGAGGGGATGCGACTGATCACCGACGTCCACGCGATCGTCGCCCAGATCGTCATCCAGAAGGCCATCGAGGAGAAGACGGAGGCCGCCGCCGTCGAGGCCGGGGCCGCCGAGCCCGTCGTCCTCACCGCCAAGAAGCCCGCCGAGGGCGAGGAGGCGAAGCCAGGCGCCAAGGCCGCCCCCGGCAAGGATGCCCCCAAGAAGGAAGAGAAGAAGAAGTAGCCATGAAACTGATCGTCGGCCTGGGCAATCCCGGTTCGGAGTACGAGCGCACCCGCCACAACGCGGGCTTCATGGCGCTCGACCGCCTCGCGCGCCGGCACGCCGCCGGCGCAACCCCGCGCGCCCGCTTCGAGGCGAGCGTGCTCGAGGCGCCGATCCGTGGCGAGAAGTGCCTGCTCATGAAGCCGACGACGTTCATGAACCGCTCCGGCTCCAGCGTCGCGCAGGCCGCCGGGTTCTTCAAGGTCAACCCGCTCGCCGACATCTTCGTGATGGTCGACGATTCCGCGATCCCGCTCGGCTCGATCCGCGTCCGCCCCGACGGCGGCCCCGGCGGCCACAACGGGCTCGCGGACATCCAGCGGGCCCTGGGCGGCGACGCGTACGTGCGGTGCCGGATCGGTATCGATCCGCCACCCCCGCCGATGTCGCTGCACGATTACGTCCTTGGGCGCTTTACCACCGAGCAGGAGTCGGCCCTCGCTCCGGCTCTCGACAAGGCCGCGGACGCCGCCGAGATCTTCGTCTCGGAGGGCGTCGTCGCGGCGATGAACAGGTTCAACACCCGGGCCAAGCCCTCGGCCCCTCCCGCGCAGGAGCAGTCCGGCGCGGCCTAGGCCAGTCCAGTCCCACGTTTACACCCATCGGATTCCACCCGAGACACACGAAAGGCAGATGCACATGGCAGAGATGCGGACGTACAACTACGAAGGGCTCTTCTTGCTCAGTCAGGGCGTCGCGGCCGACCTGAGCGGCGCCGTCGCCCACATCCGCGAGGTCCTCGACCGCGCCGAGGCCAAGATCATCGCGATGCGCAAGTGGGACGAGCGGCGCCTCGCCTACGAGATCGATAAGCAGAAGCGCGGCGTGTACATCCTCGCCTACTTCTCCTGCCCGGCCAAGAACATGGGCCAGCTCGAGCGGGCCTTCAACCTCTCCGAGAAGGTCATGCGGAACCTCATCATCCGCTGCGACCACATGACCCTCGAAGAGATGCAGGCCGCCGACGGCCAGAAGGAGATCGAGGTCGAGGCCCGGCTCCGCGCCGAGCGCCCGGCCCGTCCCGAGGGCGATACGCCCGCCCCCGCGGCGGTCACCGCCGACGGCGAGATCGAGAACGCCTGAGCCGGCAATCGCCGACGGCCCCTCGCGTTGTGCGAACAAAATACGTACACTATCGTGCCGGCGGCAACGTCGGCGCCGTCCTGAACACGTGGTTTTCTCTCCGGAGCGACATCATGGCCAGCTACAACAAGGTGATGCTCATGGGAAACGTGACGCGCGACATCGAGCTGCGTCACACCCCCAACAACCAGGCCGTCGCGACGATCGGCATCGCCGTCAACCGCCGCTACCGCACCGCTGACGGCCAGCAGAAGGAAGAGGTCACGTTCGTCGACTGCGACGCCTGGGGCAAGACCGCCGAAACCATGAGCAAGTACCTCTCCAAGGGCCGCCCTGTCTTCATCGAGGGGCACCTTCGGCTTGACCAGTGGAAGGACCAGGAGGGCAACAACCGCTCCAAGCTCAAGGTCGTCATCGAGAACTTCCAGTTCATCGATTCCAAGGGCGGCGGTGGTGGCGGCGGCGGCGGAAACGCCGAAGACGGGGGCGGCGCCGCCTCGGCCCGCTCAGGCTCCGCGGCGCGCTCGGCCCCGAATCCCTCCGGCGGCGGCTACGAGCCGATCCAGGAGGACGACATCCCGTTCTGACCCTCTCCTCGCCCGAGCCCGGCCTGCCCCGGGTCGTGGCGCCCTATGCTCTCCGCCCGATTCATCCCGGTTCCAACGCTGGGGTCCGCTGGTGCGGGCTCCTCAACTTTCCTGAACGAAAGGACAGCGAATCATGCCAAAGAACGTTGAACTGCTCCTCACCGAGAGCGTCGAGGCCCTCGGTATCGTCGGCGACGTCGTCAAGGTCCGCACCGGCTACGCCCGGAACTTCCTGCTCCCCCGCGGCTTCGCGACCGAGCCCAGCGAGGACAAGGTCAAGGAGCTCGCCGGCAAGCGTGCCGAAGCCGAGCGCCAGCTCGCCGAGCTCCGCAAGAGCCGCGAGGCCCTTGTGCAGAAGCTCGACGGTTATCTCCTCGAACTCATCCGCTCGTGCAACGACATGGGCATCCTGTACGGCGGCATCACCCAGGGCGAGCTCGCGACCGCCCTCGGCGAGCGAGGGTTCGCCGTCAAGCCGCGCGATGTCCGCCTCTCCCACGCTGTCAAGCGCGTCGGCCAGTACGAGGTGCACGTGAAGTTCGCCTCCGACCTCGAGGCCACCGTGAAGCTCGACGTCAAGCCGGACCGCAAGCTCGACCTCCGCGATGACGACGAGCCCGCCGAGGACGCCGCCGCCGCGGGCGAAACCCCGCCGGAGGCCGCGGCCGACGCCGAGGCCGGGGAGAAGAAGAAGTCCAAGAAGTCCAAGGACGAGGCCCCCGCCGCCAAGGAACCCAAGGCGGAGAAGCCCGCCAAGGGCGAGAAAAGCGAGAAGGGCAAGAAGGCCTGACCACGAGGTCACGTCCTCCCACCCAGTTCACTCGAAGGGCCGGCATTCGCGCCGGCCCTTTTTCATGCGCCGGTACCAGGACTCAGTGGGCCTCCGGATCAACCGGCTGTACGCGAACCCCAGGCCCCGCCTTGAGCACCGCCATGATCAGGTCCGCATGCCGCAGTGTCGCCCCTTGGTGCGACCGGATGCACCCTCGCCCGCGTTCCGCCAACTCCCGCCGTCGAGGCGGGTCGTTCAGCAGCTCATTGAGCGTGGCGCCCAGATCCGCGATCGTCGCCCGCACGATGCCGCCCGCCCGCTCCAACTCGCCCACGATCGACTCAAAGTCCTTTACCGCCGGCCCGATGACCACCGCCTTCCCCAAGGAGACCGGCTCGATCGGGTCCGATCCATACAGGTCGCCGAACGACCGACCGACCACCACGACGTCCGCCAGCGAGTAGGCCGCCCGCAACTCGCCGATCGTCGCGAGCAGGAATCGGTCGCTTCCCGCCGCACCCCTCTCAACCACAACCGCCTTCCCCTCGCCGTACGACCGGACCGTGCAACCCGGCATCGCGTGCCTCGCGGCGTCAAACCGCTCCGGCTTCCGCGGTGCGCACAGCAACTGCACCCCCGCCGGGCACGCACGGTGCAGCATCGCCTCTTCCCCACCCTCGCCAGAGTCCCCGCCCGATCCGGCTCCCAGCGGCCCCGTGCTCCCGGCCACGATCAACGGCCGCGAGCGGTTGATCCCCATCGCCGCGGCAAGCTCATCGGCGCCGGGCACACGATCCGCGATCGCCGCCGCGTCCCACTTCATCGATCCCGTCACGACGCACCGATCCGTCGGCACGCCCATCGCAACAAACCGATCCCGGTACGCCTCGTCCTGCACCCCGACCCGCGCCAGCGAGCGGAACGAACGCCCGATGAACGCCCGCACGCGCTTGTAGCCGCGGAACGACCGCTCGCTCAGCCGTCCGTTAATGACGCACACCGGCACGCCCCGCCGCCGGCACTCGCCAACAAAGTTCGGCCAGACCTCGAGCTCAACCAATGCCACAGCGTCCGGACGGACGGCATCCAGAAACCGCCGTACCGCCCGGCTGAAATCCACCGGATACCTCACCACCCGCGCCAGCCGCCCCTGCTGCCCGCTTCCGGCCCCCGCAAACAGCTCGCGAGCCCGGGCAATCCCCGTATCGGTCCCCACCGACACGACCACCTCCACACCCCGCCGGGCCAGTTCCGGCACGAGTTCCCGGATGGCATTCACCTCCCCAACCGAGACCGCGTGCACCAGCACCCGCTTGCGTCCCCCCGGGGGCAGCCCGAGTGCATCGGTCCGTCCGAACCGGGCTGGCCAGTCGCCGCGGGCCTTGCGCATCCACCACGGGGCGGCGACGGCGGCTCCGAGTGCGTACGCGGCGTCGAGGAGGTTCATGAATCGTCGATGGTCGCGCCGGCGGCCCGGGCCCCGCGGCTGCGCTCCCAATGGGCAGGCGGGGATTCGAACCCCGGACCCTTCGCGTGTAAGGCGAATGCTCTAGCCAACTGAGCTACCCGCCCGACCCTCCCCGATTCGGTCCTGCAGCGTAGGCCCCAGGCGGCCTGCCGCGGCCCAGAGCGGGCCGCCCACACGCGGCGTTCACAGACAAGCGGAAAGGGGGGGATTCGAACCCCCGATACGGGTATTAGTCCGTATAACGGTTTAGCAAACCGTCGCCTTCAGCCTCTCGGCCACCTTTCCGGCGAATCACTCGGAGCGAATCGTACCCCGGCCGGTGCCCTCCCGCCAACCGCGTCTTGGGCACCCGACCCCGCGGCGTGGAGGCCCGGCACCGCCTTCCGAGATCGGCCAGAAGCCGGCCGCGTCGCCTCCCAAGGTGTATGCATCTGGCCGCCTTTGGATACAATGAAGATTGGAGCACAGAACATGAGAACCTCGCTCGGTCTGCGATTCTCACTTCTGGCCACAGTCGCCCTGGTGGTCACCGCGGTTCTCGCCAGCCGGGTTGTGGCCCAGCCCGACCAGGTTCTGGTCCCGTTTGAGCAGAGCCTCTGGCGGACCTACCCGGGCACGACCAGCACCGAAAACTGGATGAGCCCCAGCACGAGCGTCTTCGACGACTCATCGTGGCTGCAGCAAAGCCAGCCGTTCGGCGGGTATGTCGGCGGCGAGTGCATACCACCGTTCCCGGTTCAGAGCCCGATGCCGTTTGCTACCGGTGGTCTGTTTCGCAAGCGGTTCACCGTTCCATGCGGCGCTACCAACGTCCGCGTCCGCGTCGCGATCGACAACGATGTCCAGGTCTGGTGGAACGGCGTCGACATCTCTGGAGGGCTTCAAACCTCCGATACCTGCCCCGTCGCCGGCCAACTGGTGTTCGCGGTTCCTCAGTCCCTCGTTACGACCAACGTGATCCTGGCGGTTCAACTCATCAACCGCGGCGGGGGTTCATACCTCGCCGCGCAGGTCGAGGCGGACCTGCAGCAGCCCGCTGGGCTGCCCGTGATTACCTCCCAGCCCCAGCCGACGAACGCCCAGTTCGGGAGCGACGTTTCGCTGACCGTTGCAGCGAGCGGCTTTGGTGTGACGTTCCCCGAGTGGTATCGCAACGGGATTCCGGTCGTGGCCGGCCCGACGGGGTTTGGCTCCTCGATCGCCATCAGCGGCAGCACCCTGACCATCACCAGCGTCTCAGACACCGACGAGGGCTACTACAACTGCCGGGTGGCGAACCCGTGCGGATCTGTGGTGAGCGCTCAGGCCCAGTTGACCGTGTTCGGCGCCGAGTGCAACCCGCGGCAACTGGTGGGCCTGTGGTCGTTCGAGGGCGATGCGCAAGACCGCTCCGGTGCGGGCAACCACGGCACGCTCCTTGGCGACATCTTGTTCGTTCCCGGCGTCTCGGGCTTGGCGCTGCGACTCGAGGGCATCGGGTCAGTCATGGTTCCTGATGCGCCATCGCTCAACCCTGTCGATTCGATCAGTCTCTGTGCTTGGTTTCGGCCCTTCTTCGACACGGTCGGTACCAGTGACGATCCGATCATTGACAAGGGCATCGGCGGCGCGTTTGTGCCGCCCTACTACCAATACCACCTCGGCATCGCCGGACCACGAGTGCTGCTCATTCCAGGGAACGTGCGGATGTCCGCCGATATCGGTGGTTCACTCCAGACCGGGGCTTCCTATCCGGCAGCGAGGGCGACGACGTCACAGTGGTCCCAGCTCGTCGCTGTGTACGACGGTCAGGCAATCAAGGTGTACATCAACGGCGTTCTCGCCAGCACAACGCCCGCCACGGGTCCGCTCGGTGCTCATGGCCAGCCGCTCAGGTTCGGGAGGTTCAATCAGGTTCAATCTCCCTCCGAGTATCTCCGTGGTGACTACGACGAGATCCGGATCTATCGCGGGGTTCTCTCTCCGAGCGACATTATCTACTTACGGGATCATCCCTCGGGAGAACCATCGATTAGCGCGGGAAGCGCCTCCTGCACAGGGCAGACCCTGGTGCTCGCGGTCGACGGCGTCGCGGTGCGTGTCGCGGGTTCCTATCGCTGGCGCAAGAACGGGTTGCCGCTGGCCGATGGTCCCACCGGCTCGGGTTCGATCGTCTCGGGCGCCCTGAGCCCGGCGCTGCGAGTCTCGAATGCCCAACCGTCCGACTCAGGGAACTACGACGTCCAGTTCGTTGATGGCTGCGGATCGTCGGCCACGATCATCGGCCCGGCGCAGGTCGTCGCCATTGGTCCACCGGCAGTTGCTGCACCGCCCGAGTCCGGCACGCTGTGCAGCCAATCACCCGTTGTGCTCACCGCGCGCACCGGCCCGACGTCTCAGTCACAGGCGCCAGCGGTCCTGTGGCGGCGCAACGGGGTTCCTCTGAGCGCCGGCCCGACCGGCACGGGCTCGACACTCGCCATCGCCGTTCAGCAACTCACGGCCAACCCCTACTCGTGGTCCACGACGCTCACCATCTCGAACTCCGGGCCGGCCGACGCCGGCGCTTACACCTGCACACTGACCAACGCCTGTGGCCCAACCACAACCGCCCCGGCCACGATGGCCTATTGCCCCGCCGACGCGGACTGCAATGGGACCGTCGCGCCCGCGGACATCGCGGTCTTCATCGCGACGTGGCTCGACAGCCTCGCGAACGGAACGCTCGCCGGCGATTTCGATCGAGACGGAACGGTCACCCCGACCGACATCGCGGCGTTCGTTGCGGCCTGGCTCAACGCCCTGACGAACGGGTGCTGAGCGCACGCCCGGCACGCACCCGTACAGGCCCCAAAGCCAATCCAGCCGCGCCTCCCGCAGAGAACTTCACCAGTCCGCGCCCCGCCCCTACCATCCGCTCCCCCGCCCCGGAACCGGCGGGTTTCACCCGGAAAGGAACGGTCTCATGGCCATGCGTCGCGCGAAGATCAGCGTCATCGGGGCAGGCAACATCGGCGGCGAGTGCGCCCGGTCCATCGCCATGAAGGAACTCGGCGACGTCGTCCTGCTGGACATCCCCAACAAGGACAAGCCCGAACTCCACATGCCCCGCGGCAAGGCCCTCGACCTGGCCTGCTGCGGCCCGGTCGAGAACTTCGACGCCCGCATCACCGGCACCTTTGACTACGCCGACATCGCCGATTCCGACGTGGTCGTGATCACCGCCGGCCTGCCCCGCAAGCCCGGCATGAGCCGCGACGACCTCGTGCAGGTCAACGCGGGTATCGTCAAGAACGTCGCCGAGAACGTCAAGAAGTACGCCCCGAACGCGATCATCATCGTCGTCTCCAACCCGCTGGACGCCATGGTCTACGTCGCGTGGAAGGTCACCGGCTTCCCCGCCGCGCGCGTAATGGGCCAGGCCGGCGCCCTCGACGTCGCCCGGTACAAGACCTTCCTGGCGTGGGAGCTGGGCGTCAGCATCGAGGACATCCAGGGCCTGCTCCTGGGTGGCCACGGCGACGACATGGTCCCGCTGCCCAGCCGCACCAGCGTCAACGGCATCCCGATCTCCCAGTTGCTGAGCGCCGAGAAGATCAACGCCTGCGTCGAGAGAGCCAAGGCCGGCGGCGGCGAGGTGGTCAAACTCATGGGCACCAGCGCGTGGTACGCCCCCTCTGCGGGCACGGTCGAGATGGTCGAGGCGATCGTCCGCGACAAGAAGCGGGTCATCGCCTCCGCCGCCTACTGCGAGGACGAGTTCGGCGCCGCCCCCGGCCAGCGCGGCAAGGGCATGTTCGTCGGAGTCCCCTGCGTGCTGGGCGCCAAGGGCGTCGAGAAGATCATCACCTTCAAGCTCGACGAGACCGAGCAGAAGTTCATGAACGAGTCGATCAGCCACGTCAAGGACCTGATCGCCGTGGTCCAGAAGTTGTACCCCGAGATGGCCTGATCCCGGTCCTTCTCGCTTGCTGGAAGAGCCGGCTCTCCCGGGCGGTTCTACCCTGACAGAGTCGGTTCGCCATCGATTCGCGGGGCCATGAGCGGCCCACCGGAGCGTGCAATGTCCGTGTTCGCAGCAGCAGCCCTCGCAGTCAGTTTGTCCGTCGTTGCGGCCGCGGGCGATGAGTTCGCATTCCGCATGCTCGATGTAGCGGAGGAGATCCGGCTCGTCGGCCCCTCATCAATCGACGACCGCCCGGCGTCTGGGCGTTCCGAGCCCGCGACCCTGGCGACGCGCTTGATCGGCTCCTTCAAGTCCGAGGGAAACGACCCGGCGCTGATGCTGCACATCGCCCCGGTCGCCATCGAGGGCCTCCCCGGCGCCCTCTACTTCGAGGTCGCCCGTGCCGATTCCCCCTGGGCGCCGTTCCGGCAGGGGATCATGCAGGAGTTCACCAAGCGCGGCGTCCCTACGCTAAGGGTCTTTGACCTCGCCGGCTCCTCGACGCTCAAGGACGCCCTCGTCGGCATGTGGGCCCAGCCCGCGGCGTTCCCCCCGATCGCCGTGAGCAGCCTTAGCCCAAACCTCGATCTGGCCATCACGCCCCCGAAGACTTCGGGTGCCCCGACCGTTGCGTCAACCGGAATCGCCTACCCGACGATCAAGTCCGGCGCTGTCGAAATGACCAGCCGTATGGAGGTGACCGATGGGGGGAGCGGGGGGGGCGCAGGGGCGAGCCGGGTGGTCATCTGCGACCGCGGCTTTGATGCGTCCGGAACCCAGGTCTGGGGTCCCGCGGCTGACCCGGGTATCGCGTTTGTGCGCACAACCCCGGAGGCGGCGGCGACGAAGCGAGACGACGGCCTGACGATCATCAACCTTGTCCCACCCGCCGACCCGGCCGGTCCCCGGCTCGCGCCGGGCGGCACGCTGGTCTGCCACTTCTCCTTCTGGCTCGCGGATGGGACGCTGGTCGAATCCTCCCGCAAGGAGGGGCGCGTTCCGTTCCGGTCGGCGGTTCCGGGGACCCCGATCAAGGGCTTCGACGCGGGCGTGCAGGGCATGGGCGTCGGCGAGCGTCGGCGGCTCGTGGTTCCGCCCGACCTTGCCTATGGCAAGGACGGCGCCCGGAACAGCATCCCCCCGGATGCGACGCTGATCTTCGATATCGAGTGTCTTTCTGTAGAGAATCCGACGGAGGCAGCGCCATCTGACAATGGCTCGCCGCCCGCCGACATGCCAGGCAAGTGAGATCCCCCAAGCCCCTCCGCACCATGACCGGCGGCACCCACTACACCACCTTGGGAATCGAGCGAGCGGCGACCCTCGCCGAGATTCGGAAGGCCTACCGATCGCTGGCTCGAAGGCTGCATCCGGACGTCAACGCCTCGCACGACGCGGCGGACAGCTTCTTGCGGGTGCAGGCCGCGTACGCCGTGCTCTCAGATTCGAAACGCCGGGCCGAGTACGACCTCAGGCTCGAGTCCCAGGCGGTCGCCAGTCCGGGTGTGGCACATTACACATGGACCAACATCGCGACGCACGTAACCAAGCCGAATGCCGCAAGAGCTCGGACCGAGCTCGACGATATGTATGATGCCTATTTCGGCGGCCGGGAGGCCTGAGGCCCTGGGACGCGCAAGGGGTTCCGTTCGGTTCCGGAGTTGACAAACCGCGCCGGAATCGGAACAGTGGAGCCGGTTCGTCGGCCTGGGGGCGGCCGTTCGGTGGGGTCTGGGGTGGGCGGGTGCGGTGGGAGGGGCGGATCGCGGGCGTGTCCCGGAGCGTGAACGCTCCTCCAGCCCGCCGGGAAACGTGGATTGGTCAAGCAGCAGCACCAACTCTTCGTTGCGTTGCTCGTGGCCGTGGATGGCCTGGTCGCCTCGTGCGCCTGCTTCATCGCGTGGCTGGTGAGACACTGGATCGTTCCGCCGGACCGGTGGCCCCGGAACTGGGAGAGCTACCCCAAGCAGGCGCTAGTCCTCTACGCGGTGCCGATCACGATCATGGTCGTCCGGGCGATGGGTCTCTATCGGCCGCGCCGAGACCGGTCACTGGTCAGCGAAGCGATCCAGGTAGTCAAGGCCTCGCTGGTGAGCGTCGTGGTGATCTGGAGCGTGGCGTACCTGTTCGACCTGTCGGTGTTCAGCGTGCCGTTCACCAAGCCGGTGACGTGGATGGGGATCGAGTTCGACGCCGGCCGCGTGCAGTTTGCAACGCTCGCGACGGCGCTGCCGCTGCTGATGGCCGCCCACCGGGTCAGTTTCCGCGCCGGGCTGCGTGTCCTCCGCCGAAGAGGCTGGAACCTCCGGCACGTCGCGGTCATCGGTACGGGCCGCCTGGGCCAGATCACGGCGCGGACGCTGCAGCGCAACAGTTGGACCGGTATCCGCGTCGCCTACTTCCTGTCGCACCTGGACCAGAAGTCCCGCGACCGCTGTCTGGACCGGCCGGTGCTGGGCGGCCTTGACGACCTGGAGAGGGTCCTCGATGCCAACAAGGCCGACGCGGTGTACGTGGCGCTCCCGTCGCAGCGGTCCAACCTGCTGACCAACGTCCTCACCCGGCTCGAGCGGTTCCCCGTCGACGTCCGGGTCGTGCCCGACCTCAATCCCCGCTACCTGCCGCAGAGCATGTCGGTGAGCGAACTCGACGGCATGCCGATCCTCTCGTACCGCGAGAGCCCGACGCACGGTATCGGCGGCGTCAGCAAGCGGATCGTGGACATCCTCGGCTCGCTCGCCGCGATGCTCCTGTTCTCGCCGGTGATGCTGCTGATCGCGATCATCGTCAGGCTGAACGGCCCGGGCCCGGTGATCTTCAAGCAGCGCCGCATGACGCTCGGCGGCGAGACGTTCAAGATCTACAAGTTCCGCACGATGTACCACGTCGAGGACGAGGCGGGCCGCCCCGTCAAGACCCCCGCCGAGTGGACCGAGCGCAACGACCCCCGGATCACCCCCATCGGCCGCTGGCTCCGCCGTACGAGCCTCGACGAACTGCCGCAGTTCCTGAACGTGCTCAAAGGCGACATGAGCCTGGTCGGCCCTCGGCCGGAGCGCCCCGAACTGATCATGCGGTTCCGCGACGACTGGCGCGGCTACATGCTCCGCCAGCACGTCAAGGCCGGCATCACGGGCTGGGCCCAGGTCAACGGCCTCCGCGGCCAGACGAGCCTCCGCAAACGCCTGCAGTACGACCTCTTCTACGTGCGCCACTGGTCGCTGGGGTTCGACCTGCGGATCCTGGTGCTGACGCTCTTCAGGGGGTTCGTGCACAAGAACGCGCACTGACCCACCTAAACTCCGCCGTCATGCCCCCAACCGACTACCAGGTCATCGTCATTGGCGGCGGCCACGCGGGCGTCGAGGCCGCGTGGGCCGCGGCGAACCTGCTTCCTGTCGACACCGCCCGCGGCGGCACGCCCACCGTCGCCCTCGTCACGCTCGATCCCGCCAAGATCGGCGTCATGTCCTGCAACCCCGCCATCGGCGGCCTTGCCAAGGGCCAGATCGTCCGAGAGATCGACGCCCTCGGCGGGGTCATGGGGCTCGCCACCGATGCCACCGGCATCAACTTCAAGGTCCTCAACACCTCCAAGGGCGCGGCCGTCCATGGGCCCCGCGCGCAGTGCGACAAGCACGCCTACGCCCGCGCCGTCCAGGGCTTCATCGCCTCGCGGCCGGAGATCGAGGTGATCGGCGGCGCGGTGGACGAGTTCATCATCGAGCAGGACCGCATTACCGGAGTCGTGGTTGTCGTCAACGGCTCGGCGCGCATCGTCCTCGCCGCCCGCGCCGTGGTGCTCACGACTGGCACGTTCATGCGCGGCCTCATGCACACCGGCGACTCCCGGACCCCCGGCGGTCGCTTCGGTGAGGCCCCGGCTGTCGGCATCTCCGACACCCTCCGCCGACTCGGTTTCGAACTCGGCCGACTCAAGACCGGCACCCCGCCGCGCCTGAGGCGATCGACGATCGACTGGGACGCGCTCGAGCCGCAGTGGGGGGACCAGCCGCCAGCCCCCTTCAGCGATCTGACGGCCGCGGAGACGGGCCTCGACGACGGCACGCTCCGCGTCGCGCCCTCGGTCGCCCGGTTCCCCGTCCTCGAGCAGGTCGACTGCCGCATCACCGCGACGAATCAAAGGGTCCATGACCTCATCCGCGCCAACCTGCACCGCGCGCCGATGTACTCCGGCCAGATCGAGTCCGTCGGTCCCCGCTACTGCCCCTCGATCGAGGACAAGGTCGTCCGCTTCGCCGACCGCCAGAGCCACCACGTCTTCCTCGAGCCCGAGTCCCTCAGTGACGACTGGATCTACTGCAACGGCATCTCCACCAGCCTGCCCGCGGATGTCCAGGAGCAGGTCGTTCGCGCCATGCCCGGCTGCGCGCGGGCTGAGATCTGCCGCCCCGGATACGCCGTTGAGTACGACATGGTCCGCCCGCACCAGATCGGCGCGACGGGCATGACCAAGACGGTCGATGGCCTGTTTCTCGCGGGCCAGATCAACGGCACCAGCGGTTATGAAGAGGCCGCAGGCCAGGGTCTCGTGGCGGGACTCAACGCCGCCCGATTCACCCGCTCCGAGCCGCTTGTCACCCTCGGCCGCGACCAGGCGTACATCGGCGTGCTCATGGACGACCTAGTCACCAAGACCCCCGTCGAGCCCTACCGGATGTTCACCAGCCGCGCCGAGCACCGGCTCCTGCTCCGGGCCGACAACGCCGCTGACCGGCTCACCGGCCTCGCGATCGAGTGGGGCCTGCTGGAATCGGCCCCCTTCGGCAGGGCACGGGCTGGCTTGTACGCCGAGCGCCGGCGCCAGATTGCCGACCTCGATCGGGCTATCGCGGCGATCCGCTTGCCGGGTGGCGAGCGCCTTGCGGACGCCATCCGGCGCCCGGGATTCACCCCCACCGATCTCGCGGCGGTCGTCGAGCCCATCGCCGGCCGGCCCTTCAGCGACCGCGCTCTGCTGACTGTCCACACCAACCGCGTCTATGAGGCGTATCTGGCCCGCCAGCGGGCCGAGGTCCGCCGCCACGAGGAGTTGGAGCGCCGGCGGCTCCCGGCAGCCATCGACTACTCGACCTTTATCAACCTGCGATCCGAAGCCCGCCTCGCTCTCGCCCGGTTCCGTCCCGAGACACTCGGCCAGGCCGGTCGTCTTGAGGGGATCACCCCGGCTGATCTGACCCTGCTCGCGGTCCTGGTCCGCCGGCACTCCGATGCGGCGCGGACGCCGGCTTCGTCCGTGTAGCAACTGGCCGCTGACGCTACCATCGCCCCGTGGGACTCCTTCTCTATATCGCACAGCACGGCGCCTCGGCGGGTGGCGAACGGTCGCTGGTCATCGACCTGCTCCTCCTCCTTGCCGCCGCGGGCCTGGTGACGATGCTGCTGCGCCGCCTGGGGATGTCCACGATTCCCGGCTACCTGATCACAGGGGCGATCATCGGGCCGGGCACCCTCGCCCTGATTACCAGCGATGAGAACATCTCACAGATGTCCGAGCTGGCGATCCTGCTGCTGATGTTCACGATCGGAATGCACCTGGACATGGACGCCATCCGCACCGGGATGGTCAGCATCATCGCTGTCGGCGTGGTGTCGTCGGTGCTGGTGATGGCGGCGATCTGGGGGGTCAGTGCCCTCTGGGTCAGCGCTCCGGCTGCGCTGGCGGTGGGGATGGCATTCGCCATGTCTTCCACGGCGGTCGTGCTGGGGATCCTGCAGACCCGGCGCGAGGTCAACCGTGTGCACGGGCGGCTCTGCATCGGCATCGCGATCGTTCAGGACCTGCTCTCGGTCGTTGTCCTCGCGTTGCTCCCGCTCCTAGCGGTCTGGGCCGGCGGATCGCCGGGGGGTGTCGCCGAGAAGGTCATCCTGACCGAGGATCTGGGCAAGGTCAGCCGACTCTTCATCGCCGCGGGATTCGCCATCGGCGGTATCGCCGTGATGCTGGCCTTCGGGCGGTACGTCCTGCCGCGCCTGCTCAAGGAAGCGGCCCGCGGCGGGGGCGCCGGCGGTTCCGAGGAACTGCTGGTCGTCTCCGCGGCTGTCGCCCTGGGCGCGGCCGTCCTGACGACGGTCACGGGGATCGGGCCGGCGCTCGGCTCGTTTCTCGCCGGCTTCATGCTCACCTCGACGTCATTCAAGCATCAGCTCGCCGGCCAGCTCTCGCCGCTGCGGAGCCTCTTCATGGCGGTGTTCTTCACCGTCGTCGGCCTGCAGATGGACTTCAGCGTGATCCTCGGCCACTGGTGGCTCGTCGGCATCGGACTCGTGGCTCTCATGGGGATCAAGACGCTTGTGATCGCCTTCTGCTGCTGGGCGGGCGGGGCGACCGCGCCCGTCTCCCTCCTCACCGGCGCCCTGCTCTCGCAGGCCGGAGAGTTCAGCCTCATCGTTCTCGCCGCGGCCGGAACAAAGGGGATCATCCCCGATGACGTCGCGCCGACGCTGATCGCCGTCGTCGTGCTCTCGCTTATCGCGACGCCGATGGTCCACACGCTCGCCCTGCGCCTAATCCCCCGGCTGGCCCGGATTCAGCCCGCGCCCTGGATCAACTCGGTTGCCCTTCGCGAACCGGGCGAACGCCTCCGGGCCAAGGCGGCCGACGCCGCCGCCGCGGAGGACACCGCTCCCTCGGCGGAGACCCCGGCCCCCGTCAGGCACGGCCACATTATCGTCGCTGGGTTTGGAATTGTCGGACGCGCCGTCGCGGATCGGTTTGAAGTCGACGGCATCCCGTACATCGTCGTCGAGCTCAACCCCAAGACCGTCGCCCGCCAGACCAGCCTCGGGCGCTCGATCGTCTACGGCGACATCTCGAACCCCGAGGTCCTCGAGTCCGCGGGGATCGACCGAGCCGACGCCGTCGTGCTCACGATCCCCGACGACGATGCGGTGCTCCGCGCCTGCCAGTCGATCCGCGCGGCCAAGCCCGACATCTTCATCGCGGTGCGCACCAGTTACCTCAGCAGCGCGTTCGCGGCAACCGGCGTCGGAGCCGATGAGGTGACCGTCGCTGAGGTCGCGACCGCCGAGGCGATGGCGCGGCAGGTGCTGCGCAAACTGACCGAGCGACGGGCCCTCCCCGCCGCGACCGGGCCGGTCGGCTGATCAGGCGACCAGCCGACGCTTAGGCGCGGCCCTCGCCGGTGTCCAGCATCTTGAGTTCGTCCCGCAGGATCGCGGCCAGTTCGTAGTTCTCTTCCTCGATGGCCTGCGCCAGCCGCTGACGCAACTCCCCCTTCTGGCTCACCGGCAGCTTGGGGATCAGCGCATCGCGCATCCCTCGCAGGTGCCGCACCTCGGCGGACTCGTCGTACGCCTCCGCGCGGCCGGAGTCCGAGAAGTAGGACTTCAGCGCGTCGAGGCCCTGGTCGATCGCGTGGATCGCGGCCTTGGGCTCGTTGTCCTTCAGGGCCTGGCTGGCGAGCGCCCGCGCCCGCATCATCGTGATGTACGGCCGGTACTGCTCCAGCGCCGTCCGATCCGCCTCGGTCTCCGCGTACTTCACGCACAGGTCGATCACGCGCAGGTTGCGGGTGGTGTCGCGGATGACACCCTCAAAGTCCTCCAACGCCAGCAGGCAGACGTAGCGGTGGTAGTACTGCACCGCCTCTTCGCGCAGCTCGCGGCACTCGTCCTCGTTCAGGACAAACGTTGCCGCTGAGCCCTCGCCCGCGACCACCTCATCCAGGCGCTGTTCGTGGTACTCCAGCAGCGACTCGTGTCCCATCGGCCGAAGCCCGTCGGGCCGCCCCTCGGTGCGCATCTGCAGGATGCCCAGATCAACACGGAGCTGGATTCGCGGCTCGCCGTCATCCCCTTCGATCAACCGCACGTTGAGCTGCCCGGACTCATAGGGCCAACGCCCAAGGATTTTGCTCAGATCAGCGCTCACATCAACTCCATCTGCCGGCGTGGCGCCTCGCCACAACCCATGCTCCTGAACTATACGAGACGGGGCCCTCGTTAGCACGCACTCACGTGCGACACGGCCGTGGGCAAGCCACCAAGGGGGAACTGTGGACCCTTGGCCGGAGTTTATCGGAGGTCTGCGAGCCCGACGGGATCCGGCATCGTGCGGCGTCGGAACCTGCCGCGATTCTCAGGAGAACCATCGCATTGACGAGGATCGCGCCGAGTGCCAGAGTTTTGGCCAGCGAGATCGCGATCGGCTACATGTGGCCGGTAACCGGTTGCCGACGTCCCAGTTCCCCGGCTTAACTCTGCGAGGATGCAAGCGGCTCAAGGGTCAAAGTTGCACGGTCGATGCAACCGTCGGGCACGGGTCAGCGAAGCGCTTTCAGTCGTCGGAGGGCCCACTCCGGTGGCGCGGGTTCAGAGGGCGGTTCTCGCTCCTTCTGCAAGGGAAACACATTGCGTTCCGTTACCGGCATCAAGTCCTCGCCGAGGGCCGAACTCCAGTCCGGCCTTCAGTTGTACCTGCGCCAGATCAACGAGACAGCGCTCCTCACCGCGGACGAGGAGAAGACGCTCGGCTGGGCGATCATCAACGACAACTGTCCGGCCTCGCGGGAGCGCATGATCCGCGCCAACCTGCGGCTGGTCGTCTCGATCGCCAAGAACTACTCCAACCGCGGCCTCGCCCTCCAGGATCTCATTGAGGAGGGCAATGTCGGTTTGCTCCGCGCGGTCGAGGGCTTTGATCCCGCGCAGGGCGCACGGTTCAGCACGTACGCATCGTGGTGGATCAAGCAGGCGATCAAGCGGGCGCTGATCAACGCTGTTCAGCCGATCCACGTTCCGGCCTACATGGTCGAACTCATCGCGAGATGGAAGCAGGCGAGCCAGAAGCTCGAGAAGGAACTCGGCCGGCCGCCCACCCTCCAGGAGCTCGCCGACGAGACCCAGCTCCCCCTCAAGAAACTCCGGATCATCAAGCGAGCCGTAAAGGCGTTCCGCGTTCCCTCCCAGGCGCCGCTCGACGAGGACGGCAAGGTCGTCAATCTCGACGACATCCTCGCCGACGATCGCGCCATGACCTCCGACGACTGCGCCCTGCGGGACGACGAACTCCGCACCATCCGCCGCCTGCTCGACGCGATCGACGAGCGGGAGGCCCGCATCCTCCGCCTCCGATTCGGACTCGATGGCCAGGAGCCGCTCACGCTCAAGCAGATCGCCCAGGACATCGGGATCTCGCGCGAGCGAGTCCGCCAGATCGCCGATGAGGCCCTCCGGAAGCTCAATGCCCAGATCAACGACGACCGCCCGAGCCGGTTCTTCCGCCGGGCCGAGAAGCCCTCCAACGGGCAAGCCCGCCGGGGAAGCCCCCGCGTCGCCGGCTAGGTTCGTCCAACCAAACTCTCTCTCGCCGCACCGAGCCCGCCGCGATTACGCGGTGGGCTCAGTGCTTTTTGAGGCCGTCGCGAAGCCCGTCAGGGGCCCAAATCGGCTACGATGCCCGGCCCTGCGCCCAAAGCAGGGACCGGAGCCCTCCTCGATGATCTCACGCGTTCCAACCCTGGCCCGCCTGGCGACCGCCCTTGTGGTTGCGTCGGCATTCATGTTCTCCGCCGCGGCTCGGGCCGACGACTACACAGATCAGGCCAACAAGCTCTACGCCACCTACGTCAACCTCAGCGGCCGGACGGTGCCGCTCCCCAGCGAGAAGCGGAGCGACCTGGTCCTGCTCCCCGCGCTGGCCAAGATGCAGCCCCCTCCCGCGGCGGTCTCGGACATGGAGTCCGCCGCCCTGATCACCCCAAAGAGCCGCGAATGGGAGGCCGCCCAGGCCTGGGCCACCGCATCCCAGCAGAAGGCGGTGCTTGAGGCCCTCGCCGCCGTAACCAAGAACGAAAGCTCGCTCGGCCACATGGTCTTCGCCCAGCCCTACGGCGTCGACGGGGTTCCGATCGACCTTGTCGCGGCGGACCTGTACACGGAGCTGGGTGATCCGCCACTCCTCGCAGCCGCGGAGTTCAGGTACCTCAAGAGCGTCAAGAACATGGCGTGCCTCGTCGCGGTCGAGTGCAACCGTCTCGCGGCGGACGGGAAGTCCGGTGATGCCCTGGAACTTGCGCTGCGGCTCGGGCTGTTCGCACGCCAGATCGCAGACCGCGAACTGGCCGGTGAAAAGGCCACCGGGATGGACCTGCTCGCGTTCGCGTTCACGTTGATGGACGACATCGCGTACCGCGACTTCAAGTCCCCGACGCACTCGCTCACGATCGAAAAGCTGCAGGACGTCGTCAAGCGGCTCGATGATGCGGCGAGCCCGATTGGCCTCGCCCGTATCCGGATCCCCGCCGCGGACCAGCTCGCCGCCGAGCAGCTCGTGGCCCGCGTGTACGGCAACGGCGACAAGCCGAATCCCGAGATCTTCGCCGCCACGCTTGCCAAGATGTCGGTCGGCGACCGTCCGCTGCGGATGTTCTCCGAGGCCGCGGGGTGGGAGGACGTGCGGCGCGTCGCGGCGGCCAAGCCGCAGACGCTGGCCAACATCCGAAAGGTTGCCGGCGATTTCAAGTACCGCTGGGGCCTCGACCCGTTCGACCCCACGATCGCCTCGGACAGCGACTACCGCAAGCTCGTCGCCGGTAATCCGGCGATGCGCCTCGCTACGGTCGTGTACCGGCCATACCCGCGCCTGCTGAACCTGCGCAAGGACCTGCGAGTCCAGCTCGAGGGGAGCCGCCAGGCCCTCGCGATGTACGCCTACTTCATCAAGAACGGGACCTTCCCCGCGATCCTGACCGGCATTCGGCCCGTGTACATCCCGGACCTCGCCAAGGACCCGTTCGACCCCCAGGGCCGCAACTTCCAGTTCTTTGTCCCCTCGCGCGACCTTGCCGGTGGCCGAAAGATCCACGAGATGACCGTCTTTGTCGGCAAGAAGTACAAGCCGTTCGCGGTCAAACTGGGCGAGGGTGAGTTCGTTCTCTACTCCGTCGGGCCCGATGGAGACCGTGGCTGGGCCAAGGACGCTACCGGCGGCGCCGCGTCGGAGTTGACCACCGGTGACTACGTCATCTGGCCGCCCGACCTGTCGCTGCTGCGTCAGCACCTGATCCAGGAAGGCCAACTCAAGTAGCCCGCTGTTGCCCTGCTGCCGGTTGAGCCTCCGCGCCGCCGCCGGCGCCGCGGAGTGATGTGGTGCCGCCGGCATCCAACAACAAGACCCCGACGCGAATAGCATGCAACCATGACCCATTCCCCAGGCACTGGCGTTGAGAAACTGGTCATCATCGGGTCCGGCCCCGCGGGCTGGACCGCCGCGATCTACGCGGCACGGGCCAAGCTGGACCCGGTGGTCTACATCGGCGTCCCCAAGTCCGACCCCGGCCCGATCCTGCCGGGCGGCCAGCTCATGCTGACCACGGAAGTCGAGAACTACCCGGGCTTCCCCAAGGGAATCACCGGCCCCGAGATGATGGGCGACTTCCAGAAGCAGGCCGAACGGTTCGGAACACGGGTTGCGGGCGAGGACATCCTGTCCTGCGACTTCTCCAAGCGACCCTTTGAACTGACCACGAGCAGCAAGAAAACGGTTCGCGCCCACGCCGTAGTCGTCGCGACCGGGGCTACGGCGAACTGGCTCGGCCTCGAGAACGAGATGCGACTCGCCCGGTCCGGCGGCGGCGTCTCCGCCTGCGCCGTTTGCGACGGGGCCCTGCCCGCGTTCCGCGGCCAGCCTCTTGCGGTCATCGGCGGCGGCGACACCGCAATGGAGGAGGCTTCCTACCTCACGAAGTTCGGCTCGGTCGTCTACGTGATCCACCGGCGCGATGCGCTGCGGGCCAGCAAGATCATGCAGCAGCGGTTCCTGAGCAAGCCCAACGCGAAGGTGCTGTGGAACAAGGTCGTCGTCGATGTTCTCGGCGACCAGAGCATCTCGGGGGTCGTGCTGGAGGACACCGTTACCAGCGAGCGCAGCACCCTGGACGTGAAGGGCCTGTTCATCGCGATCGGCCATACCCCGACGACCCGGTTCCTCAAGGGCAGCGGTCTCACGCTCGACGACAGCGGGTACCTGGTGCTCGGTTCCAGGTCCAGCATGACCAACATCGAGGGCGTCTTCGCGGCGGGCGATGTTGCCGATCCGCACTACCGCCAGGCGGTGACGGCGGCGGGCATGGGATGCCAGGCCGCGATCGACGCGGAGCGATGGCTCTCTTCCAAGGGCATCGAATAACGCCGCGGGCCGGTCAGCCGTGCTTGGGCAGTTCGTTCTCGCCGTAGAGGCGGAACTCCTTGCGGCGCAGGATCTGCCCGGCCAGCACGGGATCGTCAACGGCCAGTGCAATCGCCGGGCTCCCGTTAGGCCGCAGCATCAGCGGGTAGGCAAACCGGATATTCAGCTCCGCCCCCAGCAGGTACATGCACAGCCGGGCCAGGCCCTTTTCCTTCCCGAGTTCAACGACCAGCACGTCGATCTCGGTGAACGCGAGGTCGTGCCGGGTGAGCATCAGGCGGGTGTCCTCGGCGCTGTTGGTGATCAGCCGCACCACGGCGTGGTCCGTTGCATCGTGCACGGAGAGGGCGCAGATATGGACGGTGGCGTTGTCGAAGGTGCGCAGCAGTTCGTGGAGCTTGCCGACCTTGTTCTCGAGAAAGACAGAGAACTGCGTCACCGTCGGCGGGGCGTATCCCTGGCTGGTCTCGAGTGGAATGGAAGTTTCGCCCATGCTCGCGCCCTCCGTGGCCCCATGGAACCGGATCGGCGGAGCGCCGGTCGGCCGCGGGGCACGCGGCGGAAGGATGCGGCGGCGCTACGGCGTGCTCGTTCCCAGAACACCCCCCGCCGACTTCGACGTGAGCACGCGGACCCGACCTCGCGGGTAACCCCTGAGGCCTCCCATTGTTACGTAAGAGACGCCTCCGATGCAAGAAAAAAGCGGCATTTTCGCCGCTTGGGTACCGGACGGAGTCGTGCGATTCGCACGGCGATCGGGTGGGTGGCAAGTCCCCCACGAAGCGGGGGTCAATGTCGGCGGGAGGCTTAGACCGAGAAGGACGACCCGCAGCCGCACGACGACGACGCATTCGGATTCTGGAACACGAACCCGCGGCCCATGATCTCGTCCTTGAAGTCGACGGTGGTCCCGGAGAGGTAGAGCAGGCTCTTGGGGTCGCAGATGACCTTGATGCCGTGCCGCTCGAAGACCTCGTCGTGATCCTTCTGCGTCTCGGTGAGGTCCAGCAGGTAGGAGAAACCCGAGCACCCGCCGCCCTTGACCCCGACGCGCAGGCGGATCTTGTCGGCGTCCAGTTCCTGCTGCTGGATGATCGACCGGATCTCCCTCGCGGCGGTCTCGGTCAGGAAGACGCCGCCGGTGTCGACATCGGGCGCTGCGGTCGTGGTCGCGGTGTGGTTCGTGGACATGTGAGCGGCTACTCCTTGGGATCGGTCACCGGGCACTGGTTGTACGCTCGCGGTCGGTCGGGGGTTTGCCGATCGCCGAGGGCGGGCCCGAGGGGGTATCGTCAGTGCGTCTGAGCGGCGTGGGGCTGCTCGGAGGCGAGCCCGTTCTTGGTCTTGTAATCGGCGATCGCGCTGCGGATCGCATCCTCGGCGAGGACCGAGCAGTGGATCTTGACCGGCGGCAGCGACAACTCCTCGACGATCTGGGTGTTCTTGATCGCCAGGCCTTCGTCCAGCGTGCGGCCCTTGAGCCACTCGGTCGCAAGGGAGGAGGAGGCGATTGCCGACCCGCAGCCGAAGCACTTGAACTTCGCGTCCTCGATCACCCCAGATTCCTGGTTGACCTTGATCTGCAGTTGCATGACGTCGCCGCATTCGGGGGCGCCCACCAGGCCCACGCCGACGTCCTTGCGGGCCTTGACCTCGGCCTGCGTGCCGAAGTTGCCCACGTTCCGCGGGTGCTCGTAGTGGTTGATGATCTTCTCGCCGTATGCCATGGCTCACCTCATCGTCGCTGGTGGCACGGCCGCGGGCACCGCACCGGGATTCACTCGTTCGCCCCGCACCCTGGGGTGCGGTCCTGCTAATGGTGGGCCCACTCGACCTTGCTCAGGTCGATGCCCTCCTTGTGCATGTCGTACAGCGGGCTGAGTTCCCTCAGTTTCCGGACCGCCGACACGATCTTGCCGATGGTGTAGTCGACCTGCTCGTCAGTCGTCCATTTGCCCAGGGAGAGCCGCAGCGAGGAGTGGGCGAGGTCGTCGCCGACGCCGAGGCTCTTGAGCACGTACGACGGCTCCAGCGAGGCGCTGGTGCACGCCGAGCCGGACGAGCACGCGATCTCCTTCACCGCCATCATCAGGCTCTCCCCTTCAACGAACCCGAAGGAGATGTTGGTGATGTGCGGCAGCCGCTTATCGGCGTGGCCATTGATCGCGGTGGTGTCCAGTTGCGAGGTCACGCCCTGCTCGAGCCGGCGCCGGAGCTTCAGCAGCCTCTCGCCGTCCCGGTCCATCTCCTGCATGGCGATCTCGCAGGCCTTGCCCAGGCCGACGATTCCGGTCACGTTGAGCGTGCCGGAGCGGAAGCCGCGCTCCTGACCCCCGCCATCGACCAGGGCGGCGAGGCGGACACGCGGCTTCCGACGACGAACGTACAGGGCCCCGACTCCCTTGGGGCCGTAGATCTTGTGGCTCGACATCGAGAGCAGGTCGACGTTGTCGGTTTCCACGTTGACGGGCATCTTGCCCGCCCACTGGGTTGCATCGGTGTGGAACAGCACGCCCTTCTCGTGGCACAGGGCGCCGATCTGCGGGATCTCGTTGATCGTCCCGATCTCGTTGTTCGCCCACATGATCGTCACCAGGATGGTGTCGTCGCGGAGGGCGGCCTTGATCATGTCGGCGGTGATGATCCCGTCCTTCCCGGGCTCAAGGAACGTCACATCGAACCCCTCCTTCGCGAGCCGCTTGCAGGGATCGAGCACGGCCTTGTGCTCGTGGACGGCTGAGATGATGTGCCCACGGGGCTGGCCGCTGCCGGCGGGGGCCTTCTCGTACATCAGCGCCCCGCCGCGGATCGCCAGGTTGTTACTCTCGGTCGAGCCGGAGGTGAAGATGATCTCCTTCTCGTCCGCTCCGAGCAGCGCGGCGACCTGCCCGCGGGCCCGGTCGACGCCCTCCTCGCCCTCCCAACCAAACCGGTGGTTGCGGGAGCCGGGGTTGCCGAACTTCTCTGTGAAGTACGGGAGCATCGCCTCGACGACTCGGGGGTCGCAGGGGGTCGTCGCGGCGTGGTCGAGGTAAATCGGGAGTTTGACGGTCATGGGTGCTCACTCCAGCGTCAGCCCGGGCTCAATGGAGCGGATGAGCCTCAAAATCACCGATGGATCAGGCAGTTGGAACCATTCTATCCTTGTTGAGACTGCGATTCAGTAGCCGAGATACTCGGATGGCAACGATAGGCAAATATACGGTATCGAGGCGCCGGCGTCAATCGGCGCTGCCTGAACCCAGGGCCGGATTGCGGTAGACCATCGAGACACGATTGCCCCGGTCGTTGTAGTCGACCTTGCTCATGTATGACCGCATGAGCAGCAACCCGCGGCCGGTCGGGATCTCGAGGTTCTCATCGAGCGTCGGGTCAGGAACGGCGGCCGGTTTGAAGCCGGGGCCCTGGTCCTCGATCGAGATGTGGACCTGGGCGGGCGTCGCCTTGAACTCCAGCCGGACCGGGGTGTCCTTGGGAAGGGCCTTGTGCCCGTGGTTGAAGGCGTTGGCGAGGCCCTCCTCGATCGCGAGACGCACGGCGAACCGAGCGGCATCCGGGTAGTTCAGTCTCTCGAGGACGCCCAGCAGGTTCTCGATGGCGCGGTCGATCTCCGCGCGTTCGCTGCGCAGGACCAAGTCCACGTTGTCGCCCGGTATGGTCATTCCGCCTGGAGTGCCATGGGTGTGCCTCCCCCCAACCGGTCGCGGTCCGGGGGCGCGCGGGGAGGGGTCAGGAGAAGCTGGACATCGCCCGGTCGGTGTTGTCGTGGATCTGGAAGAGCTTGTCGAGTTTCGTGATCTTGAAGACCTCGAGGATCTGGGGATCGATGTTGGCCAGCCGCAACTGACCCTCCTTCGACTTAATCCGGTTGTTGACCGTGATCAGCGTGCCCAGGGCCGCGGATGAGAGGTGGTCCACACCGGCAAACGAGATGAGCAGCCGCGGTTTCGGGCCCGCGTCGACGACCCGCGCGATCTCCTCGCCGATCTGCTGGATATTGGCCTCGTCGAGGATGTTTCGATCGATGAACTCGATCTGGGTCACCTCGCCGTCTTTCTTCACTCGCAGCCGCGAAGTACTTGCCGACATCCGTCGCACTCCTTGCCGTCCCCGGTGGGGCCGGGGCTTCAACTATACACCGCCCGGGTTTGCGGCGAGCGCCGGATCGCTGCGCCGGGACCGCCGGGGCCAAAGAAAAACGCCGGCCCGTGCCGGCGTTCGAGGGGGGGGACATTACCAGGGGCTTACTGGATTCCCAGCCCCGTCCGCATCGCGTCGCCCAGGCCGGGGAAGTTCTTCTCTTCCTGTTCGGACTGGATCATGATCGTGGGCTTGACCAGGATCAGGAGCGTTTGCTCCTCACGGCTGGTGATGGAGTTGGTGAAGAACCGGTTGATGATCGGGATCTTGGAGAGGACGGGGACGCCGGTCTCGATCTCGATCTCGGTCACCAGGCGCTGACCGCCGAGCAGCACGGTGCCCTCGTCGGGGACCGATGCGGTCGTGCGGACGCGGGTGACGGTGACGGTGGGCAACTGGATGAACGACTGGGTATCCGCGGAGTTGACCAGCTGTCCGCCGGCGACGGCCGTGACGGCCTGCTGGCCGAAGCCGTCGATCCGCGAGACGCCGGCATCGATGTTCATGGTCACGTACCGCCGGTCGGAGGAGATGACGCCCTCGACGAGCATCGTCACGCCTTCGGAGGCGACCGAGACAGTCGGATCGAAGCCGACGGCCGAGTCGCCGACGATCGGCGTGAGGTCCGAGACGAAGGCCTGCTGCGTGACGACGAAGATGTTGGCCGTCTGGCCGTTGGTGAAGGTCAGGCGAGGAGCGGTGAGCTGCACCGAGCGCCGGTCGGCCTGCGTCGCAACGACGAGGAAGTCGACCTGCACGTCGTCGAGGAACTGACCGGCGATGCCGAGGGCAGGGGCGGCTCCAAGGACGGCCGCGGTGAGCGAGTCGTCACGGACCGAGGACGCCGCGATGCCGTTGGTGAGGCCGAGGGAGTCCTGGAGGGCGCCGATGGGCGACCAGCGCTGCGGCGGGACGACGCCCTGGGTGATGTTGATGGGCGGGGCCGTGGTGCCGGTCACCGGATTCTGCCCCGTGACGTTGCGCTGCACGCCCTTGTTGGCGCCGTTGAAGCTGAAGAAATCGATCGGCTGGATCGTCGGGTCTACCGCCTGTGCCGCGGTGACCTGGTTGCTGCCGGCGTTGAAGATGACGTCGATATCGAACCCGATCTGCTCGAACCAGTCCTGGTTGACGAGCAGGAACTTGGTCTCGACGTTGATCTGCATCGAGCGGATCTCGCGGAGCTTGGAGAGCAACCCCATGATCTCGCGGTGGTTCCTGGGGGTGTTCCTGATGATCAGGGTGCCGTTGAGCTCCTGGATCGCACCGGTCTCTCCGCCATTCTCCCGCCACCCCTCGTAGTCGACGTTCTGACGGATGATGTCCATGATCTGCGTGATGCGGTCACGGCGCCGGCGCTCCTGCTCCTCCGGGTTCCGCTGCTGCTGCTGGTCGTCGCGGAAGGGGCTCTGGCCGCCGCCGCCGCCCTGGGACTGCTGCAGCACGCCCTGCAGGTCGATCTGCGGTGCGTCGTAGTAGTTCGGGATCTCCAGCAACAGGTCGGTGACGTTGTACGGGACCAGCACCGTCTGCTTACGCAGGGATTCATCCGACGCGATCCTCAGGATGCCGTCGGTGACGGTCCAGCCGGCCTTGGAGAACTGGTCGCGGCTGGCCTTCTCCAGCACACGGTCGAGAGCCACGCGGAGCGACACGTTCGTCAGTTTCAGCGAGACCAGCGATTCCTTGTTAATACCGACCTGCTGGAGGCTCTCCCAGTCGACATCGATGTTGACCTGCGAAACCGTCTCTATGAACGAGAGGACATCGCTCAGGGTGTTGTCGTTGAAGTCGACCGGGATCTTCTTGGCGTTGAGCGTCGCGAGCACCCGGCGATCCTCCGGGCTCTCGGCGTACGCCGCGAGTTCGCCGCGCTGGAACGAGCGGGACGGCCAGTCCTCCGGGTAGTCCACGATGTCCTTCGGCGGGAGCATCTCCTTGAAGTTCTGGACCTGGTTCTTGCCGGCGATGCGGGCTGCCTTGCGCCGAACCTCCCAGAAGTCCTTGTAGACGATGATGTCGGCCAGTGCATCACGCAGCAGCAGGGCGCTCGGGTTGTTCGGATCCAGGAAGAGCACCTGGTCGACGACCTGGAGCGCCTCGGCGTACTTCTGTTCCGCCTGCAGCGCCCGGATGCGGTCGATCGACTCGGAGATCTTCTTCTCCTTGTTGGCGCGGCTGGTGGCGGCGGCCTCTTCCTGCTGCTTCTTGAGCATCGCCTCGCTGGCGTTGGCTTCCTTGATCCGGATCTGCTCCGCCTCGGTCTCGATCCGCTGGCTCATCTCGTCCACGCGCTGCGAGAAGGTCTGGTTCTCGGCCTCGCTGAAGACCTCGGCGTTGGAACGGGCCGTGAGGCGGGCCCGTGCGGTGAGTTCACGGGCCTTGGCGGTGTCGCCCGCTGCGAGGGCCTTGCTGGCCTGATCGATCTCGTTGTCGAACGTCGCCTGGGTGCGCTCGCGACGGATCTTGATGTTGGCCTGCGTGGGACCGACGATGTTCTGCGGCGCGTTGCGGCCGGCGAGTTCTCTCGCTTCGGCCAGGCGCGACTCGGCCTGCGCGATCTGGTCGGGGGAGAGGTACTGGCGGTTGACCGTCGAACTCAGGGTGTACGAGCGGATCGCGTCGTTGTACCGCTTCTCCGTGAACGCCATCTCCGCCTCGGCGAAGATGCGCTGCGCATCGGCGCGGAGAGCGGCCTGGATCAGGTCCTCCTGACCAGCGGGCTGGAACGTCGGCTGGGGCTGCGGGGCCGGCTGCTGCGGCGCAGCCTGCGGCTGCGGCTGGGCGGGCGGTTGCGATTGGGGCGACTGGTCGGTCTCCGACCAGACGCCGGGCTGCGATGGTGCGGGTTGCGGCTCAGAGGGCGCGGGGGGCTGGGCGGGCGTCGGTGCGGTCTGTCCACCGCCCCGACGGACGGTCCCGGGCTGGAGCATGCCGAGCACGGCAAGGTGAGAATCGGCGTCAATCAGGCTGCCCTGCTGGCGCTCGATCTCGATGATTTTCATCTGGTATTGGTCTACGACGCGCTCCTGGGCGCCGCTGAGCGGAACGCCCGAGCGGGAGACCGAGGTCAGCGTGGCCTTCGCCTGCGAGTACTCGCCGGTGTTGAACTCGCGGACCGCGTCGTCGATCAGCCCACCGATGAGCGGCGCAATCTCCGCCCGGCGCTGGCTCACCTCGTCGAGCACTTCTCGGGCGCGGGCCCGGTCCTCCTCGCTCGTGTTGGCGCGGTTGAGCACGGCGGTGGCCTGTCGCTCCGCAAAGCGGAGGTCCCCGTCGACCACGGACCACTCGGCCTTCTGCAGGCTGCACTCCACCGCGCTCAGGGCCCGCGTTTGCTCGTCGGCCGTGTGGTTCAGCAGAATGGCGCGATCTCGCTCGGACTCGGAGAGGGACTCGGCAACGCCCGGTCGGAGCAGTTGCCCGATCATCGCCTTGGCCTGCACGGGCTTGCCCTCTTGAAGCAGCGCAGCCGCCTTGTCGAGGGGCAAAACCGCCGGGGCGACTTCCGAAACGCCCTGCGCCGACCCCGCCACCTGGGCGAGCACGCCGGGCGTCACCGCAAAGCCGGCCGCGAGCGCGGCCACTGTCAAGAACCCCGTGGTGGGACGCGTGTTCTTCATGAGCATGGGCAACTCTCCGTCAGGCGGCGATGAACGCGCTTGGTTCATCCCGCGGGTGTGGTCATTCGTGTCCGAAGGCAGCGCCGCTTCGGCGTGTCGGGCGCCCGCCCTGGCGGTCCGGCGCGCACGACTCATCGCCCCTTCCGTGGGTGCTTAGATCCCCGCCGGCCATCCGCCAACCCGGGGGGAGTGGAAGATACCGGGGCCGATCCGTCAACGCAACTGCCAGTGGAGACGAACCTTTACGGATCCTGGCCCCTCCCGGGATGGGCCCCGGGGGAGCAAGGCCACGGCAAGATGGCCTACAGCCACCGCGATCGGAGGACCTGCTCCACCTTCAGGTCGAATGCCGGCTGGGTCGCCTTCCGGGGCTCCCGCCGGGGGAGTGGGGGACGGGATGTCCTGGGCATACGGACCGGTCCCGGCGTGCTCCACTGTGTGTCCGTCGTGGCGGACCTCCCATCCGACTCGGTCAGCCGATCCGCCACGACCACGACCTCGGTTCCGTCGGGGGCCACATCGTCGTCCAACATCTCTCGAAGGCGGGTCAGGGCCAGGTTGTCCGCGGCGGCGAGGCTGCCGGCGGTGACCAGTACCTCGGCATACAGGCGTTCTGGGCCATTCCAGGACTTGCCAACTGCTCTCCGGGCGGGCGGGGCGGGGACTGAGACTTCGGGGTGGTCGCCGGGTGGGTCGGCGGCCCATGACTCCTCGTCATCCTCCTCCGGGTCGCCCTCCGTTTCCGATGGCCGATCGGATTGTCCCCGGTTCCGGGTGATCGGGGTCTCGTCGGGGGTGTCGCCTGATCGGTCCCACCGGACGATGCACCGCCAGGGGGTGATGCCCAGTTCGTGGCCGTCCGCATCGACATTCCTGTAGGCGTCGACGTTGAGGACCAATGCCCATTCGTCGACCAGTTCCTCGACGATCTCCTCAGCGATAAGCAGGTCGGTCCGGTCCTCCGGGGCATCGAGGACGCCCCGATGCTCGTGGGTGACGGCGTCGGCGCCACTGATCTCGTCGACCGGCTGGAGGTCGAACGCGGCGAGGAGCGATTCGACCTTCTCTTTAAGGGCGGATTCCACGCGGACGGTGATCAGCTTGTGCTCGTCGACGAACACATAGATGAAGGGCTCCTCGCTCAGGGCGCCAAAGCCGACAAGGCCGTCCTCAAAGAAGAACGCCCGGTAGCGCCGCAGGGCATCGATGAACCGCTCCTGGCCGATCAGGTCGTAAGAGACGTAGGGATCGATCTCGCGGTACGCGTCGTGGCCGAGGAAGTCGAGGATGGGGGAGATCCTCCCCGGCATCATCGCGAACAGGGCGCGGGAAAGGGACTCGACGCGGGTGGCGGAGATCGCGATATCGAGGACGTACCGGTCGGGCCATTCCTCCCAGTCTGCCGCGAGACCTCCCTCCTCGGGGCTGTCGAGGTCCGGCGCGTCACCCCCCGCGGCGCCGCCGGTGTCCGCCCCGTCGGCTGGCTCGAACCAGACCGCGTACCCCTCGCGCGGGGACATCTCCTCAACGGGGTACACCCCGAGAGGAAAGGAAAAGCCGTTAATCTCGCGGCGTTCAATCGATTGGTCGACCCGGCATCTCGACATCGTGGTTCGTGCCCCTGCTGACGTGGCCACTGTACACGGACCGGGGCGTCCGCTACAGGGCAATGGCGGGGGAGCACCTAGAGTGGGCCATGCCCTCTGCTACCCCCTTGCTGCTGGTGTCAGTCGGAAACACGCGGACGCGATACGCCTACGCGATCGAGGGACAGCTCGATCCCTCGGTCAGCCGCGAGAACAGCGATCTTGGCGGGCTCCTCGCGGACCTGAGTGGCGAGGCAGCGGACGTTGCCCAGTCGAGCGCGGCGGGGTCGGGGGAGGGTCGGGGGGTAGCGGGCGCCCGGGTGGTGATTGCGTCGGTGAACGACCCGGTGGCCGAGCGGATCCAGGCCCACCTGACAGAAACAGGGGCGCAGGTTTTTCGGGCTGGGAGGGACTTGCCGATTCCGATTCAGAACACGCTGATCCCCCCGATTACGGTGGGCGAAGATCGGCTTCTGAATGCCCTGGCGGCGTACACGCGGTCCAAGCAGGCGTGCATCGTGATTGACGCGGGCACGGCCGTCACGGTCGACTTTGTGGACGGGGCCGGCGTGTTCCACGGCGGGGCGATCGCCCCGGGGGTGAGGATGATGCTCGTGGCGATGCACGAGAAGACGGCGGCGCTGCCGGCGGTGGACCTCCGGCCGGACCTTCTCCCGCAAGAGGGAGAGCCGCCATTTGGCAAGACGACGCCGCAGGCGATGGCCGTAGGGGCGGTCGCCGCCGCCCGTGGGCTGGCGCACACACTGATCGATCGGTACGCGGACTTCTACCAGGCGTACCCGAGGGTGATCGCGACCGGGGGCGATGCGCCGCTGCTGTTCGACGGCGATGAACTGGTCGAGCACATCGTGCCGGACTTGACGCTCATCGGGCTTATGGCGGCGTGTGAGTTGGTCATGGACGCCGTCGAGTCGGAAGACTGAGCCGCGTGGAGCCTGGCGTGTCGGCGTGGGAATGCACATGGCGATTGGCGACGCCCCCGCCGACCGGGAGCGGCGCGATCGCGGCGATTGCGCTGAACGGCGACGTCGATGCGGCCCTTGCGGCCCTGTCCATTCGCGAGGTGGGGGTTGGCGGGATGGCGCTTCGGGACTTGGCGGGCGTGGACCGGGGGATCGTCGCCAGGGTGGCCGGCAACCAATGTCTCCTCATGCCCCATGCGGGCCCTGCAGTGGTCCGCCGGTTGATCGACGCGATGCTGGCCGTGGGAATCGCAGAGAATCGAGCCGTTTGCGCCGCGGACCGCTACCCCGAAGCCGAGGGTGAGATCGAAGCGAAGATGCTCGATACGCTGGCGCGGGCCGCCAGCCCGCTGGCCCAGGATCTGCTGCTTGACCAGCCGCGCCGCTGGGCCCTTGTGGGGAACGAGTCAGCGCTGGAACAAGAGGATGTGGCCGCACGGAGCCGGCTCCTTCAGCGTCTGATTGAGCCACCGCTGGTCGTTACGGTTGGGCCTCCGAACATCGGCAAGTCGTCGCTCCTTAACGCGCTCGCAGGCCGGGGGGTGTCGCTGGTTGCGGACGAGTCGGGGACCACCAGGGATCACGTCGGGGCCCTGCTTGACCTGGCCGGGCTCGTCGTCCGGTACATTGACGCCCCGGGGATCGAGGCGGATGGGCCCGACGGCATCGCCGCGGAGGCCAGGAGGATCGCGCTCGGCATGGCCCGACACGCGGATTTGGTGGTCCTGGCATGCGACGGCGCTTCCGGGCTGGTGCCGTGGGAATCGGCGGCCCCCACGCTTCGAGTCGCCTTGCGGTCCGACCTCGGATTGCCGGCAGCCGGGACAGTGGAACTGGCCGTTTGCGTGCGAACCGGGGAGGGGGTCCAGGGATTGGTCACAGCGATCCGCGATCGACTTGTTCCGCCAGACGCCCTCGCCCACCCCGGGCCGTGGCGGTTCTGGTAGTTCGCGATTCGGCCGCACCCGGGAGTTTCACGGCGCCCGGCGCCTACGCTCTGGGTCCGCACCGCGGAACTCAATCGAAACGGGGGATTCCGCCCGAACTCTGCTTCATTATGGACGAACGCCAACAACAGATCCGAGAGGGCGCCGGTCTCGAGGAATCCCGGCTCAATGTCGAGTTCATCGACTTCCTGCGAAAGTACTCGACGCCCGTCCTGATGGTGATCGCCATCGCGGCGGTCGCCTACTGGGGGCTCAACCGATGGCAGCAGGCCAAGGTCCGCCGCCTGGATGCGGCGTATGAGCAGCTCACCAGCGCGGTCGAGAGCGGGAGCCCGGACTCGCTGGTCGCGGTGGCCGCGGACTACTCCGATGTCGGGGCGGTGCCGCACCTGGCACGCCTGACCGCGGCGGAGATCCATCTCTCCGCCTACCGCACTGGGGTCGCACCCGGCGGACAGCTCAACCCGGATGGTTCGATTGCCCCCGACCCCGGAACACCCGCCGGGGCCGACGGGACGACTCCCCCCGGCAAAGGCCTGAGCGAGGCCGAGCGGGCGACCCACTTGGAGCAGGCAGGCCGTCTCTATGAAGAAGTGCTGGCCGGCACGAAGAACGTGGCGGGGATGCCGATCCAGGCGATCAACTCGCTGTTCGGCCTGGCGGCGGTGGCCGAGTGCCGCTCTGATTGGGAGGGCGCGCGGACGTTCTACGCACAGATCAAGGAGCGGGCGACCTCCGCCGGCTTTCCGGATCTGAGCATCATCGCCACCAACCGGGCCGAGTCGCTGGATCGCCTCAAGGACCCGCCGAAGGTGTACGAGCTCTCGCAACTGCCCAAGCCGCCGGCCCCGGCCGCGGCGGCGCCGATTCCGGTGAACGTGCCCTTCGCGCCGCCGCCAAGCGGCCCCGCCGAGACGGCTCCTTCCGGTCCACCCCCCGGTGCGGACGCGGTGGCTCCAAGTGGCGAGGCGTCTCCAACGCCCGCGCCGTCCCCGGAGCCGCCGGCTCCCGGGCCGGGCCGGTAGGCCGCTCGCCGGGTGAGGAATCGCCATCATGAGCAAGCGTGGCGGTGCGCCCAAGGACGGTGACGACGGGTCATCGCCCAACCCGCTCATCCGTCCCGGTGGGCTGGTCGACGAGGACGCGTTGCGGAGGGCGGTCCACGCCGAGCCCGGCGAGGCGAGGGAGGCCGCGGAGGGGGAGACGCTCGAACCGCTCGCGGACGATGATGCGCCCAACCGGGTCGTGTTCACGCTCCAACGGGACCTCCGCAAGCGCCTGGATCGCTACCTGTGCGACCGCATCCCGTTCATGAGCCGCACGCAGTTGCAGCGGCTAATCGACGAGGGCGGGGTCAGCGTGAACGCGCGATCGCCCAAGGCGTCCACCGTGCTGCGGCTGAACGACCGTATCGAGGTCTTCCTCCCGCCGCCGCCCGTGACCGATGTACCTCCGCAGGACATCCCCCTGGATGTTCTGTTCGAGGACGAGCACCTGATCGTGCTCAACAAGAAGCCGGACATCATCGTGCACCCGGCGAGGTCTCACCTCTCGGGCACGCTGATCAACGCGCTGGCGTACCACTTCCAGCACCGCAGCGGCGGCGCGCTCTCAGGGGTCGGGCGGGAGTTCGCCCGGCCCGGCGTGGTGCACCGTCTCGACCGGAACACGAGCGGCGTGATCGTCTTTGCCAAGAGCGACGAGGCCCACTGGAAGCTCGCCCAGCAGTTCGAGCACCGAACCGTGGACAAGCGGTACGTCGCGGTGGTGCACGGCTGGGTGGAGCCGGTGATCGACGTGATCGACCTGCCGATCGGGCCGCACCCCTCACGCGAGAAGGGCTACCGCGAGAAGTACGTTGTTCGGCACGACGCGCTCGGCAAGTCGGCCGTGACGATCTACCGCGTGCTGGGTCGTTACGAGCCCGCCGATGCGCCCGGGGCCTGCTCGCTGATCGAAGTGGAACTCAAGACCGGTCGGACCCACCAGATCCGCGTGCACTTCTCGCACCGCGGCTATCCGCTGGTGGGCGAC
Source organism: Phycisphaeraceae bacterium (assembly GCA_019636655.1). NCBI lineage: Bacteria > Pseudomonadati > Planctomycetota > Phycisphaerae > Phycisphaerales > Phycisphaeraceae > Phycisphaeraceae bacterium. The sequence goes on along the minus strand of JAHBXB010000002.1, from coordinate 174,685 downwards.
GACATGTACGGCGGCGCCCCCGCGCCGGCGGAACTCGGCGGGTTGGCCCGCCAGGCGTTGCACGCCGCGACGCTCACATTCCGGCACCCGATCTCGGGGGAGCCGATGAAGTTCACCGCGCCGCTGCCGACGGATGTTGCCCATCTTGTCCGCTCCCTCCGCGCCCTTGGCAGAACAGAGGAACCCCAGGGGCTTCCTGGGGCGAATCTGTCCATCGAGGCGCTGCTGGATGGGGCGGATCCATCCTGAGCCGGCGGGGGGAGGGTCGCGGAATTGTCCGTCGCGTGCTAATCTAACGCCCCCGTGGACGCTCCCCGATGACCGGGCCTCGGCGCTCGCGGCTGGTAGGCACTCTCCATGCTCAGAACACCCCACGCTTTCTTCCGGACGACCGGCACGCTCGCCCTGGCCCTGCTCGCGGGGTGCGGCGGGCCTCCGAAGCCCAGCGACATCAGCGGCCGCTACATCGCCACCGTGTCGGATGCGGACATGTCCGCGCCCGCGTTCCTGACCGGCGAACTGGGCCCGCGCGATCCGAGCATCACCGACACGCTCACGGTCCTGACCCTGCCGATCCAGGAGCCGGCCACGCCGTTCGCGCAGATCAACGTGTCGAACTCGGTCATCGGCCCGCCAAACGGCCTGACCGTCACCCGCGACGGCCGCACGGCCTTCATCATCGAGACCCGCGGCCAGGCGTCCGACAGCGCCGTCACGGTCCAGGATCTCCCCCCCGGCAAGCACCTGTTCGCCGTGGACCTCAGCGATCCGCTCCGGCCGCAGGTCACCAACGCCCTCGATATCGGCAGTGAGCTCTCCAACCCCGGCGAGCCGGTGTCGGTGGATGTGAACCCAGCAGGCGACCTGGTCGCAGTGACGACCAAGAGCCCGGGTGAGCAGATCATCATCGTCCCGTTCCGCGACGGTCGGTTGGGCGTGCCGCTGGCCTGGCCGTTGATGGAGGTGGACGACACCTCGGCGGCGCCCGCCGCGATCGTCTGGTCTCCCGATGGCCGGCACCTGGCCGTGACGCTGCCCGAGCGGGACCAAGTGGTCTTCTACGAGTTCACGAGCGACAGCAATGCTGGCACCTTCGGTCTCCGGCCCTGGGGCGAGCCTGTGTCGGTCGGGAAGTACCCCTACACGGGCGTGTTTACGCCCGACGGCCGGTACTTCATCACGACGAATCTGCAATGGGGCCGGGACGTTGAGGATTTTCGCGTCGGCGCCCCGCAGGGGTCGCTGAGCGTGGTCCGGCTCTCCGATATCCCCGCCGAGATTGCGCCGGAGCCCGGCGCGATGGGCGTCCGCACGGTGCAGCACACGCTCGTCTCGCAGGCAACGGTGGGCATTTCCCCGACCGGGATCGCGGTGAGCCCCGATGGGCGGCTCATCGTGACGAGCAACCTGCGACGCTCGTACCTTGCTGACAGCGACCCGCGCCTGACCCGAGGAGGGTCCGTCTCGCTCCTGGCAATCGATGGGCCGACCGGCCTGCTCACCAACGCGGGGGAGTACGAGATGCCGGCGATGCCGCTGGGGCTCACGTTCGATGCCGCCGGCCGGTTCGTGCTGGTCACGCAGTTCCGCTCCTTCGACGTCGAGGACAACAACGGCTGGCTCGGTGTGTGGCAGGTCCACGGCGGGTCGAGCCCGTCGCTGTCCTCGACGGATATCTTCATCGGCGTCGGCAAGGGTCCGCACGGCGTGGTGATCGTCCGGTAGATCAGCGGACCAGCATCGCGTCTCCGAACGAATAGAACCGGTAGCCCGCCGCGATCGCCTCGTGGTAGTGCGCGATCAGGCGTTGGGCCGCGCTCTCGTCATGACCCAACCGGGCCGCGACCATCGCCAGCAGCGTGCTGCGGGGCAGGTGGAAGTTGGTGAGCAGCGCATCGACCCACCGCCATCGGTGGCCCGGTGTGATCAGGATCCGCGTCCAGGTCCCCATCCCGCCGGGCTGGGCGAGCGACGGCAGATCGGCGAACGTTTCCAGTGTTCGGGCGGTCGTGGTGCCGACGGCGATGACGCGCCCGCCACGGGCCCGGGCCCGGTCGATGGCCAAGCCGGTGGACTCGGGGATAGAGCACCACTCCGAGTGCATCGGGTGCTGCTCGACGAACTCGGCGTCCACGGGCTTGAAGGTCCCGATGCCGACGTGCAGCGTGACCTCGGCGGTCTCGACGCCCGCCGCGCGGAGGCGATCGAACAGTTCCGGCGTGAAATGGAGCCCCGCTGTGGGCGCGGCGACGGAGCCGCCCGCACCGTGCGGCTCGCCGGCCTCGTCATGGGCGAAGACGGTCTGGTACACGCGCTGGTCCTCGGCATCGCTGCCGGCGTCGTGAGCGGCCTTCCGGGCCTGGCGGATGTAGGGGGGCAGGGGGGTGAGGCCGACGTGATCGAGGGCTTCACGGGTGGATCCTGCGCCGAGGAGCTCGACGACCCAGCCGCCACTCTCGGAATCCTCGTCATGGTGGCGTTCGAGCAGGCGGAGCGAGATCCCGCTGGGAGATCCCGAGCGGTTGTCGAGCGTCACCGTCACGCCCGGCTTGGCCCGGCGCGCCTTGAGCAGGACGCCCCACCGGGGGAGCGGTCCGGCGCTTGGCGCAGGCCCGAGGTACAGGCCGTCGACGATTCCCCCCGTGTCGGCACGCACACCCCGGAACCTCGCGGGGAGGACGCGGGAACTGTTCACAACCAGGAGGTCGCCGGCGCGGAGCAGGTCGGGGAGGTCGCGGACCGTTGCGTGAGCGGCCGGGGCGTTGGCGTCGTGCGCACTCACCACCATGAGGCGGGCCGAGTCGCGCGGCTGCACCGGGTGCGTCGCGATCATCGGCGCGGGGAGGGTGTAGTCCAGCGCGGTCGTCCGTAACACTCGTGTCGCTTCCTGGTCGTCGAGGTCTAGACGGCGGCGCTGCACACGGCACGTGTTTCCGCGTGGCAACGCGCATTGTTGCACGCACGCCACACACCCCGCCACCGGAGTGCGTCGCGCGGCCGGGCGCCGGGCGCGAGCAGCCGTTTGGCGCGATAGAGGACCGCAATTATCGGGCCGCGCGCCGCATCCGGGGTTCGGCACGCCGTTCGGAGCAGTGGGGGAGTGGGACCGCTCAAGATCTGCACCGATACTCCGCCACTCTGGCCGCTGCCAGCGCTCCGGCCCGTGTGCGCACGGGAAGTCGGAGTAAGCGCCGCCATCCGGGGACGGGATTGCTTCGAGTGGTCGTGGGCATGCGATCGTGCGTGCGGGCCGTGGTGCAGGGAGATCGGTGCTCTGCCGTGGTGGTGCTGGGAATCTTGGAACTGGGGACCCTGGAACTTCTTCCCGCTCCCTGGGCAGATCGAGGCGTGCCCGAAGGCGGCGGTCGAGGTGCGGGTCGTCTCCGGACCGCCGGAGCGTCCGGAAACGAATGTCACTCGTCGTGCTCCCGAAGAGTCTGAGCCGCCGCGGCGGCCGCTGGGCGCGCCGCGAATCGGAGACGTCTCGCCCGTGCCGGTGGAGCAGGTGGTCCGCCGGATCGAGGTGACGTACCAGGTTGCGGTGCCGATGGCCGCGGGCTCGCGCCTCAACGTGCTTGGTTAGAGGCGAGCCACGCGCGCTGCCTGAATTCGGGGTGTTGGTGCGGACAAGCCGGAAACTGGTCCCGGTTGGGTGTGCACGCGCGCGGAATTAGGCCTTTCCGCGTGTTCACCGAGACCTTACACTGCGATTGATCACCGTCCCGGAGCACGAGGCGCCGCGGGAGTCGGGAGCACGGTCCCGGTGACGCGGCCACGAATCCTCGGCCAACAACCCGAACTCGGAGGCACACCCGTATGGCCCACGCACCCGCCGACATCCGCAACATTGTTCTTACGGGTCACGGGGGATGCGGGAAGACGACGCTGGTCGAGCGGCTGCTCTTCGAGGCGAAGGCGACCAAACGCATCGGGACGGTCGAGGAGGGCACCACCGTCTCGGACAACTCGCCCGAGGAGAAGGCGCACAAGCACTCCCTCTCGGCCACGCCGGTGCACTTCGACTTCCACGGCCACCTGGTGAACCTGATCGACACGCCCGGGCTGTCGGACTTCATTGGGCACGCGATCGCCGCGATGCCCGCGGCAGAGACCGTCGCGGTCGCGGTCGATGCGGTGCGGGGGATCGAGTCGACCACGCGCCGGCTGATGTCGATCGCGGAGGAGCGGCATATCCCGCGGATGATCATCGTGACGAAGATGGAGGCCACCGAGGCCAGGCTCGAGGATCTCGTCGGGCGCCTCCGCGAGGCGTTCGGCTCCATCTGTCTACCGATCAACCTGCCGACGAAGAACCGAAAGGATGTCGTCAACGTCTTCGACCACGACGGGACCGACGACGCCGGGGACGATGCGGACTTTTCCTCGGTAAAGGAAGCCCATCGGGCGATCATCGAGCAGATTGTCGAGGTCGAAGAGTCGCTGATGGAAACGTACCTGGAGAAGGCCGACCAGCTCGACCCCGAAAAGGTGCACGCGGCGTTCGAGAAGTGCCTGGGCGAGGGGCACCTGGTGCCCATCTGCTTCGTCTCGGCCAAGACCGGGGCGGGCATCGAGGACCTGCTGCACCTGTTCGCCGACCTGTGCCCCGCGCCGACGGAGGTGATGCCCCCCGAGTTTCTCTACCGGCCGATCGCGCCCTCCGGCGAAACCGGGGACGAGCTGCCGTTCACCCCCGAGCCGGACCCGGCGGGGAAAACGATTGCGCACATCTTCAAGGTGACGGCCGATCCGTTCGTGGGGAAACTCGCGTACTTCCGTGTCCTCTCTGGGACGGTCAAGACCAAGGCCGACTTGTTCATCAACGACCAGAAGAAGCCCATCCGCGTGGGGCACCTCTTCAAGGCCCAGGGCAAGGAGATGGCGGAGGTGCACGACGTGACCGCCGGGGATATCGGCGTGCTGGCCAAGATCGACGAGGCGCACTTCGACGGCGTGCTGCACGACAGCCACGAGCACGACTCGGTGCACCTGCTCCCGTTGGCCCTGCCCCGCCCGTTGTTCGGCCTGGCGGTCGAACTGAAGAACCATGCCGACGAGACGAAGTTCGCCACCGCCTGCCACAAGCTGATGGAGGAGGACCCGTGCTTCCGCATCGAGCGGATCGCGGCGACGAAGCAGACGGTGATGCGCGGGCTCGGCGAGCTGCACCTGCGCGTGATCCTGGAGCGGCTCAAGGCCGGCTACAACATCGACCTGGAGACCAGCAAGCCGCGGATCGCGTACAAGGAGACCATCACCTCGCGTTCCGAGGGGCACCACCGGCACAAGAAGCAGACCGGCGGGGCCGGTCAGTTCGGCGAGGTCTATCTGCGTGTCGAGCCGCTGCCGCCGGACCATCCGGATGGGTTCGAGTTCGTCTCCGAGGTGGTGGGGGGGACGGTGCCGCGCCAGTTCTGGCCCGCCGTGGAGAAGGGGTGCCGGCAGGTTCTCAGCGACGGCGCGATCGCCGGCTATCCGCTGACAGGCGTGCGCGTGGCCCTGTACGACGGCAAGTACCACGACGTCGACAGCAAGGAAGTGGCGTTTGTCACCGCCGGCAAGAAGGCGTTCATCGATGCGATCCAGAAGGCCAAGCCGGTGCTGATGGAGCCGTTCGTGATGCTGGAGGTCACCTTGCCGAGTCAGCACATGGGCGACCTGTCCGGCCTGCTCTCGGGCAAGCGCGGGCGCGTGCTCGACACGGACGTGGGTTCGGACGGCACCGCGATCATCAAGGCCCAGGCCCCGCTGGCGGAACTGCAGAACTTCTCGAACGAGCTCAAGAGCATGACCGGCGGGCAGGGCGCGTACACCATGGACTACAGCCACGACGAGCGCACGCCGCCGCACATCCAGCAGGATGTCGTCGCCGCGTACAAGCCCCACCCCGACGAATGACCGGCATTCCCACGGCGGCCTCCGTCGTACACCCGCAGGAGCATCCCACCGATGTCCGAGCATCACGCCCGCAAGACGCACTGGCTCCTGTTGTTGCTCCTGATCGTTGTGGGCGCTGCGGCGGTGTACGTCGTCAAGTCGATCGCGACGACGGCGCAGCCCGCTGCTGCCGAGGCTCCTTCCGGCTCCGCCGCATCGCTGTTTGATGCGGCGGGCGCCGGCGACGTCGCCGCGATCCGGGCCGCGATTGCCGCGGGGGCACCCGTGGACTTGCGGTACGAATCGGACGATCCCTCCCGGCGGGGGATGACCCCGCTCATGGCGGCCTCCATGGCGGGCAAGCCCGAAGCCATCCAGACGCTCATCGAGGGCAAGTGCCGGCTCGATGCTCGCACCGACGACGGCCGCACGGCCCTGTACTTTGCCGCGGGGTGGGGCGGACCCTCCAGCGTGCAGGCCCTGCTCGAGGCCGGCGCGCGGGCCGACCCGCGGACCGACGTTGGGCTTACCCCGCTGATGCTCGCCGCGGCCCGCGGCGAGGCGGCGACGCTCCAGGCCCTCCTTGGTGCCGGTGCCGACCCCAACGCCGGCAACAAGTACCGCCAGACCGCGCTGATGCTCGCCGCCCAGTCCGGCGACCCGGCCAAGGTAGCGATGCTGATCTCGGCGGGTGCCGCCACCATGACCGCGGACAAGGACCGCAACACGGCCCTCTCGGTCGCGGCCGCGAGCGACCGTGCTTCCGCGGCGATGCTGCGGGCCCTGATTGATGCCGGAGCCAAGGCCGACCAGGCCGATGCCGATGGGGTCACCCCGCTCATGAAGGCGGCGCTGCGCGGCGATACCGAGATGGTCGCGATGCTGCTCGAGGCCGGCGCCCCGCCGGATGCGGTCGACCTCCGCGGCTGGACCGCCGCCGATCACGCCGCGACCCGCGGTGACGACAAGGGCGCCGCTGTGGCGGCCCTGCTTCAGAAGAAGAAGTAGCCGATTCAGCACGCCCAAGACGACAGCGTCCGGGCGGTGGTGGTCCGCCCGGACGCCGTAGTTGCCGCGTGGGAAGTGCTCCGTTCACCAGCCCGGCCGGATGTCCATTGCAGGGCGCTCAGCCGCACAAAACGGCGTCCTGCGTGGATGGCGGACGCGTCCCTGCGTCACACCCTGTCACCCGGTCCGGACGGAACAACGAATCCGTTCGATCGCTCCCAGCGGGCCTCTCACTGTCGGTCATGAACTGACCTGTCATCCCTGACAACGCCCGGGTCGACCGTCTCCGCCCGGCCGGGCAACTCTCTCTCAAACGGAATCAGCGGGGCGCCTGCCCCCTACGAGCCGCGGTTGAATCGATGAACTCCGGAAGGCGGTTGAACATGTCCGTCGCCGAGGCGTCCCACCGCGCTCGGTCGTGGATCTCCAGCCTGAATCGGGCGCCGACAACGACCACGTCCGACCCGATCGTCGCCCGGTCGAGGTGGGCACGGGGGATGGTGATCCGACCGGCCTTGTCCTCTTCGAGCCTCTCGGCGAATCCGAACAGGACCGTCTCGAGGCTCGCCTCGGCCGAATCGGGGGTCAGCGTGGCCTCGCCCTGCTCGGCCAGTTCCACGAACCTCGCCTCGGTGTAGAGCCTCAGGTGCCCGGTCGGCCACGGCAGGCAATACCACGCCTCGCCGTCGCGGGAGGTCTTCCACTGGTTGCGGTACTTCGCCGGGATCGCCAGCCGCAGCTTCGAATCGATCGAGTGCAGTGATTGGCCGGTGAAGAGCACGTGCGATGGGCTCCGAGTTCATCGAGGGCTCCGTCCCCGGCCGGAAACGCATCCGGGCAGGCGCGGGATTATCTCCCACTTTGCCCCACAATGCAACACATCGAGTCATGTTTGCCACACTTTTTGTCTCGGGCCGCCTCGAACGTTGTGTCGGGGGCGAGTCATCCACAGGGCGAAATGACGCCTGGATTGGCGTAAGTCGAGCAATATCAAGGTCATGTGCACAGGTCTTCCACACGGACCGGCCTGGCAGCCGACGAACAGTCGGGTTTGGGTACACTCAGGCGCGCACGGAGTTATCCACGGACTCTCCCCAAGAGTGGTGGTGGACTCCCCATTGGAGCACCTATGGCAATCGCCACACGCGGGTTCATGGCTTGGTTTGTTTCGGGATTGGCGGTGGTTGCGACAGTGGTCGTGGCGGCGTGCGCCAACCCCAAGCCGGAGTTCCGGCCGGCCCAGCTCGCCGGTGGGCAGGGTGTGATCTACATGTTCCGCCCCGGTGACATGATCGGCGGCGGAACCGTTGAACTGGTGCTCAACCAGGAGCCGATCGGCCCGGTGCAGCCGGGTGAGTACCGCGCCAAGGTGCTGCCGCCGGGTGAGTACCTCGTGCGCGTCGAGGGAAACTCCAGTTCGGTGTCGCGTGTCATGCTGCAGTCGGGCGAGTCGGCGTACCTGCTCGTGCGTCAGGGGGCGCTCGGCGGCCGAACGACCATCGAGCCGTGCACGACCGAGGACGGCCGGCGGCTGATCGCCGAGTCGCGCATGGTGGGGGCCGACGAGGGCTGAGCCGCTCAGCGATCACGCCGGAGTGCCGCGCTGATCCGTTGCGACATCGCCGCGGCAAACACGTCGGCGCCGAAACGCTCGGCGGCACGCCGGCACGCGCCGGCGCTGGATCGCGAATCCGGGGCACGCCCGATCCCGTCGAGCAGGGACTCGACGGTCGGGTAATCGAAGAGCGAGCCCGTGACTCCGTCCGTGACGATGTCGAGGGCCCCGCCCGCCCGGCGCGCCACGACCGGCAGGCCGCACGCCAGGGCCTCGCCGGCGACGATCCCGAAGTCTTCAACCTGCGGGAAGAGCAAGAGTGCGGCCGAGCGGTAAAGGTCCCGGAGCTTCTCATCACTGACCCGCCCCACGAACCGCACGCCGGGTCCCGCGAGGGACCTGAGGTGGGCCTCTTGAGAGCCATGCCCCGCGATCACGAGAGGCCGCCCCGTCCGATTGGCGGCCTGAATGGCCAGGTCGATCCGTTTGTACGGTTCGAGCGCCGAGACGACGAGCCAGAATCCCGCCTGGGCGTCCGATCCAGCATGCGCCGGCGGGCTTCCGGGCGGTGCGGGCGTAAAGAAATCGGTCCTCACCGGCGGGTGGACAACCGTTGAATTCCGCCCGTAACACCGGCGGACGTGCTCCGCGGTGTGGCTGGAGTTCGCGATGAACTCCGTCACGTTCGCGGCGGTGGCGGCGTCCCATCGGCGCAGCGGGCCGCCGAGGATCCCGAGCCCCGCGCGTCGCGCCAGGCCGAACGAACCGGAGGCGTACTCCTCGGTCTGCGACCAGAGGTAGCGGGCCGGAGCGTGGCAGTAGCACAGGTGCGGCACTCCCCGCGGGGCGCGCAGCCCCTTGACCGCCGCGGAGGAGGTTGAGATGAGCAGGTCGATGGGCTCGTGCGCGTGCAGTGTCTGCAGTCGGCGCGAGAGGTCCATGACCGCCAGCGGGTACATCGGCAGGAGCCACCGCCGCAATCGACTCGCCGCGAGCGGGAGCGAGTTCAGGGCCGAGATCGTCCGGGGCAACGCATCGATCGCCGGGGTCAGCGGCCGGCCGTCGTCGAACATGGCCAGCAGGCACGCGGGCCGCGCCTCGCGGGAGACGACGCAGGCGATCGCGTCGAGCACGGCCTCGCCGCCGCGGTATCCGACCAGCCAGTCGTGCGCGAGCGCCACGCGGGGCATCGGGGTGTCGCGGCGGAGGGGTATCATCGGGCAATGAGTTTCGGCACGGCGGGCACGGCGCGGGTGTGGACGGCCAACAGGCTAGGGCTGGATTACCGCATTGAAGCGTCCCGCCTGGGGTTGCCGGTCACGCCCATCATCGACATCCACGCCCACCTCGCCGGTGCGAAGGCCCCGGCCATCCACCTCGAGGCGGCCCGGCTCTTCGGCGTCAGGCGGATCTACTCAATGACCCAGCGGCCCGGCGCCGCGGTGGTGCGCGACGCCCTCGGCGACGCCGTGCGGTTCATCGCGTTCCCCTCGTGGGCGGACCCCGACAAGAACAGGGCCCACCGGGCCGGGTACGTGCAGGAGATCGAGCTGTTCCGGCGCGACCTGGGATCACGGATCCTGAAGATCTGGGCCTCGCCGCGATTGCGGGAGGTGGTGCCGGACCTGGCCCAATCAACCTGGGGCGCGACCGACCTCGCGGAAGTCGACAGCGCGTGGCGGGTGAAGGCCTGCGAGGTCGGGGAGCGTCTGGGGATGATGTTCATGATCCATGTCGCGGATCCGGACACCTGGTTCGCCAGCCGCTACTCCGATGCCCGGCGTTTCGGCACGAAGCGCCAGCAGTACGAGGGGTTCGAGCGGATGCTCGATCGGTTCTCAAACCCGTGGATCGCGGCGCACATGGGGGGATGGCCGGAGGATTTAGAGTTCCTCGGCGGGATGCTCGCGAGGCACCCGAACCTGTACCTGGACACCTCGGCCACCAAGTGGATCGTGCGGGAACTGGGCCGGCACCCCAGGGCTCAGACCGCCGAGTTCTTCGCGAAGTGGACGGGGCGGATCCTTTTCGGGTCCGACATCGTTTCCACGGACGACCACCTCCAGCCCGCCAAGGCGACCACCAGTCCGATGGCGGACCTGGCCAGCAGCGCCGAGGAGGCGTTCGACCTGTACGCGAGCCGTTACCTGGCACTGCGGACGATGTTCGAGACGACCTTCGACGGTGATTCGCCCATCGCGGACCCCGACCTCATGATGATGGATCCGGACCGGTTCAATGCGATGTCCGCTCCACGCCTGGTCGGGCTTGGGCTCGCGCCGACGCTGCTGCAAACGCTGTACTCGGGCGCCGCCCACGATGTCGTCGAGCGATGGGAAGCCGAGCATCCGTAGCGGCGATGCGAACTTACGGCGCCCATTGCCCGAGTGCGGCCATGAGCACCACGACAGCCCACGTTGGCGTCTTCCAGAAGTGCAGCGCTGCGAAGCCGACGAGCGCCGCCGCGATGTCCCGTGCGCTCGAGACACTTTCTGTGAACACGGGCGCATAGAGGGCCGAGAGCAAGACGCCGACAACGGCCGCGTTCGCACCCTTGAGCCCCGCCTGGGCCCATGCCTGCGCACGCACTTGGTGCCAGAACGGGAGAGTTCCACCCACCAGCAGCCATCCGGGAAGGAACAGTGCAAGGAGGCACCAGAGACCGCCTACCCATGCGTTTGGCCCGCCATGAATCACAGCGCCCAGGTAGGCCGAGAAGGTGAACAGTGGGCCGGGCACCGCCTGGGCCGCTCCGTAGCCCGCGAGAAACGCGTCATCCGAGACCCACCCCGGCGGCACGACCTCCGCTCGCAGCAGCGGGAGCACAGCGTGTCCACCGCCGAACACCAGCGCGCCTGAACGGTAGAAACGGTCAAAGACCGCGAGTGACCTGCTGTCCGTCGATGCTGCCAGTGACGGGAGGAGCACGAGCAGCGCACCGAAGGCTACCAAGGCGGCTACCGCGCCGACGTGCCCTTGCATTCTCGGCGGGGGCCCCTCGTTGTGGGGCACGGGTGCATGGCGGTAGACAAGCCATCCGATCGCAGTGCCGGCGGCGATCACCGCAAGATGGGTGATCACCCCTGGGGCCGTGAGCGTGACGACGGCGGCAAGGACGCAGAGTGTGAGTCGGGCACGATCCGGACAGAGACTCCGGCCCATCGCCCACACGGCCTGTGCGACGACGACCACCGCAGCGAGTTTGAGCCCGTGCAGCCACCCGGCGTGCTGAAGGTTCCCCACGCCTTCGACGCCGTACGCGAAGGCAATCATCATCGCCACTGATGGGAGCATGAAGCACACGGATGCCGTGAGCGCACCGATGAGGCCCGCCCGCAGCATTCCGAGGGCGAAGACCACCTGGCTGCTCGCGGGTCCGGGGAGGAACTGGCAGAGCGCGGCCAAGTCCGCGAAGGCCTCATCCGTGAGCCATCGGCGCTTGCCAACAAACTCCTCTCGGAGATAGCCCAGGTGGGCGGTGGGACCACCGAACGAGATCACTCCGAGTTTAAGGAAGGCAGTGCCGACTTCAGCGAGTGAGCCCATTTGCAACGGTCTCGTGAACCGCAATCTACGGTGCGTCGATCGGCGGATCGTCCTCCGACTGCTCCCGATGCTTGATCGGCAGGGCGCTGACGATCGAATCGAAGCGCTGCGCCACGATGTTGGTCGCGCCGGGGTCGCGGGCGGCGCTGACCGCTCCCGAAACGGTGGCCACCCCGAGCCGGTCTGCGAATCCCGGGTTGGACTGCAGCAGGACCAGCGTGGCGTTGAGCAGGGACCCGCCGAACTTGGAGCCTCCCGGCTCCCCGGCAGGAAGCAGGAAGCCTCCCCCTCCGTAGTGGCCGATCCGCCCCTGGCTCAGGACGACCGCCTGGATCGAGATGTTGCAGGCGTTCCGGTCGATCGGCGTCCGCCCCGCCTCCGGCACAAGGAACATGTGGATGTGGACGATCGTTCCCGTGAGCGACCCAACCTGGGTGTTCGCGCTGGTCAGCGTCTCCAGCGGCAGGTCTGAGAGGTACATGGTCGCGGTATTGTTGTCGGTCTCGGCATAAACGCCGGTGACGAACTCCGGTGCCAGCACGCGGCCGCGATCCGACGACTCGATGTCAAGGCGGGTCGACCCGGGGGTGCACCCCGGCAGGCTCAACGCCAGGCAGGTCATCGCGGCCAACAAACGGACACCAGAAACGAGGGGGTGGAGCATGGCAATAGAGTACTCCAGGGGCAGGGTGTGGCGTCGCAACGCCGGCCGTGGAGAAGGGGGGAACTTTCCATGCCGCTCAGACGTCAAACCGGGAGGGCACGAGCAGTTCGGCCCTCGCTGGAGGATTCGAGCGTGAACCCAAGCATGCGAGCCCGGCCCAGCCGTCTGCTCTCTGCACTTGTCCTCGGTGGCTTGCTCGGAGCAGCGCCGGACGTGACCGCGGCGCCCGCACCTCCGGAAGCAGCGCGACCTCAACCAACCACCGGCCAGCGCATGAACCTCGGCCAGCCGCGGGTGTCGATGCCGGGACCGATCAAGGACCTCGGTGGAACCCGCGCAACGGGGGGGACCGGATTCGGCATCGCCCGAAAGGGATCGCTGCTAACCCGCGATAAGACGCTGCTTCCTCCCCCTCCGCCGACGTCGCGCCGGTACCCCGTCGTCGGGCCTTCCCGGGGCCCTGTCGGGGGCGGAGTGGTGGTTGATCGCGGGACCGGCGTCGCGCTCGGCACGGGCACGGTCGGAACGGGCAGCGTCAGTGTGGTTCAGTCCCAGTTGGACGCTCAGTTTGCCGGCAATCCCACCATTCGGCTCCATGCGGGCGCCCCGGTCGCGGACTTCGGCAGTTATCGCCGTCGGGTGTGGCCGGTGTGGTCGAGCGGCGGTCAGTGGTCCTGGACGGGTGCTGCAGGCTGCGGGCCACGGTGGTGCGGCACCGACTACGTCGATTACGGTCCGGTCGTCTCCTACGCCGAGGGCGTGCCGTACGCAGCGGGTGTCCAATACACCGCATCCACCCAGCCTCAGGCGGCCCCTCCGCCCGAGCCTCCGCCGCCGGTCGAGCCGACCGACTTTGATCATGGCGTCGAAGCGCTGCGCGATAGGGATCCCGAGGCCGCGATCGGGTTCATCAAGTCGTTCCTCAACCAGAATGCCGACGACACCGGCGCGATGCGCGTCCTGGCGTTCGCGCTGCTCGATGCGAACCACCCGGCCGACGCCGCCGCGATGATGGCCTTGGCGTACGACCGCGACCCGTCGCTCGCCGTCTACCCGCTGAACGCCGGGGCGGTCGTCGGCGACGAGCACCTGCGGAAACTTCTGCTGCGCGCGGTGGCGTACGCGAACAACGTGGACACCGCGTCGTCGTGGCTGACGGTGATCGTGCTGATGCAGGCCGAAGGTCGCGATTCGGTGGCCCGCAACATGCTGAAGCGGGCGAAGGACCGGGGCTTGGCGCCGCGGATCGCGGGGGAACTCGAGGCGAGTCTGGACGTGTGACGTCCCCGTAAATTGTACGGCTTTTGTATGCTGCGCGGACCAGTCCCGCAGGCCGGCTGGGTTGACCGAATACCGCTTGTCCGGCGGTTCGGTGCGGGTAGTATTCCGCCCCCCACGTCGGAGTCGGCGTGGGGAATAGCTTAAACCGTTTTACCACCGAGCCCCCCGCCTCCTTGGCCGGAGCGGAGCTTGGCCGGGTCGATCCCGGCGGGCCGGTGGGAGGTGGAGATCAATGGCCAAGAAAGAAGTCACAAAGCGCTTCAAGATCATGGCCCCGGGTGGCAAGGCCACCCCGGCACCGCCGCTTGGTCCGGCGCTGGGCGGCAACGGCGTCAACCCCGGCCAGTTCATCCAGCAGTTCAACGCGGCGACGGCCAAGCTCAACGGCAAGATCGTCGGCTGCATCATCACGGTCTACAACGATCGGTCGTTCACCTTCGAGATCAAGTCATCGCCCGCGAGCGTGCTCATCCGCGAGGCGGCGAAGATCGAGAAGGGCTCGGGCGTCCCGAACAAGGACAAGGTCGGCAAGATCTCCAAGGCGAACGTGAAGGCGATCGCGGAGGAGAAGATGGCGGACCTGAACTCGGGGTCCATCGAGGCGGCGATGCGGATCATTGAAGGCACCGCCCGGTCGATGGGCGTGACGGTGGAGGGCTAAGCATGGCAGTGAAACTCTCCAAGCGGAGCAAGGCGAACGCCGAGCTGATCCCCGCGGCCCCGCTCCCGGCAAAGGACGCGATCGCGGCGCTCAAGAAGTACAAGATGCCGAAGTTCGACCAGACGGTGAACATCGTGCTGCACCTTGGCATCGATCCGGCCCACGCCGATCAGGGGATCCGCGGCTCGGTGTCGCTGCCCCGCGGCATCGGCGTGACCAAGCGGGTCGTCGCGTTCTGCCGCGAGGACGTCGCGAAGGACGCGAAGGCGGCCGGCGCGATCGAGGCCGGGGCCGAGGAACTGGTCGCCAAGATCGAGGGCGGCTGGATGGAGTTCGACGTTGCTGTGGCCTCGCCGGACATGATGCGTGTCGTCTCCCGCCTGGGCAAGGTGCTGGGCCCCAAGGGCCTGATGCCCTCGCCGAAGGCGGGCACGGTGACGCCGAAGGTCGTCGAGGCGGTGCGGGAGTACTCCGCCGGCAAGGTCGAGTACCGCAACGACAAGGGCGGGAACGTGCACGCCGTGGTCGGCAAGATGTCCTTCAAGGACGATGCGCTGACCGAGAACGTCGAGCACTTCATCCGCACCATCGAAAAGTCCCGCCCGTCGAGTGCCAAGGGCGTGTTCATCAAGAAGGTCGTCGTCAGCGGCGCGATGACCCCGGGCGTTCAGATCAAGCTGGAGACGGCGGCGATCGCCTGATCGCCGAGCCACTAGAAGAAAGAGCGGGCCATGTCAAAGGTCGTCAAAGAAGTCATCATGAGCGAGTACGTGTCGCGCCTGACCGGCACGAGCGACGCGATGGTCATCAGCATCCGCGGCATGACCGGTGTGGACACCACCAAGGTCCGCCACTCGCTGCGGAAGAACAACATCAAGATCCAGGTTGTGCGCAACGCCCTGGCCCGCAACGCGGTGAAGGACACCGGCCTGGCCGCCCTCGCCGAGGTGCTCCAGGGGCCCAGCGCCCTTGCCTTCGGCGGCAGCAGCGTCGTCGAGGTCGCCCGCGAGATCGTCAAGCTCGTCGAGAAGTTCCCGGCGATCGAGCTCAAGGGCGCTGTGCTCGACGGCACCCTCTATAAGGGCAAGGCCGGCGTGACGGAGCTGAGCAAGTTCCCGACCAAGGACGAGGCGATCGCCCAGGCGGTCACGCTCATTGTCAGCCCGGGACGCAAGCTCATGGCCCAGATCAAGGGCCCCGGATCGGGCATCGCCGGGATCATCAAGGCGATCGAGACCAAGCTGGAGAAGGGCGAGACGATCGCCAAGGTCGGTTAGACAGCGGGTGGTGGGGGGATGGCAGACTTTCGCATCCGACTGGCCCAAACGGGATAACGGCCGGGCGTCCGGCCCCACTCGGGTGAGCAGGTAGCGGGTTTCGGCGTAGAGGCGCCCCCGCGGAAGAACACGAGGTTGAACATGTCCGCGATCGCAGAACTCGGTGACAAGCTGGCGGGTCTTTCTCTGAAGGACGCCGTCGAACTCAGCAAGTACATGAAGGACACCTACGGCATCGAGGCGGCCGCCGGCGGCGGCGTCATGATGGCCGCCGCGGCCCCCGCCGCGGCCGCGGCCGAGGAGAAGTCGACCTTCGACGTGATCCTCAAGGCCGTGGATCCCGCGAAGAAGATCCCGACCATCAAGGTCGTCCGCGAGGCGACGGGTCTGGGTCTGGCGGAGGCGAAGGCCTTCGTCGACAACCCGGGCAAGGCCGTCAAGCAGGGCATCTCCAAGGACGACGCGGAGAAGCTCAAGAAGGCCCTCGAGGCCGAGGGCGCCAAGGTCGAGCTGGCCTGATTCGACGACGAGACTGTTCAAGGGGGGCCCCCGCCAAACGGGGGCCCTCCATTTTCCTTAGCCGGACAGCACCCGATCAGACACCAAGCGGTGAACCGGGGGCGTCTGGAGGCCTTGCCTGGGCCCCCTGGTCTGGTTATACTGATCGATTCGACGCGGCGCGAGACGGGTGGACGACACGTTTTTCACGACATCATCATGGCCCCAGCACACCGCTGGAGAGGCTATCTGAACCATCACGAGGGTATCGATGGCAGCGACCAAGGTGCGCAGTTTTGCCAAGCGCGGCGACGCGGTTCCGGTCTTCGATCTCACCAGGGTCCAGCGGGACGCGTACGAACGCTTCCTCCAGCTTGGGCACGGCCCCGATGACCGGACGAAGAGTCTCGGTCTCGAGGCGCTGCTGCGCGAGGTCTTCCCGATCGAATCGTACGACGGGACCATGCAGCTTGAATACGTGCACTACTCCCTCGAGGAGCCCCGGTATACCCCGGACGAGTGCCGCGAACTCCGCCTGACCTACGGCATGCCGTTCAAGGTCCGCGTGAAGCTCGTCCGCCAAGGTCACCCCGACGTCGCCGAGGAGGAGATCTACCTCGGCGAGTTCCCCATCATGATGGGCGGCGGCGAGTTCATCGTGAACGGCGCCGAGCGCGTGATCGTCAGCCAGCTCCACCGCTCCCCGGGCGTGGATTTCTCGATCGTCTCCGCCGAGGGCGACCGCCCGCTGCACTCCAACCGGATCATCCCGGAGCGCGGCAGCTGGATCGAGCTCGAGGTGACCAAGAAGGACGTTCTGGCGATGCGGATCGACCAGAGCACCAAGCTCGCCGCGACGACGTTCCTGCGCTGCCTGGACGAGTCCGTCTCCTCCACCGATGCGCTGCTGCGGCTGTTCTACGAGGTGACGGAGATCAAGGCCGAGGCCGTGCGCCCCGAGCACTGGGCGGCCGATTCGATCGTCGACACCGAGACCGGCGAGGAGCTGGTCCACGTCGGCCGGATCATCGGCGAGGAGGCCGCGGCCAAGATCGCGGCGTCGAGCCTCAAGAAGGTCCGCGTCATTCAGAACCCCTCCGACACGCTGATCCTCAACACCGTGGCCGAGGAGAAGCTCGAGCAGTTCGAGGGGGCCAGCGACTACGACCGCGCCCTGCTCAAGGTGTACTCGAAGCTGCGGCCCGGCAACCCGCCGCAGGTCGAGAAGGCCAAGCAGCTCTTCTTCGAGAAGTTCTACGACGAAAACCGCTACCGACTCGGCAAGGTCGGCCGCTTCCGGATCAACCGCAAGTTCGGCCTCGACACCCCCGAGGACCGGATGTTCATCCAGGCCGAGGACTTCCTGCGCGTCATCCAGTACCTGCTGGACCTCCGCAGCAAGCGCCCCGACCCCAAGACCGGCCGCCCGATCGCGCAGGTGGACGACATCGACCACCTGGGCAACCGCCGCCTCCGCACGCTGGACGAGCTGGCCGTCGAGGAGCTCCGCAAGGGCTTCCTCAAGCTGCGCCGCACCGTGCAGGAGCGGATGAGCGTCAAGAACCCCGATGAGCTGGCCAAGATCGCCGACCTGGTGAACTCCAAGAGCATCTCCAGCGCGATCGACTTCTTCTTCGGCCGCAGCGAGCTCAGCCAGGTTGTCGACCAGACCAACCCGCTGAGCAGCCTCGTCCACGAGCGCCGCCTGTCGGCTCTGGGCCCCGGCGGCCTGAACCGCAAGCGGGCCGGCTTCGAGGTGCGCGACGTGCACATCTCGCACTACGGCCGCATCTGCCCGATCGAGACGCCCGAAGGCACCAACATCGGCCTGATCGCCTCCCTGGGCATCTTCGCCTCGATCGACGAGTACGGCTTCCTTCGGACGCCCTACCGCGTCGCCAAGGAGGGCAAGGTCTCCTCCAAGATCGTCGAGCTCCGAGCCGACGAGGAGATGCGGGCGGTGCTCGCCCCGGCCGACGCGATCATCGGCGACGGCAAGCTCAAGCCGGGCATGATCATGGCCCGCGTCAACGGCGAGCTCGCCGAGGTCAGCTCCGACCAGGTCGAGTTCGTCGACATCGCGGCCAAGCAGATCGTCGGCGTGTCGGCCGCCTTGATCCCCTTCCTCGAGCACGACGACGCCAACCGCGCGCTGATGGGCTCGAACATGCAGCGCCAGGCGGTCCCGCTGATCAAGGTCGACCCTCCGATCATCGCCACCGGCATGGAGGCCGACATCGGCAAGAACTCGGGCATGGTGGTTCGGGCGAAGAACGCCGGCACCGTCACGTTCGTCGACGCCCAGCGCATCGTGATCGACAACTCCGACGAGTACGAACTCCGCAAGTTCGCGGGCCTCAACGAGCGGACCTGCCTGAACCAGCGGCCCGTCGTGGTCCTGGGCCAGAAGGTCAAGAAGGCCGACATCCTCGCCGACGGCCCCAGCACCCGGATGGGCGAGCTGGCGATCGGCAAGAACGTCCTCGTCGCGTTCAACACCTTCGACGGGTACAACTTCGAGGACGCCATCGTCATCTCCGAGCGCGTCGTCAAGGACGATGTGTTCACCTCGATCCACATCGACGCCTTCGACGTGGAGGTCCGCGAGACCAAGCTCGGCCGCGAGGAGTTCACGCGGGATATCCCCAACGTCTCCGAGAAGATGCTGCGGAACCTCGACGAGCACGGCGTCATCCGCCTCGGCGCCCGCGTGGGCCCCGGCGACATCCTCGTCGGGAAAGTGAGCCCAAAGAGCAAGAGCGAGCTGACCCCCGAAGAGAAGCTGCTCCACGCGATCTTCGGACGCGCGGGCGAGGACGTGAAGAACGACTCCCTCGAGGTCCCCGCGGGCGTCGAGGGCATCGTCATCGGTGCGCGCCGGTTCAGCCGCCGCATGCACCTCTCCGCCGACCAGAAGAAGCGGCTCCAGAAGGAGATGGACGACTACTCCGCGGACATGGACCGCAAGGTCATCGTCCTGTTCAAGGAGCTCGTCGCCGAGATCAACCGCGTGGTCGGCACCGAGATGGTCGACCCCTCCACCCGCCAGAAGGTGGGCGCCAGCGACCTGCCCGAGGTCATCCTCGAGCAGATCGAGAACTTCGATCTCAAGTGGATCAAGGGCTCGAAGGAGATCAAGGAGAAGGCCGAGGTCCTCCACGGCCAGTTCTGGCCCCGCATCGTCGCCAACCGCAAGGAGAAGGAACGCAAGATCGGGCACATGAAGCGGGGCGATGAGCTCCCCAGCGGCGTGCTCGAGATGGTGAAGGTCTACCTCGCCACCAAGCGGCAGCTCTCCGTCGGCGACAAGATGGCCGGCCGGCACGGCAACAAGGGTGTCATCGCCCGAATCGTCCCCGAGGCCGACATGCCGTTCATGGAGGACGGCACCCCCGTCGACGTCCTGCTCAACCCGCTGGGCGTCCCCAGCCGCATGAACGTCGGGCAGATCCTCGAGACCCACTTGGGCTGGGCCGCCCACGTCCTGGGATTCCAGGCCGTCACCCCCGTCTTCGACGGGGCCACCGAGGAGGAGGTCCACGCCGCCGTGGACGAGGCGAACAAGGACGTCGCCCGCCGCCTCGAGCAGTACGAGAAGACCGGCACCTGGCCGCACCCACGTGAACTGCTCGCCCGCATGCCCCGCGGCGGCAAGATCCAGCTGCACGACGGCCGCACCGGCGAGGCCTTCTCCCAGAAGACCACCGTGGGCTTCATGTACCTGCTGAAGCTGCACCACCTGGTCGACGACAAGATCCACGCCCGCTCCACGGGCCCCTACAGCCTCATCACGCAGCAGCCCCTGGGCGGCAAGGCCCGCACCGGCGGCCAGCGCTTCGGCGAGATGGAAGTGTGGGCGCTGGAGGCCTACGGCGCGGCGTACATCCTGCAGGAACTCCTCACCGTCAAGTCCGACGACGTCGAGGGCCGCACCAAGATCTACGAGTCCATGGTCAAGGGCACCAACACGCTGGAGGCGGGCATGCCCGTCGCCTTCGACGTGCTGTGCAACGAACTCAAGGGCCTGGGTATGAACGTGACACTGGAGAAGAAGCGGTCGGACGCTGGGAGCGTGCTGTAGAAAAGGAGATCGCATGACCGCACCCGTGCCGGAGCGGCGAGCCCGGAGGGTCCTCGGCGTGGTCTGGCTGACGCTTGGCTCCGCCGGGGTCGTCGCGAACGCGGCGACCGGAACCATGGGTGCCCCGCTGGCCCTGAGCATCGGCCTGGTGGCGTGCGGACTGATCGGAGTTTTCGGGTGGCCGACCGCGGCCGGGCGTACCGGCGGGACGGCGACGACGGGATCGGAAGAGGCGGAGCGTATCGAGGACCTGACCAGGTGAAGCCGCGGCCCGACCGGCCGCACCACCTTGGAGAAACGCATGGCAGCTGAAGGCGTGTTCGATCGGATCAATGACTTCCAGGCGATCAAGGTCTCTCTCGCCAGCCCCAACGACATCCGGTCGTGGTCCTATGGCGAGGTCAAGAAGCCCGAGACCATCAACTACCGCACCTACCGCCCGGAGAAGGACGGCCTCTTCTGCGAGCGCATCTTCGGCCCCGAGCGCGACTACGAGTGCGCCTGCGGCAAGTACAAGGGCACCAAGTACAAGGGCATCATCTGCGACCGCTGCGGCGTCAAGGTGACCCACTCGCGCGTGCGCCGCAAGCGCATGGGCCACATCAACCTCGCCGCCCCGATCGTCCACATCTGGTTCTTCAAGGCCATGCCCAGCCGCCTGGGCAACCTGCTGAAGATGAAGACCGCCGACCTCGAGAAGGTCATCTACTTCCAGGACTACGTCGTCGTCGATCCTGGCGACACCGAGCTCAAGTTCAAGCAGATGCTGACCGAGGACGAGTTCCGCCTCGCCCAGGAGAAGTACGGCAACGCCTTCCGCGCTCTCATGGGTGCCGATGCGATGCGTGAACTCATCGAGCGGACCGACCTGGACCGCCTCGCCGGCGAGATCCGCGAGGACCTCAAGAACACCCGCAGCAAGCAGACCATCAAGGACCTCGCCAAGCGGCTCAAGATCGTCGAGCAGATCCGCGGCTCCGAGAACGACCCGGCGTGGCTGGTGATGGACGTGGTCCCGGTGATCCCGCCCGACCTGCGCCCCCTCGTGCTGCTCGAGAGCGGCAACTTCGCGACCAGCGACCTCAACGACCTCTATCGCCGCATCATCAACCGCAACAACCGCCTCAAGAAGCTGATGGACCTCAACGCCCCCGAGGTCATTATCCGCAATGAGAAGCGGATGCTCCAGCAGGCCGTCGATGCCCTCTTCGACAACAACCGATGCCGCCGCCCCGTGCTGGGCTCCAGCAACCGGCCGCTCAAGTCGCTGACCGACATGATCAAGGGCAAGCAGGGCCGCTTCCGCGAGAACCTGCTGGGCAAGCGCGTCGACTACTCCGCCCGGTCCGTCATCGTCGTCGGCCCCGAGCTCAAGCTGCACCAGTGCGGCCTGCCCAAGAAGATCGCGCTGGAGCTCTACCAGCCCTTCATCATCCGCAAGCTCAAGGAGCACGGGCTCGCCGACACAATCAAGTCGGCCAAGCGCATGCTCGAGCGCCGCGACCCCGAGGTGTGGGACGTGCTTGAGGAGGTCATCTACCAGCACCCCGTGCTGCTCAACCGCGCCCCGACCCTCCACCGCATGGGCATCCAGGCCTTCGAGCCCGTGCTCGTCGAGGGCAACGCCATCCGCATCCACCCGCTGGTCTGCGGCGGGTTCAACGCCGACTTCGACGGCGACCAGATGGCCGTCCACCTCCCCCTCTCCGTCGAGGCCCAGGCCGAGGCCCACGTGCTCATGCTCAGCACGAACAACATCTTCGGCCCGGCCAACGGCAAGCCCATCATCTCGCCGTCGCAGGACATCGTGATGGGCGTGTACTTCATCACCGTCGGCATTGCCGACGAGGTCGCCGACAACAAACGCCCCCGCTTCAAGGACCGGCGCGAGGCGATGCTCGCCTACGACCAGGGCAAGATCACGATCCACCAGCAGATCTATGTCCGCCTCGACGGCTTCGACGCGGTCGTGGACGACCAGGGCAAGGCCCCCAAGCCCCTCGCCGCCGACCGCCGGGTCCTCACCACCGTCGGCCGCATCCTGTTCTCAGACATCCTCGAACGCGGCATGCCCTTCTACAACTGCGCCCTGGGCAAGAAGGGGTGCGCCCGCGTCATCGACGACTGCTACGCCATCTGCGGCCGCCCGGCGACCATCGACCTGCTCGACCGCCTCAAGGAGATCGGCTTCAAGCAGTCGACCCTCGCCGGCCTCTCCTTCGGCATCACCGACCTCCGCATCCCCGACGCCAAGAAGGAGCTCATCCAGGACGCGGAGAAGAAGGTCAACCGCGTCGAGAAGAACTTCGAGCGAGGCCTCATCACCGAGCGCGAGCGGTACAACCAGCTGCTCGACATCTGGTCCCACTGCCGCGAGGAGGTCACGAAGAAGCTCGTCGCCACCCTCAAGAGCGACCGGCGCGATGCGGACGGCAACGAACTGGCCACCGAGGCCAAGACCGGCCGCATGTACCTCAACCCCGTCTACCTCATGGGTGACTCGGGCGCCCGCGGCAACATCAGCCAGATGATGCAGCTCGCCGGCATGCGAGGCCTCATGGCCAAGCCCTCGGGCGAGATCATCGAGACGCCCATCCGCGCCAACTTCCGCGAGGGCCTCCACATCCTCGAGTACTTCTCCTCCACCCACGGTGCCCGCAAGGGTCTCGCCGACACCGCCCTCAAGACCGCCGACTCGGGCTACCTCACCCGCAAGCTCTGCGACGTGGCGCAGTCCGTGATCATCTCCGAGCACAACTGCGGCAGCCAGCGCGGCATCATCAAGCGGGCCATCTACAAGGGCGAGAACGTCGCCGTCCCGCTCGGCGAGCAGGTCCTCGGCCGCATCGCCCGGCGCGCGGTGGTCAACCCCAGGACCGACGAGGTCGTGGTCGCCGAGAACGAGATGATCACCGAGGAGACCGCGCGGCGCATCGACGAACTCGGGATCGAGAGCGTCGAGGTCCGCTCGCCGCTCACCAGCGAGAGCCGCTTCGGCTGCTCCGTGCTCGACTACGGCATGGACCGCTCCACCGGCAAGCTCGTCGAGCCCGGCATGGCGGTGGGCATCATCGCCGCCCAGTCGATCGGCGAGCCGGGAACGCAGCTCACGATGCGTACGTTCCACACCGGCGGCATCGGCCAGCGATCCGCCGCGGAAACGCAGTACCAGGCCCTCAACGGCGGCAAGGTCGAGCTACGCGACTGCAACGAGGTCGCGGTCAAGGACGACGACGGCAACGACGTCATGGTCGCCCTCAAGCGCAACGGCGAGATGGCAATCATGGACGCCAAGGGCCGCGAGCTGGAGAAGACCAAGGTTCCCTACGGCGCCTACATCATGGTCAAGACCGGCGACGAGGTCCGCAAGGGCCAGATCCTGGTCAAGTGGGACCCGCACCGCCTCCCGACCCTCGCCGAGAAGGAGGGCACGATCCAGTTCGTCGACATCGAGATCGGCGAGACGGTCCGCGAGGAGGACTCCGGCCAGGGCCGCAAGGCGCTGGTTGTCATCGAGCACAAGGGCGACAAGCACCCGCAGATCAACATCGTCGACCCCCAGGGCAACATCCTGGACTTCCACTACCTCCCCGCCAAGGCCCGCATCGAGGTCACCGACGGCCAGGAGATCAAGGCCGGCCACATGCTCGCCCGCCAGCCCCGCTCCGCCGCGGGCTCGCAGGACATCGTCGGCGGTCTCCCCCGCGTCACGGAGATCTTCGAAGCCCGCAAGCCCAAGGACCCGGCCGTCATGGCCGAGATCTCGGGTCGCGTCGAGATCCACTCCGACAAGCGCAAGGGCAAGATGACCATCCGTGTCATCTCCGATGCGGGGATCGAGAAGGACCACCACGTTCCGCAGGACCGCCACCTGCTCGTCCACACCGGCGACTACGTCCAGGCCGGCGACGCCCTCACCGAGGGCCCGCTGGTGCCGCACGACATCCTGCGGATCAAGGGCGAGGAAGCGCTCTGGATGTACATGCTCGACGAGGTGCAGAACGTGTACCGCGCCCAGGGCGTCGTGATCGACGACAAGCACATCGAGGTCATCCTCGCGCAGATGCTCCGCAAGGTCCGCGTCGAGAACCCCGGCGACACCGACCTGCTCCCCCACGACGTCGTGGACAAGTTCGAGTTCCGGCGCCGGAACTCGGAGATCGCGGAGATGGTCCGTATCACCGAGCCGGGCGGCACCGATCTGCCCAAGGACGCGATGGTCACCAAGGCCGAGGTCCGCGAGGCCAACGCCAAGGCGGAGGCCGCCGGCAAGGACGGCGCCAAGGGCAAGAAGGCCCGCCCGGCGACCGGCCGCACCCTGCTGCTGGGCATCACCAAGGCCTCGCTGCAGAGCGAGTCGTTCCTCTCGGGCGCCTCGTTCCAGGAAACGACCAAGGTCCTCACCGAGGCCTCCCTCCGCGGCGCGACCGACGAGCTGGTCGGCCTCAAGGAGAACGTCCTCCTGGGCCACCTCATCCCCGCCGGCACCGGCTTCAAGCCGTGGCAGGCCATCCGCGTCAAGCCGCTCGTTGACCTTCCCGAGTCGGATGACGACGGCGACGAGGCGACGATGCTCGAGGAAGCCACCCGGGCGGCCGAGGCACTCGGGGCGGACCGGAATGACAAGGTCGGCGTCCCGCGGGTTGAGATGCCCGGCGTGGGTGTGGGCGGCCACGCTCCCGTCAGCACCGAGGGCTGAGCCCATCGGTTGACAGTCTTGAATCCAACGCCCTCGCGGCCGACCGCGGGGGCGTTTTTCATTCCCCCGCTCCGGGTGACGGATCGACGCCGGCGCGTCGGAAGTCGGCCTCGGACATGATCGGGAACCGTGTCTGACCCGTCGCCAGCATCAGCCGCACGTACGGTTCGCACATCGAACACCCGGTCGAGCAGCCGGTGGCGGCTCGCAACTGGGCGAACGACAGACCGCCGGCCCGGGCTACGCCGCGGAGGTATTCGAACGGCAGCCCGAGGCAGACGCACCGATCGACCGGTGTCGCCCCTGTCGGCATGTCGGGCCCGGGCGATTCCACGCTCACTCTCCGGAGTACAGGATGTTGGAGTCCTCCCGGCCTGTCCATCCGAGCGATCGGCTCCGGCAGTCGAGCCCCTCGAACTCCGTGGGCCTGGAGAATGCCATGGCGTCGGGCGAGACGTGCCCATCGAGCCACGCGATGTTCGCGTTCCCGGGGTTCCCGGCGGACGCCCCGTGCCGGAAGTGCATCGTCGCATCCGTCCTGACCCCCGGCGCATCGACCCAGAAGCGGGGCTCAATGAACGAGTACTCGATTACGCCGGCAGCCCCCGCGCTGGGCGCGGCGGAGTCGGCGAAGCCGAGCGTTGCCGCGGGGCGGCCGAAGAGGTGCCGGGGTGAGCCCGCGCGGTCGGTGGCGACAGTCAGGACCGTGGGTGATACGCGTCGCAGCACCACCCCGACGTATCGCAGGTTGTACCCGTACCCCCCGCACGCCCGCTCGTACCCCCCGCCCGACCCGGCCTGCTGGAGCAGCCGAAGCGTCGGCACGAACGTGGGGCACTCGCGGATCAAGCGGCTGGAGCCGGCCGAGTCGTCGAGGTAGGGCGTGATCGGTCCGCCCTCGGGGCTGAACGCCGCCGACTGGCTGGTTCGCGAGCCGTGCCAGCGCTGGAGGTTGACGAGGAAGTCTGCCGCGCCCGGCGGCATGTGGTCCGCGTGGTCGGAGGCGTACAGGTCCGAGGCGGTCATAATCTGGCGGAGGTTGGAGGCGCACACGCCCGAGCGAGCAGCCTCCCGCGCCCCGGCCAGCGACGGCAGGAGCAGCGAGACCAGGAGCGCGACGATGGCGATCGTCACGAGCAGCTCGATGAGTGTGAACGCCCGACGCCTCACGCCGGCTCTCCTACTCCTGAATGAACCACGCGCCGATGAACACCGCGATATCGGTCGGCGTGATCACCCCGTCGCGATCGAAGTCCGCCTGAAGCGTTCCCGCGGCGAGATCCGCGACCCACGCGTTGATGAACGCCGCCACATCCAGCGGTGTGACCTCGCCGTCGCCGTTGAAGTCGGACCGCCGGACCGGGATGACGCGCGCGACGCCGCCCACTTCGGTTGAGAGTTCGCCGAGCACCGGGTGGACGACGGTGCTCCCCGTGCTGATGCGGACGAAGTCGATCGATGGGAGGGAGGCGGTCATGCCCGTCGCCGCGTCGACGGCCCAGGAGATGTCGATGGCATCGCCGCCGCCGCTGCCGGCCAGCACACCCACGCCCATCGGGTCGTCGGGGCGGGTGTAGAAGCGCTCGGGCGTGAGCGAGGGGTCGTCCGCCACGCCGTCGCCGGTGAGATCGCCCAGCACCATCGTCGGCGTGCAATCCGCGTACCCCCACACGCCCTCGTCGACGGACGCCGGTCCATTGGGGTTGTTCAGCACCGGGCCGGTGGGGAACATCGCGGCGGGGAGCGCAAAGCCGCTGGTCTGGAACTCGCCGGAGGCCCAGCCGGGGATCCACGCGGGGTTGGAGGGCGGGAATGTCGGGTCCGCCGTGTTGGTGTCCCAGGTCTGCGTCGTCTTCGCCACCGGCGGCGCGAGGTGCGAACCGGCGATCAGGTACCACGCATCGTCTGCCAGGTGGTTGCCGTTGGTGTCGCGCGAGACCTCGATGACCCCCGGCTCGGCGTAGCGGCGGCTCGTGTCGCCGGAGACGAAGAAGGCGTTGCCGAAGACGATGAAGTCGACGCCCCGCGGGTTGCCGGCGGAGACCGGCAGGTTCGGGATCGGCGATTCGAACCCGAATGTGATCGTCCCGCCGAACCCGCCGAGGGTCACGAGTTTCGAGTTGTCGGGTGCATCAGCGCCCCCGCCGATCGGCGGCCCCAGGGCCCGAGCGGGGTCGCTGAACGCGGGGTTGTTGACGAGTTGACCCGGCGCGGGGCGGTACTCGAGAACTCGCGATGCGAACGGGGACTGCGCCCATGTTGCACCTGCCCCCGTGCACACGGCGACTGCCCCGATCAGGCCTGCGCGCAGCGAACCGGTCGAACTAGGCATGGCGGCGCCTCCGTGTCGAGAGCGCGGCGAACCCGGCGAGAAGGCCGAAGACCGCCGGTGGCGCGGGCACCGCGTAGCGGTACGCCGTGCCGTCCGCGACGACGAGCAACTCGCCGGTGACGGGGTTGAACTGCGTCGCGTAGTACGCGCCGGACCCCGCCGGGCTCAGCCGAAGCTCCGAGGCATCGGGCGCAACCGGGCCGCCCGCAAGTGCCGCCAGGATCGCGTCAGAGTCGATGACCGCGGCGTAACCAAAGTCGTCCGAGCCCGAGAAGAAATCTCCACCGCCGACCAGCAGGTGTCCACCGGCGTCGAATCCGAGGCTTGCCCCCGAGAGGGCATCGGCCACCAGTATGCCTGTTGCAAAGTCCACCGGCGTCCCGCCGACAAGGAGCGAGAGGGCGAAGGCTCGGATGTTCCCCGTCGGCGCCCCGCCCGCCGCGGTGTTGAATCCATCCGATGTGTACAGGCGCCCGTCGGCGATCGCGACGCCGCCCGAGGCGCCCCAGGCCCCGCTCCCGCTGATCACGGTGGTTGCGCTCAGGCTTGGGACGTCGATGCGGCTGACCACCGGGGCGGCGCCGAAGCCGGAGACGTACAGCGACCCGTTCCCCGACCAGGCGGCCTCCTGGTTTGGCGAGGCAACCGCCACTGGCGTGGTGGGCACGCCGGTGTGGAGCGACGACATGGCCACGAGCAGCACGTTCGCGCCGGGGCCGAAGTTGTTGTCGCCGATGGCCAGCGTCTGCCCGTCCGGGCTGATGCGGGCGAAGGAGGCTCCGAACGACGAGATCACGCCAGGCGCAACCGATCCGACCCGCGTGTACGCCGACGAGTTGACCGCCTGCTGCACCCACACATCCGATCCATCAAGCCGCACGACGCGGCCGTCGGGAAGCAGGTCAAAAGGGCCGCTCGACGGCAGGGCGAACGAGCCGACGGGGGAGTAGGGGGGGAGCGTCGCGGACGCCACCGGGGTAAGGGAGGTCACAACCGCCGCGACGAGCACGGCGCACAGAACACCGATTCGAACCATGGGACAGACTCCGCTTCGTCGCGATTCGCGCGCGACGGTCCCCGGGACTTTGGTGCCCTCGCGTGGGGGAGTGGGAATGGTCGGTGCGCGCCGCCGCGGGGAACTCGCGGGGCGAAGCGCCGACGCCCCTTGGTCGCGAGGGCGGACACGGCAACAGTCCCTGGCAGGTCTTCCGGCTTCAGGCGGCGAGCCCGGCCTTCCCGTCCCCGGCGAGCGGGGGCAGTGGCCATCGGTGGGGCTCGCGGTTTCGTGCCTGTTTACGGCGGCGCGTCCGCGGTGGAATGGGCACTGCACATGCAGGGCCGGCACCACGCTTCCCTTTTCAGCCCCATCGGCCATTTGGCTTTGGGGCACCAAGAACGCCGGTAGCGTAAGCCCGTGGCGGGAGCAGTCAAGGGAGTCGTCGCGGTACGCGGTACTGGGGGGTGGCTGCATTGGCTGGTCCCTTGTGCGGTTGGGCTGACGCCGATCATGGGCAGCGACGAGCAGCCCTACCCATGGGGCCAGGTGCGCGTCTGCGCGCACAACTTCGACACGTGTGCATGGCGGAAGCGGGGCAAGCCGCTGCGGCGGCGGCGGTTACAAGAATCTGAGAATTCCTCGTCCTTGCCGCGCGGGGCGCTCGCGGCGCGCGCACACCCGTGACCATGCCAGGTACTGGCCAGCCCGGTGAGCTACCTGTTCCTCATTGACCGCAGCAGCAGGGCCATCTCTCGCGCCGCCCCCGACCGGTGGCTCACCCGGTTCTTCTCGGCCGCGTCCAGTTCCGCGCCGGTTTGGGAAAACCCGGGAGCGACGAGGAACAGTGGGTCGTACCCGAACCCGTTCGTCCCGCTCGGGACACGCGGCGGGATCCCGATCCGTCCCTCAAAGGCGCCGCGCGACGTCGCGAGAATGGAGCCATCCGCACCGGCGAGCGCCATGACGCACACAAACCGAGCTGTGCGCCGCTCGGGCTCCACGCCGGCCAGCTCCCGCAGCACCCGCTCGTTGTTCTGCCGGTCTCGCTCGGCGCGGGAGGCGCCGGTCTCGCGGCCATCGGTGCTGTAGTGCGAGGAGATCACGCCCGGGCGTCCATTCAGCGCATCGATCATCAGCCCCGAGTCATCCGCCAGGCAGGTGCGACCGGTCTGACGGGCGTACGACGCCGCCTTGATCGCGGCGTTGGCCTCGAAGGTGGTCCCGGACTCCTCCGGTTCGCGGAAGCCTCCGGCGGGCGCCGAGAGGTCGGCGAGGCCCACGACCGGCACGCCGGCGAGGGCGAAGATCTCGCGCAGTTCCTCCACCTTGTGAGGATTCGCGGTCGCCAGCACGATCGGGTCGCTCGTCATCCGCCGATCCTACCCCCGGGCGTCCGGGGCCCGCAGGAACCCCAGAACCCCCCAAGTCCGGGCCTTGGCCGCGCCTAACATGCCGCTCATGCCCTCAGATCTTCTTCGTCAATTGGGTGTCACCGACGATCCGCGATTCGTCGCTTCGGTCTCCGGGCGTGAGAAGCCCGACACAGGCGTCGTTGCATCAGTGAACCCGGCGACGCTGGAGGTGCTCGGCGGGGCCCGGCTCGACACGGCCGAGTCGTACGAAACGACGATTGCAGAGGCGACGGAGACGTTCCGGGCGTGGCGGGAGGTTCCGGCCCCGGTCCGTGGGCAGGTCGTCCGGGCGATCGGCGACGAGTTCCGCCGCCACCGCGAGGCCCTGGGCTCGCTGGTCAGCACGGAGATGGGGAAGATCAAGGCCGAGGGGGTGGGCGAGGTGCAGGAATCGGTGGATATCGCCGACTTCGCGGTAGGCCTCTCCCGACAGCTCTACGGGGCGACGCTGCCGAGCGAGCGTCCGAACCACCGGATGCTGGAGCAGTGGCTGCCGCTGGGCCCGATCGGGGTCATTACGGCGTTCAACTTTCCCAACGCGGTGTGGGCGTGGAACGCGATGCTCGCGGCGGTGTGCGGGGATGTGGTGATCTGGAAGCCGAGCCTGCTGACGCCGCTGACGAGCATCGCGACCAACGCGCTGGCGGACCGGGTGGCGTCGACGATGGGGCATCCGGGCGTCTTCCGCCTGGTGATGGGGACCGACGAGGTGGTGGGCGAGCGGATGATCGCGGACCGGCGTCTGCCGCTGATCAGCGCGACGGGCTCGTGCCGGATGGGCCGGCGCGTCGGGCAGGTCGTGGCGGGTCGCCTGGGGCGGACGCTGCTGGAGCTCGGCGGCAACAACGCGATCATCGTCAACGAGGATGCGGACCAGGAGTTGGCGCTGCGGACGATCGTCTTCGGCGCCGTCGGCACGGCCGGCCAGCGCTGCACCACAACGCGCCGGCTGATCGTCCACGAGAAGATCGCCGAGTCGTTCGTGGCCCGGATCGCCGGTGCCTACGGGCAGATTGCGGCGAGGATCGGCGACCCGATGAAGGCCGGCACGCTCGTCGGTCCGCTGGTGAACGAGCGGGCGGTAGAGCAGTACCTGCACGCGGTGCGCACGGCCAAGGAGCAGGGGGGCACGGTGCTCGCGGGCGGGGAACGGGCGTTGCCCGGCGGCCTCAAGGGCCACTTCGTCCAGCCCACGCTCATCCGGGCGCCGGCGTCGAACACCCTGCCGATCGCGCAGGAGGAGACGTTCGCCCCGATCCTGTACGTCTTCACCTTCAAGACGCTCGACGAGGCCATCGCGCTGCACAACAGCGTGGACCAGGGCCTCGCATCGGCGATCTTCACCGAATCGATCCGCTCGATGGAGCGGTTCCTGGCTCCCTCGGGCGCCGGGAGCGACTGCGGCCTGGCCTACGTCAACCTCGGGACCTCCGGGGCCGAGATCGGCGGGGCCTTCGGCGGCGAGAAGGACACGGGCGGGGGACGGGAATCGGGATCTGATTCGTGGAAGGCGTACATGCGCCGCCAGACGTGCACCATCAACTTCTCCGGCAAGTTCGAACTCGCACAGGGGATCCGCTTTGAATCGTGAACCCAACACCGCCGATGCCCTGGCCGAAGCCGTCGTCGCCGAGGTCCAATCCGGAATGATCGTCGGGCTCGGAACCGGCCGCACCGCTTCCCGCGGCGTACTCGCCCTGGCCGATCGCGTGCGCGAGGAGAAGCTCGACGTCCGTTGCGTGCCGACGAGCCACGCCACCGAGACGCTCGCCCGGGCCCATCGCCTGAACGTCATCGACTTCACCATGGTCGAGCGGATCGACCTGCTCTTCGACGGCGCCGACGAGGTCGATCCGGCCCTGCGGATGGTCAAGGGGGCGGGCGGGGCGTTCGTCCGCGAGCGGATCGTCGCCTCCGCGGCGGACCGGCGGATCTACATGATCACGGATGTCAAGCTGGTCGACCGCCTCGGCACGCGTGCGACGCTGCCGGTCGCGGTGCAGTCCTTCGGGTTGTCGTCGATCCGGCGGCACCTGCGCGAGGCCGGTCTCAACGGCGTCTTCCGGCGCGGGCTCGACGGCCAGATGTTCCTCAACGACAACGGGAACCTGGTGATTGATGTCACGATGGGCGACTACGACCCCGAGGAGCTCGCCGCGGTGCTCGACGCGATGCCGGGCGTGGTGGACCACGGCCTGTTCCTGCACGAGTGCGACGAACTGGTCATCGAGTCCAAGGACGGCATCCGGCGGGTGATCCGGCAGGACCAGCCGGAGTCCGAGGGCGGCTGCGGCCAGGGCTGCGGCTGCCACTGACGTTCCGGTTCCGGCAACCGTTCCGATCGAGATCTTGCAACTTCTGGCTGACCTGATGCAACCGCGGACCGACCGGTCATCGGACTGTTATATGACATTCCGTTTGACTGCACGTGCAGAGTGGCGTGCGCAGGGCCAGGAGCGTCGCAGCATCCTGTACCCATCGTCCTCATGGTGACCATCGCGTCACCCGCGTTCTTCCCGCGACGAGGCCCCCACACGTCGACAACCCGACCGGCTTAACGCCCGTGATGCGGCAGCGATTGTCGTCGAGTTCACGCGGCGGATCGAGCCACGCACCTCATGCGCGATCGCCGCGCCCCGGTCACGGGCGCCCGGGATCGTCGGCGCGATCGGTCTGCGCACGAGGGTTCTTAGGGGAGGGGGGCGTGTCGCTGTGATGTCGGCAACCAACGTCGAAAGGACAACCAATGAAGACCAGAGGTCTTCCAATTCAACGCGGATTTACGCTTATCGAACTGCTCGTCGTGATCTCGATCATCGCACTGCTCGTCGGCCTGCTGCTCCCGGCGCTCAGCCGGGCCACGCAGGCCGCCCGGGCCCTGAAGGATGCGAACCAGGTCCGGTCGGTCATGCAGGGGATGATTGTCTTCGCTCAGGCCAACTCGGATTCCTACCCACTGCCGTCGCGGCACGATGCGGGAGACGGCACCATCGCCTCCAGCAGCGGCGCCAGCAAAGACAACACCGGGAACATCCTGTCCATCCTCATCTTCAACGGCGCGTTCCTGCCGGAGATGGCGGTCAGCCCGTCGGAGTCCAACACCGGCCAGGTGAAGCGGGACGAGCGGTATCAGTACACCAACCCGGAGGCCGTCTCCGCGGCCGGGGGCGTCCCCGCCAACGGCTCGGGCGCGATGTGGGACCCCGGCTTCGCCGGCACGCCCGTCGATCCAGGGACGTACCGCCGCCTGGACGGCAACGTGAAGGTGGCGCACCAGTCGTACGCGCACCAGATCCCGCTGGGGCGAAGGCTCTCCCGGTGGAGCAGCACGTTCGCGACCACCGAGGCGGTCATCGGCAACCGCGGGCCCGGGTACAGCGAGATCGTGTGGCCGACCTCCGGGCGCTACACGCTCAACTCGCCGACAAGTCCGGTCCCTGGCGTGACGTCCAACACCCTGCTGATCCACGGCGGGCGCAACACCTGGGAGGGCAACATCGGCTACAACGACGGGCACGTCACCTTCGAGACCAAGCCGGCGCCTGACGGCGTCAACTACCGGCGAAACGCCTCGGGGTCCGGCCCGCTCACCGTCGCCGACAACTTGTTTGTCGATGAGCAGGACGACGCCAGTGCCTCCATTCAGACGGACGGGAGGCTCAAGTCGAACGCGCTGTTGAGGCCGGTGGCATCGCTCCCGGTCAACACAGGCACGCTCACGACCGGGTCGTCCGGTTCGGTCAATCTCTGGGCGGACTAGCGCCGGGTCGTCGTGGGCTGTCCAGCCGCGAGGCCTTTGACGCGCGGCCGATCGGCTGGACTCTTGTGGGGGCTTGGGGCAGGGCGTGGCCCGGCGGAAACGCCGGGCCCGCCACTTTGGCCAATACTGGCCATGGCACGCGGTATGCTTAGGTGTCACCATGCGCATCGTTCTGGTCAACTGGGCCCCGATCTGGGATGGAGCCCGATTCGGTGGTGGTGTCAACGGCTATTGCCAATCGCTCGCACTGGAACTGGTGGAGCGCGGGCACGAGGTGGTCAGTCTGTTCGGCGGTTTGGTGTATGTGCCGCGTCCGCGACACTGTTTCGTGCGACGTCACGACGATTGGCTGGGCGTCCGGATCTTCGAGGTCATCAACTCGCCGGTGCTCGCGCCGTCAATGGCGCAGTTCGCCGAGCCTGCGGGCGAGATCGCCCAACCGGAACTGGAGCGAGTTCTTTCGAATCTGTTCTGCACGCTGCGGCCCGACGCCGTGCATTGGCACAACGTCGAAGGCTTCAGCGCCGGGTGTGTGAGCGCCGCGAAGCGTTCCGGCGCCAGGGTGATCTACAGCCTCCACAACTACCACACCCTGTGCCCGCAGGTCACGCTGACACGCGAGCACCGGTGGGCCTGCCACGACTTTGACGCCGGGCGTTCGTGCGAGACGTGCGTGAAGTCCGAGCCGCCCGCGGTTGAGCGGGCCAGGCGCGAGGCGGACTACCAGCGGCGGCACGCCGAGGAGTCCGCCGCGGGCGCGGGCGAGCGATTGCGGGCCGAGTGGGGGTCGTTCAAGCACGAACTCTCGTGGCCCAAGCGGATCATCGTGAAGGCTGCGCGGGTGGCTCACGCGGCCCTGGACGTGCGGCGGCTGCGAGCGGGGCCCGATGGCGGCATCTATCTTCCCGGCCGGCCCGTCGTGGAGGCGGCCGATGTGCGCGGCGCCCGACCGCACCGGGGCGACGAATCGCGAGGCCAGGCGGCGGCGATCGCGTTCGAACGCTCGGCGCCACCCGTGCGAGACCCGCGCGACAAGCCGGTGCTCAACATCCTGCAGCCGCGGGCGCTGGGCGCCCCAGGGAACGCCTACGCCACGCGGCGGCGCGCCATGGTCGAGATGCTCGCGTCCTGCGACAAGGTGTTGGCGGTCTCCTCTTTTGTCCGCGAGATGTACGCGTCGATGGGGGTCCCCGGCGACCGGATCGAAACCATGCCGATCGGATCGCGGATCGTGGGTGTCGCACGGCGTCACCGGGAGTTGCTGTTCGATCCTCCGCCGTTTGACGAGCGTCCGGCGACGCAGCAGAGGCCGGTCAGGCTCGTATTCCTCGGGTACAACCACTTCAACAAGGGCCTGCCCCTGCTCGCCGAGGCGCTCGGGCTGCTCAGCGCTGATGTGTCGCGGGCGATCGACCTCTCGGTGTTCGCCCTGGGCGGCGAGACGATCGAGTGGCGGTTCCGACGCCTTGAGCCGCGCCTCGCGCGCCTCAGCACGGCGCACGGTTACCAGATCCACGACATCCCCTGGTGCCTCGGTGGAAAGGACCTCACCTATGTCGGGAGCACATGGTGGGACCCGGGACCCCAGACGGTGTTCGAGTCATTTGCCTGCGGCGTGCCGGTGCTCGGCGCGGCTCTCGGCGGTATCCCCGACTTTGTTCGGCACGACCACAACGGGCTGCTCTTCCGCGGCAACGACGCCGCCTCGCTGGCCGACCAGATCGCGGGAATCGTGGCGCGACCGGAGCGGCTCAACCGCCTGAGGGCGAACGTGCGTCCGCCCAAGGACATGGCGGAGCACGCGGCGGAACTCGAGCGGACCTACTGCGGCGATGTCCTGCCGGGGGGCAGCCCCTATCCCGTGGGCGGCGATGCAATCCTGCCGATCGCCGCGCGTCGGCCGGCTGGGACGGCTTCGGCCGGTCGCTGAACGTTCGTAGGGTGGGTCTGCTGCACCACTGGTGATTCCGCCGGTACACTTATCACTTGAGATGAAGCGGGGCTCGGGGTGTGTTGCAACCACAATCAGGAGGCCCCTGCATGTCACTGCGAACCGCACTTCCAGTCGGCGTGGCCGTCCTCGGCGCGACCTGCATCGCGCATGCCCAGGTTGACCCAACGGACCGCAGCGGCCTGTGGAGGGTTTCAGCGCCCGCCTTGTTGACCGAGGGCTGCTATGACCCCTGCTTGTGCCCCATCTCCGACTTTGGACCAATCCAGGGATCGTTCGTTCTGGCCCGGGTCGCGATCGGCGATGTGTTCGATTTCTACGAGGTCCGCGCGATGATCCTGGATGCGCCGGTCGCCCAGCGTCAGTACACCGGCTCGGGCAACTTCCAGTACAGTCCATTCGTGCCGACAGAGTTCATGGGTGTGGACCTGGCGCTGAGCAACACGGAGGTGTTCCACTTCCAGGGGGAAGGTCAGGTGCCCGCCAGTCCGGACTCGATGGACTTGGAACTGGACCGCAACAATCGGCAGTGCTTCGACACGGTCATCCGCCTGGCCGCATCGCGCTGCCGCTCCGACTGGGATCGCGACGGCACGCTCGCGCCGACGGATGTGGCGGCGTTCGTGCTCGAGTGGCGCCGCAGCATCGAGCAAGGCGTCCTGGACGGGGACTACGACGGCAACGGCGCCGTGGAACCGGTGGACCTCGCATCGTTTGTTGGCGCCTGGCTCGGCGGTCTCACCGGCGGCGGGTGCTCGTAGCCTCGCCGCGGTCGACCGGCGACTACTGCCCCTGCGCCAGCGAGTACCCCTTCTGCCCGTCGAAGACACGCAGCAGTTCGTACGTGCACACGATGAACTTCTCCGCGACACGGTCCAGCAGGGCGATCGTCGGGCCCTGCCCGAACGCCCCGGCGCCGATCCCGTCGCGGAGTTCGAACCGAACGCGGTAGTAGTCCACGCACTCGGTGAACACGCTGCCCGTCGGCCACACCTGCGTGCCGCGGTTGCTGATGAGCGTGAGCTGGAACGGGGAGTCGGCGCACAGCCGGTTCATCTGCTCCGCCAGTTCGATCGTGCTCAGCCGGGTATCGAGGTAGATGTCGCACCCAACGACGTGGC
The DNA here is from genome assembly GCA_019636655.1 of Phycisphaeraceae bacterium. Classification (NCBI taxonomy): domain Bacteria; kingdom Pseudomonadati; phylum Planctomycetota; class Phycisphaerae; order Phycisphaerales; family Phycisphaeraceae; species Phycisphaeraceae bacterium. The sequence goes on along the minus strand of JAHBXB010000002.1, from coordinate 137,965 downwards.
TCACGACGTTCTGGAAGGTGCGGACCACAGGCTGGCTCACGGGGCGTGGACCGCGCTTGAACGTCGGCGAGCCCTGCTCCGGGACCGTCCTCGCGGGGACCGTCCTCGGCGTCCCGCCTAGCCGGTCCATGATCGCCGCGGCGAAGTCCCGCGTGCCGACCGGCGGGACGGTCGGGCTGCCGAAATCCCCGGTGTGCACGCCGGACTCAAGGGCGCTCAGCAGGGCGTTCTCGATAATCGCGGCCTGCCGCAGCAGCCCGAGGTGCCGGAGCATCATCAACCCGGACAGCAGCAGCGCCGTGGGGTTGGCGACCCCGCGCCCCGCGATGTCCGGAGCGGTCCCGTGCACCGCCTCGAAGATCGAGATGTTGTTGCCGATGTTGGCCGAGGGCGCAAAGCCCAGCCCGCCGACGAGCCCCGCCGCGAGGTCGCTCACGATGTCGCCTTGCAGGTTCGGGAGCACGATCATCTCGTACTGCTGCGGCTTGAGCACCAGGTTCATGCACAGTGCGTCGATGATGACGTCGCCCGTCGTGATCTCCGGGAACTCCTTCGCCGCGACCCGGAACCGGTCGAGGAAGAGCCCGTCGGTCAGCTTCATGATGTTGGCCTTGTGGCCGCAGAACACGGACTTGATCCCGAGCCGGCGCGCTGTGTGGAACGCGAACCGGTGCACGTCGTCCGATCCCGGCGCGGAGATCAGCCGCTTGCACTGCATCACGTCGTTGCTCAGCCGGTGCTCGATCCCGCCGTAGGTATCCTCGATGTTCTCGCGGACCACGTAGAAATCGACGTTGATCCCGGCGCGGGAGTACACCGTCTCGACGCCCGGCAGCGTGATGAAGTGCCGCAGGTTCGCGAATGCGTTCCACAGTTTCCGCGCCGTCACGTTGATCGATTTGCCGCCACCCCCCTTGGGTGTGGCCATCGGGCCCTTGAACAGCACGCCACAATCCTCGGTCGTCCGGATGGCGCCGTCGGTCAGACCTCGGGTGTTCCCTTGCTCAAACACCGCGCGTCCCATTTCCACCGGGATGAACTCGAGGTGGTCATTGACGCCGGCCTTCTCAAACACCTCCAGCACGGCGGCCATGATCTCGGGGCCGATCCCGTCTCCGGGGGCGAGGGCAATGGGCAGGCGGCCTGACATGCGGAAAACTCCTCAAGATCCCCTGTTGCAGGGGGTTACGACCAACTGGTACCCGACGCGCGGGCGCGAAGGATAGTCGTCGATCGGTCGATCGAGGGTGCCGCTTGGGTCCATGGGCGTTTGCGAAGTCGAGCGTCGGCGTCCGGCCTCGTTATCATGCGGCCGGAGGTCCACGGTATGGCGAAGAAGAAAGGTCGGAAGAAGTCCGCTCGCAAGGCAACCAAGGCATCCGCGAAGCCGGCCCGCCGACCGGTGCGCAAGCCGGCACCCAAGACCGGCCGATCACGCCGCAAGGTTTCGCCCCGGCGTGCGGGCGCTCATCGCCGGCTCCGCGCCGCCGCGCCGCCCGCGGCGAGCAGGGATCGTGCCGTCACCTCCCTGCGGTTTGCTCACACCATGCTCGTTGACATGATCAAGGACTTCCCGCTCGACAAAGTGACCTTCCAGGCTTCGCCCACCGACAACCACGTGCTGTGGACCATCGGCCATCTCGCGGCGACGTACGCCTGGTTCGCTACGGCGCTTGGTGTCTCGGCGCCGGCGCTCCCGCCGGAGTTCAACACGCTCTTCGGCTCCGGGACCAAGCCGGTCCCCGACGCCAACGCCTACCCACCCTTCGCCGAGGTGCGGAAGGCCTTCGATGCCTCGTTCGACGCCATGCTCGCCGGCGCCCTCTCGCTCCCAGATGCGATGCTCACCGCGCCCTGTGCGGTCGACACGGGCGGCTTCTGCCGTGACCGGCTCGACGCCCTGGAGAAAGCCGCGTGGCACGAAGGGTGGCACAGCGGCCAGGTCAGCGGGATCCGCCGGGCTCTTGGAATCAAGCCGTTGATGGGATGAGCGGGCGGTCGATTGCACCGGTCTAACGGAACGGCCGCGTCGCCCGAGCCAGTCGGTCCAGGACCGCCTCCCAGATCTCTGCATCGGGGTTGATGGGGTCGGCGGGCGGTGGACGCTCTACGGCGATCAACGAGGGCTTCGTCTCGTCCGCCGCGCGAAGAGTCGCGTACAACTCCTTGGCGTACCGGTTTGCATCCGCCGGCATTTGCAGCACCCGGTGCGGCGGAGGGACCGACCGGGGCTCGTGTGTCAGGATCACGATGACGTCACGGGATGAGGCGAGCAGTCGCTCGTAGTCGTGCGGCTCGAACAGCACGGCATCGCACGCGGGGGCGTAGTGCGTGTCGAGCATGCCGGGGCTCGGGAGGGGCGCCCGATCCGCCGTTCTTACGGCGGCGGCGCTCCCTGCGGGTTCGACGAGCTTCCGCAGCACTTTGGCGATCTGCGCCGCCCCGATCACCCCCGGGCGGAGCACACGGATGGTCTGCCCGTCGATAAGCACGACGGTCGATTCGATCCCCGTCGGGCACGCGCCGCCATCCAGAACAAACACATCTTCCTCCGAGAACGACTGCCGCACGTGCTCGGCCGTGGTCGGCGACACCCGCCCCGAGAGGTTGGCGCTCGGCCCGACCAGCGGACCGCCGAACTCGAACAGCAGGGCCAGCGCCATCGGATGGTCCGGGCTCCGGACGGCCACGGTCGTACCTCCCCCCGTGACCCCATCGGGCAACCCCGGGCCGCGGGGGACGACGATCGAGAGCGGCCCGGGCCAGAACGCCCGCGCGAGCGACTCGGCGTCGTCGTTCCATCCGGAGCAGACCCTGGCGGCCATGTCGCGGCCGGTGACGTGCACGATTAGCGGGTTGTGTGCGGGCCGGCCTTTGAGTTCGTACACCCGCTGCACGGCGTTCGCCGAAAGAGCATCGGCCCCGAGGCCATAGACCGTTTCGGTCGGGAACGCGACCACGCCGCCGGCGCGGAGGATCTCAACGGCACGGGCCAGGTCGTCGTGACGCATGTGTGATTATTGTGGCCCGCGCTACGGCATCGAGTAGAACGGGTTGAACGGGCTGCGGATCGCGGTTTGCGGCACGTTGGGCACGTCGAAGGTGATCCGGTTCCGCTCCAGCGAGGTGCCCATCGCCGTGAACAGCCGCGAGAGGCTTGTGTTGTAGTCCAGCAGCGCCTGGATCTCTTCCTGCTCCGAAGCCGCAAGCCGCTCCTGGCTCCGCAGGGTCCGGTCCAGGCTCTCCGGGGTGTACCCCTGGAGGTTCTCGACCTCGATCTGCAGCGCCCGCAGATCCTCCGCCGAGGCCAGGCGGGCCGCGTGAGACTGCTCGATCAGGGTGTACGCGGCGACCACCTGCGTCAGCGCGGTCTTGACCTCGCCGACCACGCCTGTCACCGCGGCGCGGTACGCGATCACCGCCTGGTTCTGCTCCAGCCGCCGCGCACCGTATTCCGCCTCGGCGGCGCGGTTGCCGATGGGGGCCTCGAAGTTCAGGCTCACCAGGAAGTTGACGAAGTTCCCTTCCAGCAGGTTGTCGTACGAGTTGCCGAGATTGTCGCCAAGAGCGCTGAAGCGGGTCTGCGCCCGCAGATCCAGCAGCGGCAGACGGGCGTTGTCCGCTACCTGCAGGCGGATGGCCGTGTCGTCGATCGAGATGATGGCCCGCTGGATCTCCGGTCGGTTCTGCAGCGCGAGCATCGCGGCATCGGCCAGGTTGAACTGCACCGGCGCATCAATCGGGACGTCCGCCGGCAGGAGCAGCGTCTCGGACCCAATGGTCCACTCGGGGTCGTTGATCAGTTGCTTGAGCCGGTTGCTGGCCTCTGTCAGCGACCGCTGTGCTCGCGTGATCTGGGCCTTGCGGGACTGCACCGCGGAGAGGGCCTGGGTGTACTGCGTCTGCTTGACGTCAAAGCCGCGGCGGGCCTCGAGTTTCCGGCGGACGTCCTCGCCCTGCTCCCACAGCCGCTCGAAGATCTTGAGTTGGTGACGGGCCAGTGCCAGGTTCCAGTACGCGTCCTCGGTGTCGGCGACGGCCTTGATCAGCGTGGCTTTGAGTTGCTGGACATCGTCCCGCTCCGCGTTCTGTGCGAGACGGACCTGCGCCAGGGCCACGTCGGACCCAAAGTTTCTCAGCAGCGGCTGATCCAGCTGGAGGGTGATGGTTGGCTCGTAGGCCGGATCAGGCACCTGGAGCAACTGGGGGGTTTGCGAGTCGGTGTACGTGAAGCCCTGCTGGACGAGGAACTGGCCACCGGTCGTCAGCCGACGCCGGAAACCGAACGTCTCATTGGCGACCTGCTGCTGGGTGGAGGTCACACCGCCGGTCAGGGATGTTGAGATCCGGGGCTCGTCCTGGCTGTTCCAGGAAGCGGTGCCCACCATGACCCAGTCGAACGCCGCTTCCGCCGCGACGACTCGGTCACCGGCGATGGCTGGGGCCAGCCGGGCGAACTGGACATCCAGGTTGTTCGCCACGGCGGAGGCGATGGCCCGCTCAAGGGTAATCGGGGCGGTCTGCCGGGCGCCATCGGGGAGCAGAGACGGCCCAAGGTCCAGCGGCGTCCCCTTGAACGATGCGAGCCCCGTGGTCCGCTCCAGTTCGTTCCGGATCTCGGGCTTGAGCCCCAGGTTGGGTACCTGGGGGTCCCTGGTGGTGGTCATCAAATCGGTGTACTTCTGGGCCTGGACCAGTTCCCGCCCGGCGGACTGGACGATCGACCGCCGAAGGGCCGTCGAGTTGTCTTCAGAAAGCGGGGAGGCACAGCCGGCCAGTGCCAGCGACGCCGCCCCCCAGAAGGCCCACCGCATGCCGCAACCCGACCGTACACCCGTCCGATTGCCCGCCATTCGCAACGCCTGTCCGATCATCAAAGTTGGGCCCGGGATTCGGTCGATCCAATCAAGTGCGGGGCGCCAGACCCGCCAGCCAACGGGGAGGATAACACATCCACCCATGCCGCGCGCTTCCGTGTGTCCCGCCGTCCCTTGCGACACCCCCGACCTCCCCGGTTAGGAGGTGTCGGTTGTGACACGCCGCCCCGCGCGCGGTAGGATAGACGCCTGTTTCGCACCGACACGGAGGTCTTTAGCATGATGCCCCAGCGCCCGCGTTTCCTCTCCCGCTCCGCCGCGATCGCACTCGTTGCCGTCGCCGGCTTCCTTGCTCCGCTCCCGTTCGCCGCGCCCGCCTGGGCCCAGACGCAGCCGGTCAAGGTGATCGACCCATACTTCGTGGTCCCCACCAGCAACGGCGTGCCGCTTAAGTCCGGCCCCGGCCTGGTGTACTACGCCGTCGCGATGCTCAAATCCGGCCAGCCTCTCCGGGTTGACGGTCGCACCGATGATCACTGGCTTCGCGTCGAATACCCGCGAGGTTCCAAGGGCTTTGTCAAGGCCACCGACGCGGCGGTCGAGGACGGCGGAAAGGCCGTGCGGCTCACCAAGGCGTCGACGATCTGGGCAGTGAATATCTCAGGCGGCGAGCGTGCGAACTGGCGCTACCTCCTTGAGGATGAGCAGCCTGTCGGCGCTCGTTTCCCAGTCATCGAGTCGCTGAAGACTCCCGACGGCAAGGTCTACGGCTACCTTGTGCCGGCCCCCGCCGAGGCACGCGCGTTCGTCAAAGAGGACTCCGTCCGTGCAGCGACGGCCGAGGAAGCTACCGCCGCCGCGGCGACGCTCGGCCCGGCCACACCGCCCGCGGCTCCGGTCACGACGCCGGTGGTCACGCCCGAGAAGCCGATTGCGGCCACCCCGACGCCCGCGGCGAACCCGGAGACGACGACTGCCCCGGCGACTCCGGTCGCTGTGAACCCGGTACCCGCACCGGCGACGCCGGCCATCGCGACCGAGCCGCTGGAGGTCAAGCCCGCCGAACGCCGCATCGGCACGGTGGAGCAGCTCCAGTCGGTATACCAGCAGGCCCAGTCGGGAAAGAACGCCGAGCTGCCATCGGTGATCGCCGAGTTTGAGCGGGCGATCGCCGCGCTCGAGTCCCAGGGTGGGGACCGGCGGACGATCGAGTTCCTGAATGCCCGGCTTGAAGTGCTCCGCCTCCGTCAGCAGGTGCAGGAATCGCTCGCATCGTCCACTGCAAAATCGCGGACCGTGCTCGACGAGGAGGCGCGGCTGGGGCTGGTTGTCGCCGAACTGCAGAAGAACCGTCAGTACGTGATGGTCGGACGGCTGGTCCCCAGCACCGTGTACGACGGCAAGCGGCTCCCGAAGATGTACCGTGTCCAATCCCTTGAGTCCGGGTTTGCCCGCACCATTGGCTACCTCTCGCCGAGCGGGCCGATCGACCTCGACGGCAAGCTCGGGCGGGTCATCGGCGTTCAGGGCGAGGCCCGCTTTGACGACGCGCTGCGGCTCAGTATTGTGACTCCCAGGGAGATCGACATCCTGACCGCCGTCGATATCCCCGGCACCGCGACGGCCGCGCAGCCGGTTGATCCGGGTGTGGACACGCAGCCGGTCGCCACCGGTGAGCCGGACCGCGAGTAAGAGCCTTCGACGCAAACAGTCTGCGATCGTCATTCCGATAACCACGACTGATCTGAGGGCGGACGCCTGGGGCGCCTGCCCTCTTTCTTTGATCCTGTAGCGGGTTTTTGGGGTCGGAGTCAACCTCACTCGAAACCCGGCCGGAACTGTGACCGAACTTCAAGAGTGCCCGGGCGGTAAAGGATTGGCCGAGGCCCGGTCCACGATACATCGTCCGGTATTTTCTCGACTTTTGTCGCGTTGGTGGTAGGGTGTACCTCTCAGCAATCGATTACGCCACGTGATTATCAACCCAGACTCCAACTCCCGTCACCGGACACTCGGGCGACTCGCCATCGGTTCCGCTGCGCTCGTCGGGCTCATCAACCCGATGGCTTTCGGTCAGGCGACCGGCAAGGCCGTGACTGCGCCGTCGCTGCGGGCCGTGGCCGCACGCGGGATTACCCGAGTTTCGACCCCGGATGGACGGGTTATCCACGAAACTGCATCACAGGTTCGCAACATCATTCTGACTCAGGTTGGTGGCGGCGAAGCGGTTGCCCGGTGGCAGGAGCAGAATGAGGCTGGCGTTTGGGTCCCCTGGTACTCACTTTCTCGCGATGCGTCGTCGCCCCTCCCGACTTTCGAGCCCGCCCGCCGGACCAGCGACCTGCTCCTGCTCAAGTACGCAGCCTTTGATCCGCTCGCCGCGGCTCCGGCCGTGAGCAAGACGCTCCAGGCTCCGTCTACCGCTGGCGTGTTCATCGTTCAGTGCATCTGCCCGCCGACCGACTCGTTCAAGACGAGCTTGGCCGCGGCAGGGGCGAGCCCGGTCGCGTACCTCGTCAACAACGCCCTCATCGTGAAGGCCGACCCCAAGGCGGCCAAGGCGATCGGCATGCTGCCGTTTGTCCGCTGGGTTGGGCCGTACCACACCGCGTACAAGTGTGAGGCCGCGCTGCTCGAATCCGCTGCGATGGGCCCGGTCACGGTGAACGTCCAGACCTTTGAGCGAGGGCCCGTGGCCAAAGGGGTGGTCGCCACGCGGATCGAACAGGTCGGCGGCAAAGTAACGTCGCTGATCCCCGAAGGGTTCCTAGTCGGCGCGGTGCTGAATCGCGACCAGTTGCTGACCATCCTGGCGATGCCAGAGGTCCAGTGGGTCGACTCGAGCGGTCCGACGTCGGTGGACATGAACCTGGCTCGCGCGGCGACTGGGGCGAACTTCATCGAGTCGACGCTTGGCTTCACGGGCCAGGGCGTCCGCATCGAGGTGATGGACGATAACGTCCGTGAGACGCACGTCGACTTCCAGTCTCCGCCCATCATCTTCCACGGGCCACGGTCGGGCTCCACGAACCACGGCACCTGCGTGATGGGCATCGCCATCGCCACCGGCACTGGCAACGGCCAGGGCCGCGGCATGCTGCCCTCCGCCGAGCAGGGCATTTTCGCGGACAAGGACCTGCTCACCAACCGCTACACCCACACGCTGGAACTGGTCGACGACCTCGGGCCATACCGGGCCGTCGTGCAGGCCAACGCCTGGGGTTCGGAGTGGACGACGACCTACGCGACCCAGTCCATGCAGATGGACGACATCCTGTTCAACGCGGACCTCATTCTCACGCAGTCCATGAGCAACCTGGGCAACCAGTTGGCGCGGCCGGAGGCGTGGGCCAAGAACATCGTCGCCTGCGGCGGCATCCTGCACAACGACACGCTGACCCGCGCCGACGACTCATGGGGCGGGTTCGTCTCGATCGGCCCCGCGGCCGACGGCCGCATCAAGCCCGATCTCTCGCACTTTGCGGATTCGATCTTCTGCACCTTCGATGGGTCCGACACGGACTACATCGGCGGCTTTGACGGCTCATCGTCGTCGACGGGCATCACCGCCGGCGCCTTCGGGCTCCTCGCGCAGATGTGGCACGAGCAGGTCTTCGCCGGGTTCGGCGGCGGCCCCTCCGTCTTTGCCGATCGCCCCCACGCCGCGACGGCCCGGGCGCTGATGGTGCACTCCGCGTACCGGTACGACTTTGTCGGGGCCGGGGCGGACCTGACGCGCACGCACCAGGGCTGGGGGATGGCCGACCTCGAGCGGCTGTACAACCTTCGCACGGGCATGTTCATCGTCAACGAGTCAACGCCCCTGACGCACCTCTCGCACGCGAGGTACAACTTCAGCGTCGACGGCTCGACCCCGCTCCGCGTCACGATGGTCTACAAGGACCCGGCCGGCAACACCGCCGCATCGGTTGCTCGGATCAACGACCTCTCGGTGAAGGTGACTTCGCCAACGGCGGAGATCTTCTGGGGCAACAACGGCCTGCTCGTCGGCAACTGGTCCACTCCGGGCGGCGTGAGCAACACCGTCGACACCATCGAGAACGTCTTCATCGAGAACCCCGTTCCCGGCACGTGGATCGTCGAGGTCTTCGCCGACGAGGTCGTTCAGGACGGCAACCCGCTCACGCCCCAGACCGATGCGGTGTTCGCGCTGGTGGTTACCGGCGGCATCCGCGACCTCTGCCGCGTGGATTGGGACGGCGACGGCATGATCACGCCGTCGGACATCGCGGTGTTCATCACCGATTGGGTGAACAGCCTCACAAACCAGACGCTCGAGGGCGATTTCGATCTCAACGGTGTGGTCGACCCCTCGGACATCGCGCAGTTCATCACGTCATGGATCGGCGCCCTGTCCGCCGGCGGCTGCTGATCATCATCACAACCTGAAACGGCGAGTCCGCGGTATTGATGCGGCGTCGCTCAAGAAAGAAAAAGGCCCGGCGTGCTGCCGGGCCTGGTGTGAAGTCATGATGTGGAACGGCGTCAGATCGCCGCGTCGGCGGGCGTGTTGTTTGCCGCCGGCTCGGCGCCTTCCTCTTCCTTGTTCGGGCGTGAGCGGAGGAAGTTGGCCTCCAGCGCCAGGCGGATCTTGTCCATCGCCTTGTTCTGGATCTGCCGTACACGCTCCTTGGTGACGCCGATGATCTGGCCGACCTGCTCGAGCGTCATCGGCTTGTCGGCTTCGCCCGACTCGAGCCCGAAGCGGTGCTCGATCACCGTCCGCTCGACGTCCGTCAGATCGGCCCGGTTGTCCAGGACGATCCGCTTGACCTCGTCCGCGGCCTCCTTCTCGAAGCCGGCCCGCTTGGTCTCGAGGTAGTTGGACTTCTCGAGCTTCGGGTCGAAATCGGTCGGGAAGCGCTGGCGATACTTGCTCAGCTTCATGCCCTGACGTGAGAAGGCCTTGAGGATCGCGCGGCAGGCGTAGGTGCTGAACTTGTAGCCGCGGCCGGCGTCGAACTTGTCGACGGCCCGCAGCAGAGCCATGTTGCCCTCGCTGACCAGATCGGCGAAGTCCACCTCGCTCATGCGGGTGCGCTTAGCCATCGCCAGCACCAGCGCCAGGTTCGTCTCCGCGATCTGCTCGCGGATCTGCTCGGCGCGCCGGTACCACGACAGGATCAGTTCGGCCTGCTCCGCCGTCGGCTTGCGATCGGGCGAGGACCAGACGTCCTCCTGCAGTTTCCACACGCGGAACCGCGCGTAGTTGAACTGGTGGAAGAGGACCTTTTCCTCGGCGCCCGTCAGGATCACCTGCTGGGCACTCTTGACTGCCCGGCTCTTGCCCGGCGACAGGTCGTCCATCACCGGGTGGTACCACGATGTGTCGGGCTTCTGGATGTCCGGCGCATCGTCGTAGATCGACTTCTCGGCGCCGGTCTCGCGGAAGACCGGGCTGTCGATAAAGTCCTGCTCGGCCGAGAGGATCGACGCCAGCAGTTTCTCGTCCTCGCGGCTGAGGGCCCGCTTGACCTTGCGCGCGCCGACCGCCTTCTCCTCCGCTCCCGCGGAGAAGTGCACCTGGGTGCGGCGCCGGTGCTGCTCAAGAGGGCTGGGAGTAATCATCATCGGTCGAACCGTCCTTTCCTTGGCGTCGGGCACCTTGGCCCGCCCACCCCGTGCGCCTGCTCCCCCGCTCGCCGCCGTGTCCTTTTTCCGGTCCATCAAAGGGGTCCAAGGGCGGCGTTCGTTGGGTATACCTGCTTCTGCTCTTGCCGGAACGTCGTTTATACGCCTATCCAGCCAAACTGTTCCTCTGTTTGGAACCATTCCAAACAGGTTGATCCCTGGAAGACCTACACCCACCGGGCCGTTCGTCCGGGCGTGGATCCCTCCAGCACGTCTCGAGTTCTGCGCCTCTTTCTGGCTCGTCTAGGCCCCATAGAGTTCAGGGCGTGCTCAAACCAGCGACCCTCGGGCGAGAACGCGAAGATACATGATTGAATCCACTCCGGCAAGATGCGCCGCCACCTCTTTCGCAAACTGCCAAAACATCCCTTCTATTCCCCAAATATCCACCGACCTTCCACGTCCGAAAACACCCGCGGGTTCATGCAAAAGGAGATTTTTTATGCCCTTTACGCTCCCTCCCCTGCCGTACGACCATGCCGCACTTGAGCCGGCGATTGATGCACAGACGATGCAGATCCACCACGGCAAGCACCATCAGGCCTACGTGACCAACGCCAACAAGGCCCTGGAGGGCAGCAAGTGGGCGGACGCTCCCGTTGAGGCCGTGGTCACCCAGATCGCCGACCTGCCCGAGGCCATCCGCGGCCCCGTCCGCAACAACGCAGGTGGGCACTTCAACCACTCCCTGTTCTGGACCATCATGGCCCCGGCGGGCAAGGGCGGGGGCGGCGAGCCGAACGGCCCGCTCGCGGACGCGATCACGAAGAAGTTCGGGGGCTTCAGCGCATTCAAGGACGAGTTTGCCAAGGCCGCGGCCGGACGCTTCGGCTCGGGCTGGGCGTGGCTGTGCGCCAAGAATGGCGGCGTGGCGATCTGCTCGACCGCGAACCAGGACAACCCCCTCATGGGCGAGTCGATCGCCGGGTGCGGCGGCACGCCGATCCTCGGCCTGGACGTCTGGGAGCACGCGTACTACCTCAAGTACCAGAACCGGCGTCCCGATTATGTCACCGCATGGTGGGGCGTCGTGAACTGGGGTCAGGTGGCGAAGAACTTCGCGGCGGCCAAATAGAGCGGCGAGTCCCTCGTCGACGATTCCGCTCATCCCACGGCGTTCCTTTTTGTCGCGGCGAGAGCGCACCATCGTCGACACTCATCTTGATCCGCATGGACCCGCAACCACGACGTCTGGGTCGAGTCGGCCTGATCCTGTGGCTTCTCGCGCCGCTCGTGGTCGTCGGGGTGTTGTACCTGATGACCGACCGGTCACGCGGCAAGCCGGAGCCCAACCGGATCCACCGGCCCGAACCCGCGGAGCAGGCGGGGCGATGACGACTGTGCGAACCCCGCTCGACAAACCCTGGCTGGCGTTCCCCGAGTTGCGGGCGCTGACCGAACCGGAGGCACGCCGGTTCGTGGCCCGGGCGCAGCGGCGACGGCCGTGGTCGATGGTCGGCGCGACGCTGCTCGCCCTCTTCGCGATGGTGGCGGGCTGGGCCCTCCTTGCCGGTGCGTGGAGCGTCCTCTCCCGCTTCATCGGAGATCGCCAGGACACGGGCCCGATGCTCGCCATGATGACCCTCGCGGCGGCGCTGCTGGCCGGGCCGGCGTGCGGCCTGCTCGCGCGGGACGCATGGATCAAGCGGATCATCCGCCGGGAGATCGAGTCCGCCCGGTGCTCGCTGTGCGGACTGGTCCACGCGGAGGGAGGCGGCTGTGCCGCGCCGCCGGACGACTCGACACGGGAGAGTGGGGAGGGGGTCAGTCGGGCAGGTTGAGGTCGGGGACGTTCGAGAACGCGATCCCGCCGCGTCCGGTGTCTCTGGCCTCGTGCATTGCGGCGGGATACACGGTGTGCCGGCCGTACTTGCTGTTGAGCGAGTCGATCGCCCGCGAGAGCCCTTCGCGCCGGGATTCCTGCTCGAACAACGGGAGCGTGCCGCCGACATCCGCTTCGAGATCGTCGAGTGTGACGGCGACGAAGTACGGCGAGCCGCGTGGGCGCGTCGTCCACAGTTTCGCCAGCGCCTCGACGATGGCGAGCGTGTCCGCTGAGCCTCGTCCGCCGCTGAGCGGGGTGGCCGAGGTCCACGCGTGCCTCTGGTTGCTCCACCCGCCCTCGTCCGGCCTGGCGCCCCCATCGCGGCACCGGACCGACAGGGAGACTCTCTTCGCCCGGTAGCCCAGCGACCGCATCCGCGAGGCGGCCTTGTGCGCCAGGCGGATTGCGACGGACCGGGCGCCCTCTTCGGTGCGGAACACGGGGGGCAGCACGTGCTGGTGCCCGATGCTGCGCCGATGGGTCGGGATCTCGTCGATGGTCTCGCCCCGGAGCAGGCGCCACCATCGGCGGCCGACGACCGAGCCCCAGACCCGCTCCATCTGGTGCTCGCTCAGGGCGCAGAGCTGCTCGACGGTCGTGATGCCGCGATCGCGGAGGCGCTTCTCCATCTTCGGGCCGATCCCCGGGATCTCGATGAGCCGGAGCCGGTGCAGCGCACCGGGCAGGTCGCGCTGCTCGATGACGACGAGCCCATCGGGCTTCTGGAGTTCGGTGCCGATCTTGGCGAGCAGACGGTTGGGCGCGATCCCGATCGAGCACCGCAGGCACTCGCCGGCCCGCTCTTTGATCACTCGCTTGATCCGCAGGGCCAGTTCCGCCGCGTGCCCCGGATCTCGCTCTTTTCCGATCAGGCGGCAGGAGACCTCGTCGATCGAGTGGACGGCCTGGATCGGGATGCACGTGTCGATCGCGGCGAGGATCGTGTGGTGGAACTCGATGTACGCGCGGTGCCGTGACAGCGCGACGACGAGCCCGGGGCATCGCCTCCGGGCCTCGCCGACGTTCATCAGCGTCTTGACGCCGAACGCCTTGGCTTCGTAGCTCGCGGCGATAAGGCTTGTCGAATCCGTATCGACCGCGGCAACGCCGACGGGCTTGCCGCGGAGTTCCGGCCGGAGTTGCTGCTCCACCGAGGCGAAATAGGAGTTCAGGTCAAGGAAGAGTGTGGTGAGGGGCATAGGAAGATCCCCTAACCATATACCACACAAAGTCCGGCCGGACAAGCCGGATCCGTCACGTGGTGCGGAGCACATTCACAGGGCGATAGGTCCCGTCCAGGACCTGCTTGGCATCGGCCTTGAGCCACTGCTCCAGGATGCTGGCGTAGACGCACCGGAAGTCGATCGTGAACTTCAGGTCGCCGTCGTCCAGGTCGGTCAACGAGGGATAGGTGCCCACGAGCCCGGCCCGGACCATCGGACCGGCGAGGAAGATCGACGAGGCGGTGCCGTGGTCGGTCCCCTGGCTGGCGTTCTGGTAGACGCGCCGGCCGAACTCGGAGAACGACATCGTGAGGACCCGCTCGGCATTGCCCTGGGCCTTGAGGTCGTCGTAGAACGCCTTGATCGCTCCGGCAACTTGCCCGAGCAGATTCGCGTGGCGACCGTTCTCGCCGCCCTGCTGGGCGTGCGTGTCGAACCCGCCCATCGAGACGTAGTACACCCTCGTTCGGAGCCCGGCGCGGATCATGCTGCCGACCATCGCGAGCTGGCGGCCCAGGTCGGTCCCGGGATACGGGACGAGGGACTTGGTGGCAACGGCCTTGCGGATCTGCTCGCTCGAGACCTGGGCGTCGAGAGCGGTCCGCATGAGGAACCCGGCGTTGGTGTTCGGGTTCACGTCCTCGGCGATGCCTGCGCGGGTGATCTCGTCGTAGGGCTTGGTCAGCGACTTGTGGACATCCCGGCCCATCCAGCGGAACAGGTCGGTGTTCTCGAACGCCACCGGCTTGGCGATGAGGCCCTGCATCGCCAGTGGTGCATCTCGCCCGATGGCGATGCCTGCCTGGGGATCGGGCTCGGAGGGTTTGTCGGGCGTGCCGGACTCGCCCTTGCCGTGCCCGCAGCACTCGGCATCCATGTAGCGACCGATCCAGCCGGCGCCGGTGCCCGAGGTGTCGGCGGTGTGCCAGATGTCCATCGACTTGAAGTGTGAGCGGTTGGGGTTGGGGTACCCGGCGCCCTGCACGATGGCGAGCATCCCGTCGTCGTGCATTGCCTGCAGGCCCCGCATCTGCGGGTGCAAGCCGACGCCCGAGGACTTGCCGAGTTTGAGCACCTTGTTCTCGGGCACGCCGATCGAGGTGCGGGCCTTGTAGTACACCGGGTTGCCGTAGGGGATCACCGTGTTCAGCCCGTCGTTCCCTCCCGAGAGCTGGACGACGACGAGGATCCGCTCCTCCGGCACGCCGGGGATCGAGGTCGCCCCGGGGGCCGCGTGGGGCAGACCGAAGGCGGATCGCTGGAGGAACGCGGGGACGAACGCCGCCGTGGACGCCAACGTGACCCCACGCACCAGGAACTGACGGCGGGTGTAGGCGGGGGTGTTGGGATCGAGGAAGTTCATGGTCGTGATCCTGAGAGTCGAGCCTGTGGCGGGGCGGAGCGGGAGCGGGGGATCAGCACAACTGGTATTCGGGCATCGCGGTCACCAGCAGGAGCAGGCCGGTGATGACCTCCGGCGTCGCCCGCCCGCCGTTGGCGCGGACGAACTCGCCGAGCACCTCGCGGCTGCGCGCTGTCGGCGATCCGAGCGTGAAGCGCAGCAGGTAGTCGACCACCCGGGCCGGGTCGGCCGCGGCGCCGGCGTCCGCGCTGGCCAGGTCGGCGAGCAGCACCGAGGGGTCGTACTTCTCCGCGTTGGCGAGCGCGTCGTACCCCTGCGGCTTCTTGCCGGTGAGCAGGAAGCAGAGGATGTTCTGCCGGACGAACATGGTGGACGTGTTGACCCACGACCGCCCGCCGCTCCACCCCGCGACGTTGGGCGGGAAGAAGATCGACTGGCCCATCAGGTTGCACGCGTCGTTGAGGATGTCCATGTCGCGGACCGGCGTGTTGAGGGACCTGACCGCGCCGACCACGAGTTCCACCGGCGACTTGATCTGCTCGTTCATCAGCGGCGCCGAGTAGAAGTGCTCGCTCAGGAACAGCTTCCGCAGCACGGGCTTGATCGCGTACTTGCTCCCGGTCATCACCGACGCCATCTCCCGCACGACGGACTTCGCGGCCGAGTCCACCTCGGTCCGGCCGGTCGGGTAGTCCGCGGCGAAGTACCGGTACAGCTTCTGCGAGATGTGGCCGGCGCAGGCCCGCTGCTCGAGGATCGCGCCGACAAAGGCGTCGCCGTCGAGCCGGCCGGTTCGTCCGAGCACACTCTTGACGCCGTCGTCGTGGTCGTTCTTGCGGAAGACGAACGAGTCGTCGACGAAGGTGTACCCGGTGAGCGCCCGGGCCCCCTCCTTGATGTCCTTCTCGGTGTAGTTCCCCACGCCAAGGGAGAACAGCTCCATGATCTCGCGTGCGAGGTTCTCGTTGGGCTTGTTCTTGCGGGAGTCGTCCTGGTCGAGGTAGGCCAGCATCGCCGGGTCGCGGATGATCTGTCTGAGAAGTTCCCCGAAGTTCCCCGAGGCGTAGCGGCGCAGCAGGCGGTTCTGCTGGTACATGTGGTACGAGTTCTCGATCGTCCTGAACGACGTGGAGAAGTGGCCGTGCCAGAAGAGCGTGAGTTTCTCCTCGAGCGGGCGCGGCGTCTCGATCATGCGCTTGAACCACCAGTTCTGGACGCGGCGCATCTGCTGGCGGTCGTCACGCTCCCGCTCCTGACGCCGGGCCCGGATGCGGGCGAGCGTCTCCTCATCGTTCCCGCGCCGGGCCTTGGCCACCATCGCGCGCTCCTCCTCGTTGGGCGGGCGCATGATGGACGAATCGAACGCATCGGCCGCGTCGGGTTCGAAGGCGATGGTCTCGTAGTTCAGGAGGTAGTCGACGGACTTGTCGGGCCCCCACGACGCGAGCAACTGGATCTGCGCCGGCGTGCCGCCGAACCCGGCCCGCCACAGCAGGTGGCGTGCCTCGTCGAATCCGAACCGGTTGGCGGGGAGGGGCCTGAGCGAGTCGGAAAGCGGCTGTGACACAACCAGTGCTCCATGGTCCGACCGGCGGGCCGGCGGACTCTTTCCCCAACCGATACGCCGAACGTCCCCAGCGTGCCGCGATTGCAGCATGCAAACAAGACCTAACCGGCAATTCCCCGCAGGGACCCACCCGCGGCGGCCCCGGGAATAGGTCTCTGCTCGCATACCTATCGACCTGCGAGCGCCCTAGGCCCCGCGGATTTCGCCCGCCGGATGGGACTTTGGGGGAACCTGCACAACTCTGGGTGGCGCGCGGTCGACGGGATGCGCTGCGCTCGGTGGGGCCGCTTCCGCAGGCCCGGCCGCGGAGTTTCAACAGCACTCAACCCGGAGGCAACACCATGGCAACGAAGAAGACCGCATCCAAAGCCACGAAGTCCAGGCCGGCCATCAAGGGCAAGCCCCTCGGGGCGGCGGCTCGCAGTATCAAGGGTGCGGGCGGAGGAGTCCCGACGTCGCCCATCGAGACGATCAAGGGGTATGACCCCAGTTCGTCGACGCCCTTTGCCACCGAAAAGAGCGGTGGGTACTGCGGCAACCCGCCCTACGACGGCAAGCTCGGCTGAGCGAGGATCAATCGCGCCCGCGGCCCACTGCGGGCGCGTCGACTCCAGCGAACGGGCCACCCCAGCGGGGTGGTCCGTTTTGTATCTACCTCGCGACGGGCTGAACGGGGGGGCCGGCGCGTTTGCAAAGGGCGCGCGTCCAAGTGAACACGAGAGTTGCCAGGGCCAGCAACACGGCTCCGTTTCCCTGGTGCAGCGTCGCCAGCAGTGGGGGGACCCAGCTGGCGCGGGGAGAGACGTCCGCGTTCAGCGCCCAGAGCGCCGCCCACCCCAGGCAGAACTGCGCCACCACCACCCCGACGAGCAGCACCCCCAGGCGGCGGTAGGTTGCCTGGAGGGGGCCGAACGATCGATCGGCGCTGCGGGCCGCGAACCCGGTGGCCAGCGCCGCGGCCAGCACGATGAACGAGAATCCGATGTGGGCCCACAACGCGTGGTTGGCGCCGGTGGTGCCCGAGGCCTTGAGGTGTCGGTAGGTCGCGCCCAGCAGCAACTGCAGGATCATGGAGTGCAGAAGGCCGGTTGACATCCCACGGAGGCGGCGCAGGGCACGCGGCTCGGGAGATGGGGCTGCGCCGGTGGCCGGGTCCATCAGGTTCCGAAACCCGCGCGACACGAACGCCGCGCCCGCGACCACCATCGCGAAGAAGAGCTGAGCCAGGACCCCGTGAAACAGCGAGAGGTAGCGGTTGTCGAGGTTCGCATCGACACTCCCTTGTCGCACCCGCACCCCGCCCAGGACGCCCTGCACAATGACCAGCACGAAGAGCAGAGCGGCATACTTCCTCATCCATCGCCGGTGATCCGCGGCGAGCACGTAGATCAGGAATGCGCCGGTCGTCAGGCCGACGAGCGAGCCGTACAGCCGGTGGGTGTGCTCGAGGAACCGGCCGGGGTCGGCCATCAGGGCGACCGGGTACAGAAACATGTTTGCGCCGTAGGAATCGGGCCATCCGATGATCGCCATGCCGGAGTTCGTGCTGGTGACCAGGCCGCCAAGGAGCAGCAGCGGAACGATCGCGACGGCTGCGACCACTCCGAATCGAGCGAGCCAGTCAGCGGGCCGGGTGTGGTTGGGGCGCAGGCGGCTGCCGACCAGGCCGCCGATGAGGCCGATCGCAGCGCCGAGGGCGATGAATCCAACCACGGAGAGCGCCGCATCGGCCGGGAGGCCCCGGAATCCCTGGGCGGGGACATCGCCCTTGGGTTGCTCCACGAGGATCGCCCCCAGGATCAGTACCGAGAGAAGCGCCGAGAGTGCCCCGCCCAACAGGCCGACCAGCCCCGCACGACCGCGAGGCACCAATCCCCCGGCAATCACTGCCGCCACGAGCCAGACTGCGAGAACGCAAGGCCCGGCGACACGAGAGGGCAGTTCGAGTCCTGGGAAGTGAGTCACGAACGCGGCGCACCACATCGCCACGGCGAGGACGAAGCCGATCGTTACCGCCGCGCCGAAAACAGACGAATCCGTCTTAATGGAGTCGATCCCTGTAGAAGGCATATGTACGGCTCCGCTTGAACGATCGGTTGCAACCGAGTCTCATTTGTGATCTGGACGGGTTCTGGCCTTGACACGATACGCCTAAAGTGGAGAGATTGCTGCCTTACAGCAATTGTCCGATTTGACAGGAATGGTTCCGGTCAGGTCGATGCATGTGCCCGGGTCACGAATAACCGGGCGACAGCAGCGAGGGTCCAGCCTTGTCAATGATCTTCCCGCGGTGGACAAACCAGTTGCCGACCGTGTTCCTGGTCGGCACGCTGGGCGGTCTGGGGGCGGTGATCGGCGGGTTCTGGTACTACGCAACACCGAAGTTCTGGCGGGAAGGGTACATGCCCACCCAGCCCAGCACGGGGTTCAACCACCAGATTCACGCCGGCAAACTGGGCATCGACTGCCGCTATTGCCACTCGCACGTCGAGGAAACAGCCGAGGCGAACGTGCCAACCGTTTCGGTGTGCTACGGCTGCCACGCGGAGAACCACGTGCGGGCGGACGTGGTCTCCGATGAGAAGGCCGCGTTCATTCGCGAGGCCTACACGACGGATGCGTCGATCCAGTGGCGCCGCGTGCACAAGCTCCCTGATTATGTCCGCAACTTCCCCCACGACATCCACGTCAAGGGCGGCGTGAGCTGCATCTCCTGCCACGGCATGATTGCCCGCCAGGTCGTGGTCCGGGATGTCGCCCCGCTCAGCATGTCGTGGTGCCTCGACTGCCACCGCGATCCGGCGCCGAACCTCGTCCCGCCGGACCAGGTGACCAACGTGTTCTGGGTCGAGGGGCAGTTGGCCAACGGGAACAAGCCGAGCGCCCCGGAAGGAGTTTCGCCGGGATCGCCGGGCGGACAGGCCCTCAAGGCCCAGCTGCTCGAGGGGCCGCTGCCGCTGCTCCCCGAGAACTGCGGCGCGTGCCACTACTAGGTCCCCAGCGAAGGCCTCGGGTCGAATCGAAGCAAGCCACCGAACCCTGATGAGCGACGCATGAGCAGCCACGATCAATGCCCCTCGACCAAGCCCGGGCAGAAGAACGAGACGCCCCGCCAGGCGGGGCGTACCCCGCACGAGCAGGTCGGCATCGGCCCCACCGGCCGCAAGTACTGGCGCAGCCTCGATGACCTCGCGGATACCCCGCAGTTCCGCGAGTGGCTCGAGCGCGAGTTCCCGCCCGGCGCTTCCGAACTGCTCGGCGATTCGCGCCGGACGTTCCTCAAGCTCATGGCCGCCAGCGTGGCCCTCGCGGGCGCGGCGACCATCCCGGGCTGTCGCCGCCCCGATCTGAAGATCATGCCGTACAGCAAGACGGTCCCCGAGGATTCCATCCCCGGCAAGCCGCTGTACTACGCCACGAGCATGCCGCTCCCCGGCGGTGGCGCCGAGGGCCTGCTGATCGAGACGCACGACGGTCGCCCGACGAAGGTCGAGGGCAATCCCCTGCACCCGATCAACCGCGGCAAGACGTCGATCTGGGCCCAGGCCGCCGTGCTCGGACTTTATGACCCCGATCGCCAGACCGACCCGGTATTCACCGAGGCCGGCGGGGCAGATGCCGACAAGAAGCCCCGATCGTGGGAGGACTTCGCTGCGTGGTCCGAGGCCCATTTCAAGGCGTACGACGCCGCGGCCGGCGAGGGGCTCGCGTTCCTGGTCGACAAGAAGTCCAGCCCGTCGCGCGACTCGATGCGGGACCGCATCAAGCGCAAGTGGCCCAAGGCGATGTGGGTGGCCTACGACCCGGTCGATTCGGATGCCGCCGCCGCGGGCGGTTCGATCGCCTTCGGAAGGCCGATGCGAGAGGCGATCAAGTTCGATCGCGCCAAGGTCATTGTCTCGCTGGATCGCGACTTCACGAACTGCGAGTCGATGGGGCTGGTGTACGCCCGCGACTTCGCCTCGACGCGCCGGGTGATGACCGTCGATGACGCGATGAGCCGGCTCTACGTCGTGGAGTCGGGGTTCAGCGGCGTCGGCGCCAAGGCCGACCACCGTTGGCGTCTCGCCCCGAGCCAGGTGTCGGCGTTCGGCGTGGCGCTGGGCAAAGCTGTTGCCGCCCGCACCGGTGGCGGTGGTCCGGTCGCCGCGGCCCTGAAGTCGGCGGATGCCGCGCTTCCCGCGGGGATGGACCAGAAGATCATCGATGCGATCGCCGACGATCTGACCGACAAGGCGCACCTCGGCAAGTCCGTGATCGTCGCCGGGGCTACCCAGACGGCCGCGATCCACGCGCTGGTCCACGCGATCAACGCGGCGCTGGGCAACATCGGAAACACGGTGTGGTATGTCCCGGTCGATGCTGAGGAAGCCTCCGGCAGTGCCGACGGGATCCGCGCTCTGGCGGAGAAGATGGACGCTGGGTCGATCAGCACCATCGTGTGCCAGGGTGTGAACCCGGTCTACGACGCGCCGGCCGACCTGGGCTTCAAGGATAAGTTCAAGAAGGTCAAGGTCCGGATCGCGCAGGCGGTTGATCACAACGAGACGGTGCGTGACAGCCAGTGGCGGCTCCCGCTCGCGCACTTCCTGGAGGCGTGGGGCGACACCCGCGCCGCCGAGGGCACGGTGGCGCCGATCCAGCCGATGATCGCCCCGCTGTACGCCAGCAAGTCTGACATCGAGACGCTGGCGATCATCAGCGGCGACGAACTCCGCGACGGGCACGACATCGTTCGCCGGGCGTGGAAGTCGCTCCCGGCGCTGCAGGGTGTGACGGATGCGGCCGCATTCGACAAGGCCTGGCGTCGGGCCCTGCACGACGGCGTGCTGGCCAACAGCACCCCGGCGCCCGCCAAGCCGACGCTCGCCGCCGAGGCGGTTGCGGCGGCGGTCAAGGCGTTCCGCCCCGCCGCGGCGCCGACCAAGGACTCGCTCGAGGCCGTGTTCACGACCTGGAACATCGGCGACGGGCGCTTCGCCAACTGCGGGTGGCTGCAGGAACTCTGCGAGCCATCGAGCAAGATCGTGTGGGACAACGCGGCTCTCGTGAGCCCCGCCACCGCCGAGGCGCTGGGCCTCAAGCCCCAGCCCGCGACACAGAAGGACCGCAAGGCCCGCGTTGCGAGCGTCACGCTCAACGGCCGCAGCGCCCGCATCCCGGTCTTCGAGCTCCCCGGCATGCCGGACAACACCGTGATCCTCCCGCTGGGTTACGGCCGAACGGTGTGCGGACTGGTCGGCACGGGCGTCGGGCATGACCTCTACCAGGTGCGGGATGCGGCGTCCCGATCGGTCGCGGCCGGCGTGAAGCTGGCGCCGGTTTCCGACGGCGAGCAGTGGTACCCGCTCTCGACGACGCAGACGCACGGCTCGATGGAGGGGCGCGCGCTGGTCCGCGAGGTGGACCGCGCCGCGTGGCAGAAGTACGGCAGCCAGATCCTGCCCGACCCCGACTCCTACGGCCGCAACCGCGACCTGAACTTCGCCGAGCGGCTCGGCGAACTCTCCCACGCTCCGGCTAACGTCTCGATCTACGTCAATCCGCTCAACGGCACCTCCGGCAACCCCGCGCCGGCCGATGCGACCAACTCGCTGGGCCAGAAGATCCCCTTTGCGCAGCGTCCCAACTGGGGCATGTCGGTCGACCTGTCGACCTGCACGGGGTGCAACGTCTGCACGATCGCGTGCCAGGCGGAGAACAACATCCCCATCGTCGGCAAAGCCGAGGTCAACAAGGGCCGCGAGATGGCGTGGATCCGCGTCGACCGCTACTTCGCGGGCGACAGCGAGCACACGGCGGACGGCATGCTCTTCCAGCCGGTCGCCTGCGTGCAGTGCGAGAACGCGCCGTGCGAGACCGTCTGCCCCGTGAACGCCACCGTGCACGGCCCCGAGGGCATCAACTACATGGTGTACAACCGCTGCATCGGCACGCGGTACTGCGCCAACAACTGCCCCTACAAGGTCCGCCGCTTCAACTTCTTCGCCTACGGCATCCAGCGGTACAACGGCTCGTACATCGGCGAGGACCTCATGCCCGGCGGCGGTCCGTCCAACAAGAACCTGATCCCGCCGACGCTCCGCGAGAAGCTCCCCGATATCACACGCCTGCACATGAACCCGGACGTGACCATCCGCTCCCGCGGCGTGATGGAGAAGTGCACCTACTGCATCCAGCGCATCAACGAGGCCCGCATCGAGACCAAGCTCAGCGACCTCAAGCACATCCCGGACGGCGAGGTGGTTACCGCCTGCCAGCAGGCGTGCCCGACGGATTCGATCGTCTTCGGCGACATCCTCGATACGGTCAGCGACTCGGGCAAGGGGAGCCGCGTGCGGCAGATGCGGGAGAACGGCCGCTCCTACCTGCTGCTGGGTTTCCTCGATACCCGGCCGCGCACGACATACATGCTCTCGGTCAAGAACCCGAACCCCGCGATCCGCACACCGGTCGTGGATCCGTTCCAGCACCACGGCGGCGGGCACGACGGGCATGACGGGCACGGGTCCGAGGGCGAGCACGAGATGGATCACCACGGTGAGAAGGCCGCCGTCCCGCACGCATCGCGTGACCGGGGCGTCAAGTTCAGCCTGCCCGTTCTCGGCGGCAGGTCGTTGGTCGGAGGCATGGCATGACGAGCATCAATCCGGACCAGGTCACCGCGGCGAGGCTCGCCGGGCAGGCGGCCGTCGGCCGGCCGGCGGGCTTCGACCCCGCCACGGGCGACGGGTCGCTCATCGACGACCCGGCCGTCCGCGCCCCGCTGGTTTTGGGCAACCGGTCATTCAAGGACATCACCGACATCGTCTGCGGCTACGCCGAGAACCGGCCGGGCACGTGGTGGATGCCGGTCTTCGGTCTCGCGGCGACGCTTGCGGGCATCGGCACGCTGATGATCCTGTACCTGCTCTTCACCGGGGTGGGCGTCTGGGGCCTGAACAACCAGGTCGACTGGGCGTGGGACATCACCAACTTCGTCTTCTGGATCGGCATCGGCCACGCCGGCACGCTCATCAGCGCCATCCTCTGCCTGCTCAAGCAGAAGTGGCGCACGAGCATCAACCGCGCCGCGGAGGCCATGACGATCTTCGCCGTCATCTGCGCAGGCACGTTCCCCGGCATCCACGTCGGGCGCATCTGGTTCATCTGGATGGTCTTCCCCATCCCCAACGCCAACAGCATCTGGCCCAACTTCCGCTCGCCGCTGCTGTGGGACGTCTTCGCGGTCAGCACCTACTTCACCGTGTCGCTGCTGTTCTGGTACATGGGCATGATCCCCGACTTCGCGACGCTCCGCGACCGGGCGGATCTCGAGCTGCGCAACAACCCGCGCGGGCCCATGCTCGCCCCGTTCCTCCCCGTGCGGATCGCCGCGCTTCGGGCCTATGTCTTCGGCCTGCTCGCCATGGGCTGGCGGTTCAGCCAGCGGCACTGGCAGAACTACGAGAAGGCGTACATCATCCTCGCGGGCGTCAGCACGCCGCTGGTGCTCAGCGTGCACTCGATCGTGTCCTTCGACTTCGCCACCAGCGTGCTTCCGGGCTGGCACACGACGATCTTCCCGCCCTACTTCGTCGCGGGCGCCATCTTCGGCGGCTTCGCGATGGTGCTCCTGCTCATGATCCCGGCGCGTGAGCTGTACCCCAACATGAAGGACCTGCTCACGCTCCGTCACCTGGAGAACATGGCCAAGATCCTCCTCGTGACGGGGATGATGGTCGGCTTCGCCTACGGCATGGAGTTCTTCATCGCCTGGTATGGCGGGAACCCCTACGAGCTCTACGCCTTCAAGAACCGCGCCACCGGCCCCTACTGGTGGGCCTACTGGACGATGATCTCCTGCAACGTCATCAGCCCGCAGGTCTTCTGGGTCCGGGCATGCCGCACCAGCCCGCTGGTTATCTGGATCGTCTCGCTCGCCGTCACCATCGGCATGTGGTTCGAGCGGTTCGTCATCATCGTCACCAGCCTCCACCGGGCGTTTGTCCCCGGCGAGTGGGGCATGTTCTTCCCGACCTACGTCGACGTCCTGACCTTCGTCGGAACCCTCGGCATTTTCCTCACGCTCTTCCTCCTCTTCCTGCGGTTCCTCCCCGTCTTCGCGATGAGCGAGATCAAGAACGTCCTCCCGCAGGCCAACCCCCACGCCGATCACTGATCCACCGTTTCGTTCCCGGAGCCGACCATGGCCAAGAGCAAGAAGATCTACAAGACCGAGTCCGGCGAGCGGGTGCACGGCGTCATGGCCGAGTTCCCTACGCCCGCCGCGCTCACGCACGCGGCGGAGAAGGTCCGCGACTCGGGCTACACACGGTGGGACGTCTTCAGCCCCTTCCCCGTCCACGGCATGGACGAGGCCATGGGCACGCCCATGACCAAGCTCCCGCTCGTCGTCGGGGCCATCGGCCTCACCGGCGCTGCGCTGGGCTACCTGCTCCAGTGGTGGGTCACCGGCGTCGCCTACCCCCTCGTGGTGCAGGGCAAGCCGTACTTCGCGTGGGAACCCTACACGCCCGTGACGTTCGAGCTGGGCGTGCTCTTCACCGCGTTCACCGCCCTGCTGGGCATGCTGGCGTTCAACGGCCTGCCTATGTGGCACCACCCGCTGTTCCGCAAGGACCGGTTCCTCCGCGTCAGCGACGACCGCTTCATCATCTGTATCGAGGCATCTGATCCCAAGTTCGATCCCGACGGCACGCGCAAGCTCCTCGAGCACGCCGGCGGCACGAACGTCGACCTCGTCGAGGAGGGCGACGGCACGGCCGATCCCCGCTTCAGCGAGGGCTTCAAGACCCTGGTGTGGACCGAATGAACACTCCCAAGCCCATCATGCCCGGAGCCCCTCGGATGACGGCACGATCTCTGCGCGCTTCGCTCCCCGCCGCGCTCTGCCTGGCCGCGGGCGCTCTCGGCCTTCTGTCGGGATGCCACGGCGAGCGATCCAACGAGCCGCCGCACGAGTTCCTGCCCGACATGGATCAGCAGCAGAAGTACCGGCCGCAGTCCCAGACGGAGTTCTTCGAGGACGGCCGCTCGATGCGTCCCACTGTTGCCGGCGCGGTGGCCTTCGGCCGCTCCGCCAGCGCCTCGGACCCGCGGCGTGCGCGGTTCCTGAAGGCGGACCCCGCGTTCTACTTCGGCACCGACGCCGCGGGCAAGACGCTGGCGTACATGCCCAAGTCCGCCATCGAGGCCTTCGCTGACGGCGGCAAGTCGCCCGAGGCCGCGATGGGCGCGATGATCGCCCGCGGCCAGCAGCGGTTCAACATCTACTGCTCGGTCTGCCACGGCTACACGGGCGACGGGAAGGGCATGGTCGCGCAGCGCTGGGCCGGTGTCGTCCCGAGCTACCACGACTCCAAGTACGTTGATCGCACCCAGGACACCGGCACCGACGGCCACCTATTCACCGTCATCCAGCAGGGCCTGTACGACGACAACCCCGAGACCCACGAGCGCGTCTACCGCATGCCCGCCTACGGCCACGCCGTGAGCGAGAAGGACGCGTGGGCCATCGTGGCCTACCTCCGCGTGCTCCAGGCCTCGCAGACCACCGACCTCAGGGCCGTTCCCGCCGAGAAGCGTGCCGAGCTCGAGCGCACCCGCGTCAAGCCCGCGGCGACCGGCTCGAAGGAGACCAAGTCATGAGCCACGCCGCCACCCCTAAGGCCGGCGCGCACCCCGCCGGGGCCGATCCGATCCGCGTGGACCAGAGCCTCGTCACGATGGGCGGCGGCTCGCTCTGGTTCCCTGGCCTGATGATCGTCGGCGTGGTGTCGCTGCTGGTGGTGGGCTTCGCGGCCGCGGCGGGGGGGGCAACCCTCAAGCACGCGATCGCCTCGTACCACATCGGCGCCGTCTTCGCGATCGGCCTCGCCCTCGGCTCGCTCGGCATGGTGATGATCTTCCAGCAGACCAACGCCGGATGGATCGCGACCTGCCGCCGGACGTTCGAGACCGTCGCGAGCCTCATGCCCGTCGCCCTCGTGCTGTTCCTGCCGGTGGTCGTCGCGACCATCATGGTCCCTGGGTGGTTGTTCAAGTGGATGAGCCCGTCGAACTACGACAGCCAGGGGCACATCATCGATTCCGTGCTCGCCGCCAAGGCCGCGTACCTCAACAAGCCGTTCTTTTACATCCGGCTCGTGGCGTACTTCGCGGTGTGGATCTCGCTCGGCACGGCCCTCTACACCTGGAGCCGGCGCCAGGACACCACCGGCGACAAGTCGCTCACGGTGCGGTCCCGCTTCGTCTCGTCGTTCGGCCTGCTGCTGTTCGCGTTGACGACGGCCTTTGCCGCGTTCGACTGGCTGATGTCGCTGGACTACCACTGGTTCAGCACCATGTTCGGCGTCTGCTTCTTCGCGGGCAACATCCTCTCGTCCGTGTGCGTCGTGGTGATCGTCCTCACGGTGCTTCGGGCCGCGGGCAAGCTCAAGGGCATCGTCACCGACGAGCACTTCCACGACCTCGGCAAGCTGATGCTGGCGTTCATGATCTTCTGGGCCTACGTCACGTTCAGCCAGTACTTCCTCATCTGGTACAGCAACATCCCGGAGGAGACCGGCTGGTTCGTGCTCCGCCGCGAGGGGTCGTGGATGACGGTCGCCAAGGGGCTGGCCCTGCTGCACTTCGGCGTGCCCTTCCTGGTCCTGCTGTGGCGCCGCACCAAGCGGTCGCCCATGCTGCTCTCGGCCGTCGCCGTGCTCCTGCTGTTCATGCACTTCGTCGACCTGTTCTACATCGTCCGACCCACGCTCTCGGGCGTCGGGCCGTTCCAGTCGTGGTGGATCGACCTGTTCGGCTGGCTCGGCCCCACGGCCATCTTCCTCGCATTCGTCGCGAGGAAGGTCGCCGCCAACCCGCTCATCCCGTTGAAGGACCCCCGCCTGGGCGAGTCCCTGCACCACAAGAACTACGTCTGATCCCTGATCCCGCCCCGTCCCCCACGCGTTCACCCGACCCCGACGACCCCGGACCACCACGCATGAGCCACGAGCACAAGCACGTCGTCGCCACCACGCCGCCCGACCACGAGGCCCCGGACGCCTGGCACGCGCACCACGCCGGTGAGGATGTCCCGCACGCCGCCCACGGCGAACTCGCGGATTCCCACCTGGTCCTGTTCTACGGCGTCGGCGCGTTCGTCGTCGTTGTCGTTGCCTCGCTGCTCATCTACCTGTACTTCATCTTCGAGGCCACCCGCCTGCTCAACGAGCACGACGACAAGGGTCAGGGCCTCGAGGGTCCCGCCCTCGCCTACAAGGCCGAGGCGCTCACCAACCTCAAGGACGGCTACGTCTGGGCCAACGCGGAGACCACGCTCGTCCAACTCCCGCTCGAAGTCGCCGAGGCCCAGGTCATCCAGGAATACGCCGCCCGCAAGGACTAACCCCGCTCATGCCCCGCACCGCGCCACAGTTCGAGCACGCAACCCGCCGGGCCCGGTTCCCGGCCGGTGTGCTTGCGCTCGTAACCGTGGCCGCCGCGATGCTGGCAAACGCCGCCCCGGCGTTCGCACAGCGGATCATGAAGGATGTCCCCGAGCCCGTTCGCGGGCTTGAGATCGTCAATCACACCGGCAAGACGATCCCCCTCGACCTCCAGTTCACCGATTCCAACGGCAAGAAGATCACCCTCGCGGCCCTGTTCTACAAGGACGCCGGCGGGGGCGCCGCCGACGCTCCGAGCAAGCGGCCGGTCATCATGATGATGATGTACTTCCGCTGCCCCCTGCTCTGCCCCAAGACGCTCGAGGAGTTCACCCGCACGCTCAGCGGCCTGGACTTCACCATCGGCACCGAGTACGACGCCGTCATCGTCAGCTTCGACCCGCGCGACACGCCCGCCGACGCCGCCCGATTCAAGACCGGCGCGCTCCTGGACTACACCAAGCCTACCACCGACGCGATCCGCTCCGGGTGGTCGTTCCTCACCGGCCCGGTCGAGAACTCCAAGGCCCTCGCCGATGCCCTTGGCTTCCCCTATCGCTTCCACCCCGACAGCGGCGAGTTCTCCCACGGGACGGCGATCTTCGTCCTCACCCCCGACGGCACGATCTCCCGCTACCTCCCGGGCATCCAATCCACGCTGGAGTTCCCCGTCCGAGACACCCGCCTCGCCCTGGTCGAGGCCTCGCAGGGCAAGCTCGGCACGACATTCGATCGTTTCACGCTCTGGTGTTACCACTTCGATCCCAACGCCGGCGCCTACGTCGTGCAGGCGTTCCGCGTGATGCAGCTGGGTGCGGGCGCCACGGCCGTGGCCCTCGCCACGCTCGTCGGCTCGCTCCTGCTCCGGGAGCGACGGAACCGCCGCCGCGTCGCGGCGCCGGGCGGGCCGGCCGAGTACAGCGCCGGCAACGACCCCCGCGGCGGCGTACCCGCCCGCGGCGCAACGGCTCGATGGTCTATGGGTGATGTGGCAGGACAGGCCCGATGAGGACGCCGCTGATGTTCACGCTCGCGCAAGATTGGATGCACCGGATCTGGTTCAGGCAGTACACGCCGAACTCCGCCCTTGGTGCCGACACCGACAACCTCTACGTCTTCATCGTCTGGGTGTCGCTGATCTCCTTCGTCGTGGTGATCGGCCTCATGCTGCTGTTTGTCGTCAAGTACCGCCGCCGCCCCGGACCCGGGACCGCCGGCGGCTACCAGGTCAGCGTCCAGCACAACACCGCCCTCGAACTCGCGTGGTCCATCGTCCCGCTCCTGGTCATGGTCGTCATCTTCTTCTGGGGCTTCAACGGCTACGTCCGCAAGGCCGTCGCCCCCGGCAACGCCGAGGAGATCCGCCTCAACGGCCAGCAGTGGAACTGGACCGCCACCTACTCCAACGGCAAAGAGCCGACGGACTTCAAGAAGACCGGCAACAAGGAATCGGTGGTCATCCCCGTCCCCGCGGGGCGTCCCGTCCGGTTCATCATGACCAGCTCGGACGTCATCCACTCGTTCTTCGTCCCCGCGATGAGGACCAAGTTCGACGTCATCCCCAACCGCTACACCAGCATGTGGTTCACCGCCGAGCGCATCGAGGACAACGAGGTCTTCTGCGCCGAGTACTGCGGCACCGACCACTCCGAAATGGCCGCGTGGATCCGCGTCATGCCCGCGGCGGAGTTCGATACCTGGAAGGCCACCGAGAAGAAGTTCGATGACTGCGTCGAGTGGGGCCGGTACCTCTACCGGTCCAAGGGGTGCATCGCCTGCCACTCCCTCGATGGCAAGGCCGGAACGGGCCCGACCTGGAAGAACATGTACGGCCACGAGGTCGAGTTCACGGACGGCTCGAAGCTCTCCGCCGCGGACTCGCTCGATCCCGTCAAGTTCGCCAACTACGTCCGCGAGTCGATCCTCGACCCCAAGGCCAGGATCGTCCAGGGGTTCGGGCCCAACATGAACTCCTACCAGGGCCTCATCACCCAGGAGCAGATCGACGCGATCATCTGCTTCCTCAAGTCCCCCGAGATGTCCGACAAGTCCCCGCAGGGATTCAACCCCGCCATCGGGGACCAGTCCGCCGAGAAGAAGTAGCCCTCACGCAGCAGTCAGTCACCGCCCCAGGCGGAGGTTCAAGCTATGGCAACGATTTCAGGCAGCAAGGGACACGCCCTCCCGCACGACCACGGGCACGATGAGTCCTACCTCGCCCCCAAGGGCGGGTACGGCTCGGTCATCTGGGACTGGGCGACCACGATCGACCACAAGAAGATCGGCGTGATGTACCTCGTCGCCGTCCTGTTCATGTTCCTGCTCGGCGGCATCGCGGCCCTCGCCATCCGCATCGAGCTCTTCGCGCCCACCGTGGAGATCGTCCAGCAGAACGGCGACAAGGTCCTCAGCGGCAACTGGCTCGGCCACCTCCTGGGCTTCACCACCCTCGCCGAGAGCAACAACGCCTACAACCGCGTCTTCACGCTCCACGGCCTGATCATGGTCTTCCTGGTCATCGTCCCGAGCGTCCCCGCGTCGCTGGGCAACTTCCTGCTCCCGATCATGATCGGCGCCAAGGACGTCGCCTTCCCCCGGCTCAACCTCCTGTCGTGGTACGTCTACCTCGCCGGCTCGTTCTTCGCCATCGCCTCGGTCCTCATGCTCGGCGTCGACACCGGCTGGACGTTCTACACGCCCTATTCCACCATGACCGACGAGCAGCACATCCGCGTGGTGCTCATGATCACCGCCGCGTTCGTCCTCGGCTTCTCCTCCATCTTCACCGGTCTGAACTTCGTCGTCACCGTCCACAAGCTGCGGGCCCCCGGCATGGGCTGGTTCGACATGCCCCTGTTCGTCTGGGGCATGTACGCGACCGCCATCATCCAGGTCCTCGCCACCCCCGTCATCGGCATCACCCTCCTGCTGCTCATCTTCGAGCGCCTGTTCCACATCGGCATCTTCGACCCCCGCATGGGCGGCGATCCGATCCTCTTCCAGCACTTCTTCTGGTTCTACTCCCACCCGGTCGTCTACGTCATGATCCTCCCGGGCATGGCCATCATCTCGGAGGTCATCGCCACCCACGCCCGAAAGCCCATCTTCGGCTACCGCGCCGTCGCCTTCTCGTCGCTCGCGATCGCCGGCATCTCCTTCATCGTCTGGGGCCACCACCTCTTCGCCTCCGAGTCCGAGGTGGGCGCCGTGATCTTCTCCGCCCTCACCTTCCTCGTCGCCATCCCCACCGCCGTCAAGGTCTTCAACTGGACCGCGACGCTCTACAAGGGCTCCATCGCGCTCACGACCCCGATGATGTACGCCCTGGGCTTCCTCTTCCTCTTCTCCATCGGCGGGCTCACCGGCCTGTTCCTGGGCGCCCTCTCCACCGACCTGCACCTGACCGACACGTACTTCATCGTCGCCCACTTCCACTACGTCATGATGGGCGGCACGATCATCGCCTTCATCGGCGGCCTCCACCACTGGTGGCCCAAGATGTTTGGCGTCAACTACTCCGAGTTCTGGGCCAAGGTCGGCTTCTGGCTCGTCTTCATCGGGTTCAACGGTACCTTTCTCCCCCAGTTCATCCTCGGCACCCTGGGCATGCCCCGCCGTTACGCCACCTACGACGTCATCTCCCACCCCGAGTTCGCCGCGCTCCACCGTGCCAGTACCTACGGCGCGTTCATCCTCGCCTCGGGCCTGTTCGTGCACCTGATCGTCTTCATCCACTCGCTCGTCGCCGGCTCCAAGGCCAAGCCGAATCCCTGGGGCTCCCTCACCCTCGAGTGGACGCACACCGCCAGCCCGCCCATCACCCACAACTTCCACCACGAGCCCGTGGTAACCCACGGCCCGTACGACTACGACACTGTCTACCCCGCCCAGACCAAGCCCGGCGAGTTCCCCATGCCCGCCCCGGCCTCCGGCAACCTTCACTGATCCCAGTCCTCCCGCGCTGACCCCCGACCGCGAGACGAGCCCCCCATCATGGCAACCATCGACCTCGGCCGCTCCATCCCGCCCGACGACCCGTCGCTCCCGCGATCCGAGCGCTACCGCGCGGCGGAGCACTACCGCGATCGCGATCACGAGTTCGACTCCGTCAAGATGGGGGTCTGGCTCTTCCTCGCCACCGAGATCCTCCTCTTCTCCGGCATGTTCGTCGGCTACGGCCTCCTCCGTATGCTCCACCCCGAGGCGTTCATCAACGGCTCGCACTACCTCGACGTCGGCTGGGGTCTGCTCAACACCGTCGTCCTCCTGTTCTCTTCCTACACCGTCGCCTGCGCCGTCCGTGCCGCCCAGCTCGGCCGCATCAAGTCCCTCAAGCTCAACATCATCATCACCCTCATCTGCGGCCTGGCCTTCCTCGTCATCAAGTTCGTCTTCGAGTACGGCCCCAAGTTCGCCCAGGGCAAACTCCCCGGCAAGTTCTTCTCCTACCCCAACGCCCACGACCCCAACGAGCCCCTCTGGTGGGGCATCTACTGGGGCGCCACGGGCATCCACGCGACCCACGTCGTGGTCGGCATCGGCCTGTTCATCTGGCTCTACTGGCTCTCCGCCCGCGGCGCGTTCGGACCCAAGCACTACACCGCCGTCGAGGGCGTCGGTCTCTACTGGCACATCGTCGACATCGTGTGGATCTTCCTCTTCCCCCTCCTCTACCTGATCCACTGACCCCCGCCCGCCTCCTCCAGTCCTCCCGCCCCGACCGATCCGCGATCCCGAGCACACGCCCGAGCATCACGAGGTTCCCATGTCCCACCCCGTCCCCGCCCACGACCCCTACGAGCCGATCCACGACAACCCGCACGCGCACCACGGCCACTTCATCCTCCCGGCCAGCACGCTGCTGGCCGTCTTCATCGCGCTCCTCGCCCTCACCGGGCTGACCGTCGGCGCCGCCAAGCTCGAGATGCTCTACTCGCAGGCCTTCGGCATCGAGGTCAAGGGCTGGGTCAACGTGCTCATCGCCCTCAGCATCGCCACCATCAAGACCGCCTTTGTCGTCGGCTTCTTCATGCAGCTCCGCTACGACAACCCGCTCAACACCATGGTGTTCCTCTTTACCATCGTCTGCGTCCTGACCTTCTTCGGCTTCACCATGGCCGACATCGGCGGCCGCGGCAGCACCCAGCGCAGCAAGGCCGTGTACGTCGTCCCCGGAGGAACAGGCCTCGCCGGCGGCGGGCCTATTACGAAGACCGCGCGCGAGAAGGCGATCATCGACAAGAGCCCGCTCCTCCAGCCGCTCCACGCCGAGCACCGCGAGTTCAGCAACGCCAACCGCAGCCGCCCCGTGACCGGCCTCACGCTCCCCGGCTTTGCCGACCCCGGCCACGCCGACGAGCACCACGCCCAGCCAGCCGCAGGCGGCCACTGAATAGAGTGAGGTAACCGCGGGGGGTGGGAGGAACACTGCCGATGGACCGCACCCGACGAAACGGCGCAATCCTGCTCGCCGCTTCGGCGGTCGCGCTCGGTGCCAGCCTGAGCGTGATGGTCCCCCGCATCGTCGCCTTCAACCGCTCGCAGACGCAGCAGCGCTACAAGAAGGACACCATCACCGCACGAACGTACACGGCCCACGGCCGCGACGTCTCCCTCACCGATGCGACCGACCCCGACGGCCGCCCTGCCCTCCGCATCCGGTACGGCGACCAGGAACTCCACGCCCCGGTCCGCGCCCCCGGCGCCGAGAACATGCCCACCCTCGACGGCTACGGGGAGTGGCTCGCCGTCGTCTGGTGCATCCCCGTCTCACGCGACGGCACACCCGCCGACTCCCTCACTTCCGATGACGTCCGCATCATCCTTGTGACCCGCCTCCCCCCCGAGGGCTTCGACCCCTCCACCTGGGGCACCGTGCGCCGCAAGGAGTGGTCCTTTGCCTTCCACGAGTTCATGCCCGACGGCGCCATCTCCACCTCGCACTACCGCTTCCCGCTCCCGGAAACCCGGGCCAACCTCGCCGCGGCCCAGGCCGAACTCGAGGGGGATCAAGCCCAGGTCGAGCAGGCCCGTCTCGCGGCGGAACAACGAAAAATCGACCGCCTTCCCGAGTCCATCCGCGAGTTCCCGGAACTCAAGGAGCAGTCCTTCGAGTGGGAAGTCGCCCTGCACGCGATCCCCAAGCTCCAAGTCCCCGCCTACCGCTTCAAGCACACCGCGTTCCACTTCAGCGTGCTCGGCTGGACCGCCCCGGTCGCCGGCTTCAGCATCCTCGGCATGCTCGCGGGAGCGGGCATGGCGTTCGCCCCGAGCCGCATTCGCCCCGGCGCGTAGCGGCAAATCCGCAAAAAGAAGAACGCCCCGGCACAGACCGGGGCGTCCTCAAAGGACCGATCAACGCCGCAACGCGGCGGGATTACTTCATCGGATTTACTTCATGATGTCCTCGGCGCTCGCCTTCGCGGGCGAGGGAGCCGGCGACGACGGGTTGGCCCGGGCCTGCGCCGTGCCGTTACCGCGGACCAGGAACAGCTCCACGCGGCGGTTCTGCGGGGTGTTGCCGCTGGCCGAGTTGGCGACCTGAGGCATCCACTCGCCTCGCCCGGCGATCTCGACCCGCTCGTTCACCACGCCCATCTTCGTGATCTCGCGCATCACGCTGATCGAGCGGAACGCCGAGAGTTCCCAGTTGTCCTTGAACGACCGCCCGGGCACCTGCCGCACCCGCTGCGAATCCGTGTGGCCGACCACGCGGACGTCGTACGCCGCGGCCGGGCCGCTCGCGAGGATCTTCGCCAGCGCCTGCAGCGAGTTGCGGCCCGCATCCGTCACCTGGTCCGAGCCCGAGGCGAACGTCAGGTCGCTGGAGAACCGCACCACGCCGCGGTTCGCGTCATACGAGATCAGGTCGGGGTACTGCGCCGCGAGGTTCTGCAGCGCCTGGTCCGTCGCCGCATCGAGCTGGCCGAACTTGATCCCCGCCAGCCGGCTGTCAAAGTCCGCCATGGAGGCCGCGAGGTTCGCGTTCTCGCGCTTGAGCTTCTCGATAAACGCCCGGAACTCGTTGAGCGTCGTATCGCGGCTGTCGACGGCCGCCTGCAGCGATGCGTTCGCCGCCTGCAGCGTCTCGTTCTCCTGCTGGAGAACGCCGTTGCGGTCCTTCAGCGCCCGGTTCTCTTCAACGATCTCGTTGGTCCGCTGGTTGCAGCCCCCAAGCCCGCCGCCGACGACCACGGTCGCCACGGCAACAACCAGGGTCCGCACCCCGAAGAACCCCGCCAAACGTCCCACGGCTCCGTCCGTTCCGATCCTGCTCATCGCATACTCCCTTGTGTGAACCAGCCTTTTCCCCGGCGTCCCGGACGCCGCGGGCCCCAGCATATCCTCAAGTCGCGTCCGTGTCCCGCGCAACTCACACTATCGGGAGGCCCCGCGACCCTCCATGAATCCGCCCGTCATCCGGGTTGATGCCGCAGGAACTGCCGATGCGCACGCCGGCCTCGGCCCCGGCGCCTCGATTCTGCTGCGGTTCGATGGGCCCCGCCTGCTCCTGCTGGCGTGCGGGCGCACAACCGACATCAACCAACACCCCCTCGCGGCCTCCGCGTCCGTGATCAGCCGCCCCCGTTCGATCCTCATCCCCGCCCTCGTCAACGCCCACGCCCACCTCGACCTGACCCACCTCGGCCCGCGACCCTTCGACCCCGACCCTGCCTCCGGGGGCGGGTTTGTTCCCTGGATTGACATGATCCGCGCCGGCCGGGCTACGACCGACACGGAAATCGCCGCTTCAGTCCGCCAGGGCATCTCGCTCGCCCTCAAGGGGGGCACCGCCGCCATCGGCGACATCGCCGGAGCCCCACAGGGACGCCCCTCGCTCGTCCCCTGGCGCACCCTCCGGGATTCGCCCCTCGCCGGGGTTTCCTTCCTGGAGTTTTTCGCCCTCGGCGCCCACGAGTCCCGTGGCATGACGGCCGCGGCCGCCGCCCTTGACGAGGCGTCGTCCGACTCCCCGTCCCCCCGAATGTCCCTCGGCCTCCAGCCCCACGCAACCAACACCGTGTCCCCCTCCGCCTACCGCTGGGCGATCGACGAATCGCGCCGGCGTAGCCTGCGCCTCTCAACCCACCTCGCGGAAACCCCAGAGGAACGCGCCCTCGTCGCCGCGGCAACGGGCCCTCAGCGCCACCTCCTTGAACGCCTCGGCGCCTGGAACGACTCCGCCGCGGCTGCCTTCGGACAGGGCCTCTCCCCCGTGCAGCACCTCGGGCGCGTGGTCGAAGAGTGGGGGGGGGAGGGATGGTTGGGGGAGAAGGGGGCGTTGTTTGCCCATGTCAACGACGCGGCCGACGCCGACATCGACCGGCTCGCGGCGATGATGGCCACAGTCGTCTACTGCCCTCGAGCATCGCAGTACTTCGGCGCCGAGCGTCACTTCGGGCCCCACCGCTACCGCGACATGCTCGCGGCCGGCATCCGGGTCGTTCTCGGCACCGATTCCATCGTTAACCTCCCCGAGGCCGACGTCGCATCCAACGGCATCAGTATTCTCGACGAGGTCCGACTGCTGCACCGGCGCGATGGGACCGACCCGAAGACGCTGCTCCGAATGGCCACGATTGATGCCGCCGAAGCCCTTGGTCTCGATCCGGGGCCCTTCCATCTGCATATAGGAGGAAGCAACACCTCGCGTCAGATCGCTGGCGTGCTGGCCGTGGAAGTGGGGGACTTGAGTAACGATTCCTTCCAGAACCCCCACAGGTTGGTGGCCGGCTCAGTGGGGCCACCAGAATTTCTGTCCAACGGCATTTTTTCCGATCCTATAGTACTTCCAATCACCTCCGAGAGCCGCGGATGAGCCAGAAGTGGTTGCGTAGCAAGCAGTGGGACGACGAGCACATCCCGCGCGCCCTCTGGCCCGTGAAGTTTGTGCTCCGCGCCCTGAGCAGCATCCCGCTGGCGGTCGTGCTCCTCTCCCTCGTGGCGGTGTACGGCACCCTCGCCAGCGTGCCCGTGGGCATGCTTGCCCAGATTCCGACTTACCTCATCATCATCGCGTTGTTCGCTCTGGTTGTAGTTGTTGGCGTCGGTCTCCCGATCCTGCTCATCCGGCGCGGACTCGCGATCGCCGGGGCCGGACCGGCCCATCGGTTCCCCGTCCTGGTCATCGCGGCGATCGGCCTGGCCGTCGCGTCGGTCTATCTCTGGCAAACCGCCCTCTGGCCCCGCCTGAGATTCGACCCCGGCAGCGGCACCGGCCTGATGCTCTTTGCCGACTTCTGCCAGCAGTACAGGAGCACAACGCTGCGCCGCATCCCCGGCATGGAGATGAGCGAACTCGAGTTCTACGCGTGGTGGCCCCTGCGGGTCGTCCTCCTGCTGTTCGTCGTCAACATGGTGGTCGCCACCGTCCGGCGCATCGAGTTCATCTTCCCCAACATCGGCGTGCTGACCGTGCACACGGGGATCGTCACGATCGCGCTCGGCAGTATCTTCTACCAAGGGGCCAAGCAGGAGGGCGACATGCTCCTGCGGGCGGGCCCGCCCGACGATTCCGGCCGTGCCACACCGGGCCAGATCGAGGACGGGTTCTACGACCGCGAGGAGGCCGTCCTGTGGCTTGCCTCCGGCGCCCGGTACGAGCAGCGGCCGGTTCCCGGTTTGCCGCGGTACAACGACTACGCACTCAACGTACTGGGCACGATGTCTCCAAACGAGGCCGCCCGCTCCACCGACCGGGGCCGCTCGCTCGAGATCCTGCTCGAGACGCCGCCAACGCTTGCCGCGGGCGATTCGGCGCTTCCCGCCGGGTTCGACGTGTCGATCGTCGGGTTCGCTTCGTACGCCAACCTCCAGCGCGACTACGTCGCCGCGGAGAAGGCCCCGTGGGCGTCGCTCCCCACCGATGCGCCCAACCCGCTGCGCTTGATCGAGCTGATCAGCACCATCCCCGATGAGGCCACCGGCACGACCACACCGCGTCACATCGGCGAGTTCCGGTTCCTTCCTGTCCAGCCCGCGATGCGGTACTCGACGCTCTCCGATGCGGCGAGCATCGAGTACACCCGCGAGTCCAGCGAGTCGCGCTGGCGTGACCTCACCACCCCAACGCCGCCCGGCGCCGCCCACGCCCTGATCGTCGAGGTTCCCGGCTCGGGCGCACGCCAGGTCATCCCCATCGAGCCCGGCGCGAAGGCGTCAGTCGCGGGCTACGGGCTCGAGGTGCAGCAACTCCTGCCCCAGCCGCCCTTCCCGATCATCACCCCCGGCTACGAGAACGCGGCCTCGAGCGTCGCGATCGTTCGTGTCACGCCCCCCGATGGTCCGTCCTTCTCCCGCTGGGTCTACAGCCGCTTCCCGGAGATCTCCCAGGACATGCTCGACGAGACCAACGATCGCGGCATGCCGAAGCGGCGCGATCCGGACCCCGCGATCCGCCTCTCCTACATCGACGCGACGCGCCTCAGAGTGCACATCGAGGAGACCGCGGTCGCGGCCACCCCGGGCGACGGCAACGACCCGGTCGTCCGCGCCGTGATCCGCGCGCCGTGGTCGCCCGCTCCCAACGTCGTCGACAGCCTCAAGACCGGCAGCCTCATCCCCGTTGCCCCGCTGCTCTCGCTCAAGCTCGGCGAGCGCTACGCACGGGCCGTCAGCGTCGAGACGCCCACCGTCGTGCCGGATTCCGAGCGAGAGCGCGACTCGATCGGATCCCGCAGGTCCGCGGCGATCGCCGTCCGCGTGCGTGAAACGGCCACCGGCTGGTCGCGGACCGTGTGGGTTCCCTTCACGATGTACCTCGGCATCGACACGAGCACCGAGCGGCGGATCACGCTCCCTGACGGACGCCCGCTCACGCTGGTCTTCGGCCGCCGCCGCTACGAGCTCCCCGGCCTGTCGCTGCAACTCGCGGCGTTCGAGATGATTCCATACCCCCACAGCGACACCCCGCGTGACTACAAGTCCGACCTGATCGCTCGGCACCAGTGGCGCGGTGCGAACACGATCACCACCGAGTCCACAAGCCTGAACAACCCGCTCAAGACCAGCCCCTTCTTCTGGTCGCCCAAGCGGTCGTGGATCGGCAACGCGCTGGACTGGACGATGATCCGCTTCAGCCCGCTGCAGTACAAGTTCAGCCAAGTCGGGTGGGACCAGTCGGGCTGGACCAACACCACCCGGCTCGTTGAGCAGGGCCAGCTCGCGCGACCCTATGCGAGGTTCACGATCCTGGGGGTCGGGAACAACCCCGGCATCTACGTCATCGCCGCGGGCGCCGTCATGATGTCCGTCGGCATCCCGTGGGCGTTCTACGTCAAGCCCTGGATCCTCAAGCGGCGCAAGAAGAAGCTCCAGGCCGCCCTTGCCGCGGGGATGCCAGCCCGCAGCGCCGTCCAGTCCCGCAACGGCGCCCGCCCGGCCCGCGCGGGCGCCACCCTTTCTGCATCTTCGCACGGAGGCCACCAATGACCACGAGCCGACCCGCCCTCCGCGTTCTCGCTCTTGCCTCGCTGCTCGCGGCGATCATCCTGCCCACCCAGGCGCCGGCGCAGTCCTCCCCGCCATCGGGCAACGCGCACCCGCAAACCGAGGCGGTCGCTGATTTCTCCGGCGGCAACCCCTTTGGCCAGGTCCCCGGCGGCGCGGAGATGGACCCCGCCGCGAAGAAGGCCTTCGCCGACCGACTTCAAGCGTCCGGCGCTCTCGAGCCGCTCCGGAACCTGGCTGTCTTCAACCGGGGGCGCGTGAAGATCCTTGACACCCTCTCTCGCGAGTCGATCCGCGCCATCGCCGGCCGCAAAAACTACTACGACCTGATCCCCACGTCCAACGGCAACGCCTCGCGCGCCCACTACGATCCGCTTTTCACCTACTTCGACATGGCGATCGATCCCGTCTACTACGAGGACAAGCCGCTCCTCTACATCGACTACCTCCCGCTCCGCGAGGCCTTCATCAAGAAGGCCTACACCGACGCCGACGAGCAGGAATGGTGGAAGAAGCAGGGACGCCTCAAGCCGCAGGTCATCGAACTCTTTGGCGGCGAACTGGCCCGCAAGCAGGACACACGACCGGACCTCTACGCCCGCGCCATCAGCAGCCTCGTCGAGGCTCGCTCGCTCTACCACAACGGCTGGCACAACCTCGACATGGTGGCGCCCGAGTCCGCGTCGCTCACCTGGCAACACGTCGGGGCACTCCCGCCCGATTCGCCGGTCCGCAGGGCCTTCGCGGAGATGGGCGCTGCGTGGCGGGCCGGCGACGCCGAGAGGGTCAAGGCGGCCGCCTCGGTCATCGCCGCGGACCTCCCCACGATTAACCCCCAGGTGTACCCGGGCTCGAAGCGATCGCTCGAACTGGCGTACAACGCCTCGAACCCCTTCGAATGGGGCTACTGGCTCTACTTCCTCTCGCTCGTCTCGCTGATCCTCGCCTTCGGCACCTCGCGCCGATGGCTCGCCGGCCTCGGCATCGCGACGCTGATCGCCGCCGTCGGCCTCCACGCCTTCGGGTTCGTCTCGCGCTGCATCATCGCCGAGCGGTTCGCCATCCAGAACCAGTTCGAATCGATGACCGGCCTGAGCCTTTTCGCCACCGTTGTCGGGCTCACGATCATGCTGCTGAGGCGCCAGTGGCTCTTCGGCGCCGCCGCCGCGGGCGTGGGCTTCATGGTCCTCATCACCGCGACGCAGACCAACATCCCCGGCGTCAACATCGAGCGTGAGGCCGCGATCCTCAATACCTCAGTCCTGCTCAAGTACCACGTGACGACCGTGCTTGTCTCCTACGGCCTCATCTCGCTGGGTTTCATCACCAGCCTGTTCTACCTCGCGACCTACTACGCGACGCGCCGCCGCACCCAGGCCACCCTCACCCCCGCCGCCGCGGGCGCGGGCGGCGTGGTGGACCTCTCGGCCCAGGCCCTCGGCCTCGACGACGAGGCGCCCAAGGGCCCCAAGCGGGTCCTTGCCGACCTCGACAAGGCCCAGATGATCATCCTCCAACTCGCCTTCTGGTGCCTGGGTGTCGGCATCCTCCTGGGCGCCTGGTGGGCGGACCACTCCTGGGGCCGGTGGTGGGGCTTCGATCCCAAGGAGGTCTGGGCCCTCATCACATGGATCGTCTACCTCGTCGTCGTGCACATCCGCGTGACCAACATCGGCAGCCGCGGGCTGATCACCGCGTGGCTCAGCGTCCTGGGGTTCTTCATCATGCTCTGGTGCTACTTCGGCGTGAATCTCATCCTGCCCGGCCTGCATGCCTACGCCTGACCCCCGCGCCCGATGAATCGCCCCACGCGCCGGCAATACGACTCGAACTCCGCGCCGAACTCGCGGCGCAGCGTCGGCTCCTCGTACCGCACGGTCCGCTCATAGAACGCGACGAAGACCGCCGCGCCGTACACCGCTACCCAGACGGACCCGGCCAGCAGCGCCTCGCCGGCGATCACCGCCAGCACCGCGGCGTACATCGGGTTCCTCGAGATCGCGTAGGGTCCCGTGGTGACCAGCCGGCGCGGAGCGTCCCACGGCGCCGGAGTCCCCAGCCCCCTGGCGACGAACAGCGACGCCGTCCACACGTACAGTGAAGCACCAGCGCCGAGCATCGCGATGCCGACCCAGCCCCACCACCGGATCGGCGTTCCGATCCGGGCGCCCGTCAAGGCGATGATCACACCCGGCAGGATCCCCGCGACTGTCCCCGGCACCAGCACGGTAAACACGATGGCCCGCGCCCAGACCGGCATCATGAATGATACGTCCATCACGCGGGCCCCCCGGATCCGTGCATGGGGCCGAGCCGACCGCCGCTTCTTTGCGACCACTGCAGGCGAACTCGCCCAGCGGCTCATCGGGTGCCGCCTGGTACGGGTGCTCCACGGCGGGATCAGGGTCTCCGGCGTCATCGTCGAGACCGAGGCCTATCTCGGCGCCCCCGACACGGCGTCCCATGCCCGCGGCGGTCGGCGAACCCGTCGCACCGAGCCCATGTACGGCCCCCCCGGCACCGCCTACGTCTACTTCACCTACGGCATGCACTACTGCATGAATGCCGTCTGCGGGCAAGTCGACGAGCCGGTCGCGGTCCTCATCAGGGCCCTGCATCCCTTGGAGGGACTGGACTTCATGCGGTCCCGCCGCGGGGTTGACGCTCCGACCTCCCTCTGCAGCGGTCCCGCGAAACTCTGCCAGGCGATGGACATCGAACGGGAGTTCTCCGGTGTGGACCTGGTCGAGCACCCCGCCCTATTCATCGAGCGGCCCCCCGCCGCGGCCCGGTCCAGGACGTTGACGAATACCGCACGAATTGGCGTGGGCAATGCCGATGAATGGGCCCGTGCCCCGCTGAGGTGGTTCGATCCGGTCAGTGACCACGTCAGCCATCGCCCGGTTCGCCCGGCCGGCAGGCGGGCCCCGCGTTCGGGTTGAGGTCCGGTTCGGTTCCTTTGTATTGGGAGAATTCCAGCGGCCCGCCGCCGCGCTAAACAGGCCCAGCAAATCGAGTTGTGGGGATTGTCGCCCCCCTTTGGAGGGGTACAGTTACGCGCAGGTGTCTGCCAGGGACGGTTCCGCGTCAGGAGTTTCGTGCTGTGAAGAACCAGAGCGACGTCGATTGGGTGACGATCCGGGCGCACGCCGCCAACTTCCCCGATGAAGCCTTCAAGTTCATCCGCGACGGGCTCACCCACACCGTCAAGATGGCCCACGGCAAAGTCCCCGATGGCCCGGTCGATCCCAACGACGAGGGCCGGCACGTCTCCGGCCAACAACTCTGCCTCGGCCTCCGCGACCTCGCCATCCAGCGCTACGGGATGCTCGCCCGAACGGTGCTCAGCCACTGGGGCATCCGCACCACCGGCGACTTCGGCACCATGGTCTACGCCCTGATCGATCGCGGCGAACTCCGCAGTTCCAGCCGCGACACCATCGAGGACTTCCAGAACGTCTTCGACTTCGATGAGTCCTTTGCGGCGCCCATGCTGGGCTGAGCCCTCCCCCCGACGCGCCCGCCCCCTTCATCACTTTCGCCACCGCCCGTGTTGCGGTAGTGTGGCCGCATGACCAGCCGCCCCACGCCCCCATCCGGCGACCCAACCACGCCTGTCACGCCTCCTCCGGTCCGCGGCGATTGGCGATCGATGCACCTCTGGCAGTTCCAGCCGGTGCGGGACGTCCTGCTCATCGCCGGCGTTCTCTGGCTCGTTCACCTCGGATACCTGCTCAGCATCGTGACGGTGCCGATGCTGCTGGCGATCGCGCTCGCCTACCTCTTTGAACCGGTCGTTCGGCGTGCGATCCGGTCGAGGCACATCAGCCGCCCGGGAGTTGCTCTCGGCATCATCGCGTTCGCGGCGGTCATTGTCGTCGTGCCGCTCACGCTCGGGATCA
Source organism: Phycisphaeraceae bacterium (assembly GCA_019636655.1). Lineage (NCBI taxonomy): Bacteria > Pseudomonadati > Planctomycetota > Phycisphaerae > Phycisphaerales > Phycisphaeraceae > Phycisphaeraceae bacterium. The sequence goes on along the minus strand of JAHBXB010000002.1, from coordinate 94,733 downwards.
CCTTCGCCGCGGCCCAGAGCTTCAAACTCGTGCAGTCGCTCGACCGCAACGTCGGTCTGCTCCGCAAGGCCATCGAACCGGGCGCCGACGACGTCGCCATGACCGCGCTGCCGCAGGGCTGGCAGGCCGTCGCCGCCCGCATCCGCACTGAGAACGCCGAGGCCGCCAAGAGGAAGGCCGAGGGCCCGGAGGCCGCCGAGAAGTCCACCCTTACCCAGGCCGTCGATTGGGGCATCCAGTGGGTGCAGGCCAACGGCGAGGCCCTCAGCAAGCAGGCGCTGGGCACCGGGGCCACCGCCGTCGGCGTTGTCGCCCGCGGGTTCTTCTCCGTCGGCAAACTTATCTTCCAGGGGCTTCTCACCGCGTTCTTCTTCTTCTACTTCTGCACCGGCTGGGGCGCGGTGCTCGAGTTCTGGGAGGGGCTCATCCCCGACCGCAAGCGCAGCCGCGTCGTCGACCTCGCGATCAAGATGGACGTCGTCATCGCCGGCTTCGTCCGCGGCCGCCTGACGATCTGCGCGATCCTCGCCGGATTCGTGATCGTCGCCTACTGGATCATCGGCGTACCGGTGCCTCTGATCCTCGGGCCGGTGGTCGGCGTGCTCTGCCTCGTGCCGTACGCGTCGTTCCTCAGCGTCCCCCTTGCCGCGGTGGCGATGTGGATGGACCCGGCGGGCGCCCTGGTCCACGCGTGGTGGTGGGCGATCGTCGGCCCGCTCATCGTCTGGCTGATCTGCCAGATGCTCGACGACTACGTCCTCAACCCCGCCATCCAGGGCCAGACCACCGGGCTCGCGACGCCGACGATCCTCTTCTCGTCGATCGCCGGCGGCGTCCTCGGCGGGTTCTACGGCGTCCTGGTCGCCATCCCGGTCGGCGCCTGCATCCGCATCCTGCTGCGGGAGGTCTTCTGGCCGCGCGTCCGCGCGTGGGTCGAGGGCAGGGCGAGCGACGCCCTGCCGATCAGCGAAGGAGAGAAGCGATAGGGTCCGTCCTCGCGCCGACTACCGCCTCTTCTTGAACCGGCTCTTCACGCTCGGCATCGCCGTCGAGCCCTTTGTTCTGAACCCCGGCAGCCCCGCCACGCCGGGCATCATCCCCGCCATCCCCGTCTTGCCCATCTCCTTCACCGCCTTCACCCGCGCCGCCGTGTTCAGCGAGCCCATCTGCCGCGCCAGCGTGTTGATCGTGTCGAACTGCTTTGCCAGTTGACCGACCTCGTCCTGCGACGCCCCGGAGCCCGCGGCGATCCGCCGGCGCCTCGAGTTGTTCAGCACCGACGGCGTCTTCCGTTCCTGCTTGTTCATCGAGTGCACGATCGCTTCCACCCGGTCCAGCTGCTTGTCGTCGATGTGCACGTCCTTCAGCGCTCCGCCTACCCCCGGCAGCAGCCCCAGCAGGTGCTTCAGCGGGCCCATCCGCCGGAGCGTCCGCAACTGGCCGAGGAAGTCGTCCATTGTCATCTCGCCCTTCGCCATCTTCTCGGTGAGCTTCTCCGCTTCCTCGTCGGAGACCTCCTGCCTCGCCTTCTCGACCAGCGACACCACGTCCCCCATCCCCAGGATGCGCCCCGCGATGCGCTCCGCGTGGAACTCCTCGAGCGCATCGAGCTTCTCGCCGACGCCGATGAACTTGATCGGCGCCCCCGTGATGTGCTTCACCGAGATCGCAGCCCCGCCACGGGTGTCCGAGTCGAACTTGGTCAGGACGACCCCGTCTACCTCCAGCCGCTCGTGGAACGCCTTGGCCGAGTTCACGGCGTCCTGCCCCGTCATCGCGTCCACGACGAGCAGGATCTGGTGCGGCCGCAGTGTGCGGTTGACCTGGTTCAGTTCCTCCATCAGCGCGTCGTTGACGTGCAACCGCCCCGCCGTGTCCAGGATCAGCGTGTCGATGTTCTTCTTGCGGGCCTCCGCCAGCGCCCGCTGGCACACGCCCACGGCCACGCCGACCGCCTTGCCGTACTCCGCGCACTTGTCCGGCTCGCCGTAGAACTCCACCGCCGCCGAGCCCGGCGCCTCGCTCCGCACCTGCTCCGTCACGGTCTGCAGCTGCTCCACCGCCGCCGGCCGCTGCAGGTCCGCCGCCGCGACCATCACCGACCGCCCCCGCTTCTTGAGGTACGCGGCAAGCTTCCCGCACGTGGTCGTCTTCCCCGAGCCCTGCAGGCCGCACATCATCACGATCGTCGGCCCCGGCGAGACCCGCATGATCCCCGGCTCGGGCGCCCCCATTCCCGCCTGCCCCGCCGCGCTCCCCGGCCCTGCCGCCCCCGTCATCGCCGCGAGTTCCGCGGCCGCCGCGCCGGGATTCCCGCCCAGCAGTTCCACCAGCCGCTCGTGGACGATGCCGATCATCTCCTGGCCCGGCTTGAGGCTCTTGGTCACCTCCCGCCCGACGGCATCGGACATCACCCGCTCGCAGAACGTGTCGACGACGTCGACATTGACGTCCGCCTCCAGCAGCGCCCGCCGCACATCCTCCATCGCCTCGCTGACGTTGGATTCCGAGATCGAGCCCTTGCCCGAGAGTTTGCGGAGAACGGACGAGAACCCGTCGGAGAGTCGTTCGAACATGGCATCACCTTGGCGCGCCCGGGATCGGGAAGCGTGAGTGGGGGACAGATCCAAAGAGGGCTGTGACCGCAGCGTCCAAAGTGTATCAGGGTCGCCCGGCCGCGATCGTTACTCGCAGACGCGCTACCCCGGCGGGTTTGCCCGCTTCTCCGCATTCACCGGGTCGATCTCGCGGAGGTACGCCCACGAGTAGATCCCCGTGTCGTGCCCGTCGCTGAAGCGGATGCGCACCGCGTAGTTCCCCACCAGTTCGGCGGTCAGCGCCGTCAGGGCTCCGCCGGACGTTCCCGTCGAGGCCGGCAACACGGTCAGCGGGTTCTTCGCCATCTCCTTGCGGATCTCCTGCTGCTCCGCCGAGGGGGACATCCGCCGCAGATACGCGATCGAGTAGTACGACGTCGCACCATCGGCCCACTCAACGGTCAGGCCGCGGTCTTTCTTCAGGTCCAGTCGGCGCGGGGCGTCCATCGTTGTCCAAACGCTATGCTGCCCCCATGTCCAGCCACGCCGCGACCTGTCATGCCGCCGGGCACTTCTCCGACCGCCTCGCCGCGGCCCTCGACCGCGTCGGCTCCCCGGCCTGCGTCGGGCTTGATCCCGTCCTCGAGAAGCTCCCGCTCGCCCTCCGCCCCGCCCCGACCGGTCCCGCCGACCCCGTCGAAGTCCTCCGCGCCTACGGCCTCGCCGTCCTCGATGCGATCGCCCCTTCCGTCGCCGTCGTCAAGCTCCAGTCCGCGTGCTTCGAGCGGTACCACGCCCCCGGTCTCAACGTCCTTACTGCCCTCATCCACCGGGCCCGCGACCTTGGCCTCATCGTCGTCCTCGACGCCAAGCGGGGCGACATCGGCATCTCCGCCGACCACTACGCCGCCGCCTCGACCTCCGCCGGAGCCGACGCCATCACCATCAACGGCTACCTCGGCCCCGACACCATCGACCCCTTTCTCGCGCCCGGCCACGGCGCCTTCGTCCTCGTCCGCACCTCCAACCCCGGCTCGGACGCTGTGCAGTCCCAGCGACTTGTCGACGGCCGCACCGTCGCGGAGATGATGGGCGATCTCGTCGCTGGCCTTGGCGCCTCACGCACCGGTTCTCGCGGCCTCTCCGATCTCGGCGCCGTCGTCGGCGCGACCAAGGCCGCCGACGGACGCGCACTCCGCGCCCGGATGCCCAACCAGGTCTTCCTCGTTCCCGGCTACGGCGCCCAGGGCGGCACCCTCAACGACTGCCGCGCCCTGCTCCGCCCGGGCCGCCGTTCCCCCGGCGACGCCGGCGTGCTCATCACCGCGAGCCGATCGGTCATCTATGCCTTCGACCCCACTGACCCCGGCTGGGCGGCCTCCGTCGCCGCCGCGGCAAACACCTTCGCCGCCGAACTCCGCGGCCTCTTCACTACCTGATCGCCCCGCCCAACTCCCGGATTATCGGCCCTCTCACCCGCAAACCGGTGTTGATCCGTCCCCTCCGCAGTTACTCCGAGGATGCCCTTGGTTTCACAGCCGATCGCCACCGGATGCCCCCGCGCCCGCGATCTCGCGCCACACCCTTGCTTCCGATCAACGGTGAGGTAGACTTGCACTGACCGGTTTGAGGGAGAGAGCGACGGAGGGGCCTCCCGGTCGGCCGTATATCAAGAGAGAGACTCAGGCCGCGCCCGTTCTTGAGAACGCGCGAAGTGTCTTTGTTTCGGCCCTGCGTCGGATTTCGGACGCCGCTGCCCAGCGTCCGTCACTCCCCGCTCCGGCCTCTCGCCGCGCCGACGGACCTCTCACACCGTCGACCGCCGCAGATCGTGATCCGGGCAGACGCCGCGGGTTTTTCCCCCGGCGCGAAGAGGACCTCTTCCCGGACCACCCATGCGAAAACTCCCCGCCATTTCGACCCTGGCCGTGCTCGGCGCTTCGTCGCTGGCATTTGGGTCGGTTTCTTTCTCCTCCCTCGAATCGGCCAGCACCGAGGGCCTCGGCCGGTTCACCGGCGAGTTGAAGTACACCCCGGGCTCGGAAACCTCCGGCCTGCTCTCGGTCATGCTGACCAACACCAGCCCCGCGGCCAACGGCGGCTTCATCACCGGCTTTGTCTTTGACATTCCCTCGTCGGACCTGAACGCCGGCGCCTCCCTCTCGTCAGCGGACTTCCCCTTCACCCAGCTCACGGGCCCCAACGCCGCCCCCTTCGGCACCTACGACGCGGGCGCGGCCATCGGCGGCAACTTCCTCGGCGGCGGCAACCCGCACCCGGGGATCGGCGTCGGCCAGACCGGCCTGTTCCAGTTCCAGATCACCGGCTCGGATGCGGGCCAGTTGACCGAGTCCTCGTTCCTCACGGCTGGTGCGCCCTACGGGTTCATCGTCCGCTTCCGCGGCTTCGAGAACGGCGGGTCCGACAAGGTCCCCGCGGTTCCCGCGCCCGGCGCCGGGGCCCTGCTCGCGGCCGCCGCCTTGCTCGCCCACCGCCGTCGTCGTTAGTCGCTTCCCACTGCCTCATATGTGAAGAGACAGGAGAACCTCAGATGCGAACCAGACTGCTTGTGTGTGCGGCGGCCATTGCGGGCGCATCGGGGGCGGCCTTCGCGCAGCCCATCCTGGAGTCCGAGCCGAACAACACGATGGCGACGGCGAACGCCATCGTCGCCTCGCAGTACCCCACCGGCGCGTTTGCCTTTGACGGCGCCATCTCTCCGGGCGATGTCGACTGGATCACCTTCACGCTCCCGATCGAGACCATCATCAACGCCTCGACTTTCGGGCGGCCCAACAGCCTCTCGGGCGACAGTCAGATCATCCTCGTCGGCCCCGGCAGCACGATCGTCGCCTTCGATGACGATTCGGGGCTCGGCCTCTTCTCGGCTTTCGAGGCGACCGTGAGCGCGGGCACCTACTTCCTGGGCGTCACCGGATTCGATGATCTCGACCTGGGGCTCTCCGGCACCAACCCGCCGCGGATCCCCACGGGGGCGCACCAGGAATCGTTCGAGTACAAACTCGTGGTCGGGTTCAACCCCGTCCCGGCGCCGGGGAGCCTCGCGCTCCTGGGTGCGGGCGGCGCGATGCTGCTGCGGCGACGCCGCTAGCACTCGCGCGACATCTCGGTCCGTTGCGGGGAAGGCCGGAAGCGGGAGAGCCGGCCTTCCCCTCTTTTTTGGATCGTAGAGATCGGCGAATTGCGAGAAAAGGAGAGCACAGGCCACATCGACGCGTGGTCCGGCTCGACCGGTCGCTTACATCGGCTTGCGGTTGATCGTCACGTCGTACACGTGCAGCAGCTTCTCTTTGTCGAACACCATCTCCTGCCGCGACAGCCCGTACACGTCGTACTCCATCGTCAGTTCGATCGCGTCCACCGGGCACGCTTCCTCGCACATCCCGCAGAAGATGCACCGCAGCTCGTCGATCTCGAACTTCTTCGGGTACTTCTCCCGGTCGTCCCAGGGCGACTCGGCGGCCTCGATGTGGATGCACCGCGCCGGGCACAGCGTCGGGCACATCATGCATGCCACGCACTTTACCCGCCCCTCCTCGTCGCGGTTCAGCCGGTGCACGCCCCGGAAGTTCCGGACCTCCACCCCCCCCTTGTCCACCGGCATCTGCTCCCGCCGCTCCTCGGGGTACTGCAGCGTCAGGAAGTTCTTCCCCCCGACGATCGTCCCGAACATGTGGCGCAGCGTCGTCCCGAACCCCTTGAAGATCGCCGGGAGGTACACGCTCTCCAGCCGGTTCATCTCCGGCGATTCCAGACGCAGAATGTCCTGTTCCTTGATGGCCATAAGCCGACGAGTATAGGGGAACCTCCCGCCCGGATCGCCCGCCACCGCCCCCTCCCCCTTCCAGCCGCCCCCATTGCACGCCGCACCCGGTCTGAGGATAATTGCACCATGTCACGCGGCCGCCGGCTCACGCCACTGTTCGAGGCCATGCGGGAGACCACCCCCGCCAAGGCGTCCGTCGCGCCGGACTCTCCCCCCGTCGAGGTCCCCGTCCCCGCGCCCGCTCCGAAATCCACGCCTGCCTCGCCCCGGGTCCTCAACGGTCCGCGAGTCCTCCGGCCCGTTGCCGATGACGACGCCGCCGACTCCTCCCCCTCCACCGGCTCGGCCAGGGAGTCCCTCGCTGCGTCGGTCAAGCAGGCGATCGAGCGGACCTACATCGTCCCCGGCCGAATGCTGCTGATCGGCGTCAGCGTCCTTGTCGTGGTCCTCGGCCTGACCTGGATCATCGCCTACACCGCCGGGGAGCGCCGCCAGAAGGCTCAGCTCCTCCAGCGGGTCGCCGAGAGCAGTGGGGCCCCGCCCCTCCAGCCCGCCGAGGATGTCGACCCCCGCCCGCAGCCCCCGCCGGCCGCACCGCGGACCGAACCGCGAGCGCAAAACACCCCCTCCGTCCAGCCCATCACCCCCGAATCCCCCAGCCCTGGTCCCGACCCCAGGGTGAACGGCAACAACTACCTCTACGTCGTCACCACCTCATACAGCGACGCCCAGGCTACCGCGGCGTTCCTGACCACCAACGGCCTCCCCGCCGGGATGGTCCCCTACGGCGACAAGGTTGATCCGGACTCCGAACGCGCAAAGAATGGTCGCTGGCGTGTTCTGGTGCTCGAGGGGATCCCCTCGGGTCAGTTCCGGAACAGCGCCCGCCGGTCTGAACTCGAGGCCGACGTCCGTCGGATCGGGTGGAAGAAGGACCGCCGGGGGAATACAACCTTCGACTTCGCCTGGGAACTGTACAAGTCCGGCACCCCCTAGCCGACCGGCCGCCGGGGATCTCGGACAAAGGGACCGCTCATGAGCCTCGACCGTTCGCTGAAGACCTCCAGCACCATGGCCTCCGCACGCAGCGTGCTGACCCGCGCCGAGCGGATGACCAAAATGATCGCCGACAAGAAGATGGACGCCAAGAAGCCCCGTGCCCTTGGCCTGCCCAAGACCAACGTCGGCAAGCGGTAGCCCCCGTCGCCCTGCGGCGCCCGTCGGGCGCCGGCTGGCCTGCGGGGCTCTGATAGTGGTGGGGCCAGCATGAACATCGACCGCCTCATTTCGCAGCGGGCCCGCCTCGTCGACGCCTCCGGTATCCGCCGCGTCTTTGACCTGGGCGCCAAGCTCAAGGACCCCATCAACCTCTCCATCGGTCAGCCGGATTTCCCGGTCCCCGATGCGATCAAGCGCGCGGCGGTCGAGGCGATCACAAGCGACCGCAACGGCTACACCGTCACCCAGGGCATCCCCGCCCTGCGCGAGCGCATCGCCGCCCATCTCAAGTCCGACCTCGGCTGGAACGTCGACGCCCGCCCCCGCGCCGAGGCCTCCGCCACCGACCCCGGTCTCCTCGTCACCTCCGGCACCTCCGGCGCCCTCTGGCTCGCCGTGATGGCCCTCGTCGGTCCGCTTGACGAGATCATCATCCCCGATCCCTATTTCGTCCTCTACCCGCACCTTGCGACGGTCGTGGGGGGGCGCGCTGTGCGCTGCAACACCTACCCGGACTTCCAGCTCACCGCCGCCCGCGTCGAGCCGCTGATCACCCCGCGCACCAAGATGGTGCTCTTCAACTCCCCCTCCAACCCCGCGGGAACCGTCGCCACCCAGCGGCTCTGCGCCGAACTGCTCGACCTCTGCCGCCGGCGCGACATCCTGCTGGTCAGCGACGAGATCTACGACGAGTTCACCTACTCCGAATCCCGCGAGGTTGTCGGCGCCGCCGCGAACCCGGTCTGCCCATCCCCCGCCCGCATCGCCGGCGCCGAGCAGGATGTGCTCGTCGTCCGCGGCTTCGGCAAGACCTACGGCATCACCGGCTGGCGCCTCGGCTACGCCGCGGGCCCCCGGCGACTGATCGAGGAGATGACCAAGCTCCAGCAATACTCCTTCGTCTGCGCCCCCTCCGCCCTGCAGTGGGGCGCCGTCCCGGCGCTCGACGTCGACATGTCCAACCACGTCGCCGCCTACCAGAACCGGCGCGACATGGTCGTCGAGCGGCTCTCACGCGTCACCGAACTCACCGTCCCCGGTGGCGCCTTCTACGCATTCCCCAAGATCCCCGCCCACCTCGGTCTCTCCGCCGGCCAGTTCGTCGAGCGCTGCATCGAGCGCGGCCTGCTCGTCATCCCCGGCTCGGTCTTCTCCGACCGCGACACGCACCTCCGCCTCTCCTACGCCACCGACGAGACCACGCTCTCCCGAGGCCTCGACATCCTCGTCGACCTGATGAAGTAGCGGCCTCGCTCCGTCCGCCGCGGCGGGCCCCTTGGCCCAATCTTCGCCGCCGCTGAACACATCGCGGCTTCCGGTTCAGGCCCGATCGCGGTACCCTCCCAGCATGAGGCCCCGGTCGTGCCGGTGGCCGTGCCCCGCCGCCGCCGGTTCGTTCGACTCACTCTCTCCGGCAGCGGCCCCATCGAGGACGGCCCGGCTTCGCGCCGGGCCGATCTCGTTTTGCCTCACACCGTTTCCCACCGCCGCGCCAGCACGCGGGCGATCCCCAGGAACGCCGCCGCCATCAGCACCAGCGCCGTCACCTGCGGCCACAGCCCCCGCACCCCAGTCTCCCGCCAGAACACGTTGTAGTACCCATCCAGCGCCCACCCGTTGAACGTCAGCAGCCCCACCTTCTGCATCGTCTCCGACATCAGCGCCCGCGGCAGCATGCTCCCGCCCACCGCCGACATCGTCAGGATCGCGATCGTCGACACCCCGCCCAGCTGCGCCCGCGTCCTGCACGCCGCCGCGAGCATCATCCCGAACGCCGACGCCGCCCCCGCCGTCACCGCCGTGATCACCAGGAACTCAGGCAGGTGTTGCCACAACTCCACGCCGAACACCAGCGCCCCCCACACGAACATCACCGTTACCTGCGCCACCCCAACGCCTGCCACGAACAGCCATTTGTACACCAGCAGCCGCCCCATCGTCAGTCGCGATGACAGCAGCCGCTCCAGCACCCCCGACTCCTCCTCTTCCAGCAACACCCCCGCCGCCGACGACGCCATGAACAGCAGGAACATCACCCCCGTCCCCGTCGCCGCAAACATCGATGTGATCGCCCGCGTCGTCTTGCCCTCGCCCAGCACGTCCACCAGTTTCACCCCGACCAGGCCGCGGAATCCCGGCCCACCGCCCGCGGCCGCGTCCTTGTCACCCTCCGCCGTCGACGCCGCCGCGCCGTCGGCCGGCTTTTCTTCCGCCTGCTGCCTCAGCATCGGCAGCCACTGATCCACCGCCTTCTGCTGCTCCGGCGTGAACCCGCCGGCGAACTTCTCGAACAGGTCGAACCCCTTCGTCGCCATCAGGTCCGGCATCGCGGTCATCGCCGCGGCCTGCATCAGCCCCGACACCATCTGCGGCGCCACCGGGTCCGATGTGTCCGCCAGCAGCTCCACCTCCACCCCGCCGCCGATGAAGTCCCCGAACGACTGGCCGAACCCCTTGGGAAACACCGCGGCCAGCGGCACCTTCCCGTTGGCCACCATCTCCCGCGCCCGCTCTTTCGAGATCGGCGCCCCGGGGTTCCCCTCTTCGCGGATGACCGTCAGGCCATCCTCCTTGCTCAGCCCCGCGATGAACCGCCCGCTCGCCTCCGATCGGTCCTCGTCCACCACCACGAGCTTGACCTTCGGCGTCGACCCCCGACCCCCCATCCCCGAGAACAGCCCGGCGAAGATCGTGAAGAACACCAGCGGCAGCGCGAAGGTCAGCAGCATCGCGACGCGGTCGCGCCGGAGCTGGATCAGCCACGCCCTCATCAGCGTGCCCATCATTCCCGCAACTCCCGCCCTGTCAGGTGTATGAACACCGCCTGCAGGCTCGGCGCCTCGATGTGGACATCCTCCACGCGCCGCCCGGCCCTGGCGATCTTCTCCAGCACCTCCGGCAGCCCCAGCGCCACATCCTCCATCGCCCACTCCACCATCGCCCCGTCGATCCGGCCCCCCAGGTCCTCCCCGCTCCACGCGCTGTCCAGTGTCAGCCGCACCCGCCGCGCCGGCCCGATCGTCCGCGCCACCAGGTCGTCGAATCGTCCCTCCGCGATTACCTTCCCGTGATCGATGATCACCACCCGGTCGCACACGCGCTGCGCCTCATCCAACTGGTGCGTCGTCAGCAGCAGGCTCGTCCCGCCCGCCTTGAGCAGCGTCAGCATCTCCCAGATCCGCTCGCGACTCTGCGGATCAACCCCCACGGTCGGCTCGTCCAGCAGCAGCACCTCCGGCTTGTGCAGCACCGCGCACGCGATGTTCAGCCGCCGCTTCATCCCACCCGAAAACCCCCGCACCACCTCGTCCGCCCGGTCCTCCAGCCCCGTCCACGCGAGCGCCCACCCCTCCCGCTCCGCCAACTCCACCCGCCCCACGCCCGCCAGCGAGCCGAACACGCGGATGTTCTCCCGCGCCGTCAGCGCGTCGTACAGCGCAATCTCCTGCGGCACCACCCCCATCCGCGATCGCGCCGCATCCACCTCGACGCCCTTGGGCCCCGCGGCGTCAACGCGCTGACCGAACAGCACCACCTCCCCCTCCCCCGGCCGCACCCGCCCGCAGATCGTCCGGATCAGCGTCGTCTTCCCCGCCCCGTTGGGCCCCAGCAGCCCCAGCCACTCCCCGCGCCGGAGCGACACCGAAGCGCCATCCAGGGCCCGCGTGGCCCCGAACGACTTGCTCAGCGATCGCGCCACCAGCACATCGTGCATTGATTGTCCTCTTGTGTCCAACGCGGACCGAACGCCGCCAGCATACGGCAAAGCGCTGCCCGCCTGTCGGGGTTCAGGGGATTCTGCGGCGGCCCTGCTCGCCCATCCGATGCTCTCCAGCGACCCAATAGAGGCCTCCCAATGATGGACTGGCTTACCCCGTACTACGGCACCGACTGGCTCGGCATGGTCCTCATGCTCGGCTACGTCTACCTCCTCGGCAGCCGCCGCCGCGAGGGCTTCCTCGTCGGCGTTGCTTCCAATATCACCTGGGGGATCTTCGGTGTCCTCGCCCTCTCCTGGCCCACCGTGGGAACCAACCTGATTCTGCTCGTTCTCAATGTCAGGGGTTACATCCACTGGCGGAAGCCGGACTTGGCAACTTCCAAAGATCAGGTATCCTAGTGCCCGGCCAAGGCGGCCCAACGACGCCCGGGGAATCACGGAACATGACCACGCCACAGGGATCGCCGCCAGCCAAGATCTGCATCCGCTGCAAGCAGGATTGCTCATCGCGCCCGCGCACCAAGGACGCCGCTGGCCGGTACACCTGCCGCGACTGCGTCGAGGCTTTGCAGGCCAACCGCGCCGCCCAGGCCGCCGCGGCGCCCGTCGCCGCCGTCGCCGAATCGGAGCCCTGGGCCTTCGACCCCGCCGACGACAACGCCGCCATCTTCGGCCTCGCCGATGCGCCCGCGGCCGCCCCGTCCGCCAAACCCGCCGGCGGCCCCTGCAAGGGCTGCGGCAACTTCATCGCCCCCGGCGTCGTCGTCTGCACCAACTGCGGGTTCAACACCAAGACCGGGAAACAGCTGGGCGTCAAGACCGGAGTCGATGTACTCGAGGATCATTCACAGCGAGCCAAGCGTCAGCGGGAGGGTGCCAAGACCGCGCAGCAGGAATACATCAAACCCCTCGTGATGCTGATTGTTGGCGTTGCGGGCGTTGCGGTACTCGGCGGGCAGGGCGCGAGCAGCGTATTGGCGTACCTGGTTGCCACAGGCATAGGGGTAGTGGTTGGCCTCGCTGTCTACTGGGTCTGCTGCATGCTGTGGATCGGATTCGATGCGCCGATGGGCCTGACAGCTCTGCGCCTCGCCGGCATTTACGTCGTGGTCGATCTGGTCGCCCACCTCTGCGACCTCTTGCCGATCCCGTTGTTGACCATGATCCTGCCGTGCCTGACGTACATGGGGCTGCTGATGTCCATGCTCGACATGGAGATCGTCGATGCTGTTGTGGTCGCCATCGCGACGTTTATTGTAAAAATGCTCCTCCTGATCGTTCTGCTTTCGGCGCTCCTGCAAGCCTTGTGACGCCGGCAGTGCGGCTGATCATGGTGCGCGTTATCGGAGGTGTCGGCCGCGCAGGCCGCATCGGCCCCACAGACCGTACCAGCAGTATGCGGCGAGGTGCCCCCGGGTTGCACCGCTGCCTGCGCATGGCCCACTTCATCTATCTCTGAGGGCCACTCCATGCGCACCAAGATGCCGACACCCGCGACACGCCACCCCCTTCTCCGTTCTATCTCCGCCTCCGCCTTGCTCGCCACGTCGGGCCTGGCCATGCTCGGCGGTCACGCCGCGCCGCCCGAACTCCCCGAGACCATCCAACTCATCGGCGTCGCCCGCGACTTCAAGGAACGCTCCGTCAACGGCGGCCACCCCGACTTCGAGCTCGACCCCGCCGACGGTTTCGGCCAGTACGCGGGTATCGTCTCCGACACCCTCGGCGCCTCCAACACCCCCGCGTTCCAGTCCCAGGGCCGGCGAGTCAGCCGCCCCGCTCGGGACGCTAAGGGCCGCAACATCATCGATGCGAAGCCCTACCTCGCTTCCGTTCCCGGCGACGTCCCCGCCTCCATCTCCACCGCCACCGGCGGCGCCGTCACCAACAACGGCAAGTTCCAGCAGTGGTTCAAGACCGTGAACGGCACGAACAAGGCCATCTCCGTGCCCCTTGTCCTCCGCCGTACGGGGCAGAGCAACCAGTACGTCTTCGACAGCGCCACCGACCCCGTTTACTCCGCCCTCGGCGGCTTCTTCCCCATCAACAAGCTCGGCTACGGCAACTCCGCCGGCGACAACAAGAACTACCACTTCACCTACACCCTCTCCACCGAGTTCGTCTACACCCGCAACTCCGGCCAGGTCTTCACCTTCACCGGCGACGATGACGTCTGGGTCTTCATCGATCGCAAGCTCGTCATCGACCTCGGCGGCGTCCATGGCCGCATCTCTCAGACCATCGAGCTCGACCGCCTCACCTGGCTCCAGGATGGCGAGACCTACTCCCTCCGCTTCTTCTTCGCCGAGCGACACCGCACCGAGTCTAACTTCCGCATCGAGACCACCCTCAACCTCCAGGACTCCAGCGAGTCCGACGACGAGGCCCCGGGTCGTCTGTACATCCGCAAGTGGGAAGAACGCGAGCCCGGCTGAGTTTCTCGGACCCGCGCCCGCCGTTCATTCCACCCAGCCCCTACCCCTTCCGCACCCCCGCGCGCCCGCGACCCCGGGTACTCCCGTGCTGCCGCGGCACAGCCGATTCTCCTTTCTGTCACCAGATAGGAGACGGTTATGCATCCCAGTTTCACCCGCGCCCGCGCCATCACCTCCACCATCCTCCTCCTCGCAGGCGCCGCCTGCTCCCTCGGCCTCCACGCCGAGCCCCCGGAACTCCCGAGCTCCATCCAGCTCGTCGGCGTCGCCCGCGACTTCAAGGAGCGTTCCGTCTCCGGCGGCCACGATGACTTCGAACTCGATCCCTCTGGCGGCTTCGGCCAGTACGCTGGCATCGTTGGTGACACCCTCGATTCCTCCGGCCGGCCCGTGTACAAGTCCACCGGCTACCGCGTCACCAAGCCGGCCAAGGACTCCAAGGGCCGCCCCATCATCAACTCCAAGTCCTACATCGCTTCCGTCTCCGGTGATTCCTCGGCCACCATCTCCAGTTCTACCGGCGGCGCCGTCACCAACAAGTCCAAGTTCAACCAGTGGTTCAAGACCACCAAGAACGTCAACACCGCCATCAATGTCCCCCTGACCCTCCGCCGTGTTGGTCTCTCCAACACCTACACCTTCGACAGCGCCACCGACCCCGCCTACTCCGCCCTCGGCGGCTTCTTCCCCATCAACAAGAAGGGGTTCGGTAACTCCTCCGGCGACAACAAGAACTTCCACTTCACCTTCGAACTCGCCACCCAGTTCGTCTACACCCGCAACTCCGGCCAGGTCTTCACCTTCAGCGGCGACGACGACGTCTGGGTCTTCATCGACGGCCGGCTCGTCATCGACCTCGGCGGCATCCACGGCCGCCTCGAGCAGACCATCGACCTCGACCGCCTCACCTGGCTCAAGGACGGCGACACCTACTCCCTCCGCTTCTTCTTCGCCGAGCGCCACCGCACCGAATCTAATTTCCGCATCACCACCACCCTCAACCTCGTCGACACCGGAGAGGTGGAGAAGGAAGAGGACACCGCCCCGCCAGCCCCCAAGGTCTGGTCGTGGACCGAAGTCGACCCCGGCTAAGCCCGCCGTCATCGCCTCCCGCACCCCCCGCGCCCCGGTCACGCCTCCCCGTCCGCGCCCACGCCCCGCGGCAGGCGCGGCCGCACCGTGATCTCCGCCGGCTGCGTCAACTCCTTCGAGCTCTTCGCCCCCGCCTCCTCGAACCGCCGCAGCGTCGGCTCCAGCCGCGATTCGTACGACCCCCGCATGTCGTTGTACCGCCGCACGGCCTGGTCCAGCGCCAGCCCCACCTTCTCCATGTGGTCCGCCAGCACGCTCGCCCGCTCGTGCAGCTGCCGCCCCAGTTCGAACAGCTCCCGCGCCTGCTCCTCGATCCGCTGTTCCCGCCACCCCACCGCCACCGCCCGCAGCAGCCCGATCAGCGACGCCGGGCTCGCGATGATCACCCGCTGGCTCGCCGCCTCCTCCAGCAGCGCCGGCCGCCGCCGCATCGCGGCATCCAGGAACTGCTCCCCCGGCACGAACATCACCACGAACTCCGGTGATCCCTCGTACCGCGACCAGTAGTTCTTCTTCCCCAACGCCGACGCCTGGTCGCCGATGTTCTTCGCGAACCGCTCCAGGCACGCCTCCGCCTCCTCGGGCGTCCGCGCATCCAGCGCCTCGAGATACCCGCGGATGTTCGTCTTCGCGTCCACTGCCAGTTCCCGCCCGCTGGGCATCTTCACCAGCATGTCCGGCCGCAGCGCCGACCCCGCGTCGTCCACCGTCTGATCCTGCTCCACGAAATCGCAGTGCTCCACCATTCCCGCCAGTTCCGCCACCCGCTTGAGCTGCATCTCCCCGTACCGCCCGCGCACCTGCGGGTCCCGCATCGCCTGCGCCAGCCGCCCCGTCTCCGCCCGCAACTCCGCGCTCGCCGCGGCGACCTGCTGCACCTCCCGCAGCATCCCCGAGTACGCGCTCACCCGCTCCTTCTCCATCGCCGCCAACTTTTCATCCGTCTTCCTCAGCGTCTCCGTGATCGGCTGCACCAGTTGCTCCACCGCCGACCGCCGTTTCTCCAACTCCCCCTCCGCCGCCTTGCTCTTCACCTCGAAACTCTGTTCCGCCAACTTGAGGAACTCCGACGTCGACGCCTTGAGCGCGTCCGCCGCGAGCGAGCCGAACACCTTCTGGAACTTTTCCTCCACCTGCGCCAGCGTCCGCTCGATCGCCTCCTTCGCCTGCCGTGTCGCCTCCAGCCTCTCCCGGTGCACCCGCTCCGCCGCCTCCAGCCGCTCCCGCGCGACCTCCTCCACCCGCGAGATCTCCGCCTCGTACCCCTCTCGATCCCCCTGGCTTCGCTCCACCAGTTGCGCCCGCTCCTCCCGCAGCGCGGCGGCCGTCCCCCGCGCGTCCTCCAGCGCTCCCAGCGCCCGTCGCAACTCCTCCCTCGCCTGCTCCGCCTCGGCCCGCGCCCCATCCCGCTCGGCTCTCGCCCCCGCCGCGTCCGACTGCAACCGCCCCCGCTCGATGAGCAGCCAGACCACCCCCGCCGCCCCCACGCCCGCTACCACCCCCAGCACCACGTGCAGCACATCCAGCGTCATGCCTGCAGTCTACCCCGTTCCGGTCCCCTCGATCGGCCAATGTTCGCCTGCCGATTTGGCACGCCATTCGCCTCTACCCCTGCCCGCTGGCAGCCCTATTTCGCCCCAGCCCCGTCGGAGGCCTTCCCACAGCCCCCACGCGTGCCGCTCCACGCCTCGCACTCAGCGGCACACCCCTTGCCTTTAGCGCTGGTGGATGCTTCAGGTGCGCTTCCATCCCGGTGACCCTTCCCGAGACCCCGCCGGGTCCGATTCCCTCCGCCCGCGCTGGCGCTCCGAGCAGGCCTCGGCCCCCAAGTCAGCCGCCAACCCCGATGCCGGTGGCCGGCTCAACCTCCTCATCTCCTGCGCCTCCTGGCGCGGCGACTCCTGGGCCGACCGCATCCCCACGCTCCTCGAACCCTTCGGCGTCTACTCCCTCCGCGCCCGCTCTGCCTGCGAGGCCGAACAGACCATCCGCCGCGCCCCGGTCCACATCGCCGTCGTCGATCTCGGCCTCCCCCTCGATTCCTCCCCCGCCGCCTCCGACCCCTCCTCCCCGACCTACCACAGCCACGAGGGCGGCCCCCGCATCCTCGAACTCCTCCGCCGCCTCGATGCCCCGCCCCCGACCGTGGTCATCAAGGGCCCACGCTCCCAGCGCGATGAGTCCCGCCACCTCTCCGCCGCTCTTCAGTGCGGCGCCTTCGCCGTCGTCGACCGTTCCTCCGCAACCCTCGAGCAGATGCTCGACGTCCTTCGCCGCTGCCTGACCCGCTTCTACCAGGACCGCTGGCCCGGCCGCTAGCCACGCACGCACGCTGCTTCCCGCGTTCCCCCCGGAACGCTCGTTGTCCCGCCCGTTTCGTCCCCTCGTTTCACCAATCTCCCTTTAGGAGCGATGACCAATGGCCAAGTCCGCGACGATGAACCCCCCCAAGAGCAAGTCCCCCGCCGTCAACGTCCGCCCCCTTCACGACAAGATCCTCGTCCGCCGCGACGAGGCCCAGGACCGCACCGACAGCGGTATCTACCTCCCCGAGAAGGCCAAGGACACCCCCAAGACCGGCGTCGTCGAGGCCGTCGGCACCGGCACCGTCAACACCGAGACCGGCGCCCTCATCCCCCTCACCGTCAAGAAGGGCGACCGCGTCATCTTTACTTCCTACGCCGGCACCGAACTCAAGCTCGGCGCCGTCGGCAGCGAGGACAAGCTCCTCATCATGTCCGAGGACGAGATCCTCGCCATCATCGACTGATCCCCGCATGACCTCCGACCAGCTCCGCCAAGCCCTGCGCGAACTCCGCGGCGACCGCGACCTCGCTGTCGTCTTCGCCGACATGCCCTCTCCGGTCGCCGGGGTCGCCAACCTCCTGGTCAAGACCGCCATGCTCATCCCCGACGAGGAGGACCACCTCGTCAAAGTCACCGACGGCAAGGCCGTCTACATCCTCGACGCCGAACGCGTCGCATGGGTCAAGATCGGTTAGCCCAGTCCCCCTGATTTCAACGCACGCCCGCGCCGCAGCGCCGGGCACAAGCACACAAAGGACCCTTCCCTATGGCAGCCAAGCAGATCGCATTCGACACCGACGCCCGCGAGCGCATCCTCAACGGCGTGAAGAAACTCGCCGCCGCCGTCAAGGTCACCCTCGGACCCTCCGGCCGCGTCGTCGTCCTCGAGAAGTCCTTCGGCGCCCCGACCGTCACCAAGGACGGCGTCACCGTCGCCAAGGAGATCGAGCTCGACGATCCCTACGAAAACATGGGCGCCCAGATGGTCAAGGAGGTCGCCTCCAAGTCCTCCAAGGACGCGGGCGACGGCACCACCACCGCCACCATCTACGCCGAGGCCATCTTCCAGGAGGGCCTCAAGAACATCACCGCCGGCGCCAACCCCAACCAGGTGAAGCGCGGCATCGACCTCGCCGTCGCCGCCATCGTCGACGAGCTCAAGAACATGTCCAAGGCCGTCTCCTCCTCCAAGGAGATCGCCCAGGTCGGCACCTGCTCCGCCAACCAGGACGCCGACATCGGCGGCAAGATCGCCGAGGCCATGGACAAGGTCGGCAAGGACGGCGTCATCACCGTCGAGGAGGGCACCAGCCTCGTCACCGAGATCGAGCTCGTCGAGGGCATGCAGTTCGACAAGGGCTTCCTCTCGCCCCACTTCGTCACCAACGCCGCCACTATGGAGGTCGTCCTCGAGAAGCCCTACATCCTCATCTTCGAGAAGAAGATCTCCTCCGCCAAGGACATGCTCCCCCTCCTCGGCCGCATCGCCGAGCAGGGCGCCAGCCTCCTCATCATCGCCGAGGATGTCGACTCCGAGGCCCTCGCCACCCTCGTCGTCAACAAGCTCCGCGGCGTCCTCAAGATCTGCGCCGTCAAGGCCCCCGGCTTCGGCGACCGCCGCAAGGAGATGCTCGGCGACATCGCCGTCCTCACCGGCGGCAAGGCCATCATGGAGGAGCTCGGCATCGACCTCGAGAAGATCGAGCTCTCCGACCTCGGCCGCGCCAAGAAGGTCACCATCGACAAGGACAACACCACCATCGTCGAGGGCGCCGGCTCCCAGGCCGATATCAAGGGCCGCATCGAGCAGATCCGCCACCAGGTCGAGGTGACCACCTCCGACTACGACCGCGAGAAGCTCGAGGAGCGCCTCGCCAAGCTCGCCGGCGGCGTCGCCCAGATCAACGTCGGGGCCGCCACCGAGGTCGAGATGAAGGAGAAGAAGGCCCGCGTCGAGGACGCCCTCCACGCCTGCCGCGCCGCCGTGGAGGAGGGCATCCTCCCCGGTGGCGGCGTCGCCATCCTCCGCGCCCGCAAGGTCCTCGACAAGCTCCGCAAGAAGCACGACGGCGACATCCGCGTCGGCATCGACATCGTCGACCGCGCCGTCGTCCACCCCATCAAGCAGATCGTCGCCAACTGCGGCCTCGACGGCTCCATCGTCGCCAACAAGGTCACCGAGAGCAACGACACCAACTACGGCTTCAACGCCCTCACCCACGAGTACGGCAACCTCGTCCAGATGGGCGTCATCGTCCCCACCAAGGTCGAACGCGTCGCCCTCCAGAACGCCGCCAGCATCGCCAGCCTCCTCCTCACCACCGACGCCGCCATCGTCGAGATCAAGGACAAGAAGGCCAAGGCCCCCGCGGGCGGCGGCATGGACGACATGGACTACTGATCCGCCAGACACCCACAGTCGATGACCACCCCCAGAACCCAGGGACCCCAGTCCCTGGGTTCTTTCTTTCTCGCGCGGACGACGCGGATGTATGCTCACCCACCATGACCGCGTGGAACGGCTGGTATCACGTCACCGGAAACACCTATGGCACGTGGCTGCCGGGCGATGACCGCGGCTGGAAGACCCGTCACGCCCGCCCTCAGCCCGGCGCCGATGCTCCGATACCGCCCGAGGATCGAAGCCGAATCCGCTCGCACGTCCAGGCGAGGATGGGGCGCAAAGCCGTGTCGCTCTCTCCGGCCGCCCGCTCGCTCGCCGCGGAGCGGCTCGCAGCGACTCTGGCTACGCATCAGGTCGAAGCCGTCATCCTGGCCGTGACACCGCATCACTTCCACGTGCTCGCTCGATTCACAGACAGCAACCCGCGAAGGTGGATCGGCCTTGCCAAGAAGGACAGTGCGCGAGCCCTCTCAAGCGCCGGGCTCGTTCCGCTCGGTGGCGTATGGGCCACGCGATCCCACTGCAAACCGATTGTTGATCGCGAGCACCAACTCAACGTTGCGAGGTACATTGCGAATCACGCCCAGGAGAACGCGACAGTCTGGCGGTTGATGCCGTCCCATCGCTCAACCTGCCGATCAGCGACGCCTCTCTAGCCTTGCTCGTCTTCCTGCGACTCCTCCATACAGAACCCGGGGACCGCAGTCCCCGGGTTCTTCTCTCCTACGTGCATCTCGTCGAGAGACTCACCGGCCTCCATCCCGCCCCCGGCCTCCCCTTCCCCCTCGGGTACACTCCCCGACCATGTCCGACCCCCCGCGGCAGCCGCCCCGCCACCGCCGCATCGACGCCTCCCCAGCCTTCCGCCACGCCGCCCTCCGCAGCGAAATCCGCCGCGCCTACGTCGTCATCGGGGTCATGCTCCTCCTCGAACTGATGATCACCCGCGCCGACTCCGTGAGCAACATGGATTGGCGCGTCATCCTCGCCTCGGCCATCGGCGTCGGCAGCATCATCATCGTCCAGTGCGTCATCCTCCTCCTCGCCCGGCACGCCGCCCGCACCGGCCGCAGCATCCCCTTCTGGTTCATCCTCACCACCGCCGTCATCGAGTGCCTCGTCCCGACCGCGATCATCATGATCGCCTTCGCCTCGGGCGCCCTGTCCCCCTACGCCGCGATGAGCGCCCCGCCCCTGTTGGCCTACGGCACCATGATCTGCCTCATGGTCCTCCGTCTTCGCCCGTGGCTCTGCGTCCTCGCCGGCGCGGTCTGCGCGCTGAGTTACCTCGGCACCCTCGCCTACATCACCGTCGGGCTCGGAATCGACACCCCCACGACCGGCCTTCCCCGTGTCGCCTACATCAACTCGGCCAGCATGATCTTCATCGGCGGCCTCGCCGCCGCGTGGGTCGCCCACGAGTTCCGCCTGCACGTCGAGGCCGCTCTCAACGAGGCCGAGGCCCGCCGCCGCATCGCCATGATCGAGCAGGACATCGCCGTCGCCCGCTCCATCCAGCAGGCCATCCTGCCCCACGAGCCCCCGGACATCCCCGGCTACGACATCGCCGGATGGAACCGCCCCGCCGATCAGACCGGCGGCGACTACTACGACTGGCAGCGCCTCCCCGACGGCAACTGGATCATCACCCTCGCCGACGTCAGCGGCCACGGCGTCGGCCCCGCAATGGTGACCGCCGCCTGCCGCGCCTACGTCCGCGCGACTTCATCCCACCACCCCGACCTCCCGGCCCTCATCACCCACGTCAACCACCTCCTCGCCCAGGACCTCCCCGACGGCCGCTTCGTCACCATGGCCAGTGTCCTCCTCACCCCCGGCAGCAATGCCCTCGGCCTGCTCTCCGCCGGGCACGGGCCCATCGTCCTCTACGTCGGCGCGCAGGGCTCCGTGCAGGACATCATGCCCCGCGACGTGCCCCTCGCCGTCATCCCCGATACCGCCTTCGGCCCCGCCCAGGTCGTCGAACTCGCCCGCGGCGATGTCCTCGCCCTGATCACCGACGGCTTCGTCGAATGGTCGAGACCCACCGCCACGAAGGCCCGCGAGCAGTTCGGCATCCAGCGGCTCCACGAGTCCCTCAGACGCCACTCCGCCCTCCCCGCCGCGGCCATGATCGATGCCATCGCCGCCGACGTCGCCGCCTTCGCCGGCGACGAACCCCAGCAGGACGACCTCACCATCGTGATCATCCGCCGCACCGCCTAGGCCGTCACCCTGCCTGGCACCCCGCCGTCACCGCTCCCAGCCACACCCCCACGAATACCGCCAGGTCCGACGGTTCGATCACCCCGTTCCCGTCAAAGTCGCCCGCAAGCCCGCCCCCATTCAGCGAGCCCAGCCACGTGTTGACGAACGTCGCCAGGTCCGACGGCTCGATCGCCCCGTTGCAATCCGTGTCCGCCAGGCACACCGCGCCAATCGCGGCGGCGCTCGCCGCGTTCGGCTCGCACCCGTTGGACACCACGCACCGCACCCTGATCGCCCGCGGCACAAACGACGATGCATGCCGGTGCCGCAGGGTGCTCAGCGCAAGCCGCGGCGTCGTCGATCCCGTGCTGTCCGCCCACACCATCACCTCGCCGACGACATCCCCATCGCACAGCACAGGCCCGCCCTCGGCGATATCCGCCCACCCGCCCGTTGCGACGCTGTGCTCCACCTGCCACTGGTAACCGAGCGCCCCCGGCCCCGTCGCCTCGACTTCAAACACCATCGACCCGCTCGCGCACATCGTCACCGACGTCGGCGACTCGTGAATCGTTGGCGGCTCACAAGACCCGCCAGCCCACACCGGCCCCGCTGCGCCGATCGCCACGGCACCAACCCACCACCACCGCCCACACCCCCGCGCCGTCGCCGTGCCACACCGACCGACCGAAGAGCCGACCATGATGGACCTCCACTTCGGAGTGCGTACCCGCTCCACAATCGTACAGCACGCCCGCGATCCGCAAATCATCCAGATCGTGCAGAGCCCGCATGGCACCGCCGGCCCACGATGTGCCGCGGGGTTGGTTGGTGGGTGGGGTGGGGGGGCCTCTCCCCACGCCATGCCGTCTAACTGCTGCTCTTTGGCATACTTGCGCGATTTTTGCAAATCCTATCAAAAACCTATTGACAACCCGATAAAAATCCTTACTCTACGCCCCTCATGGCCATTACCTTCTCGCCATCCCCCGACCGCATCGACAGCATCCTCGATGCCCTTGCCGACCCGGATGTCACCCTCCGCGAGGTCGCCGAGATCCACTCCACAACACTCGAGGCCCTCACCCTCTTCATCACCCGCCCCGACATCGCCGAACGCCTCCGCCTCATCGAGTCCGCCGTCGCCCACCGCACACGCCTGATCGCCGTCAACTTCCTCCCCTCCGTCGTCAAGACCCTCAACCGCATCCTCGATGAGCACAACGCCGAGGAGTCCCACGTCCCCATCCCGGCCACCAACCTCCGCGCCCTCGAATACCGCCGCCGCGCCCGCGAGACCGCCCGCCGCGCGGCAAGCCTCCTCCTCCGCCTCTCCCGATTCTCCCCCGGCGCCGCCCCCATACCCGCGGCCGCCCCCGGCCAAGTGCCTGCGGGTACAGCCGCCGACCGCGAACCGGCGAGGGGCCAGCTCCGTCCGGCCGTAACCGCTGGTCCCGCCATCGGGATCGGGGAACAAGGTGGCGCCGTCGCGGCGGGAGTGGGGGGCGCCAGAGCAAGCCTCCCCGCGGTCACCTCCCCGCATGCAACATCCCACCGGCCCCGGCCAGTCCTTCCCATGGCACTTCCATCCGATCCCATCGTCCCTGCCCCAGCCCGTCCCCAACGCGAGCAAGTCGCAGTCCGCACCCTCCTTTCCCTCAATGGCTACCCGCTCTCCCGCGCCGACACCCCAGGCCGTTCCAGTGGTATCCTCCCCGCCCCAGCCCCCTGCGCCGCGGGCCCCTGATCCACCCGCCGGCTCGAACCTTGCATCGGGAGACACCATCGATGGACGCGGACCACGAGTTGTGGCGATTCAAGTTCGCATTCGTCGCCTTCGTCGTCTTCATCGTCTCCTTCTTTGCATCATGCAGCGAACTCAAGTACTTCACCCATGGCAAGACCGCCGAGGCGCACCTCGGCCGCGCCGCCGTGGTCACCAGTCGCGGTCGCTTCGGCACGCGCCGGCAAAAACTCCAGATCGACTACGTGTTCCAGGACGGCGACGGCAGCACCCGCCGCGAATCCGATACCGTCGCCACATCGTGGCCGGTCCCCGAGGGCGACACCATCCCCGTGCAGTACATCCCCGGTTCCCCCGGCGATTCGCGCCTCGAGGGCCACTCCCAGGCCGTCTTCGTCTACATCTTCTTCGCCAGCCTCGCCTGGCTCGCGTTCCTCGGCTTCCGCTTCTGGAAGTTCTACAAGTCGTAACGGGAGATTTTTCGGACCACCCCCATAGGAATTGCCCCTTTTGGGGAATCCCATTGGGCTTGGCCCCTCCCGTGGGCTATGTTGTTGGCACACCGCACGGCACGTTGTCGGCGGAGAGAGAGTCGGCCTCGGGGCGACCGTTCGTCCCGGCGATGGTGCTGTGCGCCCGGCCCACTGGGCGCCTTGCGCAACTCGTATTTGTAATGGAGGTTGAGAGATGAACCATTCTGTTTTGGTGCTCGCTGCTGTCTCGTCCTTTGGGGCCGCCAGCGTCGCTTCGGCCGATTTCACCCGGAGCCACGGCCCGATTTCCACCGCCGCCTTCACGTCCGGCCAGTCCTCCGGCGCCCTCCGCGGTCCCGGCAACTTCTTCGCCGGCTTCGAGACCGCCGAGGGTTACGTCGTCGGTCCCCTCGACGGGCAACTCGGCTGGGCCACCGCTCCCGCGGCGACCGCCACCCAGTCTGTGACCACCGCCAACCCCTACGCCGGCAACCAGAACTTCCGCATGGTCAACAACGCCGGCAACCCCAACGGCACCAATCAGTTGGCCTTCTCGCCCGTCCTCGGCGTCTTCGCCGGCGGCCAGAGCGAGACTTCAATGCAGATCAACCTCTCCAACGACGGTGGAGCCGACTACGACGTCGTCGGCCAGGCCCCGTCTCAGGCGCTCCTGACCTGGCGCGTCAAGTTCAGTTGGACCGACGCGAACGGCACAGGTCCCGGCACCATCTTCATCCTCGATGACCTCGGCGGCGGCCTCGGCTTTGTCGACACCGGCGTGGCGTGGAATACGGGCGCCTACACCGAACTCCGCGTCCTGACCGACTCCGTCGCCGACACCATCACCTACTTCTATGGTGGCGCTCCCCTCTACACCGGCGTCGCCGGCATCTTTGCCGGCACCAGCGTCGAGCAGGTGGTCATGCTCAACGACAACTTCCAGCTCCCGGGCGAGACCGGCGACTTCGACAACGTCTCCGTCACCGTCCCCTCCCCCTCCGCCCTCGGCCTCGCCGGCCTCGGCCTCCTCGCCGCTGGTCGCCGTCGCCGCCGCTGATCTCGGCCATCTCGTCTCCATTTCTAAGGGCGCTGTTACCGCAGCGCCCTTTTTCCTGCGCGCCTCGACGGCCTCCACCACTCCGCCGCAACATATACTCCACCCGCCGCCGCAGGCCCGGAGTATCCCATGAAGATCATCCTCACGGCCCTTGTCCTCGCCGTCGTGACGCTCGCCTCCGCCCCCGCGCTGGCTCAGAACCCGATCCAGTGGTACGGCAACGCCCGCTCCGCGATCTCGTTCGCCAAGGAGCAGGACAAGCCGCTGATGTTCTGGATCTACGAGCGCCGCGACATCGGCGAGGAGGACGATCTCTACGTCGCGCAGGAGGCTTCCTTCCGCGACCCCGCCGTCGTTCAGCTCGCGCAGACCTTCTTCGTCCCGGTGCAGGTGGCCCGCAACAACCGCGTCATCGAGGAACTGGAGAAGTTCGGCCTGCCGACCTCGCACGGCCTGTTCCTCGCGCTGGTCACGCCCGACGGGAAACTGCTCGACGAGATCGGCCCCGGTGAGGTCGCCAACGCCCCGGGCCTCGCCAAGCGCCTCGCCGATGCGTCCCGCAAGTACCTCGACGATCTGTACGCCACGACGCTGCAGCCGATCATCACCTCCCCCGAGTCCAGCAAGTCCGACGTGCGCGAGGCCGTGCAGAAGGTCTGGCGCCTCGGCATCCAGAGCGCGGACAAGGACATTGTCGCCCTGCTCGACCGCGCGGATCTGACGCCCGGCGAGCGATCGCGATTGGACACCATGCTCGCCTCGATCGCCACGCCGACGTGCATCACGGCGCTGGTCGACCGCGCCGCCGCGGGCGACAAGGATGCCCGGCGAGCTCTCTTCCGCGCCGAGCCCGGGGCCCTCGAGACGCTGCTGGCGGATCTTCCGCCGACCGATGGCGACGCGACCGCCCGCCAGATCGTGGCGTACGAGGCCGCGGCGGACATCGCGAACCTCTCGAGCCCACGGCCCGAGTCGTTCTGGAAGAGCGCCACGCCCGAGGACAAGGCCCGCGAGATCGAGGCGCTGAAGCGCCGCGCCGAGCCCGTGCTGGAGCACTGGAAGCAGCGTGCCGGGCTCTGGCGATGACCACGCCCCCGCCGCGCCCCGCCGAGCCGATGGACCTGCTCGCGACGAGCACCTTCGGCCTCGAGAGCGTGGTGGCGCGGGAGCTCGAACACCTGGGCTACCAGGCGAAGCCGATCGCGACCGGGCGGGTGCTGTTCCGGGGTGACCCGGCCGGACGCGCGGTCTGCCGCGCGAACCTGTGGCTGCGATCGGCCGACCGCGTGCTGATCCGCGTCGGCGAGGTTCCCGCCGCGGATTTCGACGCGCTGTTCAACGGCATCAAGGCGCTGCCGTGGGAGCGGTGGATCCCGCGCAATGGGGCGTTCCCGGTCAGCGGCCGGTGCGTGCGGTCGCAGTTGAGCAGCGAGCCGGCGGTGCAGCGGGCGACCAAGCGGGCGATCGTCGAGCGGCTCATGAGCGCGCACGGCGCGGCGGAACTTCCGGAGACCGGGGCGCGGGTGTCGGTCGACGTCTCGATCCTGCGCGACGTGGCGACCCTGACGATCGACACCTCCGGAGCGGGCCTGCACAAGCGCGGGTACCGCGAAGGAAACCCCGGCGAGGCGGCGCTGAAGGAGACGCTCGCGGCGGGGCTGGTGCTGCTGAGCGTCTGGCGTCCGGGACGGGCGCTGGTCGATCCCTTCTGCGGGAGCGGCACGATTGCCATCGAGGCGGCGATGATCGGCCGGAACATGGCGCCCGGGCTGCAGCGGGGATTCGATGCCGAGGGATGGGGGTGGATCGATACCGGAATCTGGAGGGAGGAGCGGGAGTCGGCCCGCGGCGCGGCCGAGCCCCGGTTGAGCCCGACGATCCACGCGAGCGATGTGGATGAGCGGGCCATCCGGATCGCGCAGGCGAACGCCCGCGCGGCGGGCGTCGAGCGGGACATCCACTTCGGCGTGCGGGATGTGAAGGACCTGTCGAGCAAACTCGACTACGGGTGTGTCGTGACCAACCCACCCTACGGCGTCCGGCTGGGCGAGGAGCGCGAGATCGCGATGCTCTACCGCGGGCTGCCGCGGGTGTTCCGCTTGATGCCGACGTGGTCGTTCCACATCCTGACGGGCCTTCTGGACCTCGAGACGATCTTCGGCCAGCCCGCGGCGAGGCGGAGAAAGTTGTACAACTCCAAGATCAAGTGCACCTATTTCTCGTTTCTGGGTCCGAAGCCGCCGGACATGCAGAGGGAGTCGTGGGGCGGGGACGAGATCGATGCGCCCGAACTTCCTGAAGATGACATCGAGTTGATCGAGGGCCGTCAGGATGCAGCGCCGGCCGGGGTGGAGCCGCCCGCGGCAAGCAGTGCCGCGGCGTCCGCCGAGAGGCGAGAATCGCCGCCCAGGGCGCCCGCTGCGCCGGCGTTCGGCGGCCTGCGGGAGCGGGATGAGAAGGAGGCGAGGGAGTTCGCCGCGAGCCTCGCGAACAACCTGCGGCACCTCCGGAAGTACCCATCGCGCGGCATCCCGTGCTACCGCGTGTACGAGCGGGACGTGCCGGATGTGCCGCTGATCGTCGATCGGTACGAGGAGCGGTACCACGCCGCGGAGTACGAGCGCCAGCACAGCCGGACGGTGGCGCAGCAGGCGGACTGGTTTGACCTGATGCGGCGCACGATCGCGCAGACGGCGGACGTTCCGATCGAGCAGGTCTATATGAAGGAGAAGCACCGCCAGCGCGGGCTTACCCAGCACGAGAAGCAGGGGGAGGCGCGGCACGTGTTTGTCGTGAGCGAGGGGGGGTTGAGATTCGAGGTAAACCTCTCCGACTACATCGACACCGGGCTGTTCCTCGACCACCGGCTGACGCGGCAGATGGTGCGGGAGCAGGCGGCGGGCAAACGGGTGCTGAACCTGTTCTGCTACACCGGGGCGTTCACCGTGTACGCCGCGGCGGGCGGGGCGCGGGAGACGACGAGCGTCGACCTCTCCAACACCTACGTGGACTGGGCGGGGCGGAACCTCGGGCTCAACGGCCTTGCGGGCCCCTCGCACCGCCTCGTGCGGTCGGATGTGAAGGAGTTCCTGCTGTCGCAGCGGGCCCGGGCGCAGGGGCTGTACGACCTGGCGGTGGTGGACCCGCCGACGTTCTCGAACAGCACATCGACCGAAGAGGACTGGGAGGTGCTGCACGGGCACGTGCCGCTGCTGACGACGCTCGCTCCGCTGATGTCGCCCGGGGGCGTGGTGTACTTCTCGACGAACTTCCGGAGGTTCAAGCTCGACGAGCGGTCGATCGCCGAGGCGGGGCTGTCCTCCCGCGAGATCAGCAATCGGACGGTGCCTCCGGAGTATCGGAACCGGAGGATCCACCGGTGCTGGCGGCTGCAGGCGGTGGGGAAGGAGGAAGCGGTCGGCGCGCTGTCGCGCCGGGTTCGGGATGGGAGGGCCACCCATGCGAACGAGACGGGGAGCCCGGAGTAGGGACGCGGGCGGTCAGCCGTCCCAGTGCAGATCGATGCGTTCCTCGCGTGCGCCGGGGGGCCCGAACCGGCGGATGGCGTACGACCCCTTGCGGAAGGGGCGCTTCTCGAGCGCCGGTTCGATGGCCGACCAGAGCGACTCGGCATCGGGTCCATACATGAAGATCACGCAAAGCCCCTCGCCGAACTCGTTGCCGTCGTATTCGCCGGCGCGCTGCGCGGCGACGGCTTTTTGCAGATCGTCCTCGAGCGAGAAGCAGGCGGCGCGGTCCTCGTCGGTGCCGAACGCGTCGTCCGACAGGCGGATGTACAGCAGGACGGCGTGGGCCGGCGAGTCGTCGCCCTGGGGTTTCGCGGCGGGGGTGCGTCCTCGCAGCCAGTCGAACAATCCCATGTCGGGCTCCGAGAGGGAGGTCTTCCGCGCGGCGCCGGGCCGGCCGCGGCATAATACCAGACGGCAGCGGTCCTGATCGGGAGGAGTGGACGATGACCATCTGGCGGCGCATCGTGTTGGTTGCTGTGCTGGCCGGTGTGCCCGCGGGGTGCGTGGTGAACCGGCCGACGCTCGAGCCGGAGGAGTTGGACCGCCGCAGGGTGTCCTACCTGCGCGAGGTGGCGGACGAGCGAGAGGCGGGGATCCAGAAGATCGTCCGGAGGTGGACGAGGGAGTACGAGGAGTACGCCTCGGGGAAGACGGCGGAACCGCCGGTGTTCGACGTGCTGGTGATCTCCGGCGGCGGTGACAAAGGGGCGTTCGGCGCCGGGTTCCTCGAGGGGTGGGGCACGGTGCAGGGGGAGTTGGCTCGTCCGGAGTTCGACGTCGTGTCCGGGGTGTCGACGGGGGCGCTGATCGCGCCGTTCGCGTTCATCGGGAGCGGGACGTCGTACGAGCGGATCCTGAAGCTGTACCAGGACCCGAGCGACGACTGGATCAAACTCCGCGGGCTGTTCTTCTTCCTTCCCGGGTCGACGTCGTTCTACGACAACTCGGGGCTGGCGCGGGACATCCGGCGCGAGATCAACGACGAGGTGATCGCGGAACTGGCGAAGGGGTCGGAGCAGGACCGGGTGCTGGCGATCGGGACGACGAACCTCGATCTGAGCATGGAACGGACGTGGGACCTCGGGGACCAGGCGCAGCTGGCGCTGGCGGTGCAGGACGCCGACCGGGTGCACCGGATCCTGCTCGCGTCGGCCGCGATTCCGGCGGCGTTCCCGCCGGTGGTGATCGACGACACGCTGTACGTCGACGGGGGGACGACGGCGAACATCCTGATCGTGACAGACCTGCGCGCCGACGATACGCCGCGGAACGTGCTGCGCCGCGACCACCCCGGCGTGCCGATCCCCAAGATGCGGTACTGGGTGGTGATCAACAACCAGCTCGATGCGAGGCCGCAGATCGTGCAGCCGTCGTGGGTGAGCATCACGGCGGGATCGGTGGAGACGACGGTGCGGTCGTCGACGAACACGGCGCTGCGGTACTTCGCGCAGCAGGTGGACTACGTGCGGCTGGCGGAGGGGATCGACGTGGAACTGCGGTATGTGAGCATCCCGCAGTCGTGGCGGGCCCCCAAAACCGGGCTGTTCCAGAAGGAGACGATGCAGTCGCTCAGCGAGATGGGGCGCCGGATGGGGGCGGACCCGGCGTCGTGGCGCATGGATCTGGCGGCAACGAAACTGCCGGGTGAGTTGCTCGAGGAGGTCACGAGCGAGCAGGAGGCGGTCGAGGTGCTGCCCGAAGAGCGCCCGGCGGAATGAGAATGAGGTAGACGCGCGCGGGGCAGCGCGGTAGGCTGCCGAGGTCGGGGGTGTTCGTGAGACGTGGGAGCAACCGGCATGAAGCCCAGCCGATCGATGGGTACGGCGATGACGGTCCTGGCCGCGCTGCTGGGGGTGTTCCTGGGTCTGGGCGCGTTCACGTTTACGTATGCCGAGGGGTGGTCGTACCTCTCGAACGATCCGGCGGCGTGCGTGAACTGCCATGTGATGAACCAGCAGCACCGGGATTGGGAGCACTCGTCTCATCACGCCTGGGCGGTGTGCAACGACTGCCACGTGCCGCACGACTCGGTGGTGAGCAAATACGCGACGAAGGCCGATCACGGTGCGAGGCACTCGTGGGGCTTCACCTTCCAAACGTTCCACGAGCCGATCCAGATCAAGGCGAGCAGCCTGGCGGCGGTGCAGGAGAACTGCGTCCGGTGCCATGAGGGGATGGTCAGCGAGATTGTCCGTGCCGGCGGCGGCGAGGCGATGGACTGCGTCCACTGCCATCGTGATGTCGGTCATGCGCGGTAGTGCGGTCGATTGCCGCGAGGGTACAAGGAGCGACGCGATGCAGAGCAGTGCACGGAGAGTTCGGGAGCCCGCCGGGCGGGCGGCATTCTGGCTCGTGCTGGTGGTGGTGTTCGCCGCGACCATCGCGGTGATGCTCCTGCTGCGGAACATCGCGCAGCGCAAGCGGGAGGCGGCGACGACGTTCGTCCGCGTCGTGGAGACGAACGAATCGACCGTCGACCCGGCGGTGTGGGGGAAGAACTTCCCGGACCAGTACGACACCTACATGCGCACGGTGGACACGACCCGTACGCGGTACGGCGGGAGCGAGGATTTCCAGAAGCTCGATTCCGACCCGGCCCTGCGGACGCTGTTCGACGGCTACGCGTTCTCGATCGACTACCGCGAGGAGCGAGGGCACGCGTACATGCTGTCGGACCAGCGGGAGACCAAGCGGGTGACGGAGCGGAAGCAGCCCGGCGCGTGCCTCCAGTGCCACGCGTCGAACGTGGTGGCGTACCGCGAGGTCGGCCTCAAGAACGGCGCGCCCGGCACGGTCGACGAGCCGCTGCTGTCCGCGAACGGTCTGGCGCAGCTCAACGCCGGGTTCGACGCCG
This sequence comes from Phycisphaeraceae bacterium, assembly GCA_019636655.1. Classification (NCBI taxonomy): domain Bacteria; kingdom Pseudomonadati; phylum Planctomycetota; class Phycisphaerae; order Phycisphaerales; family Phycisphaeraceae; species Phycisphaeraceae bacterium. The sequence goes on along the minus strand of JAHBXB010000002.1, from coordinate 63,366 downwards.
TGTGCGCGATGCCGTACTCCGAGGCCACGGCGCTGGTGGACCACGCGATCTCGTGCCTTGACTGCCACGACCCGGGCACGATGGCCCTGCGGGTCACCCGCCCCGGGTTCATGCGCGGCATCGCGGCGCTCGCGGCGAGCGCCGAGCCGGTGCCGCACCTGCCCAGCGTGGAGCGGTGGCGGGCCGGGTCCCGCAGCACGCCGTACGACCCGAACACCATGGCCAGCCGGCAGGAGATGCGGTCGTTCGCGTGTGCGCAGTGCCACGTCGAGTACTACTTCAAGGGCAAGGAGAAGACCGTCACCTACCCGTGGGCGAAGGGGGTGAACGTGGACCAGGTCGAGGCGTACTACGACGAGGCGGGGTTCTCCGATTGGAAGCACCCGCGCTCCGGCGCCGATCTGCTCAAGGCGCAGCACCCCGAGTTCGAGACCTGGAGCCAGGGCGTGCACGCGAGGTCCGGGGTTTCGTGCGCCGATTGCCACATGCCCTACCAGCGCGTCGGCGCGATGAAGTACAGCAGCCACCATGTCCGCAGCCCGATGCTGAGCATCGCGGCGTCGTGCCAGACGTGCCACCCGCAGCCCGAGGCGGAGCTGCTGGCCCGGGTGAACATCATCCAGGACCGGACCAAGGCGCTGATGAGCCGGAGCGAGCAGGCGGCGATCGACCTGATCACGGCGCTCGAAGAGGCGTCGAAGTCCGGGGTGAGCGACGACAAACTGGCGGCGGCCCGGGCGCTTCTCCGGAAGGCCCAGTGGCGGCTGGACTTCGTGAACGCGGAGAACTCGATGGGGTTCCACGCGCCGCAGGAGTCGGCGCGGATCCTCGCGGACTCGATCGACTACTCGCGCCAGGGGATGGCGGCGCTCAACGCGGTGCTGCATCCACCGGCGAAGAGGGCCGACGCCGCGGCGGGCGGGGGCGCCGGGCTCTGATCGTCATGCCGCGGGAGTGAACCCGTCCAGGCCGCACTCGGGGCAGCGGTTCATCGTGCCGTCGAGGCCCTCGTAGCCGCAGCGGGGGCAACCGTTGGGGGGCATCGCGACGACCCAATGCGCGAGTCGGCGGGAAAGCAGGGCCAGGGCAATGCCGACGACGAGCATCGCGGCGCCGCGGTAGGTGCTGTGTTCCTCGCCCACGCCCTCGTAGACGCTCATGAAGATGGGAACGACGCCGGTGCCGACGGCGAAGAGGGCCTTCTTGAGGACGAGGTAGGACCCGGCGGAGACCAGGGCGAGGGCGGCGGCGCGGATCAGCCACGTGGTCAGGGCGCGGGCGCTGGTGATCTGTGGCGGTCTCATGAGAGGCGGGCCTCCCCCAAAAGGGTCTCGGGCCGTTACCGGGGCTGGAAGGAGAACTGCTGACCGCCGATGGAGGCCTCGAACATGAGGCCCGCGCTGACATAGGTGAAGACGGCGACGCCGTCGGCGAACTTGGCGGTCGCCGCGGCGCCGGACCTGAGGGCGGTGGCGGAGGCGTTGGCGGAGAAGGCGAACTGGCCCTCGCGGAAGCGGTCGAGGGCGTTGCGGTTCTCGAAGCAGATGAGCTCAGAGTATTCCTGGCCGCCGGCCTGGAGGCCGAGGGTGGCCTGGGTGAGGTCGCAGTAGCCGACCATTTGGCCGAGTTCGTAGACCTCGCCGCGGCCGTAGGCGCCGCCGATGCCCAGGGCGCCCTTGCCGACGGCAGGGAAGATCGCGTAGCCATAGGACTTCTTGATGAAGGCGTCGAGGCCGGTGTCCTCGAACTTCATGCGGGCGAGCGCGTCGGCGGCGCTGTTGGCGAGCGAGACGCGTTCTTTCTCCGTGCCCGGGGCGGTGGCGCAGCCGGGGACGGCGACTGACCAGATCAGGAGGCCCGTGATGGCGGCGCGGGCGAACAGGACCATGACCGAATCTCCGAACCGGCGATCCGACGCGGGCGGCACGGCTCAACAGCCGATGCGGCGGCGGACCTCGGTTGCGGCAGTATACCGGCGGTCGGGGGTGCGTGGGGCGGCCCAGAATCGGTCAGTTCTTGCGGGAGCGGCCGGCGACGAAGGCCTCGGTGTACTGGTTGTGATTGAGGGACTTCTCACGGCGGACGTCGTCCTGGGAGACGGTTGAACTGGCGTACGAGCCGGCGCGGCCGACGATGGAGGATCGGGTGTCAACGAAGCCCGATCCGGCGCGGGCGGAGGTGGGGACAACGATGAGGGCGCCGGTCTCGACGCCGGGCATGCTGAGGGCGACGGCGCCGGTGGCCTCGGGGGCGGCGGGCGCTTCGATGCGGCGCACGACGAGCGAGGGCTTCTTGGGCGGGAGGGTTGGGCCGAGGCGGTAGCCGGCGATGGTGATCTCGGGGAGCCAGCCGATGCGGCAAGCGAGGGCGGCTGCGGCGATGGAAGCGAGGACGACAACGGGGATCAGGCGCTGAAACATGACGTCGGTTCTCCGGTTGTTGCGGCGAGGGATGGTGGCCCTGTCATGTGTAAGCATGCCCGGAGCGAGCGGCATCGCCAGCGCCGGTGGCGGCGATGCCGGGAGTGGAGGCGGGTTGTGCCGGGCGCGCTGGGGGTGCGGGCGGCCGGATGGGTTAGAGGACGTTGTGGCGCGGGATCAGAACTCGATCTGGAGGCCGGCGATGATCTTGATGTCGTTCTTGACGTCGCCAGGGTCGACCTCGGCCTGGTACTCGTGGATGAGGCCGGCGGTGAGGCTGAGGTTGAGGGACTCATCGAGGAGGACGGACCAGAGGACCGATTCGCGGGTGCGGAAGTTCGCGAAGTCCGAGAAGTCGGGGTAGTAGTAGGCGGAGAACTCGAGCTTCTGCCTGGGCGTGATCTGCCAGAAGCCATTGACGCCCGCCTGGCCTTCCGGGATCCAGTCGTCGTCGTCGGACTGCCATTCCTTCTTCACACCGATGCCGAGCAGGCCGGTGAGTTTGAAGGCCTCCAGATCGAAGAACTTGTAGCCGGGGCCGGTGTGAGCGGCGAAGCGGTAGCGCCAGGACTGGAACTCGTCGTAGTCGAAGCGGGCGTCGGCGAACCAGAGCCAGGGAGAGTCCTTGAAGAACCACTCCTGGACGACCTGGGCGAAGGCGTTGGCCTGGTTGTCCTCGCCGTCGGCGCGGCCGTAGAAGCCGCCGCCGGAGAAGACGGTTTTCATGTCATCGGCTTCGCGTTTGAGCTCGAGGAGGGTGCTGACGTTGAAGCTCTTGGTGTTGCCGGTGATGTACGAGAGGCCGGCGACGAGCTTGAACTTCCAGCGAGCAGCCTCGACGTGGGCCTCGGCCTCCTTCATGGCGTCGGAATCGGCGTGCGGGGTCGCATCCGGCGCGGCGCCGTCGGCGGGCGGTTCTTCGGGGGCGAGGTGGGTGATCGTGGCGTCGGCGCTATCGACATGGACATCGCCGAGGACGGGGTGGCGGAGGATGATGGAGGAAGCGGTGACGCCGACGACCTCGCCGGTGAGCGTCTCGCCGGTGGGGAGGGTGACGCGGTCGACTGCCAGCGCGGCGGTGGAGAGGAGCGAGCCGGCGGCGAGGGCGATCAGCCGGGCCGGGAGTCGTGTGCGCGCGGTGCGGTTGTTCATGCGGTGTGTCTCCGTGACTGGGCGGATCCGGTGTGCGCGGCGACCGTCGCGGCGAGGGACCGGGGGGAAGAAGGTACCAAAAAAGACGCCCGACCGTTGCGGTCGGGCGCTGGACGACGTGGTGTGCGGCGGACGGGCGGCGGGATCAGTCCTGATCGTCGTCGTCGCCGTCGTCATCATCGAGATCCGGCTCGTCGATGACGGGCTCTTCGACCTCGGGCTCGATCTTCTCGCCGGCGGCGATGCGGGCGAGGCGCTCCTTTTCGAGGGCGCGCTTGGCGGCCTCGACCTTGACGCGGTCGGGGGCGAGGATGATGCTGGCCTGCTTGCCGAACCAGCGCGGGGTCTGCTCGACCTTGGCGATGTCGGCGAGGGAGTCGGCGAAGCGTTTGAGGCGTTCGAGGCCGAGATCGCGGTGGGCGATCTCGCGGCCCTTGAACTTCTGGGTGACCATCACCTTGTGGCCGGCCATGAGGAACCGGCGGGACTGCTGGACACGGATCTGGACGTCGTGCTCGTCGATCTTGATGGACCGTCCGAGGCGGACTTCCTTCATTTCCGTGGCCTTGCTCGCCGCGCGGCTCTTGTGCTCCTTCTTCGAGAGCTCGTACTTGTACTTGCCGTAGTCCATGATCTTGCAGACCGGCGGACGGGCGTCGGGGGAGATCTCGACGAGATCGAGGCCGGCCTGGTCGGCCATGCGGAGGGCCTCGGCGGTCTCGATGACACCGACCTGCTCGTTCTCTGGACCGATCACGCGGATGGGGGTGATCCGGATCAAGTGGTTGACGCGCGTGCGGCGCGGCGCCTGCTCTCGTTGGCCGAATGGACGGTTGATGGGTCGGTTCTCCTATTGGTTCGTGCCGCGTCGGCGCAGGGGCACACGCCCTGCCCTGGTGCGGGAAGCGGGAAGCATGGTGCTGGGACAGGATGGAGGCGTCGCGATCGGGCTCATGAAGGCGCGCCAACCGGCTCGCCGCGTTCGCCGTCGTGTTGCATCGTCAGTCGATGATCCACCAGGCCGCGACTCCAACCCCCGCCCGTCCCCGGCTCACGAAGGGCCCGCCCTGTGCGGACCGCTCTGAAGCCAATACCGTCCCGAGCGGACAGCCTATTCCAGCATCCTACAGAACAAAAAGGGGAAATCACGGGTGGTGGGCAGATTTTTTGAGGTGTGAAGGTGGCCGTCGGGGGGCCGCCGATCTCAGACCGGCTGCTCAGCCGCCGCCGCGGGAGAAGAGGAAGACGTTGACGGCGACGCTGACGACGAAGAGGCCGAGCATGACGTAGAAGAGGACTTCGAAGACCTGGAGGCGGTTGGCGGAGGCGCGGGTCTGGTCCTCGGCGATGACGGCGGGGGCGGCGGCCTCGGCGGCGATGACGCTGGAGAGGTCGACGCCGCCGATGTCCTTGTGGGCGATGGGGGGCGTCTTGCCCTCGCGGACGGCCTTGAGGTCCATCAGGAGGTCGGTGGTGGACTTGTACCGCTGGCCGGGCTGCTTGGCCATCATCATCTCGATGACTTCGCTGATGCCCGGGGAGAGCCTGGGGTTCACATGATCCGGGGGGACGAGTTCGGCCTTGAGGTGCTTGTGCATGACGGCCGAGGGGCTCTTGCCGTCGAAGGGGACGGCGCCGGTGACCATGTGGTAGAGGGTGGCGCCGAGGGAGTAGATGTCGGCCTGGGGGCCGATCTCTTTTTCGCCGCGGATCTGCTCGGGGCTGATGTAGTAGGGGGTGCCGAAGGCCTTGCCCTGCTCGGCCTCGGCGGCTTCCTTGTCGCTAATGGCGCGGGCGAGGCCCATGTCGGCGAGCTTGGCGACGCCCTCATGGGTCATCATGATGTTCTTGGGCTTGACGTCGCGGTGGATGAGGCCCTTGGCGTGGGCGTGCTGGAGGGCCTCGGTGATCTGGGAGATGACGTCGATGGCGTCCTTCTCGGAGTACCGCTTGTGCTTGGCGATGTCGTCGTAGACGGTGCGGCCGTCGACGTACTCCATGACGAAGTAGTGGCGGTCGCCGGCCTGGCCGACGTCGTAGGCCTGCACGATGTTGGGGTGGTTGAGGGACGCGGCGGCCTTGCCCTCGGCGTAGAAGCGGGCGATGAACTGGCTGGTCTGGGAGTACTTGGCGGGGAGGACCTTGATGGCGACGAGGCGGTCGAGGGAGAGTTGGCGGGCCTTCCAGACGGTGGCCATGGCGCCGGCGCCGAGTTTGCCGAGGACCTTGTAGCCGGGGATCTGCTGGCCGCTGCGCTCGGCCTCGGCGATCATGCGGAGGCGCTCGAGTTGGCGCGGGGTGATGTAGTCGTTCTCGACGAGGAGTTCGGAGAGGGACTTCTGGTTGTTGTCCTGGAGCTGGCTGCGCTTCTGCTCAAGGCACTGCTGGACCTCTTCGCTGGTGGCGAGGCCCTGGTCGACGACGATGCGGCCGATGATGGTGTCGACGTTGGTGCCGCTCTTGGACTTGCCGCCGCCGATCACGGCCCCCTCGGGCTGGAGGGCGGGCAGGTCGGCCTGGGAGCCCTCGCCCGAACCGACCATGGGCGAGGTCTCGGTGAGATCCGGTCTGTGAGGCTGCTGGGTCATCGTTCCCTGACGGACTCCCTCTTCCTACCCCTTCGGCACGCCGGTGGGCCGCCTTCAGCCTGTCGCAAGCCGTGGCGCAGGGGGCCCGCTCACCACTCCATACGCACGCCAGACCCCCTTCGATCCGAACCGGGCGAGTGAAGTCTACCTGACCGACGCGGAGTGTTGCCGGGTCGGTGGGGCTGTCAAGTGGTTGGCCGGGGATTTGGGGAAGACGGACCGAGAACAATGCGTTCTTGATCGATCACACCGGGGTAGTGGCGAGCGTCTCTCCAGGAGAGGAAATAGCGCAAAGTGGGCCGATGATTGGTGTTAGGGCTTGATGTACCGAACCGGCGGGGGCTCTGGGACGAAACAGTGGTTGAGATGAATCCGGACCTTGACAGGCTGCGTAAAGGAATCCGACTGGTGGACCCGGAATCTGGCCCGGGCCGCTGGACAACTCAGGGTGTTCCTGCGATAGTAAGGGTACATGGACCATTCGGTCCTCGGCCCAACTCGGGCGACGACCGGCGCCGGTGAGGGCGTCCGTGAGCGTCAGATCGGGGTTTTGGCGGGGTGGGCATTGGAGAATTGCGCTATGACACGGCGAATCCGTCGGGCCTTTACACTGATTGAGCTGCTGGTGGTGATCGCGATCATCGCGCTGCTTGTGAGCATTCTGTTGCCGGCCCTCGGTGAGGCCCGCCGGACGGCGCAGAACACGGTGAGCCTCGCGAACCTGCGGACGTGGGGGCAGGTGATCGCGTACTACGCGAACGAGTCACGGGATGAGTTCATCAATCCGTTCTCGAATCCGCCAGCGCCAGGTGTTCCGTGGTACGGCATTGTTGTTCCTCCGCCTCAGACCGGCGGTGGCTATTGGTCGATGGGCGAGAGCACGCCGAGCCGTGCGACCGAGCCGTTTGGATACCACTGGACGAGCCTGATGGGGCAGTACATCACCGACGGCGACAACGAGATCAAGGCGCAGTTTGCGCCGGGCGATCTGTCGGTTCAGTTGCGGTATCGACAATCGTTCGCGAACATCCCGCTGAACCAGCGGTACCGCTACATCTGGGACGGATCGTACTGGATGTCACCGACGTTGTGGCTGAGCCCGACGCGGTACAGCCAGGCGAGCGGCACCACCCCGACGTTCCTGCCGGTCTCGCCGTCGTACCTTCGGCGCAACCGTGTTGACGAGGTGATCTTCCCGCAGGCCAAGGTCATGTGCTTCGAGCGGTTTGACATGTCGAAGAAGAACAAACGACTGCAGGCCGGCGGACGAGCCGAGGGCCCTCCGCAGTGGAACCACCCCGAGGCGACCACCCGGTTCGTCGTAGTGGACGGCAGCGTGGACAGCAAGAAGACAGCGGACCTGAACCGCCTTACTACCGCGGCGGTGACTCCGGATGCCGAGGCTCGCAAGGGGTACACGCCGTGCGGCAACTGGACGCCCGAGGCCGCCAGCATGGTTGCATATGATATGGCCAACGATGGGCTCGAGTACGCTACCCCGGGGTACCCGGCGATCTTCTGGGCGACCTACAAGGGCATCAAGGGTCGAGATCTCAACCGGTAGAACCGGTCGCGATTTCGGACTCGACTGCGTATGATTTTAGAGGGTCGGCTGATGCCGGCCCTCTTCCTTTGGAGTGCAGTGGGTTGCGGCGGCACTTGCTGCTGAGGCCCATGTGCCGGCCCGAAGCGTATAGAGGACGTCATGGATACCAAGAAGAAGAACGTTATTCTCGGTTCAATCGCGGCGCTGCTGATCGTGGTTGCCTTGTTCTTTGCGTTCCGCGGCGACGGGTCAGCGGGAGCGACAGAGGATACTAAGGCGTCGGACGAGTTGGCGCGGCAGCTCAACGAGGCTAATCCGCCGCAGCCAGAGCCAGTGATTGATCCGAATGTGCCCGTGCGGAACCCGAGGCAGCTGAGGGGACCTGGCGAGTAACTCACCCAAAGTGGTCCGGCTGTAATCAATCAGCCCCAGACGGTGACGTGCCAGGCCTTCTTGCCGCGGCGGAGGGCGATGAGGCGGTTGTTGAGGAGGGAGGCGGGGGTGAGGTGGGTGTCGGGGGCGGCCTTGTCGCCGTTGACGCTGATCGACCCTTCGGCGAGGAGGCGGCGGGCCTCGGTCTTGCTCTGGCAGATCGTGGTCTGCGGCAGCAGGTCGAGGAGCGCGAGGCCGTCGCCGGCGAGTTGGGACTTGTCGTGGGTCGAGGCGGGGGCGGCGGCGAGGGCCTCGGCGAGCATGGATGGGTCGATGGAGCGGAGGTCGCCTGAGAAGAGGGCCTTCGCCGCGGACTCGGCCTTGTCGGCCTCGGATTGGCCGTGGAGCAGGGCGGTCATGTGGGAGGCGAGGGCGCGGTGGGCGTCGCGGGCGCCGGGGTTGGCGGCGTGCTTCGCGGCGAGGCCCTGGATCTGCTCGAGGCTGAAGAAGGTGTAGAAGTTGATGAGGCGGAGGACGTCGGTGTCCGCCGCGTTGAGCCAGAACTGGTAGAAGGCGTAGGGGCTGGTGCGCTCGGGGGTGAGCCAGACGGCGCCGGACTCGGACTTGCCAAACTTGGAGCCGTCGGACTTGGTGACAAGGGGGGCGGTGAGGCCGAAGGCGTCCTTCTCAGGGGGAATCTCTATCGAGCTCGCGGCTTCCTGATAGACAGGCAGCTGCATGATTTCTGAAGCTCGGTCTGGGTTGGAACCGGCTGCTGCTCGCTGTGCCGTCCGAATCCAGCCTCGCCGAATGAGATCGATCCCGGCGACGATGTTGCCCCACTGGTCACTACCGCCAATCTGAAGGGTGACATGGTGGTGCTTGTATAGGTGGGCGAAGTCGTAGGCCTGGAGGATCATGTAGGAGAACTCGGTGTAGGAGATCCCTTGGTCGCGGGCGTGGAGACGCTCGCGGACCGAGTCCTTCTGGATCATCATGTTGACGGAGAAGTGCTTGCCGACGTCGCGGAGCGCTTCGAGGAAGGAGAGGCGGCCGATCCAGTCGAGGTTGTTGAGCAGCAGGGGGGCGGTGGCGGGCTTTGTGGAAGGGGCGAGGTCGATGATGCGGCCGAAGATCCGGCGCTGGGATTCGACGTTCGCGGCGACGCGGTCGGGGGTGAGCAGTTCGCGCTCGGCGGACTTGCCCGAGGGGTCGCCGATAAGGCCCGTGGCGCCGCCCATGACGACGACGGGGGAGTGGCCTGCGAGTTGGAAGCGGCGGAGGAGGGTGATGGGGAGGAGGTTGCCGACGGTGAGCGAGTCGGCGGTTGGGTCGAACCCGGCGTAGGCGCGGCGGGGGGCGATGACGGGGTCGGCCAGGTGCGCGGCGAGAGCGGCCTCGCTGGTGCACTGGTGCAGGAGGCCGCGGGCGCGGAGGTCGTCGAGAAAGGGCTGGGCGGGTGCGGCGGAGGTCATCGGGGAGGAGGGTACGCCGGAGGATGAGGATGGGAGAGGGTCACGGCAATGGGGAGCAAAACGAAGCCGCCCGCCGCGATGGGCTACGCGGCGGGCGGCAAGAAAGGCAAATGTACCGTGAACGACTCTAAAGAGATCGTGACAGTGACTAGGGGTGCAAGGGTTCGGCCTCGATCTTGACCTCGTAGGGAAGGTTGAGGTCGGCGATCTTCGCATTGAGCGCAGCAAGGTCTCCAGCGGAAGGGAGCTCCCCGCTGAGGATGATGACACCGGGCTGCTCGTATGAGGGGTACGCACCGAGGTATCGGAACCGTTCGTCGTCCTTGAGAAGATCAAGCAGCGACGCGGCCTTGCGGTCCTCTGGTGAATCAGGTGGCGATGGGGTGGTGAGACGCTGCTGACACGACGCGATCATGAAGGATGCGATCCACAGCAATAGCAGCAGCGTAACGACACCGAGGGCCCAAACGAACCAAGGCTTTTCCCGAATCGAGGCGAGGCTGATCATGGATGCTCCATCACGGCATGAGTCCCGCGCAGTGTAATCCGATGAAGGTGTGCGCGGGGTCAGGTGCCGGCAAGAAAAAAACCCCCTGGCAGGCCAAGGGGTTTGGGGCTCGTCAGAGGTGACGGATCAGCCTCCGCCGGGGCCGCGAGTAAAGGTCCAGTTGGCCGAGGTGGCGTAGTTGGACCAGATGCGCATATCCCGCATCTGGGTCACGGTGAAGGTTGCAACGTGACCGTCCGCGATCGCGGCAACCGCCTTATCGAAATGGCGAAAATCAACGCCACCGTATGCCCAAGCAGGCTTCGTCTTGTCGAACGACGGAGCGTTAATCCAAGCGGGTGCGGAGCCGCCGTTGGTCGGGAAACCGATGTTCGGGGGTGTCACCATGTGATGACCCGGGACGACATTGACGTTCAGGTTGGCGCTCTGCCCAACATGCCGGCCGCCGTAGTCATTGCTGCCGCGAGTGACGGAAGCGATATCGGTGGCACGCGCGGTCGCGCCGACCATCAGGATCGCGGGGTTGAATATCTCGTCGATCGTGCTGATGTAGAAGTGTCCGCCCTGGCTGCCTCGCGGATGACCAATAATCGTAGCATTTCCGTTGGGGAACGCGCCAAGGCGGTAATGGCCGCCAACGTAGACGCTGTTCAACCCGATCGACGGGTGCGTCGCGATCGCGTATTGGTAGGACTGGGTGTTGTCATAGGAAGTCGTCGTGCCGGTCGTGCCGCTGGGGAGATGGGTGCGACTCCGGAAGAGGTTCAGGGTCTGCTTGTCGATCTGCAAGCCATCCATTTCGAAGTCTGTGTAGTAGCTCAGGCGAAGCGGCCACGTCTTGACGACGTCCCCTTCGATTGTCTTGGTCGAATCCGTCCAACTGTCCTGTGGTCGCATCTGGATGGGGCCGGCGGAAGGGTGGGCGTGAGTCCAGTGAACATACGGGATCAGCACCGACCCGCGATAGTCATTTGCGTAGGACAGCCATCCGGTGGAAAACTGTCTGGTCGCCGACTGCTCGCGGATCATCCTTCCGGTCGCCTTCGCCTGCGCCAGGGCTGGCAGGAGAATCGAGACAAGCAACGCGATGATTGCAATCACCACGAGGAGCTCGATCAGGGTGAACGCACCGCCTCTGCGCAGCATCTTTGCCTTCGGACGTTCCATTTTGCTCTCCAGGAATCACATTCCCCGGCCAGAACGGACGGGACTTGACCACACACCCCGGAATCACGATGGGGAGACTCTAACCGATTGCCGAGAGTTCAGCAAGGGGTTGTTCGGCACACTTTGTGCAAACAGGTGAAAGGAGCGCTGGTTGCACTTTGTGGACAAGGCAGGGTTCGCCCACCAACAGGCCACTATCCGGCTGTTTGTTCGGGTACAGGTTGGATCGATTGTGAGAGATTCGGGTCCCAGTGGCCCTGGAAAGCCCTATCGCATGATCTCAACGGCGAGCTCGTACTGCACATCCGGGTGGGCGGACATCAATGACCTGGCTCGGGCCTCGAGATCCTGGAGGTCTTGGTGGGTATGCACGCCACCGACAAGCCGGAGCCTGATTGGGGGCTCAGAGTCCACTGCGAATGCTGCATCCGCAAAGTTGGGGTTTGACAGCAGGACTTGATTGAGCTCTCGCGCGAGGATCCAGCCAGGCGTCGAGAGTTCTTCCGCTCGAGGCTGTGATCGGACAATGGGGACAAGCGTATAGAGCAGCCAGAGTGTGGCGGCGCCGAGGAGGATACATGCGCCGACAAACTTCGCTTGCTGTTTGTTGTCGCTCCTCAGCCACGAGAAAACACTCTGCATCGTGAATGGTACCGCCATGCCGGGCTAGGGGGCTGAAGGGCGGCCACCCTGTTAGGGCCGGAATACCCAGTCCGGGCGGTCAGCCGTATTCGCCCAGCGGCGCATGTCGCGGAGTTGGCGAAGCGTCAACATCTCGACGTGCCCATCGCAGGTGACGACGACGGCCTTGTTCTGATGACGCGGGTCGACAAAGCCCCAACTGGCGGGGTTCGTGGTAGTGGGGTTGTAGTTGTCGGTGGGGACCCACTGCATGACGGTGGAGTTGGTGGGGTAGCCGGCGCGGGGCGGGACGATTTCCCAGAAGCCGGGGACTATGGCGCGGCCTGCGGCGTAGGCCATGGGGTTGCGGCCGTAGTTGGTGCCGCCCCAGCCGCCGGTGGCCTTAATGTCGATGCCGCGGGCGGAGGAGAAGACGAGCAGGTTGTCGGGACGGCGTGCATCGGCGGTACGGCCGACGACCCAGCGCTGTGTGACGCCGGCACCACCCATCGCGGTGTAGTTCTGGAACGAGCCGCGGTGCCAGTTGCCACCAACGTAGGTGTAGTTGCCGCCGAGGGAGGGGTGGTAGGCCATCGCCGCGGCAAGGGAGGCGACACTGCCGTCATAGAGGGTGGTGGGGGGGCTTTCGTGGTATGTCGGCGCATTGGGGCGTGTGAGGAAATCGGAGAGGGTGTTGCCGTCGAGTTGGAGGGCCTGGGCGGGCATCTCGGTGGCGCCCATGAAGCGGAGTCCGTTGACCTTGATGACGTTGCCCTCGAGAAAGCGGTTCGGGATCCACGGATCGGGGTGGAACCAGTAGTAGCCGCCGGCGCGGCTGTTGAAGTGGCCGGCGGCCCAGGGGATGTAGCCGGTGAAGGCGGAGTCCTTGTTGTCGCCTGCGTAGTGAGACCAGGCGATGAGTTTCTGCTGACCCGCGGCCATCTCCTTGACGGTCTTGGCTAGGGCCCTGGCCTGGGCGAGGGCCGGGAGGAGGATCGAGATGAGGATCGCGATGATCGCGATGACCACGAGGAGTTCGATGAGTGTGAACGCACGAGCGCCATCGCGCGGCGATTTCGCCTGGGCATGCAGCATTGAAGCCTCCAGTTTTTATCGCCCGTCCAGAACGGACGGGGTTACCACACACGCGCCCCACAGAGATGATTCACCCTATTCGAAAGCGCGGTGTCCAGCAACCCAGGATCGCCGAACACGCGTGAAACACGGGAAAAAAACTCGGGTGAGGAACGTCATCGCGGGATGTTTGCGGGATGGCCTGCAAAAATCGTCCTGAAATCCAGCGGATTTTAGGGGTATGAACGCAACCACATTGTGCGTCGCGAGCGTGCGTCACACGAGCGTGTGTGACGGATCGGGGCATCGAGCGCGGGTCATCGCGATGTGCCGAGCGTCCACTGCGGTGTGGTGGCGCGCTCGCACCAGCGGCGCATGTCCTGCAGCGGTTCTTCGCCGAGCGTGGCGGCGTGCCCGTCGAAGGCGCCGGTCACAGCGCGCTTCTGGTAGCGGAGGTCGACGTGGCCGAAGGAGCCGGGTGCGCGCGCGGGATCGAACGAGGGGCTCCACTGGCGCGAGAGCAGGTAGGGCGCGTCGACGCGGAAGTAGCCCGGGACGGGGGAGGAATCGCCGTCGGGCGCGGCGCCGCGCGCGGAGGCGAAGAGGAGGAGGTTGTCGGGGCGCGAAGCCTGGCTGACGCTTGTGAGGTAGAAGGGGCCCCAGACGCCGGTCGCCGCGGGGTTGAATCCGTAGCGGTCGGCGTCGCCGCCAATGAAGGTGCTGTTGAGGCCGAGGGAGGGGGAGAGGCTGACGTAGTAGTGGAAGTCGGGGCTGCCGCGGTAGCGGCTGAGGATCTTGGGATCGAAGTAGATGCCGGCGAAGTTGTAATCGAGGTAGGGGTAGAGGCGCCAGGGGTAGCGCTGGGCCTGGACTCCGGTGATGGGGGCGCCGTCCTCATCGAGGACGGTGAGGGGCTTGGCGCCGGGGGGCGAGGGGATGGAGGTCATGCTGGCGGGGGCGTAGCCGGGCATGAGCACGCCGCGGTGGTCGTCGGCGTAGAGGAAGTAGCCAGTGGTGAGTTGCTGGGCGGCGGCAAGTTCGCGGGTGAGTTGAGCGGCGCTTTTCGCGCCCGCGAGTCCCGGGAGGAGGATGCTGAGCAGAATAGAGATGACGGCGATGACCACGAGCACCTCGACGAGGGTGAAGGCGTGGCGTGGGGGGGTGCTGCGGGGGGTGGTCATCGCGTGTCTTGTGCGGAGTGCTGGAGCGTTGGGGTGGAACTTCCTGTCAGACTGAAACACAAGCGGTTTGACAGGAAGGTGGTGCGGGCTAGTATAGTCGGCTGAGACTGAGTCTCAACATAGCAGGAGGATGCCTGTGGCAGATCGTCGAGCAGCCGTGGGACTGGGTGTGGCGGTGGCGGTGCTTTTCTGTGGGGGTGTTCGATTGGAGGGTGGGACGGTTCCGGTGGTGATCGGTCAACCGACGCTGGATCGGTGGATGTACCCGTTCAACTCGGCGAGCCCGCTGGGAACCGAGACCGAGGCACGGACGTTCTCACCGCTGTTCAGCGAGTTCCAGGCGTCGTTCGACAATCGCGACGGCGAGATGCTGCTTGGCTACACCACTTCGTTGGCGGTGACGCCGGGGTTGGGGACACAGAACTACCGGGTGCTCTCGGCGCGGGTGGTGGCGCGGGTGAGCCGCGACCAGACGTTCACGTACGACGGGACGCAGGATCCGGTGGGGACGTACTACCCGATCGCCGATCCGCAGCGGGTTGTGGATGCGGATGCGGGGCGGCCGGTTGAGTTGTTCGGCGTGGGATACCGGAACGGGTTCACGGCGTTGACGTTCCAGGAGGAATCGCCGCACTCGTTTGCTGCGCCGTTCCCGGATCGGAACACCAGGAACGCGTTCGCGGCGCAGTTTGATGGGCTGGGGAACATGACGAACGTTCAGAACAACGTGGACGACCGGTTTGAAGTGCGGCCGTTCGCGGTGGGGACCGCGGCGCTGACGCCGGGGGTGCTGGTGCCGGTGGACACGGACTTCACGTTCGAACTGGACGTGGAGAACGCGGGGGTGCGGGAGTACCTGGCGAGGTCGCTGGACCAGGGCCGGCTGAACCTGATGGTGACGTCGCTGGCGGTGACGCAGCAGCAGCAATCCGGAGAGGTGCCGTACTGGTATACGAAGGAGTACCCTTCCGTCATCGGCGGCGTGCCGGCGCGGCTGGAGATGAGCGTGTGCATCGGGCCGCGGGCGGACTGGGATTGCAACGGGACGGTGGAACCGGCGGATATCGCGGGTTACATCAACCGGTGGGCGGCGGATGTTGCGACCGGGAGGACGCTGGCGGACTTCGACGCGAACGGCGTGGTTGAGCCCGCAGACATTGCCGCGTTCGTGAACGCGTGGGTAGGAGCCTTGTGATGAACCACGTTGAGGCGGGAACGCACGAGAACGGCGGATCCGGGCGGAAGTGGCTGTGTCGGCTGGGGTTCGCGGGGTTCTGCTTCTTCCTGGTCAAGGGGCTGCTGTGGCTCGCCGTGCCGGCGGCGGTGGTGGCGTACCGGGCGATGACTTCGCAGTGAACTGGTTGGCGGTCAACGAGCTGGAGAGTTAGGCATGAACACGACGTCGCAGCCGGGAACTCACGGGACTTCCGGGACCCCCGGGAACGCAGGGGCTACCGGGATCATGGAGCGGCTCAAAGTTGAGACGAGCGGGCTGCACGCGGCGGCCGAGCAGAACGAGTTGCAGCGGCTGCTGGCGAAGGGTCAGTTGCCGCGGGAGATGTACGGCGCGTGGCTGGGGCAGATGCTGCACGTGCACCGGGCGCTGGAGGCGGCGATCGGGGAGCGCGCGGCGGGGTGTCCGGCGATCGAGGCGGTGGTGACGCGGGAGCAGTTTGATGAGGCGCGGATCGCCGCGGACCTGAGGGCGCTTGGGTTCGAAGTGGAACAGGCGGTGCTGCCGGCGACGGCGGCGCTGTGCGAGCGGATCGACGAGCTCAGGGGAGGCGATCCGGTGATGCTGCTGGGGATGCACTACGTGCTGGAGGGGAGCCACAACGGCGGACAGTTCATCGCGCGGAACGTGCGGAAGGCGTACGAGCTCACGCCCGGGACGGGGGACACGTACCTGGATCCGTACGGGGCGCGGCAGCGGGAAGAGTGGGGGATGTTCAAGACGAAGATGGGGGAGATCGGGTTCACGCCGGAGCAGGCGGATGGGATGGTGGATGCAGCGCAGGAGATGTTCCGCGCGATCGGGGCGATCAGCGATGATCTGATGCGGGTCGGGGTGGGAGGGGCGAGGTAAGGCGGCTTCAGCGGGCCCGGCGCTGGAGGAGGATCTCGGCGATCTGGACCGCGTTGAGGGCCGCGCCCTTGCGGAGCTGGTCGCCGGCGATGAAGAGATCCCAGCCTCGGCCGCGGTCCTGAGTGGGGTCGGGGCGGATGCGGCCGACGAGGACGTTGTCCTTGCCGGAGGCCTTGAGGGGTGTGGGGAAGAGGTTGTTGGAACGGTCGTCGACGATCTGGACGCCGGCGCCGCGGGCGAGGGCGTCGCGGAGGTGCGTCTCGGTGGTGGGGGTCCTGAGGGTGAGGTTGATCGCCTGGGCGTGGGCGCGGAGGACGGGGACGCGGATGCAGGTGGGGGCGAGGCGGAGGGCGGGGTCGTTCCAGATCTTGCGGGATTCGTCGACCATCTTCTGCTCCTCGCCGTTGAGGCCGGTGGAGGGATCGACGGCGGCGTTGTGGGAGAAGAGGTTGAAGGCGTAGGGCTCGTGGAAGACCCCGCCGGAGTGGGCGCCGGGCAAGACGGGGCGGCCCGCGAGCGCCTCGCGCGACTGGGAGAGGAGTTCGTCCATGGCCTTGGCGCCGGCGCCCGAGGCAGCCTGGTAGGTGGAGACGACGATGCGATCGATGCCGAAGGCGCGGCGGAGCGGGGTGAGGGCGACGAGCAGGATGATCGCGGAGCAGTTGGGGTTGGCGATGATGCGGTAGCCGGGGCCGAGGGCATCCGGGTTGACCTCGGGGACGAGGAGCGGCACGCCGGGGTCCATGCGGAAGGCGGAGGAGTTGTCGATGACGACCACGCCGCGGTCGGCGGCGATCGGGCCGAACTTCTTCGAGATCGAGGAGCCGGCGGAGAAGAGGGCGATGTCGCCGGGGCGCATGGAGTCGAAGGATCGCTCGCTGAGGGGCTCGACGGTGTGGGGCTTCGCGCGATAGTCGATGGCGACACCGGCGGAGCGCTCGGAGGCGAGCAGGGTGAGGGCGGCGTGGGGGAACTGGCGCTGCTCGAGGACGGTGAGCATCTCGCGGCCGACGGCGCCGGTGGCGCCGACGATGGCGATGTTCGGGGTGGTGGTCATGGCGGACTCTCTCGATGGGTGCCGGGTATCGGCCGACCGGGGCCCGTGGGGCGCGGGTCGTGGCGGGTGGGATGGGTTCAGCGGGGGCGCCTCAGAACGAGCGGGTGATGACGGCATCGGCCATCAGCAGCATGAAGCGTTTGGGCGGGGAGTCGGGGACGTGGGCGAGGGCCGATTTGGCCTCGTCGACCAGTCGCCGTGCGGTCTGACGGGCGTGATGGATCGAGTCGGTTTCCTCGAGGGCTGAGAGGAGGGCCTGGGGGGCGCCGGCGCCTCCGGCGACGAGGAGGTCGAGCGTCCGGCCGCGGCGCAGCGGCGACGCGGCGGCGAGGTGGTGGATGAGGGGGAGGGTGAGCTTGCCCATCTCGATGTCCTTGCGGACGGGCTTGCCGACGGTGGTCTCGGTGCCGGTGAGGTCGAGGATGTCGTCCTGGATCTGGAAGGCGACGCCGAGGTTGAGGCCGAAGGTGTGGAAGGGGTCGGCGGCGGGGTTCGACGTGGCCGGGTCGATGCCGGGGAGGTTCGCGGCGGCGCCGAGGCGGCAGGCGGTGGCGATGAGGGACGCGGTCTTGCGGCGGACGATCTCGAAGTAGGTGTCCTCGTCGAGGGAGAGGTTCTCGCGGTGGTGGAGCTGGAGGAGTTCGCCAGCGCAGAGGGTCATGCCGGTGGTGGCGACCATGAGTGAGGCGTGCTGGCCGGCGGGGCCGCCGATGGAGGAGCAGAGGCGGTAGGCGGCGGAAAAGAGGTAGTCGCCGAGGATGACGGCGGCCTCGTTGCCGTGGAGGCGGTTGACGGTGGCGCCCTTGCGGCGGGTGTCGGCCTCGTCGAGGACGTCGTCGTGGACGAGGGTGGCCATGTGGATCATCTCACAGACGGCGGCGAGCCTGAGGACGGACTCGGGGACGTCGGCGGGGATGATCGTGGCGCCGGGGGCGGCGGCGTGGCTGAGGATGACCAGTGCGGGGCGGAGCATCTTGCCGCGGTACCGCTCGACGTGCTTGCAGAGGCGTTCGACGGGGGGGAGGTCGGAGCGGAGGGCGTCGTCGAAGACGTGCTCGACGCGAGACATCGCCTCGGCCAGGGAATCCTGGACCGCGGCAAGATCGGCGGGGACCTCGAGGAGGGCGGACATTCGCGTGAGGGTAGGAGAGGGAAGCCGGGGGCGGTGGAGCGGGGTCAGCGGGTGGCGACGAGGTAGGCGATGAAGCAGCGGTCGGCGGGGGCCTGCTTGACGGGACGGAAGACGCCGTTGCCCTCTCCCTTGGCGTCCTCGCCCTCGCAGTAGACGGTGACGTTCGGCAGGCCCGCCTCGGCGAGGAGGTCCTTGAGTTCGGGGATGGTCCAGACCCGCCAGTGGTAGGTGAAGGCGCGGCGGAGCATGGAGCCGTTCTTGAACTTGAAATGGATGTGGCAGATGTAGTCGCCGGTGACGGGGTCGTAGCGCTCCTGCTGCCAGAGGTAGGACCACTGGCCGTGGCGCGTGGTCTCGGTGAGTTCGCGCAGGACGTCGGAGCCGCCGAAGAAGTCGAGGATGAAGACGCCGTCGGCGGCGAGCGAGGCGCGGACCGAGCGGAAATATCGCAGCAACAGGTCGCGGGTCTTGAAGGTCCAGTAGGAGAAGTTGGTGGCCAGGACGATGTCCGGGCGGGGGGAGCGGGGCGGGGTGAGGACGTTGCCGCGGCTGATGTGGACGCGGGACTGCTGCTCGGGGGTGAGGCGGGGGAGGTTGTGCTTGCGGCCCCAGGCGATGGGTTCGGGGTCGAGGTCGAGGCCGACGGCGATGTGGTCCTTGCTGTGGCGGGCCCATTCGCAGGCGGTGGCGAAGCAGCCGCAGAAGTCCTCGCGGAGGACCCTGGGAGCACGGCCGACGGCGCGGCGGTAGGCACGGGCGGCGAAGGCGACCTCGGCCTCGGGGCACTGCACGGCCCGTTGGTAGAGGTCGTATCGGTCGGCGGTGCGGGCGGTGAGCGGCCGACGGGCTCGGCGGCGGGAGGCGGCGGGGCGCGTGGGGGAACGTTTGGTGCTCTGGGGCATGGGGCGGGGAGTGTAATCACCCGATGAAGGCGTGTGGGGGGGGGGTCGATGAGAAGTGTGCGAGGGATGGTGCGCGGTTGGTGCGTTCCTATACTCGGACCCTCGCGGCGGTGAGGGAGCGGATGGGGCTGCGAGGGGTTCCGGGGGAATGGGGGCGCGAGCAGCAGGAGTTCCTCGATGCGTCTGAGCATGGTCGGCACGGGATACGTGGGTCTGGTGACGGGCGTGTGCCTTTCGAACACGGGCAACCACGTGACCTGCCTGGATGTGGATGCGAAGAAGATCGAGAAGCTCCGTCGCGGCGAGTGCCCGATCTACGAGCCGGGGCTGACGGACCTGATGGAGCGGAACATCGGGGCGGGGCGCCTGGTGTTCACGACCAGCGCGGTCGAGGCGCACAAAGAAGCGGACATGATCTTCATCTGTGTGGGGACGCCCAGCGATGAGCGGGGGCACACGGACCTGACGTACGTGATGAAGGCGGCCGAGGACGTGGCGGACCTGCTCAAGAGCCTGGGGCCGAAGCAGAAGCCCAAGGTTGTTGTGGTGAAGAGCACGGTGCCGGTGGGCACAACGCTGGCGGTGCGGGACCGGATCCGGGAGCGGGCGGGGAAGGACATCCCGTTCGGGATCGCGGACAATCCGGAGTTCCTGAAGGAGGGGGCGGCGATCGACGACTTCAACAAGCCCGACCGCGTGGTGGTGGGCGTGGAGGAGGAGTGGGTGGGGCAGAAGATGCGGGACCTGTACGACCCCTTCGTGCGGAACGGGCACCCGATCTTTGTGATGGACGTGCTGAGCGCGGAGATGGTGAAGTACGCGAGCAACAACTTCCTCGCGACGAAGATCTCGTTCATCAACGAGATGGCGAACCTGTGCGAGGCGTACGGGGCGGACATCGGGCGGGTGCGCGAGGGGATGTGCTCGGACAAGCGGATCGGGACGCAGTTCCTGTACCCCGGGCTGGGGTACGGCGGGTCGTGCTTCCCGAAGGACACGCTGGCGTGCATCATGATGGGGGACAAGGCGGGCGTGCCCGCGAAGCTGAGCCAGTCGGTGCACGAGGTGAACCAGCGCCAGCGGGACCGGTTCTTCGACAAGATCCTGGGGCACTTCGGCGGGAAGTCGGCGGGCGGGTCGGCGCTGAGCGGGAAGAAGATCGCGTTCTGGGGGATCGCGTTCAAGCCGCGGACCGACGACATCCGCGAAGCTCCGGCGCTGACGCTGATCCGCAAGTCCCTCGGGTACGGCGCGGCGTGCGCGGCGTTCGACCCGGTGGCGAACGAGAACGCGCGCCAGGAACTCGGGCCGACGGTGGCGGTGACCGAGGACATGTACGCGGCGCTGGAGGGGGCCCACGCGCTGGTGATCAGCACCGATTGGGACGAGTTCAAGAGCCCGGACTTTGAGCGCATGTCAAAGACGATGGCGGGGAAGGTGATCTTCGACGGTCGCAACCTGTACCGGTTGTCGCAGATGCGGGACCTTGGGTTCTCGTACTACTCGGTGGGGCGGGCCGCGGTGAAGGCGAAGTAGAACACCGTCCGATGGGAAGGAGCGGCGGTGGCGACCGGGCCGGCGATTGTGCGGCAAGACTGGCTCGACGCCGCGGAGCACGTGCGGCGGAGCGGCCTTGGCATCGACCTGGTGTACGTCGATCCCCCGTTCAACACGGGGGAGATAAGGGCGTCGCCTGCGAACGGGCGGAGGCTGAACCGCGCGACCCGCGAGCGATTTGACGACCGGTTTGCATCCACGGACGGCTTCATCGCCTGGCTCCGCGAGCGGCTCGCCGCGACCATCCCGCTCATCAGGCCAACGGGCTCGATCCTGGTCCACCTGGACTGGCGGACCAGCCATCGCGCCCGGGTGGTGCTGGATGAGTTGCTGGGCGAGGACCGGTTCGTGAACCACCTGGTGTGGTCGTACGGGCTCGGGGGATCGTCGCCGCGCCGGTTCGCGCGCAAGCACGACGACATCCTGTGGTACTGCATCGATCCGGAGCGGTACTACTTCGAGCCGCCGCGGGTGCCGGCGACGAGCGCCCGGATGCGCGGGATGATGAAGAAGGCGACGGATGTGCTGGACATCCCGTCGATCAACAACATGGCGAAAGAGCGGACGGGGTACCCGACGCAGAAGCCCCTGGCGCTGCTGGAGATGCTCGTGGGCGCGTGCTGCCCGCCGGGGGGCGTGGTGTGGGACCCCTGCTGCGGAAGCGGGACGACGCTGGTCGCCGCGGCGAGGACGGGGCGTGTGGGGATCGGGTCGGATGCGAGCGAGGCGGCGGTGCGCCTGGCACGCCGGAGGCTGGCGGGGGGGGGGGGCGCAGGGCCGGGGGGGCTAGAGTTGCACCGCATGCTCAAGTGGCTCGGCAGGCTGTACGCGAAACGCCTCGTCAACGTGAACGTCAACATCCTGTTGTCGAACACGCTCGCGGTGGGGCTGACGGCGGTGGCTGTGCACTTCTCGCGGTTCATCGGGATCCGCGACGACCAGAAGTGGCTGATCACGGCGTTCGTGTTCGTCGTCGACCTGGCGATCGATGTCGTCGTGTACTACGCGCTGCACTGGACGGCGAACCACTGGCCCAAGCGGCTGTGGCACACGCCCGCCGAGGTGCTCAACGAGGCGCCCAAGCCGTCGTTCTTCTGGGATGCGACGGTGGTGCAGGCGCAGCGGATGGCGCTCTCGCCGGTGTTCTACGGGGTGGCGATGGCACTGCTCTCGGGGCTGCTGCACGACGGGGTGGACCGGGTGTCGGCGACGGTGATCTCGTACGGGATCGCGATCGGGATCTCGCGGACGCTGCACACGCTGTGGATGATCTCCTCGGACCGGGCGATGGCGAAGCGCCTGCGTGAGGCTGGGCTGGGCAAGACCGATGCGTCGATCCGGCCCCCGGCAGCGAGCGTGCCGGCGGCGGAGTCGCGGACGAACGGGGCCGCCCGGGCAGAGAAGAAGAGCGCATAGCGGAGTGGCGTGCTTTACCGGTCAGTCTTCGAGGCTGAACGGGGTGAAGTTGGTGGCGCGGTCGTAGTAATCCTCGTTCTCCGCGCGCTTGAGGAAACCAACGACGGCGTAGGTGGCGGGGGTCATCACGATCTCGACAAGGACCTTGAAGGCCCAGTTGAAGAGGCTGACCTTCAGCAGCGTCGACGTCTCCCAGATCCCCCAGAATGCGATCGGGTAGAACAGGAGGCTGTCGGCCCCCTGCCCGACGATGGTGGAGCCGATGGTTCGGGTCCACAGCCACCGGCCGCGGGTGAGGACCTTCATCTTGGCCAGCACGAACGAGTTGGTGAAGTCGCCGACCCAGAAGGCGAGGATGGACGCGGCGACGATCCGCCAGGTGTTGCCGAAGACGACGGCGAGGGCGGGCTGGATCTGCGTGTTGTACGCGGTGCCGGGGTCGGCCGGGAGGTGGATGATGACCCACGCCATGAGCGAGGCGAAGATCATGGCGCCGAACCCGGCCCAGATGACCTTCCGGGCGCGGGCGTAGCCGTAGACCTCGGTCAGGACGTCGCCGAAGACGTAGGAGATCGGGAAGAAGATGTTCCCCGCGCCGAAGACGACAGTGGCGCCGATCAGGGGGATCGCGAACGGCAGTTCGATGATGCACGCCTTGCCGGGGCCGATGAGGTTGGAGCAGAGCAGGACCGTCACGAAGGCGGCCAGCAGCAGGTCGTAGTAGCGGTAGGCCCGGCGGGCGCGCGATAGGGCAGGTTGGATGGGGACGACGGGTTGAGGGCGGTCGTCGTGCATGCTGGAGTTCGAGCGTTCTCCGCGGTCCGGGTGCAGCGTACCACGGTCGCGGTCGGCGAGCGTTGCCCGCGTCGAGCGCCGGTGAACGACTCGCCGCCGACCCCGGTCATCGCACTTGGCTATCTTGACCGGGCATGTGCGGGATCGGCGGCATCCTGAGGATCACCCCACCGGGCGAAGCGGCCCGGGCGGCGGCCGCGCTGCCGCTGCGGGAAGCGATCCCCGAGGCGTGGCTGGACATCCTCGATGAGTCGATCCGGCACCGGGGGCCGGATGGCCAGGGGCGATTCCGGGATCGAGCGGTCCGCGCGGATGGGGCGGTGGTGGACGTGGCGCTGGTGCACCGCCGGCTGAGCATCATCGATCACGCGGGGGGGACGCAGCCGATGGTGGCGGCGTTCCCCCGTGCGGAAACAGAGGGAAGACATGCGGGCTCTGGAAGTGAACAAGCCGCTCTTCTCTTCCACGCCGAGCCCGATGATCTCGTGCACTACCAGCGCACTCCGGGTGCTGAATCTGTGACGGGCTTTGTCGCTGTTGTCTTCAATGGCTGCATCTACAACCACCGCGAACTCCGCAGGGAACTCCAAGCCGCGGGCCACCAGTTCGTTACCGACCACAGCGACACCGAGGTGATTCTGCAGGGGTGGAGGCAGTGGCGCACCGGCGTTTTCGAGCGGCTCAACGGCATGTTCGGCATCGGCTTGTGGGATGGCCGGACAGGAATGCTCACAGTCGCCCGCGATGGTTTTGGAGAGAAGCCGCTGTACTCGATTGAGGCCGAATGCGAGGGTTCGACACTCATCGCCTTCTCGTGCTGCGTACCGGGATTACTCCGCATCGGTTCTCTCGATGGTGTCTCTGTCAGTGGCTACTGGAGAAGCAGCCTTGCCGGGTGTGTGCGGCCGTGGATCCTCTTCGGGTGGAACCAAGCGCCGTCCGCCCCATCGCTTCACGAGATCCGGGCCGGGCAGATCACATCATGGCCCGAGGCACAGCCCGACGACCATACGAGCTTCGGCCATCACTCCTGGACGGCACCATGGTCTTACGAGTTCATGAATCCCACTGGGCAACAACTCACGGAAGCGGACGTCGACACGTTGCTTCGTCGCGCTGTCCACTCCCGCCTTGAGGCCGATGTGTCGTTGGGTCTGTTCCTCAGTGGCGGCATCGATTCGGCCTTGATCGCTGCGTACGCGTCCGAAGTGCGGCCGGACATCAGCGCCTACACCGTTCGCATGCCGGAGACCGGCCTCGACGAGTCCGCCGCGGCGGCACGGACGGCCTCGCATCTTCACATCCGACACCACATTCTCGATTGCGATCCCAAGCCCGCGGAAGACCTTGTCACGATCATCCGGCAACTCGGGCTCCCCTTTGGGGACTCATCACTGCTGCCGTCGCTCTGGGTAAGCCGCGCCGCGCGGGCCGAGCTGAGGGTCGCCCTTGCCGGCGACGGCGGCGATGAGCTCTATCTTGGCTATGACCGCCACGTGGCGATGAAGTGGCTGCGCCGCCTCGGCCGGCTGCCGCATGAGAGCAGGCAGGCGCTCGCGCACGCGGCCTCAATCGGCGGCGGCCGCGGCCGTCGGCTCGACCGAGTGTCTCGCCTGTTGAACGCCTCCGCGCACGGTGGGTACAAGGATCTTGTCGCGGTCTTCCCTCAGCCGTACTCGGCGCTGCTGGGTCTCATGCAAGAGAACGGGTCGGGTTGGAGCGAGACTGGTCACTTTGGAATGACCTTCTCGAGCCTCCCACCCGCCGACGAGTCCATGATGGACGTGCTCTCGCTGCGCTTCGACCGGGCGTTTTACCTGCCGTGCGACCTGCTCCGAAAGACCGACACGGCTTCCATGTCCGCAGCGCTCGAAGTGCGGGCCCCGATGCTCGAGCCCGACCATGCGCGAGCCGCGATCAATGCTCCAATCTCTTGCCTCATGCCAAAGGGCCGGAGAAAGGGCCTCCTCCGCCAGGTCGCCCGCAGGTACCTCCCCGCTGAAATCGTTGATCGACCCAAGATGGGCTTTGCGATTCCCATCGGCGACTGGTTCCGCACCGACTACGGCGGACTGCGCACGCTGCTCTACGACCGGCTCTCCAGCCGCGAGCCGTTCGGGCCCGATGCTCTGGGCATCAACTCCATGATCAACATGGGCTACGTGCGGCGGATGCTCAGGGAGCACGACGACGCCGGCGGCCGCGGCATCTTCCCGTGGAAGGGGCGGGACCACAGCCAGCGGCTGTACATGCTGCTGGTGCTGTCGATCTGGGCGGACTGGCTCGCGCGCGTGAGATCCTCGTCCGGAAGTGCTCCGCGGGCCTAAGAGCACCTCGGGTGGTCTTACGCCAGCGGCGAGGCCTCGCCGTTGCCGGTGCGCTGCATCCACACGACCCGCTGCGGGAACGGGATCTCGATGTCGTCGCGGTCAAAGCCCGCCTTGATCACCTTGATGACGTCGTGCTTGGCCAGCGCAAAGTCCTTGGTCGGGGCCCAGGCGCGGACGTCGAAGTTGATCGACGACTCGCCGAACTCACGGAGCACGATCATCGGCGGTGGCTCCTTGAGCACCAGAGCCGACCCGGCCAGCGACCGCTCGATCGAGGCCTTCGCCGCGTCGAGATCCGTTGAGTACGCGACGCCGACGACGATGTCCACGCGCCGGTTCGGGTTGAACGTGATGTTCTCGATCACCTTTCCGAACACGGAGTTGTTCGGCATGATGATGCGGCGGTTGTCGGGCGTGTTGAGCTTGGTGGCGAAGAGCTCGATCTCCTCGACAATGCCGAGGAAGCCGTCGACCACGATGACATCGCCGACCCGGAACGGACGGGTGACGAGCAGCATGAGCCCCGCCGCGAGATTGGAGAGGGCCCCCTGGCTGGCGAGACCGATGGCCAAGCCGCTGGCCCCCAGCACCGTGGCGAGCGCCGTGATGTTGACTCCGATCACCGCGAGGCAGGTCACCAGCGCCAGGACCAGGATGGCCCATCGGGTGACGTGCCCGACGAACTTGGAGACGGTGGGATCGAACTTGGCCCGGTCCAGCGCGCGCCGGATCGTCCGCTGGGCCCAGCGGGAGAGGATCCACGCGACGATCAGGATCACCAGCGCGCCGAGCACGCTGAGGCCGTACTGCACGGCGAGGTGCTGCAGGTCCTTCCACAGGGCGCTGACCTGGTGCTCCAGGTTCCCGAACCCGCCTTCCTTCGGGGCTGCATCCGGAGTCGCGGCCGGTGTGGTGGCGTCGGCCTGGGCCAGGAGCATCGAGAAGTGGCTGAGTGGATTCATGGGGGAAACGTTATGCGGCCTCGGCCGCCGGTCGAGCGGGGCGATTCGCCCGGTGTCCGCGGGATCCTGGCGATCGCGCGGCCTCGCGCGGCAATAATCGAGGCTCATGCCGCTCCTCGCCGCGACCAACCTGCACTACACCATCGGCCAGCGGGTCATCCTCGACGG
Source organism: Phycisphaeraceae bacterium (assembly GCA_019636655.1). Lineage (NCBI taxonomy): Bacteria > Pseudomonadati > Planctomycetota > Phycisphaerae > Phycisphaerales > Phycisphaeraceae > Phycisphaeraceae bacterium. The sequence goes on along the minus strand of JAHBXB010000002.1, from coordinate 36,857 downwards.
GCTGACGTTCGGCATGGAGCCCGGCGAGCGGGTGGGGCTCGTGGGTCGCAACGGGTGCGGCAAAACCACGCTGATGAAGATCGTCGCCGGCGCCCTTTCCGCCGAGGCGGGCGAGGTCTCGCTTCAGCGGGGTTCGCGCGCGGGCTATCTCAGCCAGGATCCGATGCTGGAGGCCTCCCGGTCGCTGCGCGAGGAGGCGGGGTCGGCGTTTGTCGAACTCAACCGGTTGCACGCCGAGGCGGACCAGGTCTTCCACGCGATGGAGACCGCCGAGGGGGACGAGCTCGACCGCCTCATGAAGCGGCACGAGTCGATCGAGAAGCGACTCGAGGCGGCGGGCGGGTACGCCGTCGACCACAAGATCGATGCGATCCTGCACGGGCTGGGGTTCACCGATTCGCAGTTTGGCGTGAAGGTCGGCAACCTCTCGGGCGGCCAGAAAGGGCGGTTGGCCCTGGCGAAGCTACTGCTGGAAGGGCCGGACCTGCTCCTGCTCGACGAGCCGACGAATCACCTGGACATCGCCGGGCGCGAGTGGCTGGAGTCGTTCCTGACGCAGGAATACCGGGGCGCGGTGCTGATGGTCAGCCACGACCGGTACATGCTCGACAGCGTGGTGAGCCGCATCGTCGAGATCGAACGCGGCCGGACCATCGAGTACCCCGGCAACTACTCGGCGTTCTGCGAGCTCCGCTACGAGCGACGCCTCTCCCAGATGCGGGCCTACGAGAACCAGCAGACCAAGTTCAGGCACGAAGAGGCGTATATCCGCAAGTACAAGGCGGGCCAGCGAGCCAAGCAGGCCCAGGGCCGCCTGAGCAAGCTGGAGCGAGCCAAGCGGGACACCACGCTGGAGCGGCCCGTCGAGTTCAGTTCCATGAAACTCGAACTGCCCAAGGCGCCGCGATCGGGGGACCAGGTCGCGATCGTGCGCGGGGCGTCGAAGAAGTACATCCTCCGCAGCGGCGTCGCCGAGGGGAGCGAGGAGGCAGAGGGCTTTGTCCACGGCGAGAAGACGCTCTTTCACGACCTCAACCTGACCATTTCCCGTGGCGAGCGGTGGGGGGTCATCGGCCCCAACGGCGCGGGAAAAACCTCGCTGGTGCGGGCGATCCTCGGGCAACTCCCGCTGGATTCCGGCGTCGCCAGGCTGGGGGCGAGCGTGGCCATCGGGTACTTCTCGCAGATGAGCGAGGAAGTGCCCGGGGACATGGTCGTGTGGCAGTTCCTGCAGGCCGCGATCAAGAAGGAGAACCCGGGAATCTCCATGAGCGAGCAGGCGGCACGGAATCTCGCCGGCGCGTTCCTGTTCGGGGGCGACGACCAGGAGAAGCTGCTGGGCGTGATGAGCGGCGGCGAACGCAGCCGCGCACGGCTGGCGGCCCTGCTGGCGAGCGCGAAGAACGTGCTCATCCTCGACGAGCCGACCAACCACCTGGACATCTCGTCCGCCGAGCGGCTCGAAGAGGCGATCGCGCTCCCCGATGAGGACGAGGACGGGTACGAGGGCACGGTCATCCTGATCAGCCACGACCGGGCGCTGATCGACTCGACGTGCGACCACCTGCTCGTCCTCGACGGCCACGGCGGCTGCGAGGTCTTCGTCGGGAACTACACGGAATGGCACCGCAAACAGGAGCAGCTCCGCAAGCAGCGCGACGCCGATGCCGCGGAGGCCCTCCGCCGGCAGGAGGCCCAGGATCGTCGCAAGCGGGAGCAGCAGGCCGCCAAGGCCTCCTCTGAGCCGCCGCGGGGGAGCAAGCCGGCGAAGGGAAAACATGGGGGGACCCCGGGGGGGCTCTCCTGGATGCCGGCCGAGAAACTCGAAGCCGAGATCAACCGTCTGAACAAACGCCTGGTCGAGATCGACACGCTGCTCGACACCGAAGAGGTGTACCGCGACCGCGACCGGTGCACGAGCTTGTTGGAGGAGCGTGGACGCCTCGCCCAGGAACAGGAGCGTCACGAGGAAGAGTGGCTCCGGCGCGACGGCGGCTGATGGCTCAGGTGCACCCTAAATCGGGTGATATGCGGACCTTGCGGCACCAAGCCGGGGGGTGAAGACCGGCCGTAACAGGCCGGTCGGGACCATTGATTGACGGGCTCCGCGGCGAGCCGGAACACGCCGGCCGGTGTCGCGTACACTGCAAAGGAGGGCCGCCCCAGCGGGGTGGAGATTCCTGTGGCGGCAACGGCCGGGAACGGCCGAAAACCGGGCAAGTAGGGCTCGCGCCAAGATTTGCGCGGATCCAGCCGGATTGCCGATGCAGTCATGGAGGATCACAGTCGTCGAGGCGCTTGGCGCAGGGAGCACGGGGTAGGCCATGGGAACTGATCACAAGCAACTCGCGATCACCCGACGGGAGGCAATGCTCGGCGGGGGCCTCGCGATCGGCGCGTTCATGCTCTCGGGCTGCGGCACCCGCCGCGAGACCGAGGCGGCGCTCCCCGGTCCGAAGTGGAACATGACGGCCGAGCCCGTGGTCCCTGTCGCGCCCCCCCCGACGATCGCCCGTGGCGAGAGCGTCGGCGTGATCCCGCGAACGCAGTGGACCTCCGCCGGCGTGGCCCGCCCGCGCGAGATCAACGCGATGAACGGTGTAAGCCGGATCACCGTCCACCACGATGGCCTACCGCCCGTGGCGCTGCGGTCGACCTCAGATGTGACGGCCCGGCTGGAGCAGATCCGGCGTGGCCACATCAGCCGCCGGCCCCTGCCGTTCGCGGACATCGGCTACCACTACGTGATCGACCCGCAGGGCCGCGTGTGGGAGGCCCGCAGCGTCGTCTACCAGGGCGCGCACGTCCAGGACAACAACGAGCACAACATCGGGATCCTCGTGCTGGGCAACTTCAACGAGCAGCGGCCCACGCCGCAGGCCCTCGGCTCGCTCGACCAGTTCCTCGCCCAGGAGATGGCCCGCTACCGCGTGCCGCTCTCCCGCGTGTACACGCACCAGGAGATCCGCTCCACCGAGTGCCCCGGGCGGAGCCTGCAGATGTACATGGTGCAGACTCGTTCCCGGGGCGGCTCGCTCGCCTCGTCGGTCTCCTCGGGCCGGTACCTGGGCTGATCGCCTCGCCGCCGCAGAATCCCAATCTAGTCCGGAGTCGGGATGTCGAATGCGCTGATCGCCGTCGCGCGCCCGTCGCCGGTGTCGATCGTGATCACGCACCCCTGGGCCCTGACATCGTCCGAGGCGACGTCCAGGTGCGCAGGACCCTGGTTCACCATGGCCTCCAGCACGGCGCTCACCGAGCGGCCGATCACCGACCGGTGAGGCCCGCACATGCCAAGGTCCGTCATCGCGGCCAGACGCCGGTCCAGCACGCGGGCGTCCGAGGTCTGCACGTGCGTGTGCGTGCCGACGACCGCCACCACGCGTGCGGCGCCGGGCGAACTCCACCGGCCGAGGCAGTGCCACGCGACCGCCTGCTTCTCGCTCGTCGCCTCGGCGTGCACCTCGACGATGACGACCGCATCCGGCTCGGGGATCAGCGTGAGTTCACGGTCGATCGCCGCGAACGGGCTGTCCGGGTGGAGGGTCATGAACAGCCGGCCCAGCACCGTGAGCACGTACAGCGGCGGCGAGGACGGCGGCGCGAGACGGATGATCCGCTTGCCCGGCGCCGCGGCGGCGAGGTTCGCCGGGCGCGAGATCGGCTCGCCGGGCTCGGCCAGCAGCGGCAGGATGCCCCGCTCCCGGAAGCAGTGGTCCCCGAGCGTGACCGCGTCGACCGCGCCCCCGGCGGCGCGGCGCAGTTCGCGGTAGTTGTCGGGCGAGATCCCCGAGCCGTGCCGCGCGTTCTCGCCGTTGGCGATCACCACGCGGACCCCGTGCCGTTCGCGCAGCACCCCCGCCGCGTGGGCCACGGCCCGGCGGCCGGGCACGCCGACGACGTCTCCCAGGAATGCGACGGCGATCTCAGGCACGGCCCGCATCCGCGTGCACGCTCAGCGGCGCATCCGCGACCAGGCCGGGGATCATCGGCGTGATCAGCCGGCTGTCGCGTGGGATGATCCGCACCCGAAGCTCGGAGAGGTCCTCCAGCAGTTCCTGCGATGCGGGGAACGCGCCCATGTACGCGGTGGTCCCCGTGGGTTCCGCGCCGGCGGGCGACAGCGGGATTGCCTTCGAGCCCACGCGGTGGTTCAGGTCGATCGGTGATTCGCTGTACACCTGGATCTGCACCTCGTCGGGCGTCAACTCGCCCAGGGCGGCGCGGACCGACACGCTCAGCCGCCCGCTCCCGGACCGCTCGGCCACCGCCTCCACGATCCGCACCGCGCGCCACGCCCGCCGGAGCCGGTCGATCTGATCCGACAGGGCCCTCGACGCGGCGAGGCCGTCCGCGGCCAGTTTCCGGCCCCACTCGAACGCGGGAAGGTACATCTGCCGCGCGTACTGCGACACCATCCGGTGCGTGCTGAACTGCGGCCCGAGCGTCGCGATGCAGCGCTTCATCCGCGCGATCCAAGCCCGCGGCAGGCGCCCGGAGTCGCTGATCGCCCCCGGTCCTGCCTCGCCGTGGGCCGCGTAGAACTCGGGGATGATCCGGTCTTCCAGCAGGGCGTAGAGCGCCAGGCTCTCGCGCTCGTCACGCTCCGCGGCGTCGGAAGTCGGCGTCGTCTCGCGCCCGGAGATCGCAAACCCCAGCGTCTCGTCGAACGCCTCGTCCCACCAGCCGTCGAGGATCGAGCAGTTGATGCCGCCGTTGAGCGCGGCCTTCATGCCGCTGGTGCCCGAGGCCTCGAGCCCGCGGATCGGGTTGTTCAGCCAGATGTCGACGCCCTGCACCAGGTGCCGGGCCACGTCGATGTCGTAGTTCTCCAGGAACGCCAGCCGGTGGCCCATGCCCGTGTTGCGGGCGAAGTCGATGATCTGCTTGATGAACAGCTTCCCCGAGTGGTCCCCGGGGTGCGCCTTGCCCGCGATCAGGATCTGGATCGGCCGGTCCGACCCCAGCAGCCGCGCGAACCTCGCCTGGTCACGGAACAGCAGCGTCGCCCGCTTGTACGCCGCGAACCGCCGGGCAAAGCCGATGGTCAGCACGCCCTCGTCGAGCACGTGCCGCGCCTCGTGAGCATCCCCCTCGCCCACGCGGTGACCCGACCACTGCGCCTCCAGGCGCCGGCGTGCGAACTCGATCAGCCTCCGCTTCCCCGCCTGCTTGGCCCGCCACAGCGACTCATCCGGAATCCGGTCCACCGCGTCCCACGACGCCGGGTCATCCGGGAACTCCTTCCACCGCGACCCCAGGTTCGACGTGTAGACCTCGGCCAACTCCGGCGATACCCACGTCGCCGTGTGGATCCCGTTGGTAACGTGCCCGATCGGCACATCGTGCTCGGGCGTCTGCGGCCAGATGCTCCGCCACATCTCTCGCGAGACCTCGCCGTGCAGGCGGGACACGCCGTTGCACCAGCGAGAGGTACGGATCGCCAGCACCGCCATCGAGAACAGTTCGTCCCGGTTCTCCACCCGCTCGCGGCCCAGCGCCAGCAGCCCCTCGATATCCAGGCCAAGCCCCGGCAGCATGCCCGTCAGGTAGGTCCGGATCAGGTCGGTGTGGAACCGGTCGATCCCCGCCGGAAGCGGCGTGTGCGTCGTGAAGACGTGCGCCGCCGCGGCGGCCTCCCGCGTCTGGTCGAACGTCAGCGAAGCGTTCTCGCGCATGACCCGGATCCGCTCCAGCGCCAGGAACGCCGCGTGTCCCTCGTTCATGTGGAACACCGTCGGCTTTTCGCCCACCGCGCCGAGCGCCCGGATCCCGCCGACCCCGAGCACGAGCTCCTGCTTGATACGGTGGTTGTGGTCCCCCATGTAGAGGTTCCGCGTGATGTCGCGGTCCTCCGGCGAGTTCTCGGGGATGTTCGTGTCCAGCAGGTACAGCGGCACCGTTCCGACATCGCACCGCCACACCGCTATGGCGAGCATCCGCCCGGGCAACTCCACGTGGACCCGCACCTGCTCGCCCGTCGCCGGATCGATCACCCGCCGGATCGGCTGCTCCTCCACCACGATCGGCGGCGTCAGCTCGTGCTGCCACCCGTCCCGATCGATCGACTGCGTGAAGTACCCGTGCGAATACAGCAGCCCCACCGCCACCAGAGGTAGCTTCAACTCCGCGGCGGACTTGAGGTGATCCCCCGCCAGCAGCCCCAGCCCGCCGCAGTAGATCTGGAAGCACTCCGCCAGCCCGAACTCGGCGCAGAAGTACGCCGCCTTGAATCCCTCGGGCGCCGCCTCGCTCCCCGACCCGCCAGCGCCGAACCGGCCGGGGCTCTTCATGTACTCCTGGAAGCGCGCGTAGACCTCCGCCGCGGCATTGAGGAACGCGGGATCCTGGGCAATCTTGGCCAGCCTTTCGCGCGGAGCGTTGATCAACAGGCGCGTCGGGTTGTGGTGGTACCGCTCCCATAGCCCGGGATCGATGCTCTCGAACAGCGCGGCGGCGGATGGATTCCACGACCACCACATGTTGAGCGCGATTTCCCGCGCAGGGGCAAGAGCCGCGGGGAGTGACGCTAAGCCTGGATGAATCCCCTCAAGAGGGGAGGTGCGGTCGGGTGCTGAGTTCGCCATAGGGATAGGTCATCGGACGGGGCAGAGGCCACGGATGATCGGCAGGGCGGGCGCTGGACTCGAAACCCCCCGAGGCCCGCGGCGTGGTCCGCCACGCCATGAGACTAAGGGTACCGATCTCAGGCCAGCCCCGCGCTGATACTGGATTAGGGCATCCAGAATACACCCCGCCCGTTGCTGCCAGCACATCAGAGGGGTGGGGGGCTACCGGACCGAACTCCTGAGCGCTCCCACCTTCATGGGCAGTCCGAACAGATCGATGAAGCCGCGCGCGGCGGTCACGTCGTACCCGTCCATCGCAAAGGACGCCAGTTTGGGGTCGTACAGCGAGTTCGGGCTGACCGCCGCGACCGCCCGCGCCCCGCCCTTGAACAGTTCCAGGGTCACCTCTCCGCTCACCGTCTGCTGGGTCGCGTCCATGAAGGCCTGCAGCGACTCGCGCAGCGGGTGGAACCACTGCCCGTAGTACACCAGGTCCGCGTACTTGAGGGCGGCCTGCTGCTTGAAGTGAAGCGTCTCGCGTTCGAGGCACAGTTGCTCCAGCGCCTTGTGGGCCTGGTAGAGGATCTCGCCGCCAGGGGTCTCGTACGCCCCTCGGCTCTTCATCCCCACCAGCCGGTTCTCGACCAGCACCACCTGGCCGACCGCGTGCCGCCCTCCCGCCTTGTTGAGCGTCCGGATCAGGTCGTGCCCCGCCAGGCGCTCGCCGTTGACCGACACGGGATTGCCCCGTTCGAAGGCGATCTTCACGGTCTCCGCTTCATCGGGTGTTTCCGCCAGCGGCTCGGTCATGAGCCAGACGTCGTCGCTGACGCGCTGGTCCGGGTGCTCGATCTCCGCCCCCTCGTGCGAGCAGTGCCAGAGGTTCCGGTCGCGCGAGTAGATCTTCTTCTTCGTCTGCGCGATCGGGACGCCCTTCTTCTGGGCGTAATCAATCGCCGCCTCGCGGCTGGTCAGTTCGAACGCGGGATCCTTCCACGGCGCGATGATCTTCAGGTCCGGCGCCAGCGCCATGTAGGTGAGTTCGAAGCGGACCTGGTCGTTCCCCTTGCCCGTGGCGCCGTGCGAGACCGCGTCGGCGCCGGTCTTGCGCGCCGCCTCAACCTGCCCCTTCGCGATCAGCGGACGGGCGATCGAGGTGCCCAGCAGGTAGTCCTGCTCATAGATCGCGTGCGCACGGAGCATCGGGAAGCAGTAGTCCTCGGCGAAGACCTGCCGCAGATCGTCGACGATCACCTCGTCCGCCCCCGAGGCGCGGGCCTTCTCCTCGATGCCGTTGAGTTCCCCCTCGCCCTGTCCCAGGTCCGCGGCGTACGCCACAAGTTTTACGCCGGGATAGCGGTCCTTGAGCCACGGGAGGATGACGGACGTATCGAGCCCGCCGGAGTAGGCGAGAACGATCTTCTTTGGCATGGCGGAACTCGACGGGGATGGTGGGGGTGTGGCGGCAGACATCGGCGCTCTCCTCGGGCCCATCGCTGTCGATGGGTTCGGTGCGGAGGCGATGATACGGCGGTATCACTGGCATGTGTGCCAGCAACTACTCGCGACTGGCGCGACATCCTCAGGACGGCGGCAGAGGTGCTGCTGCATAGCCATTGTGCAGACACTGAAACGCCCTCAATAGACTTCCTCGAACCAACTCCACGTCATCGCGAGTTGGCTCGTGTTTCATGCCTTCGCCCGCCGGAACCCCGTGAGAAAACATGTTGCGGGCCACGTTCAGCCGACTCCAAGCCTGAAAGAATGCTTCATGACCGTGTTCGCGGCAGGCTGATTGGAGCGATCGCCCAGCCAACAAGCCAAAGAGCTTGATCAGCGGTTGGCGGTTTTCAAACGCATCCAAGATTATCTCAATGTGTCGACTATCTGCGCCTTGATAGCGGAGGATCTCCAAGTTGAGGGCGCGGAGCATGTGTTCGGCGTAGGAGCAGAGCAGGAACGCAAGGATGTATCGATCAGACGGATCGGGCGAAGTATCGAGACCGGCCCTGCTGACTGTCGTTGCCCACATGCATCCGAACAGAGATGGCCAGACGCTACGGTACCCAGACTTCCCACAATCCGGGCAGGCTTCGCTTACATCCACAAGACGCCCAGAATGGTCACGTATCACCCGATTGCACTTCTGGCACAGGAGGTACATGCCAAAGCCTACACGGAATTGACGCGCAGCCCGTTCCTACCCCTCCGAATCCGTATTCGCGTCGTCAGCCCCCATCCCCGCCCGCTCGCCGAAGATGGCCCCGCCGACCCGGACCATGTTCGCCCCCTCCTCGATCGCCACCTCGAAGTCCCCGCTCATCCCCATGGAGAGGATGTTGAAGTGGTTTGGCGCGATCCCCGCATCGCGGATCTCGGTAAACAACTCGCGGGCCTGCGCAAAGTAGGTGCGGGAGTCCTCGGGATTCTCCGAATACGGGGCCATCACCATCACCCCGCGCAGCCGCAACTGGATCATCGTGTCGATCTGTTCCGCGAGGTGGATCGCCGCGGGCACCGAGCACCCGAACTTCTGCCCTTCGCCCGCCACATTCACCTGCAGCAGCACGTCGACCACCGGCAGCTCGGGCTCCGATTCCGGGCGCGACGCCCCGGACCGCGAGGCGTGCAGCCGCTCCGCATCCGCCTGCATCTTCGCCGCGATCGCCTGCAGTTCCTCCGCGAGCCGCAGCGAATCCACCGAGTGGATCATCCGGCAGATCTCGGCGACCTTGCGGGCCTTGTTCCGCTGCAGGTGACCGATCATGTGCCACCGCACGCCGCTCTGCTTGATCGAGGCGGCCGTCGACCGATCGCCAAGGCCCAGGCCCTGCGGCGCAGCGCCCGGCACCCGCCCGGCGCCGGGCATCGCCCGGTGCCGCGCCAGCCACTCGTCGATCATCGCCGCCCGCTGCAGCAACTGCTGCACCTGGCTCTCGCCGAAGTCGCGCTGACCCAACTGGATCAACTCCCGGATCTGCTCCGGGTCCGCCGACTTGCTCACGGCGACCATCGTCACGTCGCTGCCGATGCGGCCGGCCCGCCTCGCGGCGGCATCGATCCGCTCCATCACGCGGGCGTAACGCTCTTTCAGGGTGCCAAGCACAATCTGCTCTTGGGGCGCGGCGGTCATGGACCCCTCCTGGATCCGCGGTTCTCTCGGTCGGGCTCTCCGAGCCCGTGCCAATCGCTCAAGCACAGCATAGTGGCCGCGGCCCCCGGAGGAAAGCCCGGCGCGGCCGTGCCCGGGAGACCGCGATCCGTGCCGTCCCTCGCCTACGCTGAAAAACGACCTCCCCCGAGCGACCCAGGAGCCCATCCGATGGCCACCCAGACCCTCACCCCCCGCGACAGCGTCCTCGCCCCCGGCGAAATCGCCCCGGACTTCACGCTCAAGGACCAGGCTCGCAACGACTGGACCCTCTCCGACGCGGTGAAGAAAGGGGATGTCGCGCTCTGTTTCTTCCCGATGGCGTTCACCGGTGTCTGCGGGACCGAGATGATGTGCATCTCCCGCGATCTCGCGGCGTGGACCAAGAAGGGCGCCCAGGTCGTCGGCATCTCCTGCGATTCCTTCGCCGTCCTCAAGGCGTGGACCGACGCCGAGGGGTTCAAGCAGCCCATGCTCGCCGACATGCACCGGCAGGTCTGCAAGGCCTATGGCCTGTACTGGCCGGATCTGAACGTCGCCTGGCGCGGCACCGTCGTCATCGGCAAGTCGGCCGATGGCGTCGGCCGGGTCAAGTGGTCGCAGAAGCGGGAGATTCCCGCGGCCATGAACTTCGATGAGGTGCTCCAGCACCTGTCGTGAGCCGCCACGCCCCACGGAGCCCGGCCATGACAACCCCGACCGATGCCCGCGCCTTCCGCTGGTCAGACCTGCCGACCGACGCCCCCATGCCCCTTCTCGAACGCCGCCGCGTGATCGGCGAGCAGGCGATGCTCTCGCAGGTCTTCCTCCGGCGAGGCTGCGATGTGCCCACGCACCACCACGCCAACGAGCAGTTCGCCGTCATCCTCTCCGGCCGCCTCAGGTTCGGGATCGGCGCCGAGGGCTCGCCCGACCGCCGCACGGTGGTCGTAGGCGAAGGCGAGGTGCTCCACCTGCCCGCGAACGTCCCGCACTCCGCCTTCGCGGAAGAAGACACGCTCGTGCTCGACATCTTCAGCCCGCCGAGCGCCGCCACGGGGATCGATCGGCCCCACGCCCGTGAGGCCCCGCCGCACGCCGCCGAAGAGACTGCGCCGATGCCGACCGCCACACCCCGCAACGCGCCCCTCGTGCTGATCATCCGCGACGGCTGGGGTGAGAACCCCAACCCCTCCCACGACGCGTTCAACGCCGTCCACCTCGCCCGCACGCCGGTCGACGACCGCCTCCGCCGCGACTGGCCCTGGACGCTCATCAAGACCAGCGGCGAGGATGTCGGTCTCCCGGACGGGACGATGGGCAACTCCGAGGTCGGTCACCAGAACATCGGCGCCGGACGCGTCGTCCCCCAGGAATCCCTGGTGATGACCAAGGCCTGCCGCGCCGGACTCGAAAACAACGCGGTGATCGCCGGCGCCATCGCCCACGCCAAGTCGACCGGCGCCTCCGTCCACCTGCTCGGCATCAACTCCGATGCGGGAGTCCACGGCCAGCTCGAGCACCTGTTCGCCATCCTCCGCGCCTGCCGAACCCTCGGGTTCGACCGCGTCTATGTGCACCTGTTCACCGACGGCCGAGACACCGGCCCATTCACCGGTATCGAGTTCGCGCGGCGAGTCGAGTCCGCGTGCCGCGACATCGGCGCCGGCCGGATCGCGTCGGTCATCGGCCGCTACTTCGCGATGGACCGTGACAACCGCTGGGAGCGCGTCCAGAGGGCCTACGCCTGCCTCACGGGCCACGCCGACCCCTCCGGCCCCGTGCGCACCTCCGATTCCGCCGCGGCCGCCATCCAGCAGTACTACGACGCTCCCGCCGCGGACAACCTCAAGGGCGATGAGTTCATCACCCCCGCAGCGATCGGCTCCCCGGATGAGATCGTCGCCTCCCGCATCCGTGACGGCGACGCGGTCATCTTCTACAACTACCGGGGCGACCGGCCCCGCGAACTCTCCGCCGCCTTTGTCTTCCCCGACGACGCGTGGGCCAGCGTGAAGCCCTCGCCCGACTCGGGCCGGCGCGGATTTGATCGCGGCCGCAAGCTCTCGCTCCACTACGTCACGATGACCGACTACTGGGAGGCCCTCGCGCCCTACGTGCAGGTTGCCTTCCCGCGTCCGCCCCGGATGAAGGACATCGCGGGCGAGCACTTCTCCCGCCTGGGCCTCCGCCAGTTCCGCAGCGCCGAGACCGAGAAATACCCGCACGTCACGTTCTTCTTCAACGACTACCGCGACGAACCATTTCCCGGCGAGCAGCGCGAGAACCCGCAGAGCCCCAAGGTCGCCACCTACGACCTCAAGCCCGAGATGTCCGCGCCCGAGGTCCGCGATGCCGTGCTCCGCCGACTCGCCGCGCCCGACTGCGAGGATCTTGTGGTCGTCAACTTCGCCAACGGCGACATGGTCGGACACACCGGCAATCTCAAGGCCGCTACCCGCGCGTGCGAGGTCGTCGATGAGTGCGTCGGCACAATCGTCGACGCGACCCTCGCCCGCGGCGGCAGCCTCATCATCACCGCCGACCACGGCAACGCCGAGCAGATGTTCGACCCCGAGACCAACTCCCCGCACACCGCCCACACTGTCTACGACGTCCCGCTCATCGTCGTCGGCGACGCGTTCGAGGGCCGCCGCCTCCGTGGCGACACCGACAAGGCGGGGTGGTTCTCCCCCGACACCCGCACTCGGCGCGGACGCCTGGGTGACATCCTGCCCACCGCCCTGGACATGCTCGGCCTCGACAAACCGGCCTCAATGACCGGCGAGTCCCTTCTGATCCGGTGATCCAGGCCCCGGAAACCCCCATCAATAGTGGGGGGGCCGGTCGGTCGCCGGGTCTTGCGGTGACGCATCGGGAGGGCTCTCCAGCCTCCCCAGTCTCGACTCGATCGCCTCCAGCCGCTTGATCGCCCGTTCCAGCCGGGCGGAGAGGTCCACCAGCGCGGAGTTGAACTCCTCGATCTCCCGCTCGCGGAACGACGCGTGCTCCTCCAGCCGCAGGATCCGGTCCCGAACGTCCTCTGGTCCCGTGCTCGACATGACGGATGCTATGGGTTTCTGTACGCTCTCGCGTGATGCACACGACCCGCCGCCTCTCGCCCATCGTCGCCGCCCTCTGCCTGGCGCCCGCCGCCGCCGCCCAGGTGGCCTCCGCGCCCACCGCCGAACCGGTGTTCGAAGCCCCGGAGTTCGACCCTTCCGCTGCCTACGCCGCGGAGGCCCGCGACCAGGCCCTGCGTGAAGACTCCAAGGCCCACGATGCGCCGCGACCCGGGTTCGGCCGCACCGGCTGGCAGGCGGTCACGATCAGCGCCGGCCTCGCCTCGGACTTCTCCATTGACAACCAAGCCACCCTCTCCGCAGGCTGGAGCGTCTTCTTCGCCGACGAGGCCGAGTTCGGCGCCGCCCTCGCGGGCTGGTACTTCTGGAACTGGGGCGACACCGGCGGCCTGAATCCCAACTTCTTCTTCCGCTGGCACTTCTGCCACGACAAGGAGTTCACCTGGTCGCTCTACGGCGAACTGGGCATCGGCCTGCTCTTCACATTCGACGACTACCCCCCGGACGGCACCAGCGTCAACATCTCCCCGCGCATGGGTGGCGGTTTCACCCGCCAACTCAACGACGACGGCCTCCGCCTCCAACTGGGCGTGTACTGGCAGCACTTCTCCAACGGCCGCTTCGAGGGCGACGACAACAACCCCTCATCGAATACCGTGATGATCTTCGGCGGCGTGATGATCCCGTTTTGATTCTCCGCCCCGCCCCTAGCCCGCCTTGGCCCACTGCGGCGCCGGGGGATTGTCCAGCGACGTCGCCACCACCCGGTTCCGCCCGGCGTTCTTCGCCGTATAGAGGTTCCGGTCCGCCGCCTCGATCCATACCTCCGGGCTCTGGCTCCCGCCCCCGATGCCCGTCCCGACGATCCCCACCGAGACCGTAACCCTCGCGTCCGGATGCCGCGGCCACACCGTCTCGGCCAGGGCCACCCGCACGCGCTCCGCCACCACCATCGCCTCCGACGGCGAGGTGCTGGGCATGATCAGCGCGAACTCCTCCCCGCCGAACCGGCACGCCACATCCGGCCTGCGGCACTCCCGCAGGAGCATCGCCGCCAGCCCCTGCAGCACCTCGTCCCCCGCCGGGTGACCGAACGTGTCGTTCACCCGCTTAAAGAGGTCCACGTCCAGCAGCGCCAGCGACAGCGGCCGCTTGTACCGGTGCGCCTCGCTCACCTTCTCCGCCCACCGCTTGTTGAAGTGCGACCGGTTGCCCAGCCCCGTCAGCCCGTCGAGGTCCGCGCGATCCGCCAGCAGCCGCAGCAGGTGGTGCAGCCGCAGCGTCGCCCGCAGCCGGGCCCTGAGTTCCGCCATGTCGAACGGCTTGGTGATGTAGTCGGCGGCGCCGAGGTCGAACGCCGTCACCTTGTCCTCCGAGCCCTGCAGCCCCGAGAGGATGATCACCGGGATGCTGTGCGTGCTCGTCCGGTCCTTCAGCGTCCGCAGCAGCGAGAACCCGTCCGTCCCGGGCATGTCCAGGTCCAGCAGGATCGTCGCCGGCGTGGCCGACTCGAGCACCACCATCGCCTCGTCGGCATTCGACGCGGCCACCAGGTTGATGTGCTCGTGCTTCAGCCGCGCGCGCAGCAAGCGGTGAACGTCGACGCTGTCGTCGATCAGCAGCACCAGCGGCTTGTGGTCGTCGATGTTCAACCGATGCCTCGTGGTGCCCCCCGGCTGTTCCGCCGCGGGGCCAAATCCCTTCCACGCACTGCTCGGGGACGACCTGGTCCCGACACCCGTCCTGACGCTGCTACCGGCGCACCGCCGTCTGACACAGATCGATCAGCGCTGCGAACTCCGCCTGCACCTGCGCCGCGGAGACATCCGCACCGCGGTCCACCATCGCTTTCAGGATCTCTTCCAGCCGCCCCGCCGCCGCGCCGATGGCCGGGAATCCGTACCCCCCCCCCGCGCCGCGGAGCTGGTGCGCCAGCCGCTTCAGCTCATCGAGTTGTTGCGACTCCCACCTCTTCCGCATGTCGGCCAGCCGCTGCGGCATCTCGTCGACGAACAGGGCGATGATCTCGCTCATGTCCGGGTCGTCCGCGAACTGGCTCCGCAGGGGTGGCTCCGAGGGTGACGCTCCCGAGCCCCGTGGGGCCGGATCGCCCGTGCGGGCGCGAGCGTTGGGTGTCGGATCGGTCATCGATGCACCTCCGACTCTCGCATCGGCCTTCCGCCACGCCAAGTTCACGGCCCGGCGCGCCCCCGCTCACGGGACACACGCCTCCGGCGGCACACCCCGCCACCGCCCCACATTATCGGAACCCACCCTCACTCCCCCTCCGCCCGCCCCAATGCTCCCCATGCCGCACGCGCCGCCGCCAGCCTCGCCAGCACCGCGCACGCCTCGACTTCATCCCCGACCCGGTGCGCCGCCCGGGTCTCCCCCGGGCCAACCTTGATGCTCACCTCATCCTCCCCTTGCACCGCGAACACATCCTCGTCCGTGACGTCATCGCCGACAAAGACCGTCGACGTCGCCCCCCACCTCGCCCGCAGCATCTCGAACGCGTGCGCCTTGGTCGCGTGCAGCAGCGACAGCTCCACCACCATCTTCCCGCGCCGCACCGTGACCCCCGGCCTCCGCGCCGGCCCCGCGAGCACTCGATCCTTCAATCGCAGCGACCCCGCCTCGTCCACGTTCCGGTAATGCACCGCGATCCCGTACGGCTTGCACTCTACCATCGCTCCGGGAAACTCCGCGGCGATCGCCTCCGCCTCCCGCGTCATCGCCTCCAGCGCGAGCCGCTCCGGCGCGGTCAGATCGCCCGTCTCCCCGACCACCTCCGCCCCGTGGCTCCCCACCAGCTCGACACCCTCAAGGCCCGGCAGCAGCCGCTCCAGGTCCGCTCTCGCGCGCCCCGAGATCACCACCACGTGCGTCATCGGCGCCGCCGCCAGCGTTCGCAGCGAGGCCACCGCCTCCGGCATCGCCGCCGAGAGCGATGGGTCGCTCACGATCGGCGCCAGCACGCCGTCAAAGTCGAACGCGGCCAGCAGCCGCGGCGTCCTCGCCGCGGCGTCGATCGCGTTCTGCAGCCCTCCGGTCACGCCAGCGCCTCCAGGAACTCGCCCGCCCATTGGTGGACATCATGCTTGCGCACCGTCGCCCGCAGCGACGCCATGCGAGCCCGCGCCTCGTCGCCGGGCATCGTCATCGCCGCGTGCACCTGCGACACCATCTGCTCCCGGTTCCTCGGGTTCACCAGCAGCGACCGTTTCAACTCCCCGGCCGCGCCCGCGAACTCGCTCAGCACCAGAACGCCGTACCCGTCCACCTGCGATGCCACGTACTCCTTCGCCACCAGGTTCATCCCGTCGCGCATCGGCGTCACCAGCATCACATCCGCCGCCCGGTAGTACGCGGCCAGATCCTTTCGCGCCAGGCTCCGCCTTAGGTAGTGCACCGCCACCTGCCCCAGCTCGCTGAACTCCCCGTTGATCTTCCCCACAGTCCGTTCGATCGTGCTCCGCAGCCTTGCATAGTCCGAGACATCGTCCCGTCCCGGCACCGCGATCTGCACCAGCACGCACTCCCGCGCGCTCGTCTTTCGCTGCCGCAGCAGGTCCTCGTACGCCAGCAGGCGCTGGTCGATCCCCTTGGTGTAATCCAGACGGTCCACCGCGAGCAGAATCTTCCGCCGCGGCCCCACGCGCTGCCTGAGCTCCGCCGCCTTCCGCGCGGTCTCCGGGCTCGACGCTGTGCGCTCCCAGTCCTGGTAGTCGATCGAGATCGGGAACGACCCCACGCGCACCCGCCGCCCCTCGAACCTCAGTTCCGTGTCCGTCCCCTCCGCCGTCGTGTGCCGCTGCGCCAGCCGCGAAAAGTTCCGCACCGCCGGGTGCGTCTGGAACCCCACTACGTCCGCCCCCAGCAGCCCCTCCAGCACCTCCCGCCGCCACGGCAGCCAGTCGAACAGTTCCTCCGGCGGGAACGGGATGTGCAGGAAGAACCCGATCTTCAGGTCCGGCCGCATCTCCCGCAGCATCTTGGGCACCAGCTGCAGGTGGTAGTCGTGCACCCACACCACGTCTCGCGGCCCCGCCCGGTTCGCCGCCGCGCGGGCGAACCGCTTGTTCACCTCCACATACGGCTTCCACCAGTGGTCGTGAAACTCCGGCTCGCGGATCGCATCGTGGTACAGCGGCCAGAACGTCCGGTTCGACTGGCCGCGGTAGAACGCCTCCACCTCCGGGGCCGAGAGCGGCACCGGCCGCAGGCTGAGCCCATCACGTTCCAGCCGCGTCGGCATCGGCCCCACCGCGCCCGTCCACCCGACCCACGCCCCCGACCGCTTCTCCAGCACCGGCTTCATCGCCGTCACCAACCCGCCGGGCGAGGCCTCCCACGTCGACTTGGCGCCCGCGCGTCCGGCCTTGATCGGCAGCCGGTTCGACACGATGATGATCCGCCGGGCGCGCTTCTTCGCCATGGACAGGTGCTCCCGCGATTGCCTCTCCTACACCCTCACACCCCCGCGGCCGGCGCTCACAATAGCGCCGCAGCGCTTCATCGCGCCGCGCGATGGCCCGTCGGTCCACGTCAACACCCGTGAACCAATCACCCCGAGACCCGGGCTTGATAGGAACCACATGAGATTGCCGGCACGGCAACAGTGACGAGTGACAGGTTATTCCCGCTGCCTGCTCGAAGCAATGCAACGGCCCGCGGCGCCCGGCAAATGCCCGCAAAAACACGCCCGCCGGTGCGCTCGCGCACGCGTCGATCGCGCCCGCCACGCGCCCGCGTTCACTCCACCAGCGCTCCCAGATCCCCGCCCGCACCTTTATCCGCGCCGGCGCGATCGAACGAGAACGAGCGGTCCCTCCGCTCCGCCGGCGCCGCCGGACCGAACGTCACCTTCGCGTACTGCGCGACCGACTCCGCCGCGATCGCCGCTCCTTCGCTCGCGCTCCCGAACGCTCCCACGATCGGCCCGTCCACCAGGATCTTGCCCAGCGGCTGCCCGCCCGCATCCACGAACCGCACCTCGATCCCCAGCGTTCCGTCCCCGAGCCCATAAAACGGCGAGCCGAACAGGTTCGCCATCCCCGAGCCCACCCGCAGCGCCACGTTCCCCTCCTCGTAGTGCACAAACCGGTACTCGACGACCAACTCCCCATCCGGCGTCGGCTTCACCCTCGCCTCCCGATCCAGGCTGTCCGCGAGGCGTTCTTCGAAGCCGCCCTGCACCTCTGCATCAACCGCAACCGTCGGCTCCAGCCGCTTGAGCGCCGCCGTCGTGTACTCATGGTGCGCCACCACCGTCGGCTCGAGCACATACGTCCGGCTCGGTGTGCACCCGCCCGCAACCACCCCCAACACCATACCCACCAGCATCGCCACCGCCCCGCCCGCCCGCTTCATCCTGTCGCTTCGCCGCATCTCGATCCTGCTCCTGGCTCGCCCGCCGCCCCGCGCCGTCCGGCGCCGACCCCCGATTCCCCCTCTGGGATGAAGCACTGAACCATTTGGTCGCAACAGTATTCCTCCGCCCTTTCCGAGCCCCGCGGCATGGTTCCGTCATCTCATTGACGCAGCCAGTCATACTCTTCCTTGCCCCCAACCCGCCGGGGTCCGCCATGCACATCGCCACCGACCCGCACACCCCCGAATCCGCCGCTGCTCCCCACACCATCGCCTGCATGGAAATCTGGGGTGGTCAGGAGCGGTTCCACGGCGGCGTCTCCGTCACCGGCAACGACGTCTTCGTCTCCTCCGACCCCTTCACTGGCGACTCTCACGGCGGCGACATCTACTACCTCTCCAACTGCGCCGGCGGTCTCGTCACCCGCATCGCCCTCGCCGACGTCTCCGGTCACGGCTCCGAAGTCGCCGATCTCGCGCGCACGCTCCGCGACCTCATGCGCCGCCACATCAACACCCCCGATCAGAGCCGGTTCGCCACCGCACTCAACCACGCCTTCTCCGACGCCGCCTCCGCCGGCCGCTTCGCCACGGCCATCCTCCTCACCTACTTCGCCCCCAGCGACCACATGATCGTCTGCAACGCCGGCCACCCCCGCCCGCTCCTCTTCCGCGCCCGCTCCCACCGGTGGTCCCTCCTCGACCCCTCCACTCCCGGTGCCGTCGCCGCCGACCACGCCGGAGACACCGGCATCGCCAACCTCCCGCTGGGCATCATCCACCCGACCAGCTACATCCAGTTCGCCATCCCGCTCGACAAGGGCGACCTCATCGTCCTCTACAGCGACGCCCTCATCGAGGCCGCCGGCCCCGACGGCCAGCAACTCGGCGAGCCTGGCCTGCTGGCCCTCGCCTCGGCCCTCAACCCCGACGCCCCCGACCGCTTCCGCGACGACCTCTTCGCCGCCATCGCGCAGCGCACCGGTCGGGCGTCGTTCGACGACGACGCCACCCTCATCCTCCTCCACCACAACGCCTCCAACCCGCCCCGCCAGAGCCTCGCCGACCGCGCCGGCATGCTCGCCCGCTGGCTCGGTCTCACGCCGATGGACGTGCGGCCAGCCGGGGCATCCGAACTTCACTGACCCGCCAGCCCAGGCAGCAGAACCCTGAGCCCCGCGGCGAGCATCCCCATGGCAATCGCCGTGAGGATCATCCCCATCACGCGCGTCACCACGCCCATCCCCGATTCGCCCAGGCGGCTCGCGATCGGCGCGGCGAAGCAGAACAGAACGCCGCAGAGCGCCGACATCCCGAGGATCACCCCGGAGATCTCGGCCCTGCCCAGCACCGCCGGGTGCTGCCCGGCCGCGACAAGGACGGTGGTCATCGTCCCCGGCCCCGCCACGATCGGGATCGCCAGGGGCACCACCGCGATCGACGCCCGCGACTCGGCGTCCTGCAGCTCCGCCGCCGAGTGCTTGTGCTCGGACTTGTTGAAGAGCATGTGCAGGCCGATCAGCAGGACGATGACGCCCCCGGCCGCGCGCAGCGCCTCGATGCTGACCCCGAAAAAGCCCAGGATGTGCGAGCCCGTCCACGTGACGATAAGAAGCGTGATCGCGCTCGCCCCGGCGCACGTCCAGGCAATCCGCCGCGACTCGGCCCCCGACCGGTCCGAGGTCATCCCCGCGAAGACCCCGAGGTTGCCGATCGGGTTCATCATCGAGAAGAGCGCCGCGATGAACGAGGTGAGCTCGGCGTGGTGGGTCATCGTGCCCAGAGCGTAACCGCTTCTGGTACACTCCGGCTCGCGCGAACCCCGACCCCGCGGACCCGCCGACGCCGGCCGGAATCACCCGGTGCCCCGAACACGCCTCAGCCCCGCCGCACTCCTGCGCCCGCTCGCGTGGCTCTGCCTCGGCCTCGTCACGTCACTGCTGATCGGCTGGTTCGGTGCCGCCAGGGCCTACACCGATCGGTCGTGGACCTACGCCGCCGACTACGCCGTCGCACCCGACGGCAACCAATGGTTGCTCCTGCATCATTCGTCCGCGCTCTTCGACTGGGTCAACCTCCGCCTTCCCGGTGCGGGCATTCCGGCCGACATCCTGCAACCGCCGATGGCGGAAGTCGGCGTCCCCGCTCGCTTCCTTGACCGCGCCACCGAGGATGCCGTCGAGGTCATCGGTATCACGGTCGGTTATCCGGCGCGGTGCCTGTACTTCGCACAGTGGCGGCGCGAGGGTATCGCCATCCCCGGCCAGACCGCCTCGATCCCGGCGATTCCCTACGCCCGGTGGGAATCCGCCGTCGGCATGGCGCCGCTGACGCTCATCCCCGCCGGCCTGTTGGTCGACGCCCTGATGTGGTCGTCTGTCGTCGCCCTGGTCGATCTCATCCGCCGGCGGACACTCCGTGCGAGGCCTTGCGTGGGCCCTTGCGATGGCTGCGGTTGCGATCTGACCGGGGTCCGCCGGATCCGTTGCCCCCACTGCGGCAAGCGCCGGGGCTCACGCCCGGACCGCCCCGGCCCCCGGCGGCGGATCGCGTTCAGGATCGTGATCGCCGCGATGATCGGCGCGGCGGCCACCATCACGACGTCGCTCATGGTCGCCTGGCGCGTGCCGACGGGCATCGATTCCCTTTCGACCCACTGGCTCGAGTACGTTGGCCTCCGACGCGGCTGGCCATTCGCCATCCCCGGTGAGCCGCCCGGTCCGAACGAAGGAAGCGACTTCCGATCTGCAGGCGTCTCGATCTCCATGTGGCTCAGCTTCAACGACAAGAACCAACAAGTCGACGAGTACGGATGGGTCCACGGCTATCGCCACGCCGAGCAAAGAGCGTGGAGAATGCAGGTTGGGATTCCCTTTGTTGCGATGGAAGCCCGGGGGTTCGACGGGTTGAACTCACCTGAACTGCCCCGGGCGCCTTGGAAAAGCGCCTCGCGGTTGAGAGAATCGATCAGCGGAGTCTTCGTTCACACAACCGTCAACGGCCGACCCGACGCCCGCCTCCTCCCAGTCCGACCCCTTTGGCCGGGATTCGCCCTTAACTCCGCCATCTACGCCGCCGCGGCGTTCGCACTCCTGACCGCCGCCGCCCGTCTCAACACCGCGCTTCGGCGCCGACGCGCCGGCCACTGCGCCACCTGCGGCTACGCCGTAAACGAACTCCCCCAGTGCCCCGAGTGCGGCACGGCGAGCGCACGACAACCAGCCGGCCCGAGCCCGGCTCGCTGATCACCATGAACAAAGCAGAAAACTGGGGATCTAGGATTTGAACCTAGACTAACTGATCCAGAGTCAGTCGTGCTACCGTTACACCAATCCCCAATCGCCTCAAGGCCGGGTCTCCCCGAGCCTTCGCGTCCTTCTCGTGTTCGGCCCGCGGACCGCCGCGGTTGAGCCGAACAGGCCAATGCTACCGGCCTGCGACCGCTAGGCAAGCCGCGACCCGGTGGTAGGGCGCTGAGAGGGCTCCGCACCCCTTCGCAATCCCCTGCACCCCTCGCCCACCCGCCAGCGCCTACTTCGGCGCCCCGCCTCCACCCGCGCCCGCGGCGGGGGCCTCCTCCGCCGCACCACCCTTCTCCGCCCCCTCCTTCACCGCACCCTTCCCCTCGGCCGCTGCCTTCTCTTCCGCCGCCCTCTTCTCCTCCTCCGCCGCGATCTTGTCCATCTTCTCCATCAGCGACTTCTCGTGCGTCTTCACATCGTCGTTCGCGTTCGGCTTCTTCGAGTCGCACCCGCCCGCTCCCGCGGCGACCACCACCCCGATCGCCGCCAGCCCGATCCACGCCGCGTAAGTGCTCTTCATACCCAACGATACCGCCACCACCCCGCCTTGGTAGCCTTCCATCATGATCGATCTGCTCCTCGCCGCGTGCGCCGCGACCGCTCTCGCCCTCCAGCCCGCTCCCCAGGCCTCCCCGCCCCAGGCCTCCCCGCCCCAGGCATCCCCACCCCGCGCCGCCCCCCCGTCCCGGCCATCCCCGCCGCGATCCCACGAACTCAAGGCCCTCCTCGACGAGCACTACGAATTCCTCCTCCGCTCCGATCCCGTCCGCGCCACCACCCTCGGCCACGCCAAGTACAGCACCCTCCTCCGCGACGAGTCCCCCGAGGCCTACGCCCGCCGCCGCGCCGAGACCCGCGCCCGCCTCGAACGGCTCAACACCCTCCTCTCCCACGAAGAAGGCGGCGCCCGCTGGGGCGAAGAGGACCTCCTCGACGCCGGCCTCCTCCGCTTCGAGCTCGAAACATCCATCGCCGGCGACCGCTTCCTCCCCGAGCAGCGCTCCATGGACAACAAGCGCGGCGTCCAGATCGACACCCCGCAGATGGCCGACTCCCTCCCCTTCGCCTCCGAATCCGACTACGACCACTTCGCCACCCGCCTCGAATCCGTCCCCACCCTCGTCGACCAGACCATCGCCCAGATGCGCGCCGGCATCGCCTCCGGCCGCGTCCAGCCCAGGGTCGTCATGCTCGGCTGCATCGAGCAGTGCGCCGCCGCCGCGGCGGGCGCCGCCCCCGGCCCCAATGCCGCGCCGACCGCCGACCCCAACCCCTTCTTCAAGCCCTTCCTCAAACTCCCCGCCGACTCCCCGATCGCCCTCCGCGCCCGCCACACCGTCACCACCGGCATCATCCCCGCCTACCAGCGCCTCGCCGCCTTCCTCAAGGACGAGTACCTCCCCGCCTGCCGCGACGCCATCGCCGCCTCCGACTCCATCGACGGCCCCGACCTCTACCAGCACGAACTCCTCCTCCAGACCACCACCACCCTCAAGCCCGAGGAGATCCACGCCATCGGCCTCCGCGAGGTCGACCGCATCCGCTCCGAGATGATGGACGCCATCGCCCGCACCGACTTCCCCCGCAAGGACTCCCTCGTCGGCGACGAGCTCTTCCACGCCTTCGTCGCCGACCTCCGCTCCAACCCCCGCTTCTACTTCACCACCCCCGACGACCTCCTCCGCGGCTACCGCGACATCGCCAAGCGCATCGACGCCCAGCTCCCCCGCCTCTTCCGCACGCTCCCCCGCAACCCCTACGGCGTCCGCGAGATGCCCCTCATCTCCGCCAAGATGGGCCCCACCGCGTACTACTTCCCCGGCTCCATCGCCGGCGGCGTCCCCGGCTATTTCGTTGCCAACACCTACCAGCTCGACCAGCGCCCGAAGTACGAGATGATCTCCCTCACCATGCACGAGGCCGTCCCCGGCCACCACCTCCAGATCGCCCTCGCCCAGGAACTTGACTCCGCCCACCCCTTCCGCCGCCTCCTCGCCTACAACGCCTTCCTCGAAGGCTGGGCCCTCTACGCCGAGCGCCTCGGCCTCGAGATGTCCGATCCCGATTCCCCTCCCGCGTCCCCCGCCCGCGGCCTCTACGCCGACCCTTACGACGACTTCGGCCGCCTCACCTACGAGATGTGGCGCGCCTGCCGGCTCGTCGTCGACCCCGGCATGCACGCTCTCGGCTGGTCGCGCCAGCAGGCCATCGACTTCATGAAGGCCAACACCGCCCTCAGCGAACTCAACATCGAGCGGGAGATCGACCGCTACATCGCCTGGCCCGGCCAGGCCTGCGGCTACAAACTCGGCGAACTCAAGATCCGCGAACTCCGCCACAAAGCCGAGACCGCCCTCGGCGACGCCTTCGACCTCCGCGCCTTCCACGACACCATCCTCGGCGCCGGCTCCCTCCCCCTCCCCGTCCTCGAAGAACGAGTCACCCGCTGGATCGAACACTCCCGCCCCGCACAACCACCCCTCCGCCAGTAGCGACCTTTCCGCTTCCACTCCGCCTCCCGCCATGCCCCTCCCGCACACCCCGAACCACACCGCCTGGGTCCGCTCTCCGCGCGGCGCTTCGTTCCGCCTTAAGCCCGTCGCGATCGGCGATCGTCAATACCGCTTTTCAAACTTCGGCCCTGACTACGCCATCATGACCAGCATCCTGACGGTCCTGCTCCCCCTGATCCTGCTGATCGTCGGAGTGGGGCGCCCGCCGGACGAGCCAATCACCCCGCTGGTGACACTCGGCGCGGTCGCCGTTCTCGGAGCGATCCTCTCGTGGCGGACGCTGTACACCTACGAGTCGATCGTGATCGACGCGGCCGAGGCCTCCGCCACCTGGACCCGCCACCGCCCGGGTTCCACGAAGGTCAGCACGATCCCGCTTCGGAAACTCTCGCTCTGCAAGTGCCTCACATCGCGCGAGCCGATGGGCGTCCATATACCCCAGTCCGGCTTCGGCCTCGCCATCATCGGCGATGCCCTGTGCCTGCTCATTGCAAGCGACAGCAGCGCCCGCGCGATCGAGCAGTACCGCCTCGGACTCCCCGATCTCCAGATCCAACTGGCCGAGCAGGCCGTCTGGCGCGTGGACATCATCCCGCCGGGCGAGTGGACACGGAGCCCACAGAAGTCAAACCCTTCCGAGAGGCGCTGCCCGACCTGCGGCTACGACTGCCGAGGAATCGACACCGCCGCCCCCTGCCCCGAATGCGGGGCCTCCCTTCCATCCGCGCCCAGCCCATAGAACCCGCACCCACTCCTCAGCAGGAGAGGTGCCGGAGAGGGCGGCAGCCCTCTCGGGCATTGGCATTCCCGATGCATCCACAGATATCCTCTGTGCGGCATCAACATTACAAACCGGAGTCTGGGCCTCACTCGCGCCGGATTGACCGTCAGGTCTACGGCTCTTGCCCCACTATGAAAAAGCTCAAGCCGTGGCAACTAGGCTGGGTTGGGTGGATTCTCCTCCCTCTGATGTCTGCCCCCACTCACCCATCAGGCGAAGACTCGTTCACAACTCGGCTCGCCAAGCTGGGCTGTTGCCGCGCGCTCGCATGGTGCGGACTCGGCGGCGTCTGGGCGGTGTCCACCGCGCTCCTGCTGTGGTGCTATGCCCACGGCCGCGCGATGCACTTTCAGATGGCGATTGACCCGCACAGTGCCGGCCGGTTGTCGCTGGCAGCACTCGCGCTCTCGTTCCCAGTATGGCTCGGCTGCAGTCTGTATGTTGTCGCGATCAACCGCTTGTCCTGCTCACTCGTGGAGCAGGCAAGGCACGCTCGACAGGCCTGCCTGCAATGCGGCTACGACGGCGCCCCTGCACGCTGCCCCGAATGCGGGCATGCATCGTCCGATTCATTTCACCCTCGTGCGCGCACCAGGCTCGCTATGGGTATCTCGCTGGCTGCGTACGGCGTGGCGCTCGTTTGTGCCGCAACAGCAGGCGAGGCGTTGGCAGCACGGCATGATCGCGGTGTCATGGAGGCGGCGCAGCAGCACTTCGCGGTGCGGGGCACCGCCGCCCCATTTCGAGCAGCGCGACCATGGCCCGTGCAGTACATCTCTGTTGTCGTATTCCCCAATGGACGTGTGGAAGTCGTAGATTGAGCAGAACGGCGCCCCGCTCACAACACACACCACCTTCCGGAGGGCGCCGCGCTTATTGCCTGAGGCGAGCGCCCCGCTCGCCTCAGGTTCAGCCTCCTTCTTCCCACCGCCCTGCGGGCGGACGAACATTCGCCTCCGCCCTCAGCAGGAGAGGTGCCGGAGAGGGCGGCAGCCCTCTCTGGCATGGCGACATGCGCCCCCTCACCACACACAAGCGCCCCTGTGCGCCATTTCGCGCTAATGCTTGCACCCCGCCCCCCGCCAACTACATTCCCCTTCATGCACCCCGCATCACCACCACCATCACCGCAGCCCCAAACGCCCGACCCCGCACCCCTTCCTCGAAAACCCCTCGACCCCAACGCCCTCATCCTCGACCTCGTCGAAGGCCTCACCGTCTCCGACATGTGCGACGCCCACCAGCACAAGCCCACCGAGATCCTCGAGGCCCTCTGCTCCGAGCCCGTCAAGAAAGCCCTCGACGCCATCGAGCAGATCTCCCTCATCCAGGCCCGCGTCTACGTCGCCCACGCCCTCCCCGCCGCGCTCCGCACCCTCGGCGGCACCCTCCAGCCCGGCCGCTCCCCCGTCGAGCGCCGCCGCGCGGCGAGCCAGCTCATCCGTCTCGCCGGCATCACCCCGCCCTCGCGCACCACCGCACCACCCCGCGCCCGCCCCGATTCACCGCCCCCGCCTCCTCCACCACCTCCCCCCGACCCGGACCCCGCCGCCCTCGCCCCCAAGCCCCCCGACCCCGCTCCCCCATCCCGTGGCGGGCCATCCCAGCCGCCACCCCACGCGCCAGCCCCCACCGCGCGCGGCATCACACTGGCCAATGGCCAGTGCTTGCCCTTGTTCCTTGAGTGCCCATCCCCCGATGCGAACCCGCCCCTACGCCGCCTGCTCAACCAGGTGGATTGCGTGCAGCACGTCGCGCTGGATCGGGAACACCTTGTCCAGCCTCGTCAACTTGAACAGCACCTCGATCGACCGCTGCGCGCTCGCGATGGCGATCCGCCCGCCCGCCGCCTTCACCGCCTGCAGCAGCGTGATCAGCATGTTCAGGCACGCCGAGTCGAGGTAGTCGACGTTCTGCAGGTCCAGCACCAGGTTGTGCACCCCGGGGTGGTGCGCCAGCAGGTCCCGCAGGTCGTGCAGCAACTCCGCCACGGCCGGCGCCGTCAGGTGCCGTTCCATGATCGTGACCACCGCCGTCGGACCCAGCAGATCGAAGGTGAACAACTTGCCGCCGCTCGCACGCGCCGGCCCGCCGACCCCCGTGGCCTGTCGCTCGGCAAGGGGTAGATTCGCCTGGGCGCCCGCCGTACTCGGCGTCGCATCACCCAATGGCCCAAGCCGCTTGAGGATTTGCCGGAACATGATTCGCGTTGACCGTTCAGGAGGTGGTTCAGGAGCCTGAGGCCGTCCGCCGCGGACCACGCGCCCGACGCGGCGGGTCGTTCTTTGAATGGGGCTCACGCGAGTCTCGGCTGTGTCCTGGGGGGCAATGGGGTCGCCAGCATCTGGGGGGTGTCGCTCCGAATCGCACGAGCAACCGGGATCTCGGGGCCGCCCGCCAGCCCGTTCTCCCGCTTCGCCTCTCCGATCGTCGGCTGCACCGCCGGTGCCGCCGGCTCCAGCCGCCGCGCCCTCGCGGCGTCGATCGACCGGTCCAACTTCCCGAGGATCGACTTCACCTGATCAAACGCATGCTTGGAGGTTGACATTGACCGGCTCCCGATCGAGTGTGCGGTTGTTCGACTCCCCGGCTATCGGTCGGCCGTCGCACCGTCTTGTCCGGGCAAGCCGGGGAATCGCGGCGGCCGCGGCAAGCCGTGACGCCTGTGCCGCCCCGGCCGGGCACGCCGCCGTTATCCAGCCGCGCCCGTCGCTACGCCGCCGCCCTCAAAGGTCCGCTTTCCCCGGCCTCGCCCCGGGCCGCCCACCGCCGGCACGTCTCCAGCAGCCGCCGCCGATCGATCGGCTTGGTCAGGTAATCGTCGCACCCCGCCCCAAGGCACCGGTCGCGCTCATCCGCCAGCACGTGCGCCGTGATCGCCACGACCGGCCGCGTGTACCCCGCCGCGCGCAGCTCCCGCGCCGCGTGGTACCCGTCCAGCACCGGCATCTGCATGTCCAGCAGCACCACGTCGAACGCCCCCGCCAGCGCCGCCTCCACCGCCTGCCGCCCATCCTCCACCACCGTCACGCGTGCCCCGGCGCGCTTCAGCACGTGCGAGATCAGCCGCCGGTTGTCCGCGCCGTCGTCGGCCAGCAGCACCGACGCCTCCACCCGCACCGCGCCGGGCTTGCCCGCCGCATCGCTCCGGGCGCCCGGCGCCGTTACCATCGGCCCATCGGCCACGCCGCCGGTCCCCACCGTCAGCGTGAACTCGCTCCCCTTGCCCGGCTCGCTGGCCACCTCGATGTCGCCATCGAGCGCCCACGCCAGCCGCTGCGAGATCGCCAGCCCCAGCCCGGTGCCGCCGTAACGGCGCGTGGTCGAGGTGTCGGCCTGCGCGAAGGGCCGGAAGAGTTTCTCGACCTGGTCCTCCCGCATCCCGATCCCCGTGTCCGAAACGGTGAACCGCACCCGCGGCCCGCGCGCCGATTCGGCCTCGTACCGCACACCCAGCCGCACCCCGCCGCGAGAGGTGAACTTGATCGCGTTCCCGACCAGGTTGAGCAGGATCTGCCGCAGGCGCGTCGGATCGGTGCGGACCATCGCAGGAACGGGGGTTTCGAACGCCAGCTCCAGAGCAAGGCCCTTGTCCGCCGCGGCGTCCCGGACCATGGCCGCCACGTCGCCCGCGACGTCGGCGACCGAACAGTCGATCCGCTCGATGCTCATGGCGCCGGCCTCGACCTTGGAGAGATCGAGGATGTCGTTGATGATCGCCATCAGGTGGTCGCCGCCGCGCTTCATCGCGCCGGCGTATTCGCGCCGCTCGGCCTGGGTGGACGCCGGATCGCACAGCAGGTCCGCGTACCCGAGCAGCGCCGTCATCGGCGTGCGGATCTCATGGGACATGTTGGCGAGGAACTGCGACTTGGCGATGCTCGCGGCCCCTGCGGCCCGGGACGCGGCCTCCAGCTCGCGGGACTTGGCCGCCAGCTCGCCCTGCGAGGTGCGGATCCGGTCCAGGAAGCCGTTGATCGCGCCGGCGAGCGCCGCGATCTCGTCGCTGCCGCGGACCGCGATCGGGGCGATCAGGTCGTCGGGCGAGTTGGCGTTCGCGACCGCGCGTGTCAACCGCTCAAGCCGGGCCACGACCGCCCGGTGCACCAGCACCACGCACAGCACCCCGAAGACCACGCATACCGCCGCGATCGTATAGATGAGGTACCAACTGCTCCGCACCCCCTCGGCGTACACGCTCCGCGGCTGCACGGCCCGCAGGAGCAGCGCCGGCTTGCCGAAGAAGTCGGCCGCCGCGGCGTACGAGCCGATGCGTTCCGAATCGAGCGGGGACTCGACTCTCGTCGCGCCATAGTTCAGGCGGAGCATCGCGGCGCGCATGTCGGTGGGGAGATTGCGGTCGTTGATCGGGAGCGCGGTAAGCTGAACGGTCGACTGGTGCCCGATCCGTTCGATCTCCGAGCGGTCGAGGAAGCGGCAGAACAAGAGCGTGCCCCGCGCGGGCTTGGTGGCCGTGTTATCAAGGATCGGGCGCGACGAGACCATGAGCGGGCCGGACTCGAGCATGACCAGGCCGGCGCGGCCATCAGCGCTGCCGGGGGGCGCCAGCAGCGGACTGCCGGGCGTGAAATACCGGTCCAGCCCCGCCGGGATGGGGGCGCGAGCGCCGGCCTCCAGGTCTCGCCCAAGGGCGTGCTGGACGCTGCCGTCGGGCCGCAGGAAGACGATCGCACTCAGGCCCAGGTTGGCCAGCGCCATGTCGTGGACGTTCGAGTCGATGAACCGCTGGGTGGGTTCGCCCATGTACTCGTACGAGTCGTCCCACTGGGCCCAGTCGGCGGCCTTGGAGTTGAGCGTGGTGAGCGTGCGCTTGAGGGCGCTCTCGACGCGGCCCATCGATTCGCCGGCCTCGCGGTCGTCGGCCCGGAGGAACCCGACCATGTAGACGCGGGAGACGGCGACGTAGACGGCGGGGATGAGCAGCAGCGTGGCCGCGGCGCAGGCGAGGATAAGTTTGGTCTTGAGTTTCAACAGAGGCGCTCCCCGGAGCGCCGGGGTGGCGCCGGTCGTGGTATCGACCACGTCCGCACCGCGCTGAACCGGGCGGGGCGCCGGTGCCGGGCGCGGGATGGTTATCGGCGGCGCTCGTCACAGGCCCTCCGGGGGCGGCTTGGGGGAGTAGGGCATCAGGAAGACGCCGCGGACAGGGGTACGGGATCGGCGAGGGACGATTCGTTCGACGTGGACCGCGAGATAGGGATCGGGGATCGCGATGCCGAAGGCGCGGATTGGGCCGTCGGCGATGCGGGCGCGGAGGGTGAGGCGGAGGACGGCGTCGTCGGTGGACGGGAAGTTGGGGTCGTAGATGTGGACATCGACCTGCGCGTCCGGACGGGTGGTATAGGCGTACGCGAGAACCTGGTGGTTCTGCCAGAGGGCGCCGGGGCGGTTGGGGCCGACGAGCACGAGGCCAAGGGACGTGGGGCGTCCCTCGTCGAGGCTGGCCCGGATGGACGGCCACTGGTCGCCGGTGAGGCGCGCGACGCCCGCCGGGCCGGAATCGGGGAGGGTCATCCACCGGGCGAACCTGGAGGCCTGCGAGAAGGCGGCGCCGAGCGAATCGGTCTGGCGGGCGTAGATGAACGCGTAGAGCGCGGAGCCGCGGGCGGGGACGGAGAATTGGGAGGGGATCGGCCTCGCGGCGAGGAAGTAGTCGGCAGCGGCCGCGGACATGCCGCCGCAGAGGCCGAACGTGGAGGGGAGGTTGAGGCGGCCGGCGAGGGCGGGGGCGTCGAAGGGGAGGGGCGAGCCGGTGAAACTGTTGACGAAGCGGAAACCGTGGAGAGAAGGCCTGAAGGTACGGGCATCGCGTGCGGTCGGAGGCTGCGGAGACGCCGCAGGGAGGGCGGCTGTGAGAAAAAGGCACGAGGCAAGGAGCAGGGGCAGCAGGATGTGATGGAACCGGGCTCGCTTGACCGTGGAAGGTGGCGCACTGAGAATGGACCACGCTCGGCGGGACGTTCCGCCGCGGCGGGGCGGTAACTCAATTGGTAGAGTGCCAGCTTTGCAAGCTGGAAGTTGGGAGTTCGAGTCTCCTCCGCTCCATTGTCGTCGTCTGAGCATCAGGTGCCCCCTCTGGAGAGACCACATGGCGCGTTATGTCGATGGGTTCGTCATCCCGGTTGCGACCAAGAACATGGCTGCGTACAAGACGCTGGCGAAGAAGGCCTCGAAGTTGTGGAAAGAGCACGGGGCGCTGGAATACCGCGAGTGCGTGGGCGAGGACCTGGCGGTGAAGCTGGGGGCGCCGTTTCCGAAGGTGCTGAAGACGAAGAAGGGGGAGACGGTGGTGTTCTCGTGGATCGTGTACAAGTCCCGGGCGCATCGGGACCGCGTCAACGCGGATTTGATGAAGGACCCGCGCCTGACGGCGTTGTGCAACCCGAAGAACACACCTTTTGATGTAAAGCGCATGATGTACGGCGGGTTCGAGGTGATCGTCGAGGCATGAACGGGGTTTGGGGGTCAGGTGCGCCGGAAGGGGAACGAGCCGATCTCCTTGCCGGAGAGGTCGAGAACGGTGACGAGAAGTTGGCGGCGGTCGGCCGCGGCGCGGATGACGGTGGCGGTGGGGGGCGCGGGGCCGCCGCCGACGAGTTGGGCGTAGGGGCGGTCGCGGTCGGGGGGGTGGTACGCGAACTCGTGGACGTGGCCGTTGATGGCGAGGTCGATGCCCGCGGCGGCGAGAGGGGCGTGCCACTTGTTGCGGCAGTCAGCGTTGCTGGCCTTGCCGTGGAGGGGGATGTGGAGGATGGCGACCTTGAATGGCGCGCTGCGGAAGAGGGGGTCCTTGAGCGTGCCGTCGAGCCAGAGCCGCTGTGATTCGCGGTAGGCGCTGAACTCGCCGAGGCCGGCGTAGCCGGGGTGGTTGTCGTCCTTGTCCTCGCCGGTGTCGAGGACGATGAAGGCGACGGGGCCCTGGCGGAGGAGGTAGTGGCGCTTGCCACCGGGGACATCGATGAAGGCATCGAGGGAGCGGGCGTGGATGCCGCGGACGTCGTGGTTGCCGCTGACGAAGCAGAGGG
The DNA here is from genome assembly GCA_019636655.1 of Phycisphaeraceae bacterium. Lineage (NCBI taxonomy): Bacteria > Pseudomonadati > Planctomycetota > Phycisphaerae > Phycisphaerales > Phycisphaeraceae > Phycisphaeraceae bacterium. The sequence goes on along the minus strand of JAHBXB010000002.1, from coordinate 5,060 downwards.
GGGAGGTCGCGGCGTAGGGGAGGTTGGGCGGGGGGCGCATAATCTGCTCGACGATCTGCGGATCGGAGCGGACGTCGTTGAAGATGTCGCCGTTCCAGAACGTGAGGTCGGCGGGGGCGGCGTTCAGGAAGGAGGTGGCGGCGGCGAGGGTCTCGGGGTTTTCGTGGGTGTCGTTGATGACGGAGAACGTGGCCTTGGGGCCGCGGCCGGCGTCGAGGGTGGTGAAGGAGAAGGTGGAGGAGGCGACGGGCTCGCCGCGGCGGATCCTGTACGCGCTGCGGAAGGAGATGGGGCAGATGACGACGCGGTAGTGGTAGCGGGTGCCGGGCTTGAGGTTCGTGAGGCGGATGCGGTGGACGCGGCCGGAGAGGGAGCGGAGGCCGTGGAGGGCGCTGTGGGTGACCTGGCCGAGGGAGGGGGTCTCGCCGAACTCCACCCAGGCGGTGGAGATGGTGTTGACGCAGATGAAGACGGTCATGCCGTCGGGGGCGGGGCTCTGGAGGACGGGGTGGCTGTCGAACGGGGGCGGGTAGGGGGCGGCGGGAGCCGGGGTTGGCGCCGGGGGATCATCGATGAGCGCGGCGGCGGCCTCGGCGGGGTCGAGCGAGTAGCCCGCGGCGAGGGCGGTGAGGGAGGCGGCGCGGAGGAAGTCGCGGCGGTTCATGAGGGCAGTGTACCGGAGCGGGGGCGGCGTCCAATGTAACTTGCGGGTATGTGCTGAGTTTTGCGGCGATTTTGCGGTGATAGGGGGAGACGCTGTGGCGGCGACATTCTCACGCGGCGATCGACCGGACGCCGATACCACCGACCCCGGAGATCACGAACAGAGGTTCGTACCACGATGGCACACAGCACTTCCATGCCGGCCGCGGCACCGCATCGGGGATCCAGCCGGATCGCTGCGTTGCGTGCACATCGAAAGGCTCTTTATGAATCAGGCAAGGCTCCGACGGCGTCCGGGGGGACGGTTGATGTGTATCCGTCGGGCCTGACTGAGGGTGCGGGGGAGTGCCTGCGAGACCTGGCGGTGCGCGAGCTGAGCGGCGGTGGGGGGCGCGAGGGGGGGCCGGCGAGGACGATCGAAGTGGGGTGCGCGATGGGGCTCTCGGCGCTGTTCATCATCGAGGCGATGCTCAGCGTTGAGGGGGAGGAGCGGGGGTGGCGGCACGTGGCGGTCGATCCGTTCCAGTTGGATCAGTGGGGTGACTCGGGGGTGCTGTCGGCGGAGCGAGCGGGGGTCGCCGATCGGCTCGCGGTGATCCGCGAGGATTCCCTGCTGGCGCTGCCGGGGTTGGCGGGGGCGGTGGAGAGCGGGCGTGAGGCTCCGTTTGACTTCGCGTTCATCGACGGCGGGCACCACTTCGAGAACGCCTTCATCGACACCTACTACATGTGCCGGATGGTGCGGCCGGGCGGGGTGATCGTGGTTGATGACGTGTGGATGCCGGGGATCGCGCTGGCGGTGTCGTACTTCGAGCGGAACCTGGGGGTGCGGCGGGAGGGGGTGGAGACGCCGGCGGCGAAGCGGTTTGCGGTGCTTCGGACGCCCGAGCGGGCGGTGCGGCGGGCGTGGGATCACTTCGTGCCGTTCTGAGCCGCGGGGCGGTCCTTGAAGCGGCTCTTCGGCGTGGCGTTGCAGGTATGCTGCGAGCGTGATTGCGCACGTGCTTCAGTTTTGCGGCGGGCTGGTGCTGCTGCTGGTGGGTGGGCGGCTGTTGGTCGCCGCGGCGGTGGACGCCGCGCGGCGGCTGGATGTGTCGCCGCTGGTGGTTGGGCTGACGCTGGTGGCGTGGGGGACGAGCGCGCCGGAGTTGGCGCTGAACCTGATTTCGGCGGGGAAGGGGCGGGGGAACCTGGCGCTGGGGAACGTGGTGGGGGCGAACCTCTGCAACATGGCGCTGGTGCTTGGGGTGTGCGCGCTGGTGAAGCCGCTGGTGGTGCAAGAGCGGCTGGTGCGCGTGGAGGTGTGGCTGAACGCGGCGATCCTGGTGTTCATGGCGGCGCTGGGGCTGACGTGGGGGTTCTCGAAGTGGGAGGTGGGGGTGATGCTGGGGGTGTTCGGCGGGTACAGCGTGTGGACGGTGATGTCGGCGATGATGGCGGCCCGCGGCGCCGGGGGGAGGGCGAAGGAGAAATCGGTCGGCGAGGACCCGATGATGGCGAAGGGGCCGATGAGCTGGATCATGATCGGCACGTGCTTCGTGGGCGGGCTGGCGCTCTTGGCGGGGGGCGGTTCGCTGGCGAGCGATGGGGCGGCCGGGATCGCGATCGCGCTGGGGGTGCCGGCGGCGATCGTGGGGGTGACGATCGTGTCGGTGGGGACGACGCTGCCGGAGATGGTGACGGGGGTGATGGCGGTGCGGAAGGGTCAGACGGATTTGGCGATGGGGAACGCGATCGGGTCGTGCCTGTTCAACGCGGGGGCGGTGTTCGGGCTTGTGGGGCTGATCGCGCCGCCGACGGTGGATGTGTCGCTGAAGATGCCGCTGGCGTACATGGCGGTGCTGGCGGTGGCGCTGGTGCCGATCAGCCGGACGCACGGAAAGACGATCTCGCGGTGGGAGGGGGCGCTGCTGCTGGGGAGTTACGCGGTGTTCCTCGCGGTGTCGGCGGTGGTGGTATCGAGGGCGGGGTAAGGCTGGCGTGGGTTCAGGGGGCCGTGGTGCGGCGGGCGCGCAGGAAGACCATGGCGATGGCGGTGATGAGGGCGCCCACCACGAGCGCGCTGATGGCGGACTGCGCGGCGTAAACAGGGAGCGTGAAGGTGCTCCGCGCGGTCTCGACGGCCTGGTCGATCTCCGCCTGGGACTTGCCGAGGTCGGCGAAGTGACGGCGGGTCTGCTCGACCATGTACTCGGGCCACTTCGGGTGGATCAGCGTGTAGTAGCCGACCTGCATGAGGACGGCGATGGCGGCGGTGATGAGCGAGATGAGGAGGCCGGCAAGGAGGCCGCGGGAGTAGGTCAGGTCGGGTTGGGCGCGGCGGATGCTGCGGAGGGCGGCGATCATGCCGGCGGTGGTGATGACGAGCCAGACGATGGGGACGATCTGGAAGAGCACCACGCCGCTGGTGTGGAGTCCGAGGTAGTAGGAGAGGTAGAGCCAGAGGAGGTTGGCGAGGCCGATGATGAGGCCCCAGGTGATGATGAGTCGTGTCATGGCGGCCTCGGGGAGAGGAGCGGGCGGGCGGCGCGCGGAGGATCAGACGGGCACGGATTCGAAGATCATCTTGCCGTCGGTGAGGCGGGCGAAGTGGGCCTCGATGTGGTTGAGGCCGGTGACGCGGTGGACGAAGGCGGCGGCGCGGACGAGGTCGGCGCGCTGGACGAGTTCGAGGCGGGGCTCCTTGAGTTCGAGGCGGGTGGCGTAGAAAGCGCAGCCCTGGTGGGCGATGAGGACGATGCGCTTGAGCTTGTGGACCTCGACGAGGAAGTGGAGTTCGTCGACGACGCCCTGCTCCTCGAGGTTGGCCTGCGGGTGCCCGGCGAGGCATGCGGGGCCGCCGGGGAGGCAGAGGCGGTCGTAGCGGGGGAGGGAGAGGCCGTTCTGGAGGAAGTCGTCGAAGTGCTCACCGAGGCGGCCGTCGGAGCAGTAGAGCGCGGCGGCGTGCATCCGGGAGACTTCGTAGCGGATGGGGCTGGTGTAGGGCATGGCCGGGTCCTTTCGGGCGGGATGAGTGTGAGGCTGGGTCATGGCTGCTTGGAGGCGGCGGCGGAGGGGGGAAGGAGGAAGGAGGCGGCGACCCCCGCGCCGAGCAGGCCGACGACGACGAGGAGCGAAACGCCGGTGTTGATCTTGAGTTGGGTGTGAACGAGGAGCATCTTGACGCCCACGAAGAGGAGGATGAGGACGAGGGCGGGCTTGAGGTAGTGGAACCTGCGGAGCATGTCGGCGAGGAGGAAGAAGAGGGAGCGGAGGCCGAGGATGGCGAAGACGTTGGAGGTGAGGACGAGGAAGGGGTCGCCGGTGATGGCGAAGATGGCCGGAACGGAGTCTACCGCGAAGACCAGGTCGGTGAACTCGACGACGATGAGGGCGAGGAAGAGCGGGGTGGCGGCGAGGCGCGTGGCGTCGGCGTGACCGGGGCGGGGGATGCGGGTGAAGAAGTGCTGGCCGTCGTGCCGGGTGGAGATCGGGAAGAGGGCGCGGACGATGCGGACGAAGAGGCTCTTGTTGAGGTCGGTGTCCTCGGCGCGGCTGAGGGCCATCTTGATGGCGGTGAAGATGAGGAACCCGCCGAAGAGATAGGTGGTCCAGGCGTAGCGCTGGATGAGGGCGGCGCCGAGGGCGATCATTCCGCCGCGCATGACCAGGGCGCCGAGGATCCCCCAGAAGAGGACGCGGTGCTGGTACATCGGGGGGACGCGGAAGTAGGAGAAGATGACGGCGATGACGAAGAGGTTGTCGACGGAGAGGGACCACTCGACGATGTAGCCGGCGAGGTACTGGCCGGCGGCGGTGGCGCCGGAGACGGTGGTGAACTCGCCGGGTCGTCCGACGATTGGGACGTCGAGGCCGAGGCCGAGCCAGTGGCCGTTGTAGGCGAAGTAGATGAAGAGGGTGAAGGAGAGCGCGCAGGTGGCCCAGACGACGGACCAGGTGGCGGCTTCGCGGAGCGAGACGACGTGGGCGCGGCGGTGGAAGACGCCCAGGTCGAGGGCGAGGAAGACAATGATGAGAGCGATGAAGCCGGCGTACAGCAGGGCGATGCCGGGGTGGCCTGCCGGGGGCGCGGAGAGGAGGGTGAGGAAGGCGGGGAAGAGCGGCGTGGGGGGCATTCGGGGGGTTCCGGCTCGCGAGGACAACCAAGCCCGGGCCGCTTCGCGCGGGCGGAGCGGGCTTGTGTTGGTCTTGCGCTTTGCGTTCCGGAACGAACGCAACGGGCGGCCGGGGGCACCCCGAGGGGGTTGCCCCGTGTTGACGACCGGCCCGGCCCGCCTGGCGACCGCCCGGTGGAAAGGGCGGCGGTGCGGGAGGCTACTCCCCAGCACGGATCAGGGGGAGGGTAGGCGGGGGGGGGGGGGGGGGGGGGGGAGGGTGGTTTGGCTGTGCTTGTCGTG